>JBBDTI010000058.1:29710-62871 GCA_040904565.1 Rhodothermales bacterium
CGCGCCACTCGATGGCCGTGCGCGTCCCGTCGATTATCGACGACGTGATCGAGCGGAACGCGGATTATCCACCCGAGATATCTGACGCTTTTCGACGACTCCGGGACGAGATCGCGGGCGATGCGCCGCTGCGGCTCTTTGCGCTCCCGTCGCCGGACTTCGATCTCTGGCGGCCCCGGTTCGCCGTCCATACGGATGAGTCCTGGCTCGACGCGGAATGGTTTTTTGCGGAAATGCTGGCCTACCGCCTGATGATGGAGGCGGGACGGTACTGGTCGACGCTCCGCGACCCGTTCGCGCCCTTCAAGCGGGAGGAGCTGTCGTCCGAGGCCCTGTGGTCGCTGCTCGGCGAGGCGCTCGCGCTCGAGGGTCCGATCGAGGAACGCATCTACCGGATGTTGCTGCTGAATCTGTGGGGTAACCGTATCGATCTGAGCCTGTCGAACGTGGCCGCAAAGGGTACGGGCGCCTCGCAGGAGCACCTGCTCGCCGACCATGCTTCCCTCGCTGCGCGGCACCTGACGGGTGATCGGGGCGATGGCCCGGCGGGTGCTGCCGCGCGTGCATCCGGGATCCGCGAGCCGGGGACCGTGCACGTCATCATGGACAATGCGGGCACGGAGGAAGCCATGGACCTCGTCCTGGCGGACCTCCTGCTCCGTGAAGACCTCGCGGTGAACGTGGTTATGCACGTCAAGCAGCTCCCCGTTCTGGTGAGCGACGTCATCACGGCGGACGTGCACGAGATGGTGGAGGCCATGAAGGCTCGAGGCGGCGAGGCGAGGCGTCTGGCCGGCCGGCTCGATGGCTACCTGGAGTCCGGACGGCTGCGCCTCGTTCCCGATGCGTTCTGGAATACGGACGGGCGCCTGTGGGAGCTGCCGGCGCGTCTGGCCGATGCGTTCGAGGGCGCGAGCCTCGTCATCGGGAAGGGTGATGTCAACTATCGGCGGGCTACCAACGACGCGCTCTGGCCGCTCGAGACGACACTGAAGGAAGCGGTAGGGACCTTCCCGGCACCGCTGCTGCTGCTGCGTACATTGAAGAGCGACACGCTCGTCGAGGTGGCTCCGGATCGCGCCGCGGCACTGGAGGCGGACGAGCCGGACTGGCGCACGAACGGCTCGTACGGGGTGATCCAGTACGCATTCGGGCCGCCTGTCATTCGTTAAGGCGGATTCGTATGCTGCTTGTGATTGCACGTCTTATTATGGTGAAGGGCGTGTGTCGGGGTCGGCATGCGCGTGTCGGGAGGTAGCATGCGCATGTCGAGACGCGGAGTGTGAACATCGGGAGGTGAGACGTGAGAACGCGCTTACGAAGCTCGACGGCGGGGCTGTCGGCCTCTCTGCCGCGGGCGTGTCAGCTCTCGGCCATTGTATTGACGGTTTATATGCTGTCGGCCTGCGTTTCGGAGCGACGGGACCGAACGCCGGATGCGTATACCGAATGGGCGTCGTACCGCGGCGACCGGGCCGTCACCGGGTATTCCGCACTGGATCAGATCGACCGCGACAACGTCTCGCGCCTCGAAGTGGCGTGGGTCTACGAGACGGGCGACGAGCGCCTGAGTACGATCGAATGCAATCCGATCGTGATCGGTGAGACCCTGTTTCTTACGACGCCGATGCTGCGCGTCGTGGCGCTGAATGCGGCGAGCGGCCGCGAGATCTGGTCGTTCGATCCCTTCGAACGGCTGGAAGCAGAAGCCCGCGGCGTCAATCGCGGCGTCGTGTACTGGGACGACGGAGAGGACGGGAGAATCTATTCGTCAGCGGACAATGTTCTCTTCGCCGTCGATGCAGGGACCGGTGCGCTCGAGACAGGCTTCGGAGTGGACGGATTCGTAGATCTGCGGGAAGGCCTCGGCAGACCGCCGGAGTCGCTACGCGTCGCCGCTACGTCACCCGGCGTCGTCTATGAAGATCTGCTCGTGATGGGATCCTCCGTGGGGGAGGGGCCCGGCCCGTCGGCGCCCGGACACATTCGCGCCTTCGATCTGATGACGGGCGAGATCCGGTGGACCTTCCACACGATCCCGCATCCGGGCGAGTTCGGCTACGATACCTGGCCCGAGGACGCGTGGATGCGTACCGGTGGAGCCAATTCCTGGGCGGGACTGAGTCTGGACGTCGAGCGCGGCATCGTGTTCGCCTCAACCGGCTCGGCCGCGTACGATCATTTCGGCGGCGACCGGCACGGCGATAACCTGTTCGCGAATTCCGTCGTCGCGCTGGACGCTGCCACCGGCGAGCGCCGCTGGCATTTCCAGGCCGTACGTCACGACGTGTGGGATTACGACCTCGCCACGTCGCCGAATCTGGTCACCGTTAGGCGCGAGGGTCTACCTATCGACGCCGTCGCGCAGCCGACGAAGGTCGGGCACCTCTTCGTGCTGGATCGTGAGACGGGCGAGCCGCTCTATCCGATCGAGGAGCAGGCGGTCCCGTCCAGCACGCTCGATGGGGAGAAGCTCTCGCCGACACAGCCGTTCTCGTCGATCGTCTACGCGCAGCAGGGGTTCGGCGAGGCGAACCGCAACACCTTGACGCCCGAGTCCGACGCGTTTTCGAAACAGCTGATCGAGGAGTACGGCGAGGCGGGTCTGTTCCCGGCGCCGAGCCGCGAGGGCGACGTCATCCTTCCGCAGTTCAACGGCGGCACGGACTGGGGCGGCGCGTCGTACGATCCATCCACGGACATGCTGTACGTGAATGCTTCGAACGAGGCGGAATTTCTGCAGATGTTTGAAGCGTCTGAGACGGACGAACACGATCACCCGTTTATCGACGGCGGACATCAGCCCCTGCGCGGCCCGGACGGATATCCCGTCAACCAGCCACCCTGGGGTACGCTCACGGCAATCGATCTGAGCGAGGGACGCATCGACTGGCAGGTTCCCCTTGGGACGTACCTCGAACTCGAGGAAGAGGGGCTTTCTCCGACGGGCACGTTCAATATGGGCGGTTCGGTCGTGACGGCGGGTGGACTCGTCTTCATCGCTGCAGCCATGGACGAGCGGATTCGCGCCTTCGATAAGACGACGGGCGAGCTTCTCTGGCAGGCCGATCTGCCGGCCGGAGGCTATGCGACGCCCGCCACGTACGCGGTCGACGGCGTGCAGTATCTTGTCGTCGCCGCGGGCGGCGGCGGGAAACCCGGCACGCAGTCCGGTGACAGCTACGTGGCCTTCGCCCTACCTGAATCAGAACGAAACTGACGTGATGAACCTCATGCGCTTCGCCCTTCTCGCTCTGATCTTGTGGATGGTCCCGGCTTCTGCCTTCGCTCAGGCGCCGCCGAACGTCGTCGTGTTCGTCGCGGACGACGCGGGATGGCGCGATTTCCGGGCGTACGGGAGTGATGTGGTCCGGACCCCGAACATCGATGCCCTGGCCGAGGAAGGTCTTCGCGTCGAACGGGCCTTCCTCACCATCGCGCAGTGCAGCCCGTCCCGCATCAGCATCCTGACGGGGAAATACCCGCACGCCACCGGCGCGGAAGATCTCCACATGCCGCTGCCGGAGGGCGAGCGGCTCCTGCCGAGCTACCTGGCCGAACGCGGCTATTTTAGCGGCATCATGAACAAACGTCACCTGGGCCCTAACGGCGACCGGCAATTCGACTGGATCTCCGAAAACCTCTCGGCGGATGTTCCGGCGTTTCTGGACGAAGCGGGCGACCGTCCCTTCTTTCTGTGGGTCGGCTTTACGGACCCGCACCGTCCCTACGACAGCGCGCCCGCCGTCCACGATCCATCCGAGGTAAACGTGCCGCCGTACCTGATCGACGAACCCGAGACGCGGGCGGATCTCGCCCGCTATTACGACGAGATCCACCGGATGGACGGGCAGATCGGGCGGTTCGTGGACGTCCTCGAGGAGCGCGGCCTGCGGGAGCACACCCTCGTCATCTTTCTCTCCGACAACGGGATGCCGTTCCCCGGCGCCAAGGGCACGGTCTACGACGAAGGCATCCGCACGCCCCTCATCTTCACGTGGCCGGGCCGGATCGAAGCCGGGACGACCTACGGCGGGCTCGTGAGCGTCGTGGATCTCGCCCCCACGATCCTGGAGATCGCGGGCATGGAGACACCCACGGAAATGCAGGGAAGCAGCATCGCGCCCATCCTGGAGGATCGGGACGTGGAGGGGCGCACGTACGTCTTCAGCGAGCGCAACTGGCACAACTGCGACGAGCACATCCGCGGCGTGCGGTCCGAGCGCTTCAAGTTCGTCCGCAATGCGTACACCGAGCTGCCGCACGGAACCCCTGCCGACGCGAGTACGAGTCCGACCTGGTACGCCCTGAAGGACGCGCAGCGCGCCGGCACGTTGACGGCGGAGCAGGCGCGGATCTTCGCCGCACCGCGGCCCGCCGTCGAGCTCTACGACCTGGAGAACGATCCCTGGGAGATGGTTAACCTCGCCGGGCGGGCCGAGTATGAGGACGTCGCCCGCGAGCTGGCCGACGTCCTCGACGAATGGATACGTGCGACGGATGACTTCCCGCCGTCCGAGCGCAGGCGGCTCGACAATACGGACCGCGTTACGGGCGTGAAGTTCACGATGGAGAATCCGCCGTTCACAGACCGACACTGAAAAAGATATCATGACATCCCGACGATCATTTCTTTCCAGGTCTGCCAGCGCGATGGCGGCTGCCGCCGCGGGTCCGGCCGTGCTGCCTGGAGGGTGGCCGCAAACCGCTGCCGAGCAAAGGGGCGCCCTGCCAGACGAGATCGTCGAGGCGCTCAACCGGCCCGTTCTCAGGCGCGAGCTCTTTCCGGATCCCGTCGTCATCGAGTCGCTCGAGCTGCTTCGGAACGGCCAGTATT
This sequence comes from Rhodothermales bacterium, assembly GCA_040904565.1. Classification (GTDB taxonomy): domain Bacteria; phylum Bacteroidota; class Rhodothermia; order Rhodothermales; family VXPQ01; genus JBBDTI01. Next base: position 34,548 of record JBBDTI010000058.1, read on the forward strand.
ACATCGTGCGCGCTCGATCGACGGACGGGGCCGAGGGCTACGCGGTCAGCAATGAAGACAAGATGTATGTGCTCTGGCCGATCTTCGTAGACCATCTCACGAACTTCTTCAAGGGGAAGGACGCCCGCGACCTCGATGCACTGGTGCAGCAGGCGTTCATCGACCGCAGCTACTACAAGTTTCAGAGCCTGGCGATCTGGGTGCCGATCGCCTCGGCGGAGTTTGCGATTCTGGATCTGCTCGGACAGGTGAGCGGCCGGCCCGTCGGCGAGCTGCTGGGAGATGTCATCCGGGATGAAGTGGCACTCTACCGGGCGAATAATTTTCGCGGCCGCACGGCCGAGGAGTCGGTCCGTCTGATCAAGGAACGCTACGAGCGCGAACGCCCGCCGGCGGTGAAGTTCAAGGTAGCCGGACGCATGAGCGAGCCGGAGACGCCTCCCGGTCGCTCGGAAAGGATGATCCCCATGCTGCGTGAAGCTCTGGGCGACGACGTCGTTATGTACGCCGACGCCAACGGCGGCTATGACGTCGAGGAGGCGATTCGTATAGGCAGGATGCTGGAAGACATCGACGCCGGCTTCTTCGAAGAGCCGTGTCCGTTCGACGACCTGTGGGCTACCAAAGAAGTGGCCGATGCGTTGGAGATCCCGGTGGCCGGCGGCGAGCAGGAAGACTCCATGCGGCGGTTCAGGTGGATGGCCGAGAACGACGGCGTCCAGGTATTTCAGCCCGACCTGTTCTATTACGGCGGACTCATTCGTTCTATCAAGGTCGCACGGATGGCCGAGGCCGTCGGGCGGCCATGTACGCCGCATATTTCGGGGGCCGGGCTCGGCATGCTCTACGTCCTCCATTACACGGCCGTCGTACCGAATGCCGGGCCGCATCAGGAATACAAGGGGCCGAATCGCGATATTCCGTTCGAGGCGCCACCCGGAGACCTGGCCGCCGTGAACGGCGTGATCCAGGTGCCGACCGGCCCAGGCCTCGGCGTGAAGATCGATCCGGATTGGTTGGCCGGGAGCGAGGTCTTGAGCACCCTTCCGTAGGCTGTTCGATGTGAAACTCGCTCAGGGCGCCCCGTCGAACGGCCAATCTCCGGGGGCCGGGAAGTCCTGCGAAGCGTCGTCGACAACCAGCACCCAGTCATTGCCCCGCGCTCCTTCACCGGGTGGGTTGAACCGTACCGATCCCTTCTCGCCGAACCTGCCGATCTTGGCAGCGGCGCCGGTGCGAGGGTCGTACCACCACGCACGTGCATCAGCGCCTGACAGCCCGGAAAGGTCGACTTCGAAGGGCCAGCCGTACGGCGTATACGCGATCAGGTAGCGCCCCTGCTCGTCGCGTGCGGCGCGGACGTGGCGGGCGCCGTCGGACGTCTGGGCGACGACGGACTGATCCGGCACGAGCGTCAGAAACGGGCGCGACAGGAACAGCTCCTTCATGAAGCCGACGTGGGCCGCGCCCGGATGCGTCAGGGCTTCGCTCCACGGCGTCCGCGCCGACGAGATCGGTTTCCGTCCCGGCTCCCACATCTGCCAGATGTTGTGGTTACCGTAGGTGTGTCCGGCCGCGCCCGCGAGAACCGACCAGTAGCCCGCCTGGCGCACGTCGAAGGCGTCGTACCATCCGCGCTCCGGGTCCCAGTTGATCGGATGGTCCTCGTAGCGCGGCTCGCCGTCGAGCACGGGCTTGACGGGCTCCAGGTCGTAGCCGGCGGCGGTGACCTCGTAATTCGGGTTGTCGGGTTCGCCGTGACCGGACTGGTAGAAGTTGAAGTCGAGCCACGAGTCCTCGTGGAACCACTCCCACGACTGCCGCCCGCCCGAGGGATGATACGTCATAAGCTGCGAGTCGCCGTGGCCGGATGCGATGCCCTCGGCCATGGCCCGAATGATCGCGAGATCTTCGTCGTCGCCCGGAATGCGGTCGCCGCCCAGGATCCAGATGACAGGGTCGTCGGCATAGCGCTCGCCGAGAAAGGTGCCGTAGGCGCGGGCGTTCTCCGGCGTGAACACCTCCGGACCCATGCCCCACATGAGGTTAAACTTGTCGCCCCACGTCGGGAGCATGCCGACGAACATGCCGAGCGCTTCCGCCTTGTCGACGATGTAGTCGACGTGCTCGAAGTAGGCTTCGTCGGGTCGGCTCGGGTCGTCGATCAGCGGCGTGTGGCCGTAGGGGTTCGGCGTGTGGAGTCCGTCCAGTTCGGCCAGCACGACGGCCTGGATCACGTTAAAGCCTTTGCGGGCCCGGTCCTCGAGGTAGCGGTCCGCCTCCTCGCGGTCGAGGCGGTGGAAGAGCTCCCAGGCCGTGTCGCCGAGCCAGAAGAACGGCTCGCCTTCGTTCGTCACGATTCGACGGCCGTCTTCCGATACGGCGAGCGTGCCCTGCGCCTGCGCTGCGCCCATCCACCCGAAACAGAAAAGAGCCAGGGCGAGCCGGAGGGACCGGACGGGAAAAGTCTCGTGCTGTGGACGGGTTGTCATGGTGCGTCCTTCCAATTATTGTGGGATGCTTATCGGGCGTCGGCCCGCTCGAATGTAGACCTGACCTCCGCGCTCGGTGCATACCCGATTCGGTGCGCGATAGCCGACAGCGACGATCCCGCGGGCACGAAGACGGGACGCTCGTACACGTTCCAGGTCTCGTCGGAGCCGATTCGATAGCCGATCGAGGCACCGTCCGTCGAAGACGACAGCCTCACGATGACGCCGCCCCGGGCAGGCGCGGCGTGGATCTCCGGATCCCGCGTGACGGGCTGCTCACCATACGGCGGATAGAGCATGTTCTTCAGCACCGGCTCCGGAATGAGTCCCATGTCGTCGATTTCGTCAAACCAGCGCTCCTGCTCGGCACGCAGCTCCAGGAGCTTGTCTCGATAGCGTGGATCGTCGGCCAGGTTGTTGATCTCGTGCGGGTCTTCCCGGGTGTCGTAGAGCTCCTGCAGCGGCTTGGTCTGCCGCAGCAGCTGCCAGTGACGCGTGTTGTCCAGGCCGCCCTCCCGAGCGAGCCGGTGAATCTCCTGCATCAGCGGCATCTGGTCGCGGTACGGGAGGAACTGGATGTAGGGCCGCTCCGGCCGGTAATTTCGGATGTATTTGAAGCGGGCGTCACGGACGGCACGCCGGGTGTCCATGGCCGGATCCATGCGGTCCCGCGCGGCGTGGACGTAGCGGCGCTCTTCAGCTTCGGCCGGACCGAGAAAGGCCCGACCCTGGAGGTATTCGGGAATCGGAATGTTGGCGAGCGATAGCACGGTGGGCGCAAAATCGATGAAGCTGACGAGCCGGTCCTCCACCATGCCGGCCCGGTCCTGATGGGGGAAACGGACGATGAGGGGAACGTGGAGTCCGGAGTCGTAGACCCACCGTTTCGCACGCGGAAGGCCCGAACCGTGATCGCTGAAGTAGAAAATAATCGTCTCGTCGAGCAGGCCGTCATCCTCCAGTTCCTGGAGAACGCGGCCGACCATCGTATCCATCCGCGCGATGTTGTCGTAGTTGATGGCGATGTCTCGTCGTACGATCGGCGTGTCGGGATAGTACGGCGGCACCTGGACCTCGTCCGGATCGGTCACCAGCGGCCGGTCGCTCTGGCCCCAGACCTGCGACTCGTGCGTGATGGTAAAGTTGACGACGGAGAAGAAAGGCATGTCCGGATCGGGCCGGTTGCGCCAGTGGGCATCCGGACTCGATTCGTCCCACACCGTAACCGGGGCGTTGAACTGGTAATCCTGTTTGGAATTGTTGGTCGTGTAGTATCCGTGGCGTCGGAGCAGTTCAGGAAAGAGGCGAAGCTCCGGGGGCGGTACGGCTTCGTACGTGGGAATCGCAAGGAGCTCGGGATCCGTCACCTCGTCGATCGAAGACGTGCGCGTCATCGTGCGCATGTGGTGCCCGCCGTACGAGCTGGGATACCGCCCCGTGATCAAGGCGGACCGGTTCGGGGCACAGACGCCGTAGACGCCGAAGGCGTGTGTGTAGCGGACTCCCTGCTCGGCCAGCCGATCGACGTGCGGCGTGCGGGCAACCGGGTCCCCATAGGCACCCAGCTGGGCGCTCATGTCTTCCGTCGTGATCCAGAGGATGTTCGGATGGACCGGTGCCTGCTGCGATGATGCCGCGCCGGGAAAGCAAGTGGCGAAAAGAAGGAGCGCGGCGAGCAGGTAGGCGAATCGAGTGTGCATGTGCTTGTGGAACGTGTATCCCGAGAACGGTTGCGCGGCTCGTCGTAAAGTAAGGAAGGATGCATCGATGTTTGGAACGTGAAGATTGTGTGGGGAAGACTGTATATTGCGACCGGCGATTTCCCCGGCTGGCCCACGTGCGGCATTGTGTACGGGGCGCCGCGCGTACCTGCATCAGTATTCCATGGGCCTACATCCCCCTTTACGTTTCTCATTCCGATGATCCATCCCCTTCTCATCCTCCTGATCGCGACGGTGGTCGTGGTGGGTGGCATCCTGGTGTTCCGCCTCCACGCCTTTCTGGCGCTGCTCCTGGCGGCCATTACCGTTGCCGTGCTGACGACGCCGGAGACGGTTTATGAATTCGCATTGGGCCAGGGCATGACGGATCAGGAGGCGCTCGAGCTCTCCCGCATGACTATCACCGAGCGCGTCGCGGAGGGATTCGGGCGGACGATCGGACAGATCGGCATCGTCATCGCGATGGCGTCGGTGATCGGTATCTGCCTGCTGGAAAGTGGCGGCGCGGATCGCATCGTCCGCACGGCGCTGCAGCGATTCGGCTCCGACCGGGCACCGCAGGTCTTTACGGGCAGCTCGTTCCTGCTCTCCATCCCGGTATTTTTCGATACGGTATTTTATCTGATGATCCCGCTCGTGAAGTCGATGCGGGTGCGGACGGGGCGCAACTATCTCTTTTATATCCTGGCCATTCTCGCGGGCGGCGCCGTGACGCACTCGATGATCCCTCCGACTCCCGGTCCGTTGTTTATCGCGGAGGAGCTCGGCGTCGACGTCGGGGTGATGATTCTGGGAGGTCTCGTCGTGGCGGTGCCGACTACGCTGGCCGGCTACGCGTATGCCGCGTGGGCGGAACGGCGTTGGGATCTGCCGCTGAACGAGCCGCCGGAGGCGCTGGAACGATTGAATCGGTTCGCGGAGCGAACGACGGACGATCTTCCGTCGCTGGGCATGGCGCTTACGCCCATTCTCCTCCCGGTGGCGCTGATCGCCGCGACGACGATCCTCACGACCGTCGTCGGCGAGGGGCAGACGAGGCTGTGGCACGACGTGATCTTTACGCTCGGAGAGAAGAATATGGCCCTCATTCTGGGCGCGGCCGTGGCGCTGATCATGCTCGTGCGCAGCTATTCCCTTCGCGATGCGATGCCGTACGTTCGGGATTCGCTCCTGAGCGCCGGACTCATCGTACTGATCATCGGGGCGGGAGGGGCCTTCGGACAGGTCCTCCAGCAAACCGGGATCGCGAGTACGATCGAGGGAGTTGCCGGCGCGTACCGCTTCGCCGTGCTTCCCGTGGCCTTTCTGATGACCGCGTTTATCCGCGGCGCGCAGGGATCGGCCACCGTGGCGATGATTACGGCCGCCGGCGCATTCGCCGGCATTGCCTCGGCCGCGCAGCTCGGGTTCCACCCGGCGTATCTCGCTCTCGTCATCGGGTGTGGATCCCTCCCCCTCTGGTGGATGAATGACAGTGCCTTCTGGATCATCACGAAGATGAGTGGAACGTCCGAGCGACGGGGACTCTACTGGCTCTCGCCGATCCTTTCCATCATGGGCGTGACGGGCTTTCTCGTGGTGATGCTCCTGGCAACCTTCTTCCCGCTGGCATGATGCAACGACGCCGGTTCCTGACAACCTTCGCCGCCGCATCGGGTGCACTTGCTCTCGGCCATCTATCGGCATGCGCACCGCGGCACGGTGTCGCCGGTCGCTACGCGGAGGTCGAAATCGGGTCGCACCTGTCGGGCCTGCGCCGCGAGACGACGGTCGACGGCGATGAGGTTTTTCTCGAAGGTCCGGCTGCCGGACCGGACGGCCGTGTGTACTTCACCGACATTCCGTCGTCTCGCATCCTGCGGTGGGATCCGTCGGGGCAACATCTGGAGGTGTTTCGCGAGAACAGTCACATGGCAAACGGACTCCTCTTCGATCCTGACGGGCGACTGCTCGTCTGTGAGGGGGCGACGGGGCGCCTTACACGTACGGATCTCGCAACGGGCGAGACGGAGATTCTTGCCGATGCGTTCGACGGACATGACCTCGAGCCGGTGAACGACGTGACGCTCGACGCGCAGGGCCGGGCGTATGTTACCTCCCGGCCGAGCGGGGGCGTCCCGCGATCGGGCGTCTACGTGAACGCCGTATACCGGGCGGACCCCGACGGGAGCGTGCACCAGCTGCTGGCCGAGCCGCAGGTGGATATGCCGAACGGCATCCTCGTATCGCCGGATCAGCGCACGCTATATCTCATCGAAGCGCACAGCGGGGCGGGCCGAGCGCGTCACGTCAAGGCCTTCGACCTCGCCGGCGAGGGCACCCTTTCGAACGAGCGGATCCTGATCGATTTCTATCCGGGACGCAGCGGAGACGGGATGTGCGTCGACGAAGCGGGAAATCTGTACGTCGCGGCCGGACTCCACGAGCGGCGCGGCACCAGTGAGACCCTCGATACGCGTCCGGGCATTCACGTCATCTCCCCCGGCGGCGCCCTCCTCGATGTGCTGGAGACGCCTGAGGATACCATCACCAACTGTACGTTCGGGGGCGCTGACCTCCGCACGCTTTACATCACGGCCGGCCGCGGCCTCTACAGCGCCGTGTCCGCCATTCCGGGCGATTCCAGATACCTTACGGACCGTTGAACGGCCATCGTGCCTTAGGTGCCGCACGAAGACAACATACCCCGACAGCGGATGATGTCATGAGCGTAGAACGACGTACCGCGTTGCGGCATCCGGGTTGATCGCCGCGTGCCGGCCATGATTCAGCATCCCCTTATCACCATGCAATGATCCACCCCTTCCTCATACTGCTCGTCGGGATGGTCGTCGTCATCGGCGGGATCCTTCTGCTTCGCCTCCACGCGTTCCTGGCCCTCATCCTCGCCGCGCTTGCGGTCGCCCTGCTGACCGCCCCGGAGACCGTGTATCAATACGGCATCGCAACCGGTCTGGCGCCCGCGGAGGCGCTCGAGCTGTCGACGCAGCCCCTCGCCGAGCGCGTGGCGGAGGGGTTCGGCCGGACGATCGGGCAGATCGGTATCGTCATCGCCATGGCGTCGGTGATCGGCATCTGCCTGCTCGAGAGCGGGGGTGCCGACCGGATCGTTCGCACGGCCCTCAAGCGGTTCGGAGAGGATCGGGCCCCCCACGTCTTCGCGGGAAGCAGCATGCTGCTGGCCATCCCCGTCTTCTTCGATACGGTGTTCTATCTCATGATGCCGCTGGCCAAATCGATGCGCGTGCGTACGGGCCGCCACTATCTGTTCTACATCCTGGCCATCATCGCGGGAGGATCCATGATGCATTCGCTCGTGCCTCCGACGCCCGGCCCGCTGTTTATCGCCGGGGAGCTGGGCATCGATCTCGGCGTGATGATGCTGGGCGGGCTCGCCGTGGGAACGCCCGCCGCGGTCGCGGGATTCGCCTACGCAAGGTGGGCGGACCGCAAATGGGGCCTGCCGCTCCGGGAGACGCCGGACGCGCTCGAGCGCCTGAAAAAACTGACGGATCGATCGACCGATACGCTGCCGTCCCTGGGTTTCGCGCTCTTGCCTATCATCCTGCCCGTAGTCCTGATCGCGGGAAGCACGATCGTCTCCAGCGCGACCGCCGGAGACGCGCCGGAGGTCTGGCACGGCGTCCTCTTCACGCTTGGGGAAAAGAACATGGCGCTGATTCTGGGCGCGGGGGCGTCCATCATCATGCTCCTGCGGAGCTATTCGCTCCGGGACGCCATGCCGCACGTACGTGAGGCCCTGCTCAGCGCCGGGCTCATCGTCCTCATCATCGGGGCGGGAGGGGCGTTCGGGCAGGTTCTCCAGCAGACGGGTATCGCCGGCACGATGGAAGGTCTCGCGGGTAATTACCAATTGGCCGTTCTGCCCGTTGCCTTCGTCATGACGGCCGTCATTCGCGCCGCGCAGGGCTCCGCCACGGTAGCCATGATTACGTCTGCCGGCGCATTCGCGGGAATCGCCACGGCGGCCCAGCTCGGTTTCCATCCGCTCTACCTGGCGCTGGCCATCGGGTGCGGCTCGAAGCCGCTGTGGTGGATGAACGACAGCGCCTTCTGGATCATTACAAAAATGAGCGGCATGAGCGAGGAACGAGGCCTGACGACGCTCACGCCGATATTGTCGATTATGGGTACGGCCGGATTCGTGGTGGTCATGGTGCTCGCCGTGCTGCTGCCCCTGGCCTGATACCATACCGCACACCGCACGTACTACGTCACGAGCCTCGCACACGAGACCATTACAGCATGTTTTTCAACCGAAAAAAAGCAGACAGAATCGCCCCGGAACAGCTTCGCAGCCACCGCTGGTTCGGTCCGGATGACCTCCGGTCGTTCGGCCACCGGTCGCGCACGAAGCAGATGGGCTATGCCGACGAGGAGTACCGCGGCCGGCCCGTCATCGCCATCCTCAATACGTGGAGCGACCTGAACCCCTGCCACATGCACTTCAAGAGCCGGGTGGAGGACGTCAAGCGCGGGATCCTTCGGGCCGGCGGTTTTCCGGTGGAGCTGCCGGCGCTGTCGGTCACCGAGACGTACATGAAGCCGAGTCCGATGCTCTATCGGAATCTGCTCGCCATGCAGACCGAGGAGATGCTGCGGAGCCAGCCGATCGATGGAGCCGTGCTGATGGGAGGATGTGACAAGACGACGCCTGGACTCCTGATGGGTGCTATCACGATGGACCTGCCCGCGATTTATATGCCGGCCGGACCCATGCTGCGGGGCAACTGGCGCGGCGAGCCGGTGGGAAGCGGTAGTACGGTCTGGAAAGCGTGGGCGGATCGGTGCGGCGGGGCGCTCTCGGAGGAGGCATGGGACGATCTGGAGGACGGGATCGCGCGTTCCGCGGGGCACTGCATGACGATGGGCACGGCCTCGACGATGACCTCGGCCGCCGAGGCGCTCGGATTCACCCTGCCCGGCGCGGCGTCCATCCCCGCCGTCGACTCGAACCACGTCCGCATGGCCTCCGAAAGCGGCGCACGCTGCGTCGACATGGTCTGGGAGGACCTGCGTCCGAGCACGATGCTCACCGACGCGTCGTTCGAAAATGCGGCGACCACCGTGCTGGCTATAGGCGGTTCGACGAACGCCATCGTGCACCTCACCGCCATGGCCCGGCGTGCAGGCTGCGCACTGGACCTGCGCCGCTTCGATGTCCTCTCGCGGCGGACTCCGCAGCTCGCCGACATCATGCCCATCGGACGGTTTTTGATGGAGGACTTTTATTATGCGGGTGGATTGCGGGGCCTGATGAGCCGCATCGACGACCTGCTGGATCTGGACGCCGCCACCGTAACGGGGAGGCCGCTTCGCGAGAGTATCGATGGGGCGGAGGTGTTCGACGACGACGTGATCCGGCCGCGCGACAACCCCGTCTCGGACGAGGGCGGCACGGCCGTACTGTTCGGCAACCTGGCGCCGGACGGCGCCGTGATTAAGCATGGGATTGCTGACGAGCGGTTTCATCGGCACACCGGCCCGGCCGTCGTGTTCGAGGACATGGCGGATCTGAAGCGGCGAATCGACGAGCCCGGGCTGGAGGTGGACGAGAATTCGGTGCTCGTGCTGAAGCATGCGGGTCCGCTCGGAGGGCCCGGCATGCCCGAATGGGGCATGCTGCCTCTCCCGAAGAAGCTGCTCGAAAGAGGCGTCCGCGATATGGTCCGCCTATCCGACGCGCGCATGAGCGGGACGTCCTACGGCACCTGCGTGCTGCACATCTCCCCGGAATCTTACGTCGGCGGTCCGCTCGCGCTGGTCGAGGATGGCGACGAGATCGAGCTCGACGTCCCGGGACGCCGGCTCGAGCTGCTCGTGTCGGACGAGGAGCTCGCTCGACGCAGGGAGGCGTGGACGCCGCCGGAACCTCGGGCCGGCCGTGGGTTTGCCGCGCTCTACGAGAAGCACGTCACGCAGGCCCACCTCGGCTGCGACTTCGATTTTCTGGAACGCGGCGGGGAGGTGCCCGAGCCGCAGATCTTTTGACTTATATCCACAGTGACTATGAGCTTGCTTCCCAATTATCACGGTGTCTGTGCCGTTCCGCCCGTTGCCCGTCGCAACGACGATCGGACGATCGACCCGGAGCAAAATCTACGGATGTTGCGACATCTTGCCGCGGGTGGAATCTCTCGCGTCATCTACGGTGGGAACGGGAATCTCTATCACATGACGCTGCGCGACTACGAAGCGCTGCTGGAATGCCTGAGTACGGCGATGGACGACATAGTCATCGTGCCGTCCGTGGGTCCGGCCTACGGACGTGCCATGGAGCAGGCCGAAGTCCTGCGCCGCTATCGTTTCCCGCTCGTCATGGCGCTGCCGGGCAGTCACCCATGTAATGCGGTAGGGCTCGGCCGAGGGTATCGCGAGATCGCCGAGGCCGCCGGAGCACCCCTGCTGCTTTACGTCAAGGATGAGAGGGATTTCGGCGACAACATCAGCGCCGGCCTAGACGTGATAGGGTCCCTCGTCGACGACGGCGTATCGGTCGGGATCAAGTACGCCGTCGTCCGAGAGGATCCGGCCCACGATCCCTATCTGAAAAAGCTGCTCGATCGGGTGGACGCGGACTCGATCCTCAGCGGCATCGGAGAGCGGCCGGCTCTGGTCCACATGCAGCAGTGGGGACTTCCGGGATTCACGACCGGCTCCGGTTGCGTGCAGCCGACCGCCGCGCGAGCGCTCTACGATGCAGCCGCTTCCGGGGATTTCGAGGCCGCGCGCAAGATTAGGGCGCGCTTCATGCCGCTCGAAGACCTGAGGGACCAGTGGGGCCCCGTTTCCGTCCTGCACGCGGCCGTGGAGGCGGCCGGAATCGCCCGCGTCGGTCCACCCCTGCCTTTCCTGGGCGATCTGTCCGTGCAGCAGCGCGCGGAGATCGCGTCCGTCGTCGAATCGATGCTGGATGCGAAGGTGTCGGTATGAAGAGGCTGCAACCGGTCAACGATTCCGTTCAGCCTCCAGAACCAGCGGTTGGGTATCGTCGACGTGACCGGGCGGACGCTGATTCACGCCCGCATGCTCTCCATCGCCGAGATCGTGCCGCGCTCGCTCGGCCAGATCGCGAAGTCGGCTGACGACCTCAGGGTGGTTGGGTGAAACGTCTCGATTTTCACTAATGTCCGTCGAAAGGTCGAAAAGTCGAACGTCGAGTTCTTCACCTCGCCGATCGGCGCGGAGCCAGAGGTGGCTCGTCTGGTGGTCGTTTCGCAGAAAGTGCAGTTTCCATCTCCCGGAGCGCACGGCCTCCAGATCCCCCATATAATAGTAGTAAAATACATCGTCGGACGAGACGGCACCGATGTGTCCGGCCAGAAGCGGCCAGAAATTCTCTCCGTCAATGATCCGGTCCTCCGGAACCCGTCCGCCGCTGAGATGCGCGAACGTGGGCAGGATGTCCAGCGTTGATGCTAGTTCGTCTTGCGTTGTTCCCATGGGCACCTGTCCAGGCCAGCGGGCGATCATGGGTACGCGCATACCGCCTTCCATCGTGCTCCCCTTGAACCCGCGGAGCGGATAGTTGGCACCGCCCCAGCGGTCCGATGCGCCGTTGTCCGACGTAAAGATCACCATGGTCCGCTCGTCGAGGCCAAGGTCGTCTAGGGCGGCGAGAATCTCACCCGTAGACCAGTCGATTTCTTCGATGGTGTCGCCGTAGCGGCCGTTGATGGATCGCCCACGGAACGGTGCACTGGCGTGGGTCGGATTGTGCGGCATCGTGTGCGCAAGATAAAGAAAGAAGGGCTCGTCTTGGTGATCTTGAATGAACGAAACGGCCTCCTCCGTGTAGCGCCGTGTAATGGTGCGCTGGTCGACCGGCGCTTCGATCACCGTTTCGCCGCGCAAAAGCGGGACGGGGTGAGCCGCCGGACGATTGACGTCGCCCATGTCGTTGCTGAAAGGGATGCCGTAGTACGAATCGAAACCCTGCCGCGTGGGCAGGAATTCCGGCTGATCGCCCAGATGCCACTTTCCGACCATCCCCGTGGCGTATCCGCGTTGTTTCAGAACTTCGGCAACCGTGATCTCGTCGGGATGAAGACCCCGCTGGTTGGCGGGAAACAGCACCCACTGATCTCGACCGTTCTCGTGCAGGCTCACGCGGCGGGGATACGATCCCGTCATCAGGCTGGCTCGGGAGGGGGTGCACACCCCCGACGTTACGTAAAAGTTTGTAAACCGCATGCCTTCGTCAGCCATCCGGTCGAGATTGGGAGTACGGTGCACAGTGGAGCCGAACGGGCCGATATCGGCATACCCCAGGTCGTCGGCGAAGATGAAGACGAAGTTAGGGCGTTCGATGGGTTGCGCTTCGGCCGGCGCGGCAATCGACAGGGCCAGCGCCAGCAGAAGTAACGGGACGGATATGCGCATAGGGTCGGTCGTGGAATAGGCAATGAGGTCGATCGCAATGAGGTCGATCTACGGGTCGCGGGGTCCTTCGACGCCCTACGCTGCAGTATAAATAGCATACGTCATCTGGGCAACTGCCGGCCAGGAGGTCGGGCACGTGTCTTTGAGAGTACCTACATTGTGTTCCATCTTTTGACGCCTCGTTGGACCCTTTGCGACGTACGACATGATCATGCGTACCGGTGCGCGTGCCGCGGTGTGGTCCCTGGCGGCGCTTGCTGTCTTCATGCTTGCCGCACGGCCCCCGGCAGCGCACGCCCAGGGGGACCAGTACAAGCGCTACGGGCTCGACGCCATGGCGAATATCGTCGATGGGGCGACCGACGAGGCGAAGGCGGATATGGCGCGCTATCTGGAGGCGTTTCCGAACGATCCGGAGTTTCTCTACGTGCTCGCCGTGGCGCACGCGCAGGAAGGAGACGTCGATGCGGCGTTCGAGTATGCCCGGCAGGCCGTCTCGGAGGGGCTGCCGGTCGGACGGCTCGTGGCCGGACCGCGCCGCCTCCTGGCCCCGCTGCACGACGACGATGCGTTTCAGGAGTGGGTGGACGGATTCGGAATGGAGGCAGAGCTCGTCCAGGGTCCGATGCTCGGCAGCGTGACGTCCGGTCGGATGAGCGTCTGGCTGCGGACGGCGACCGAGGTAACGGTAACGTTGGTCGTGACGGAAGGCGGGGAAGAAGCCGGTCGTCTGGATGGAGAGACGTCGGCGTCGGACGATTACACGACCGTGCTCTCGATCGGCGGCCTGGAGCCCGACACGGAGTATCGGTACGCGGTCGAAATCGACGGACGGCCCTATCCCGCGTCGTGGACCGTGCGATCGATGCCGGAAGAGGGAAGGCCCGCGCGATTCCGGATCGGGTTCGGAGGAGGAGCGGGCTATACGCCGTGGCACGAGCGGATCTGGACGACCATAGATCAGGAAGACTTTACGGCGTTTCTGATGATGGGAGATAACGTCTACCACGACCATCCCACGCGGCCCGACGTGCAGCTCTACACCTATTATCGCCGGCAGTCCCGCCCCGAATTTCGGGCCTTCGCCGCCGAAACGCCGCTTTTCGCCATATGGGACGATCACGATTTCGGGGAGAACGACAGCTGGGGTGGTCCCGCGATCGACGAGCCGGACTGGAAGCCGTCCGTCTGGCAGGTCTTCAAGCAGAACTGGGCCAACCCTTCGTACGGAGGCGGTGAGGAACGGCCGGGCGTCTGGTTCGACTTCGCTATCGGCGACGTCGATTTTTTCATGCTCGACGGACGCTATTATCGGACCGATCCCAAGATCGACCGGCCGAGCATGCTCGGTCCCGCCCAGAAGGCGTGGCTCTTCGATCGCCTCTCGGAGTCGGATGCCACGTTCAAGGTCATCGTCTCCCCCGTACCCTGGGCTCCGGGAGCGAAAGGCGGCATGCAGATGACGCCCGAGGGGCCGCAGCCGGGTGGACTCGATACGTGGGACGGGTTTCCGGAGGAGCGGGACGAAATCTTCTCGTTTCTCGCCGCCAACGAGATCGACGGCGTCGTGCTGCTTTCCGCCGACCGGCATCGCTCCGACGCGTGGCGGATCGAGCGAGAGGACGGCTATGCGCTCTACGAGTTCGAGAGCTCGCAGCTGACGAACGTCCACACCCACGAGCTGATGGACGGCGCCCTGTTCGGGTATAACGAGAAGAACTCGTTCGGTCGGCTTACCTTCGACACGCAGGCCGAGGACCCCACCGTCACGTACGAGATCGTTTCCATCGACGGTGAAGCGGTGGCCGATATCACCGTACCCTTGAGCCGGCTCACGCACGGTGACTAGCGAGGCGCCTGCTCCCTTCATGCTTTCTGCACGTCTACTCACACGGCTCGGCCGCTTCCAAATGATGACACGCACGCTTTCCTCTGCGCTCGTGACGGTTCTCGTCGTCGCGAACCTGTCATGTAGAAATGCCGGAGACATCCACGCCGGATCGACGCTTTCCGTGACGGTGGTCGACACGTCTGAGGGGCACACGTCGGCCCGCGTGAAGCTTATCGACACGGAGGGTCACGCCGCGCCGCTGCCCGAGGAGGCCGTCGCCGTGATGTATGGAATGTGGGATCACGCGGACGGTTACGGCTATCAGCCCGACAGTTCGTTCTACGTCGATGGGTACTTCGAACTCGATCTACCGGACGGAACGTATTATCTGGAGATCACGAAGGGCAACGAATTCGTCGAGATCCGCGACACGCTCCGGGTTGACGGCGCCGTCGAACGCCAGTACCGTCTGGAGCGGTGGATCGATACCGCTTCGATGGGGTGGTATTCGGCCGACGACCACATCCACATTCGCCGTTCGCCGCGCGAGGATCCGCTGCTGCACGTCTGGACCTCGGCGGAAGATATCCGTGTCGGCAACATGCTCCGCATGGGCGATTTCTGGGCGACGTACTACGCCCAGTACGCCTTCGGAGCGGATGGCGTCTATGAGCAAGATGGATATCTGCTGCTCTCGGGACAGGAAGACCCGCGTACGCCCGAGCTGGGGCACGTGATCGGACTTGGCGCTTCCGAGTTTATTCGCTTTCCGAATCGCTATTATCTCTACGACCTCGTTTTCGACGGACTGCGCGCGTCAGGCGGCCTGGGCGGCTATGCACACCAGGCGGAGACCTTTCACGGCTACCGTGGACTCACACTGGATGGCCTGCGGGAAAAAGTCGATCTGGTCGAGATCGTCCAGTTCTGTGCACCGGGCGGTCCGCTCATCACCGAGCATTATTACCATCTGCTCGATCTCGGCTTTCCGCTGACCGCAACCGCCGGATCCGATTTTCCGTGGTGCGGGAAGCCCCACGACGGCTCCGCCGAGATCCCCGTACACGAGCAGGCCCGTATCGGTAACGCCCGCTTCTACGCCTACCTGGGAGACGACGGGCTGACGTATGCGAACTGGATGGACGCCGTACGCGCCGGACGGACGTTCGCCACGAGCGGCCCGGTGCTGTTGCTCGAAGTAGACGGTCGTAAACCGGGAGCGGCCATAGACCTTCCGGAAAGCGGCCCGGTAACGATCGAGGCGACCGCACGCGGACACGCGGCCGGCATCCCGCTCGCATCTATCGAGATCGTCGCACACGGTACGGTGATCGCCTCGGCGTCGGCAGACGATCCCGATCAATCTACGGAGCGGCTCCGGATTCGAACGTCACTCGAGGTCGAGGAAGGCGTGTGGATTGCCGCGCGCGCCACGGCCGGATCCATGCAGGTTGCCCATACGACGCCGGTCTATGTCACGGTCGACGGGGGCGGATTTCACAACCGGGCCGCCCTGAATCGTCTCCTGGATCGATCGGAGACGTACCTGGCCGACGTCGACAGCGTCAGCAGCGAGCCGCATCACGGCGTCGGAGAACATGCCTGGCGCTACCGCGACGGACTCATGGAACGCGTCGAGGCGGCACGTGAGGTTCTGGATCACCTGCGCGAGGCGCACTGAGGGCTGCACGTGCGTGGCGCCGGCATGCTGTCGCTCTGGTCCCGACGCGCTCTTCAGGGTTCCGCGCGGCTATACCGGCGTCTCGAACGATTCTTGCGTTCGAACCGAACATGAATTATGCTCACTACCGTGCGTCAAAGGGGATTGCGCCCAGGACGAATTGGATAGATAGGTAGCATGCAGAAGAACGTAGCGCGACACGTCTTCACGGGAGGGGGCTGGATCGTACCGGCTCTCGGCGTCGTCCTCTCGGTATGCCTCGCCGCTTGCGGACCCTCATCCGACGTTACGGTGATCAAGATGGGACACGGCCTGGACGTTTCCCATTCGGTGCACCAGGCCATGCTCTACATGGGCGAGCGCCTCGTGGAGAAATCAGACTCCACCATGCGTATCGACGTCTATCCGAGCCAGCAGCTGGGCACGGAACGCGAGCTCTTAGAGCTGCTGCAGATCGGCAGCGTCGGCATGACGAAGGTGTCGTCGGCCGTGCTCGAAGGATTCGTGCCGGAGTATCAGGTGTTCGGGCTGCCCTATCTGTTCCGCGACGAGGCGCATCGCTTCAACGTGTGGGATGCCGACGTGGGTCGTGAAATCCTCCGCGGTGGACAGGAATTTGGACTCCGGGGCGTCGCCTATTATGATGCCGGCACGCGCAGCTTTTACACGAAGGACCGGCCGGTCGAGCGCCCGGAGGATCTTCAGGGACTGAAAATCAGGGTTCAGGAGAGCCCTGTGGCGATGCAGATGGTGCAGACGCTCGGCGGCTCACCCACGCCGATTGCCTGGGGCGAGCTCTACACGGCGCTGCAGCAGGGCATCGTCGACGGCGCCGAGAACAATCCGCCTTCATTCTATCTCTCCCGTCATTATGAGGTCTGCCGGTACTACTCGCTCGACGAGCACACGGCGGTGCCGGACGTCGTGCTGGTGAGCATGGTCCTGTGGAACGATCTGAACGAGCAGCAGCGGCAGTGGCTTCAGGAGGCGGCCGACGAATCGGCCGAGTATCAGAAGGAGCTCTGGGCCGCGTCGGTGGAGGAGTCGCTGCGAGCCGTCGAGGAAGCGGGCGTCGAGATCATCCGACCGGATATGGAGCCGTTCGCCGAGCGGGTGGCCTCCATGTACGACGCTTACCGCGACGACCCCGAACTGTACGATCTCATCCAGCGGATCCAGGAGGTTCAGTAGTGAAGCGTTTTCGCGAAGCGGTCGACCGCGGACTGGCCTGGCTCCTGATCGTGCTCATGTTCGTCGCGGTCGTCAACGTGCTCTGGCAGGTGTTCACCCGCTGGGTCCTGAATGCGCCCAGCGCCTACACCGAAGAGCTGGCGAGGTACCTGCTCATCTGGATCGGGCTCGTCGGTGCCGGCTACGCCGCCGGCAAGAAGATGCATCTCGCGATCGATCTGCTGCCCATGATGCTCAAGGGCCGGAAGCGCCAGGTGCTGGAGATCGTAATCGATGCGTTCGTGCTGCTCTTCGCGTTCTTCGTGCTGATCGTTGGCGGCGTTCGGCTCGTCACCCTCACGCTCATGATGGGACAGACGTCGGCGGCCCTCGGCATCGAACTCGGCTACGTCTACCTCGCGCTACCGCTTAGCGGCCTCATCATCGTATTCTATGCGCTCCTGTCGATTCGCGATCACGTGAACGTGCTCAGGGGACGAGAAGCGGACGTGGTAGAAACGGACCGGTCCCAACAAAAGACGATAAACTGACCCATGGAGCTGGCCGGAGTACTGGTCCTCGTCGTCGTGTTTCTGGTGCTGCTGCTTATCGGCGTGCCGGTGGCCTTTTCGATCGGCATTTCGGCGATCTGCACCATGCTGCTGACCATCCACACCGAACCGGCCCTCGCGACCGCCGCGCAGCGGATGGCGGTCGGACTCGACAGCTTCGCCCTGCTTGCCATTCCGTTCTTCATCCTGGCCGGACAGCTCATGAATCGCGGCGGGATCGCGCGCAGGCTGATCGACCTCGCGAAAAGCCTCGTCGGGACGCTGCCCGGGGCGCTCGCTCACGTCAACATCGTCGCCGCCATGTTTTTCGGCGCCATCTCCGGCTCGGCCGTAGCGGCGGCCTCCGCCGTCGGCGGTGTGATGGTTCCCAGGATGGATGCGGAGGGCTACGATCGCAGCTACGGCGCCGCCGTCAACATCACGTCGGCCACGACGGGGCTTATCATTCCGCCCTCCAACATTCTCATCGTCTATTCGCTGGCCAGCGGCGGAGCCTCGATCGGAGCTCTGTTTCTGGCGGGGTATCTTCCGGGGATTCTGGTCGGACTCGCACTGATGTTCGTCGCCGGCGTTATCGCATACCGGCGCGGATACCCGCGCGCCGAAAGCGTGCGTATCAGATTCGCCGTCCGCAAGTTCTTCGACGCGCTTCCGAGTCTCTTCCTGCTGATCGTCGTGATCGGCGGCATCGTGGCAGGGATTTTCACGGCTACGGAGGCCTCGGCCGTAGCGGTGGCCTACGCCTTCGTGCTCGCACTGATCTACCGCGAGATCACCGTGAAAGATCTACCCTCCATCCTGCTCGATACGGCCTCCACGACGGCGATCGTCATGCTGCTGATCGGTACGTCGATGGGACTCTCCTGGGTGATGTCCTACGAAAATATCCCGCAGACGGTGGCCACCACGCTCGTGGCGCTGAGCGACAGTCCGATCGTCATCCTGCTGATCATCAACGTGGTACTCCTGGCCGTCGGGACCTTTATGGATATGACGCCGGCCGTGCTCATCTTCACCCCGATCTTCCTGCCGATCGTGATGGAGCTGGGGATGGACCCGGTTCACTTCGGCATCGTGATGGTCCTGAACCTGTGCGTAGGCCTGTGCACGCCGCCCGTCGGCAGCGTGCTCTTCGTCGGCTGCGGTATCGCGGACGTGTCGATCACCAGCGTCGTCCGTCCCTTGATGCCGCTGTTCCTGGCCATGATCGTCGCACTGCTCGTCGTTACCTTTGTACCTGAACTCAGTCTCTGGCTGCCTCGCGTCTTCGGATTCTAGTGCCACTTGATGATCTTGCGGGTGCATTCTACCGTCGACCAGCATCTCGTGAAGCGTGCCGGCGGCACGGGCCCCAGCGGGGCCGATTTCTGTTGGATTAGATGATTTTCTCGCCTGATGGCATCCCTGGAACTGCATCCCGACCGTTATTTCGATCCCGACCCGGGCGTTCGGCGGCTGGCTCGCGATCTGTATCTGAGCGTGTCGGACCTCCCGCTCGTGTGCCCGCACGGGCACGTCGATCCCCGTGTGCTCGCGGTGAACGAGCCGTTCGCGGAGCCGGCGTCGCTGATCGTCAAGCCCGACCATTACATTTTCCGGATGCTCTATTCGCAGGGTATTCCCCTCGAATCGCTCGGCATCCCCACGCGAGACGGGTCGCCCGTCGAGAAGGATGCGCGCACGATCTGGCAGACGTTCGCGGATCATTACGAGCTGTTTCGCGGAACGCCGACGCGGGCCTGGCTCGACTACGAGTTCTACCACGTCTTCGGCATTCGTACGAAGCTCGATGGGGATTCGGCCATGCGCATCTACGATGAGATGCTCGAGAAATTGAAGTCGCCCGAGTTCCTTCCGCGGTCCCTGTTCGATCGGTTCGACATCGAGGTGCTCACCACCACCGACGCCGCGTCGGACACTCTGGAATACCATCAGCAGATCCGTAACGCCGACTGGAACGGGCGCGTCGTGCCGTGTTTTCGGCCGGATGCCGCGTTTCGTATCGCGTCGCCTGAGTGGCGCGGCGAGGTCGAGCGGCTCGCATCGGCCGTCGGCTTCGAGGTCGACAGCTACGCCCGGTTCGTCGAGGCGCTGGTGGAGCGGCGCGCCTTCTTCAAGGAGATGGGCGCCGTGTCGACGGACCATGCCGTCGTCGAACCCTGCACGGAGCGGCTACCCCGGGAGCGGGTCGAGGAACTGTTCGTTCGGGCGCTGCGGGGCGCGGCCGACGCGGAAGACCAGCGCGCCTTCGAGGCCCACATGCTCATGGAGATGGCCGAAATGAGTGTAGAGGACGGCCTCGTCATGCAAATCCACCCGGGTTCATTCCGCAATCACAACGAGCGGGTCTACGAACGCTTCGGGCCGGACATGGGGGCGGACATCCCCGTGCGCACGGAGTATACCCGCAACCTGCGGCCGCTCCTGAATGCCTACGGGAATCACGAGCGGTTCCGGCTCGTTCTCTTCACGCTTGACGAAACGACGTATTCTCGCGAGCTGGCCCCGCTGGCGGGTCACTACCCGGCCCTGCGGCTGGGTCCGGCCTGGTGGTTCTTCGACAGCATCGCCGGTATGCGGCGCTACCGCGAGCTCGTGACCGAGACGGCCGGCATCTACAATACGGCCGGCTTCAACGACGACACGCGCGCGTTTCTTTCCATCCCCTCACGGCACGATCTCTCCCGACGCGTGGATGCCAACTACGCCGCGACGCTCGTCGCTCGCCACGAGATCGACGAGCAGGATGCGCGGGCCATGGTACGGGCCATGGCGTACGACCTCGTTCGAGACACCTATCGCCTGGATACGGAAGGGGCGTGACGATTCGCCGACTCACCCTTGTCGCCGTTTTCATTGCCGGGGCTATCCTGCTGCAGGCTTGTGCCGAGGAGCGGACGCCTATCGTCTTCAATCCCAATACGAGCTGGTGCTGGTTTCAGGACGAGCGGGCGATCATCGATGGCGGACAGCTGCTGCTTGCCGGCGTGAGCACGGAGGGCGACGTAACCGTCACCGCGTACGATCTGGAAACCGGCGAGCGGTCCGTCCACGTGCTCCGGGACACGCTGCAGGCGAACGATCACGCCGTGCCCGCGCTGTTCGCTCGCCCCGACGGGCGCTATCTGGCGGCGTACTCTCGCCACAATGGCGACTACTCGTTCTGGCGCATCTCCGAAGCGCCGGGCGACGTAACGCGCTGGCGGCCCGAGCGGCGGTTCGATCACGGGGCGCGGGTGACGTACTCGAACCTGTATGGCATGGCGGCGGAAGGTCCGGCCGGACGTATCTATAACTTCACGCGTACGCGGCACTGGGATCCGAATTTCGTCGTGTCCGACGACCAGGGCGAGAGCTGGGCGTACGGCGGACGGCTCATCGACGGCGGCGGCAGCGAGCAGCGGCCGTATGTGCGATACGCGGGAAACGGCATCGACGCCATCCATTTTATCACCACCGAGGGACATCCCCGTGATTTCGCGAACAGTGTGTATCACGGTTACGTCCACGATGGTCGGTCGTATCGCAGTGACGGCACCCTGGTCGACGAAAATATTTTTGACGAGGAGGCGCCGCCCGCGCATGCGTTTACGCGTGTTTTCTCTGGAGATGAGAACAATGTCGCGTGGACGAGCGACATCGAGCTCGATGGAGACGGACGCCCCTACATCGCCTACTCCGTGACGAAGGATCGGATCGAACCCGAGCGTGGAGGAATGGATCACCGGTATCGATACGCGAGGTGGGATGGAGCGGCCTGGCACGACGAAGAGATTGCTTACGCCGGCACGCGCCTGTACGAAGGAGAGGATGCCTATACGGGATTGATCGCCCTTCATCCGTCGACACCGGACGTCGTATATATTTCCACCGACGTCGATCCGGTAGGCGGCGAGCCGATACGGGTCGACGGCGTGCGACGCTACGAAATATTCAGAGGCGAAACGGAGGATGGCGGTGCGACGTGGACCTGGGAGACGGTAACCGCCGAGTCCCCGGAAGACAATCTCCGTCCCATCGTCGCCGCGAGCGATCGGGCGTGGGCCGTCGTGTGGCTCCGCGGCACCTATCGCTCCTACACGGATTACGATCAGGCTGCGGTCGGATTCGTCTACCACGAGCTGCCCGAGTAGACGTCCGGCCGATGCCTTCCGTCGGTTGACCGCGTGCGATTCATTGCGTACACGTGCGATTCACCACACCGCTCGCACGTTTGCCGAAACCCCGGTATTCCTCCTGCGTCTGCAAGTACGTCAGACTCTTTCAGGAAATTTCATGCAAAATATTTTACATAGCCGTACGTTACGGCTGGCCTAAGGATAAAAACGAGTGTGACGATGGTGAACGACCTGCTTCACTTGCATCTGAGTAGACGCGAGAGCCAGATCATGGACGTGCTGTTCCGTCTCGGCGAGGCGAGCGTCTCTGACGTGGTTGCAGGCATGCCGGACGATCCATCGTACAATACGGTCCGGGTAACGCTCGGCATCCTGGAGAACAAGGGGTACGTTCGCCATCGGGAGGAGGGGCCGCGTTACCTCTACTCGCCGGCGCAATCGCTCGAGCAGGTGAAGCGATCCGCTACGCGGCATCTGCTTCAAACGTTTTACGAGGGGTCGCCCTCTCGCGCGATCCTGAGTCTGCTGGGTATGTCGGCGAAGGCGCTGAGCGAGGAAGACCTGGACGAGATCGCCGGTTGGATCGAGGCGGCCAGGGAACGGGCGGAACGAACCAACGAGACGAATTAACTTTCCGGGAATGGAGATACTGCCATCCTATACCGCGTTTGTTACCTACGGCGTCTCGCTTTTTTTGAAGGCGAGCGTCATCCTGGCGGCAGCATGGTTCCTCTCCGGGGCGCTTCGACGGCGTTCCGCGGGCCTCCGGCACGTGCTCTGGAGCACGGCGTTTGCGGCGATTCTGGTGCTGCCGCTGGTTTCGGCATGGATGCCCGCGATCGAAGTCGACGTCTCACACTTCGAGACATTAAAGCAGCGCGTCCTTACCACGTCTAAGACGGTAAGCGGAAACGCCGTCGAAATGCCTATCGCCACCGGTGATGGCACGAGCCGGCTCGTCGAAACGCCCGTGCGGCAGTCCGATATCGAAGACGAGGTCGCGGCCGTTCCCGTACGATCGAGGAACGGTGTGGTCTATGCCTTTTTCGTCTGGCTCGCGGGTGGGGTTGGACTCGCGGCCGTGTTTCTGATTCATCTGGCGCGGATTCGCAGCGTAACGAGAAATGCCGTCTCCAAACAGTGTATCGATCAGGTGGCGGCGGCGGTGTGGACTGAGATTGGGCATGTGCGGGAGACGCGTGTTCTGGTTGGCCAGGTCGAGATGCCGGTTACCTGGGGACTGTTTCGCCCCGTAGTCCTCCTGCCCGTCGAGGCGATCGAATGGGACGAGCGCAGACTGCGCATGGTGCTTATGCACGAACTGGCCCACATTCGCAGGAGGGACTACCTGCCGCACCTCATCGCTGAACTTTCCTGCATCGCTTACTGGCCGAACCCGCTCGTCTGGGTCGCTCGGCACCGGCTGCGTGCCGAGCAGGAGCTGGCGTGCGACGACGTCGTGCTTCGCGCAGGAACGGCTTCGCATGATTATGCCGCATTGCTTCTCGACGTCGCGCAGTCCGTCTCCGGCCGCGAATTGCTGCCTGGCGGCATCAGTATGGCGGAGCGCAAGGGGCTGAAGGCACGTATCCGGTCGATTCTCGATCCGGAAGTGGATCGCCGTGCCGTTTCCGTCGCTGCGTTCGCAGTCATACTCCTTGTCGTTGCCGTTCCCGCGCTGCCGATGGCGGCGCTTCGTTCCGTGGACGCGGCGCAGGACGGTAGCGAGGAGCGGGATCCGTCCGCTTCACGTGTAACGGATGCGTCTGTGGAGCCGGGCGAATCGTCCGGCTCGGATCCGTTCGAGGATGGCTCGGAACGCTCCGGCACATTCCCAAACCCCGCCGATCCGTTGCATGATTCGCTGTCAGATGCCTCGCGCGGTTCTGTTCCCGAGGCGGCGTTTACGCTTACCGCGGAGGCCGAGAGAGGCCGTATCGTCGAGCCCATGACGGTTCGCAACGATGAGCGGGCCTCCGGCGGCCGATATGTGGTCGTGCCGGACGGCCCCGGCAACGATCCCCCCGAAGGCGGTCCGGGGCGCGTTGAATTCGACGTCGATCTGAAAGAGGCTGCCGGTCGTGCCGTCTGGGCGCGGGTAATCGGTGACAGGCATAATGATAATTCGTTCTACGTGTCCGTCGACGGCGGTGGAGCATTCCGATGGGATCTCGTAGATCCGAAGGATGGGGACACGATCGATGAGTGGACGTGGTTGATGGTGGCCGATCGTTCCGGTAAACCGCTGCAGCTCGAATCCGGCGTTCATGCGCTGACCTTCCGGAATCGAGAAGACGGAAGCCGCCTCGATGCCGTATTCGTAACGAGCGATCCCGACCTGGTCCCGAGAGGACGTTCGCCGCTCCCTCCGCCGGCGCGAACGGTTTCGTACGCCGTCGAGGCCGAATCCCCGGCCGAGATCGTGCCCCCGTTCGAGGTTCGTACCGAAGAGAATGCGTCCGGCCGGTACTTCGTCTCCGTAGCTGACGGATACGTAAGCCGGGGCGAGCCCCCCGTGGATGGACGCCTCTCGTATCCCGTCGAGGTGCCCGAAGGAGGGCGTTTCGTCGTGTGGGCCCGTGCCATGGGGCCCGATAGCGACGAGGATTCTTTCTGGATCCGCGCAAATGAGGAGGATTGGGTACGGTGGAACGGTATCGAGGATGACGATGAGTGGGAATGGCAGCTGGTGCATGACTCAGATGACGGTGGAGAGATTGCCGTATTCCCCCTTCGCGCCGGCAGTAACGTGATTCAACTTGCCTACCGGGAGGACAACGCGCGTCTCGACCGGATCGTCATTACAAACAATGTATACCAGCACCCCGCTACCGGCCGAAATCATGCCTCCGGCGTTTCCGTGACCTTTCGAGAATAGTCCCAAGCCATAGATTCAATGAGTGGATTTTTCACTATGCCTTCGTGCAAAATTCTTTACAGAGGCATCGTTCAATGCGCCGCTGTGCTGGCCTGTACCGCGTTGTGGTGGAGCGTGGTAGGTTCGACGCCGGCGTCCGGTCAGGCGATGGAGGGTGCACCGGAGCGACTCGCTATCTTTCTTGATTGCGGCTGGTGCAATCAGACGTTCATTCGGCAGGAGATGACCTACGTCGACTACGTGCGAGACCGGGAGGGGGCCGACGTGCACGTCCTCGTGACGGACGTGAATACGGCCGCCGGTGGGGAGGCCTTTACGTTCGACCTCATCGGTCGGGGTGTCTTCCAAGGGATGGACCATACGGCCCAGTTTACATCCGAGGCGGGCGCTACGCAGGATCAGGAGCGCCGCGGGTTCTTACGGACGCTGCAGGTGGCCCTGGCTCCATACCTCATCCATACGTCGGTGGGCCCGCGTCTCGCACTCCAAGTCGGCGACGGGAACGGATCGGTAGATACGCAGCCTGCAGACGATCCGTGGAATAACTGGACGTTCGAAGTGTACGGCGACGCATGGGCGAACTTCGAATCGTCCCAGCAGTCCTTGCGCGCGCGTTACGGCCTATCTGCCGAGCGAGTCACGGAGGAGTGGAAGATTCGGCTCAGACCATTCTTCAATTACAACTTCGACGAGTTCGAGCGGAACGATGAGACGATAACGAGCACCTCGCGACGTGACGGGTTCGACGCCTACGTGGTCAAGAGCCTGGGTCCGCACTGGTCGGCGGGCCTCTTCGGAGACGTATACACGTCGACGTTCAGCAATATCGACCTGCGGTATCGAGGCATGCCGGCGGTCGAGTACAGCGTATTCCCCTATCGTGAAGCGACGCGACGGCAGCTGACCTTCACCTATCGCGTCGGAGGAATTCACGTCACGTACGCCGATACGACGATCTTCAACGAGATTTCCGAGGTATTGCCCGAGCACGCCTTCAATGCGGCCTACGAAGTGACGCAGCCGTGGGGAGAGATCGACATCGGCGTCGAGGTCTCGCAGTATCTCCACGACACAAGCAAGTACAGCGCCGAATTCGGGGGCGACGTCGAAGTGCGTATCACGCGAGGGCTCTCCGTCGAGTTCGGTGGCGACGTCGAGTGGATCAAGAACCAGCTGAACCTGCCCAAAGGGGATGCCAGTCTGGACGAGGTGCTCCTGCGGCGGCGCCAGCTGGCGACGAACTACGAATTGAGTTTTCAGTTCGGGTTCAACTATCGCTTCGGATCCATCTACAACAACGTGGTCAACACACGCTTCTGAGCGGGCCGAGCCCGGTCACTCACTTACGCCCGCGTTGCGGAGCCAGTCGCGGACGGCGTGCTCGGGCAGCGCTCCGACGAATTCGTCGGCGACCTCGCCGTCGACGAACAGTTTAACGGCCGGAATTCCTCGAACGCCGTAACGCCGCGCGAATTCGGGATATTTGTCCGTGTTGATTTTAACGAGACGCCACGAACCCCCGGCCTCCCTGGCCATTTTTTCGAGGGTCGGTCCCAGTACCCGGCAGGGGCCGCACCACGGCGCCCAGAAATCGACGAGAACGGGCTTGTTGAAGCTCTTCTCGATGACGTCCTTTTGGAACCGGTCGGCCGTATTCGAAGAGGTTGAAGCATTCGAGGAGAACGTATCGCTATTATTCGACATGCGTGGGTTCCTCTTTCTGTTGGGGTTGGTCGGAAGATGAGTCGAAAAACGTGTCTGCGGCTTCGACGGCCTCGTGCACCTCGTAGAAGAAATGCTCGCGGCCGATGAGATCGGCGATACCCGCGCGCTCGAGCACGTCGAATACGGGACCCTTTACGCCCGCAAAATATACGCCGACACCGCGTCGACGAAGTTCGAGGAGGCTCTCCCTGAGCGCATGCGCCGCCGTCGAATCGATCGTGTTCACCGGATAGGCATCGATCACGAGGGCCTTGACGTCATGGTCCGGCCGAGCAATCTCGCCCAGCCGCTCCTTCAAATAATCGGTGTTTGCAAAATAGTACGAGGCATCCATTCGCAAGATCACCGTGCCCGAGGTGACGAGCGCCTCGGGGTGGCGATCTACGTTCCGATACGTCATCGTGCCCGGAAGGCGGCCCATCACGGCCGTATGCGGCCGCACACTCTGATGGACGACTGAAACGAGCGAGGCCACAACCCCCACGAGAATGCCCTGCTCGATGCCGAGCGCGAGCGTGGCTGCGAACGTAATCAGCAGGAGCGTAAGGTCGCGCCGGTCGACCTTCCAGAGAAACGCCATCTCTTTCCAGTCGAACAGGCCGGATACGGCAACCATGACGATGGCCGCCAGCACGGCGTTGGGCAGATAGTAAAAGAGTGGCGTCAGCACCAGCAGCGTCAGCGCGATAATGGCCGCGCTCACGACGGCGGCTGCGTTGGTCTGCGCGCCTGCCTCCGCGTTGACGGCCGTGCGGGAAAACCCACCGGTCGTGGGATAGGCCCTGAAAAATGCTCCGACCACGTTGGCGAGGCCCAATCCGATCAACTCCTGATTGGCGTCGAGCCGGTAACGTCCTCGGCTCGCGTACACCTTGGCGACGGCGATGGACTCCATGAAGCCGACGAGCGAGATGACCAGTGCCGTGGGAAGCAGCGCGAGGACGTGCTCGAGCGATACGGAAGGTACGATGAACCCGGGGAGTCCTTCCGGTACGGTACCGACCACGCGTACGCCCATCGTTTCCAGCCCCCAAACAGCGGTTACCAGTGTAGCCGCGCCAACTACGAGCAGCGCTCCCGGAAACGATCGTCGCCACCGACGGACCAGCACCAGCGCCGCGATGCTCGCCAGCCCGATCAGCAGCGTGGGAAGGTGGATGGTGCCCGCCTGCGCCGCGGCACTCGCGATGATGTCATGCACGAAATGAGACCGGTCGATCGAAATGCCGAGCAGGTGATTGAGCTGGCTGAAGCCGATGATCAGTGCGGCTGCGGACGTGAAGCCTGCCAGCACCGGATGCGAGAGAAAGTTCACCAGGAAGCCGAAGCGCGCCATGCCGAGGATGAACTGTATGAGTCCGACCATCAGCGTCAGGAGGAGCGTGAGCGCGATGTACTCCTCCGGGCCGGCCGCGATCGGTCCGACACCCGCGGCGACCAGCAGCGACACCATCGCGACGGGTCCGACGGCGAGCTGCCTCGACGTGCCGAGAAAGGCGTACACGATGAGAGGCATCAGTGAAGCATACAGCCCGTAGATCGGAGGCAGTCCGGCAATCAGGGCATACGCCATGCCCTGTGGAATAAGCATGACGCCGACCGTCAACCCCGCCGTCAGGTCACCTTTCAGCCGGTCGCCGTCGTAGTCCCTCAGCTGCCCTAAAAGCGGAATGTGTGCGCGCACGGCGATTCACATGTTATTACATATTATAACGTGTCTGAAATTCATGTAT
>JBBDTI010000058.1:62971-75157 GCA_040904565.1 Rhodothermales bacterium
GCGCACGGCGATTCACATGTTATTACATATTATAACGTGTCTGAAATTCATGTATGGGTTGCCCTCCAAAAAGTTCTCCGGGGAAGGGTCGAAAATATAAGTAAACAGAGGGAGACGTCTGTTGCCGTACGACGGTTAGCAGATATGCCCGCGGTGAATGCCGGTTGGGAGTGGGGGATTCCTCTACATCATGATCCGCAATACTTGCGTACGTGGAATCGCATTTCATGCACGACGTGCGAGCGCCAGGCGGCGTAACGTTGCGTCAACCGTGTGTCCAGCAACGTGAGAGCCGTTCATGCCTCGTTCCGGAATTCTACTCGTCACAGGTATCTTGCTGAGCGTCGTACTGGTCTCCGGATGTGCGGACGACTCCGTGCCCGACCAGGCGGTGGAGGACGTCGCACCGCCGCCCTCCGTCACGCCCGCCGCCGAACCATCAGCCGCCGTGCGCCTATCGCCGGCTCAGGCGCGCGATCTCGCCGTCCAGACCATTACCGTACAGCGTATCGACGAGGCGTTCGAGGCGGTGCTGCCCGGTAGCGTGCTTCCGTCGCCCGAGCATTTCGCGCTGGTGAGCGCACCGATCGCGGGTCGAGTATCGCACATCTGGGCCCATGAAGGAGAACGCGTCGAGCGCGGCGCTCCGCTCGCCGAACTCGAGAGCCTCGAATTTGCTAACCTGGCTGCGGACTTCGTGCAGGCTCGCGCTGAGGCAAACTACGTGGCCGGGGAGGTCGAACGCCTGGAGACGCTCGTCGCACAGAAAATCACACCGCGCAGCCGACTCGACCGGGCCCGGGCCGATCTCACACGAGCCGACGCGATGGTGCGCGCGGCGACGGCGCGTCTGCGCACGCTCGGGATCGATGAGGCGCAGATGGAGAGCTGGACCACGGGTAGTGACGACCGGCCGAATCTCGTCATTCGTGCGCCGATTTCCGGTTCGATAGATCGACACCTCATCGATCTGGGCCAATCCGTAACTGCCTATCAGGAAATGATGTCGATCGTCGACCCATCGGCGGTGCTCATCCGTGGATACCTATCGCCCGAAGATGCGTCGGCCGTCCACCCCGGCAATCCCGTATGCATCGAGGTCAACGACGTACCCGACTGCGTCATCAACACCACCGTGACGACCGTCAATCCGTCGGTCGATCCTGAGAACCGGGCCGTTACGCTGAATATTATCGTCGCGACGAGGGACGGATGGCCCCTGCCCGGACAGACCGTCCGGCTCACGGTGGACGCCGGGAGCGCTCGTCAGACGATGTCGATTCCACTGTCCGCCGTTCAGTATTCGGGAGACCAGGCTCACGTTTTCGTTCGACGGGATTCGGTTACGTACGAAAGTCGTCCCGTCGTGATCGAGCGTATTGGGGAAAATGCGGCCGTCCTGTCGAGCGGACTCTCGGAGGGAGAGGACGTGGCCGTCACTCAGGTCTACAACCTGAAGGCCCTCGCCCGCTTCGAACACTTTGCGGAGGAGTAGTCGAGTGCCGAACCGGCGCGCCTGAACATGAATCCCGCCGAGCAGCGTCGTCTCCAGTAATCAGCAATACCGACACCGTGCACCGTCTCATCGACTTCAGCCTGCGACAGAAATTCGTCGCACTCGCCCTGGTTGCCTTGATGGCGATCGGCGGCGTGTTCTCGTTGATGCAGATTCCGATCAACTCGCTGCCCGACGTGACGCCCGTGCAGGTACTCGTCATTACCAAATCGGGGCGTTATTCACCGTACGACGTTGAGCGGCTGGTCAGCTTTCCGATCGAGACCACGATGAACGGGCTGCCCGATGTGAGAGAGGTGCGGTCCGTGTCCCAGTTTGGCCTTTCCGCCGTCACCGTCGAGTTCGACGAGGGCACGGATATCTATTTCGCGCGGCAGATGGTCAGCCAGCGCGTGCAGGCGGTAGCCGACGAACTTCCCGGTGGGGTAGACGTGCCTCAACTCGGTCCCATTTCGACGGCGATGGGAGAGATCTACCAGTACGTCGTGCGCGGGACGCACCATTCGCTGACCGACCTGCGTGAGATCCAGGACTGGCTGATCGCGCCACAGCTCAAGAACATCCGCGGCGTTACCGAAATCACGGCGTTTGGTGGATTCGTAAAGCAGTACGACGTCGTCGTGCGGCCCGAAGCGCTGCGGGCGTACGGTCTGGGGCTGCGAGACGTGATCGAAGCCGTCGAAAGCAATAACAGCGTGTCGGGGGGCAATTACCTCGAACACAATCGCGAACAGTACATCGTGCGCGGTTTCGGGGTGATACGCAACGCAGGCGACATCGAAAACGTCGTCGTCGCGAAGACGGGCGATCGGCCGGTCTATATCCGCGACGTCGCCGAGGTCACCCTTGGGCGCCAGCTTCGCCAGGGCGCCGTGACGCAGGACGGACAGGGTGAGGTCGTAACCGGCATCGTGATGATGCTGCGAGGCGGCAACGGCCGGGAAGTGATACGGGACGTCGTGGCGAAAATAGAGACCATCAATGAAGGCCTTCCGGAGGGTGTCTACATCGAGAAGTTCTACGACCAGTCGGAGCTCGTCGAACGCACCACGCGGACGGTGGCTACCAACCTGGTCGAAGGCGGCTTTTTCGTGATCGCCGTCCTGCTTCTGCTCCTGGGTGAAATTCGCGGAGCCCTCATCGTGGCCACGGTCATCCCGCTGTCTATGCTCTTCGCGTTTATAGGCATGCGCGAATTCGGTCTCGCCGCGAATCTGATGAGCCTGGGGGCCATCGACTTCGGTATGGTGGTGGACGGATCGGTCGTGATGATCGAGAATATGGTCCATCGCCTGGAAACGGACCGGGGAGGCCGATCGCGAATACAGATCATTCGGGAGGCCGCCCACGAGGTAGCACGTCCCATCTTCTTCGGCGTATTGATCATTTTGATGGTCTACGTTCCCATCGCCACCTTCTCGGGAATGGAAGGCATCCTGTTCCGTCCGATGGCCATCACCGTTGCCACGGCCGTATTCGGCTCGCTGCTCCTCGCGCTGGTCTACGTGCCTGCCATGGCCGCCATCGTCTTCAGAAACGGCGTAAAGGTGCGCAGGAATTACCTGATGGACTGGCTGCGCCCGTGGTATCGACGGTTCCTCGATCGGTATCTGGACCGGAAGTGGCGCATCTTTGCCGTTGCGGCCGTGATTTTCGGGTCGTCCGTTCTGATGATCCCTTTTCTCGGAACGGAGTTCCTTCCCGAGCTCGACGAGGGGTCCATTCTGGTCGAACAGGTGCGCATGCCGAGCGTCACGCTGGCCGAGTCGGTCGAGAATGCTAACTGGTTCGCGGCGCGACTCATGGAGTCGATTCCCGAGATCGAGACCGTGGTCCCGAAGACGGGCCGTTCCGACCTCGCCAACGACTGGATGGGCGTTCACCAGACCGACGTATGGGTCGTGCTGAAGCCGCGGGACGCCTGGCGGCCGGGCATGACGAAGGAGAAGATCAGGGATCTTATCGAACCGTATCTGACGAGCGAGCCGGGCCTGTCCTACAATTTCACCCAGCCGATCGCGATGCGCGTCGACGAGCTCACCAGCGGCGTCAAGTCGGACATCGCCGTCAAAATTTATGGGGAGGGTCTCGACGTGCTCAATGACGTCGCCGATCGGATTGCCCGCATCGTGCCGACCGTTGAGGGAACGGATAATTTCTTCGTAGAGCAAACCGAAGGGCAGCCGTATCTGAACGTCGAGATCGACCGGGAACGCATAGCTTCGTACGGTCTCAATGTCAACGACGTACAGGAGGTCATCGAGGCGGGGATCGGTGGGGAGGCCGCGGGACAGGTGTTCGAGGGCCAGCGACGTTTCGACATCGTCATCCGCTTTCCCGAGGCGCTTCGCTCCAGCTTCCGCGACATCGCCGATGCTCCGATTCAGCTGCCCGGAGGCGGTTACATCCCCCTCAGTAGGGTCGCTACGGTATCCGCCGAAGAAGGACCGCGTGAAATCGCTCGAGAAAGCGGATGGCGCAGAGTCATCGTGGGCATCAACGTGCGCGATATTGACATTGGCTCCTACGTCACTGCGCTGCAGATGGCCGTCCGCGAGAACGTAGACGTTCCGGCCGGCAATTTCCTCGAATACGGCGGGGCGTTCGAAGACCAACAGCGAGCTATGCGCCACCTGTACGTTGTCGTGCCCCTGGCCCTGTTCATCATCTTCGGACTCCTTTACATGATGTTCGGGCAGATTCGCTACGCGCTGCTCATCTTACTGGCGCTACCTTTCGCACTCTCCGGCGGCGTATATCTGCTCTGGATGCGCGGGCTCTACCTGTCCGTATCTGCCAGCATCGGCTTCGTCGCGCTGTTCGGCGTAGCCGTACTGAACGGCATCGTACTCGTAGCCCATCTCAATAAGCTGCGCCAGGACGGTCTTTCCGTTCGCGACGCAACACTCCAAGGCTCCGTCGATCGACTGCGTCCGGTGCTCATGACGGCGCTCGTCGCCAGCCTGGGATTTATTCCGATGGCGTTCAACGTGGGCCCCGGTTCCGAGGTGCAGCGACCGCTCGCGACGGTCGTCATCGGCGGACTCATAACGGCCACGATTCTTACCCTTGCCGTTCTGCCGACCGTCTACAACTGGATCGAAAAGGACGATCGTGTGCCGGGGCGAGACCATCAGGCATTCACCGGCGACCAGATATCGGATCGCGAGGAGGGTTCAACGGCATGACGACGATACACCGATTGGTCATCATCGTGGCGGCCGGCGTCATCCTGGCACACGCCGTCCAGGGTCAGGAGGCCCCGCTTCCGAGCACGCTCGGCGTCACGGAAGCGGTCGAACTCGCTCAGGAACGCAACCCGCGCATCCAGGAACTCCGTTCCACGGTTGCTGCCAAATCAAACGAACGATGGCTCCACCTCGGTATCCACGCACCCCGGATCACGTATTTTCGGGAGGGCATTCCTACGGTTGCCGCCGGCGGGTTTGCCGAACAACGCTGGGCCGCGTCGCAGTCGATCGCTTTTCCGCTAAAGAGCTACTACGATTACAGGCGTACCGGTACCGAGCTGGAGGCGATGGACGTGAACCTGGATGCAGCGCGTGCCGGTCTAAAGGCGGCGGTAAAGACGGCGTACACTGACGTGCTCTATGCACAAGAACTCATGCATCTGCGAGACCAGGAACTCACCCTCGCGGATCGCCTGGTCGCTGCCGCACAGGTTCGCGTAGAGGTCGGCGAGGCCTCCGAGCTGGAACAGATGAAGGCGGACCTCGAACACGCCGAAGCGCAAAGCCGCCGTCGCGACGCCCAGCGCGAATTGGAGGCTGCCCGGTATCGGCTCTTCAGAGAAATCGGGATCGATCCGGAAGATCAGACCTATCAGATGGTCTTTCCGGATACGCTGGTCGATGTCGAGATCCACATCACGCAGGAAGAAGTCATGGCGCGCGTATCGCGATTGCCCGAGGTGCTTGCGGCGGATCTCTTCGTCGAGGCCGCTGAAATGGAACGGGCGAGCGCGCGCGTTTCGATTCTGCCGGACGTGATTGTAGACGTGTACCGGCAGGACTACGGCACGGGGTACGATCGATATGGGGTGCAGGTCGGACTGCAGCTCCCCCTATGGCTGTTCGGCGAGTACCGCGGGCGCGTCCGACAGGCCGATGCGGAAGAACGCGCCGCGTCGTGGCGACGGGAGAGTGTGGAACTGGACCTGAAAGAGCAGGCGGAGCTTGCCTGGCATGGATACGTCGCGAGCCGCACGACGATGGAACGCTTTCGGACCTCCGTGCAGGAGCGGGCGGATGAGCTTCTTCGCCTGACGTTGGTCGGCTATCAGCTCGGCGAACTAGATCTCGTTACGCTGCTCGACACGCAGCGCACGTATCTGGCCGGCCAGGAACGATTCTATGATGCGCTGCGCGATTACTACAAGCAGCTCATCGTCCTCGAGCGCATTCTCGGTGACGAGTTCGTGTACGTAGGGGACTCCGAAACCGCGACGTCGACGGAACGCAACATCGAATGACGAAGGTGAACGACTATGAATGTCGCACATATCCATATATTGCTGGTTCACCTCCCCGTGTTGGGAGCTTATTTCGGCCTCGTTTTGCTGCTCTACGGATGGGCGTTTAAGAAGCAGGAAGCCCTTCGTATCAGCTTCGGGACGTTCTTCGTTGCGGGCCTCTTCTCCGTCATCGTGTACCTCACGGGAGGAGCGGCAGAGGAGATCGTCGAGGACGTCGCCGGCGTGACGCACGACATCATTGAAGCCCACGAAGACTTCGCCGTGGCGGCCCTGGTGAGCGGCATCGTGCTCGGTCTCACGGGTGTCGTCGGACTGCTCGTCTCGATACGCCGGACCGTCATCCCGCGCTGGCTGACGGTAACCGTCGTCGTCATCGGAATCGTGACCGCCGGTATCATGGCGCGCACCGCCTATCTCGGCGGTCAGATCAACCATCCGGAAATTCGGTCGGACCAGGAAACCGTGCAGGCGTCCGTGCCGGCGACCGATGAATCGAGCGGTGTCTCACTGCCACCCCAGTAGTCTCTCACTGCCACTCCGATAGCGTCTGACTGCCATCCGCCCGGCGCGAGCTTGCCCTTGCCGTGGCCGCTGTGTACTATGCTTTCCGGGACTTAAGCGTGTAGATTCAGATTGAATCGAACACGTCGGGTAATTCAGTACGTCGTCTGGACTCAGTGATGGCGAATGAGAACGTGGGCAACATTTCGTCGCTGGAAGAATTGATGGAGCGTGCGCAGGAGCGGTCGCTCCTCGACAACTGGACGCTCGCGGGGGAGGACGTCCATCTGACCATCGGCACGTACGAGATCGACGTTCATCGTAAGGTGGCGGATCGTTTCGTGCGCGGTCTGCTGCGGAACTACGATCTGATCTTGAACGGTAGCAGCGAAGCGTAGCTATGCGCTGCGCTGCGTGATGTCGCCGGTCTCTTTGTTTTTTAGAATCTGACGCGTCGATCCGTCGGGCATCCGCTCTTCTTTGATAATTACGTGTCCGTCGACCTCTCGTACGGTGGGCGATACCCGTGGGTGCGGTTTGTCGGCACGCCAGTCATCCAGCGTCACCTCCTCCCATTTCTTTGATTCGGCCGAGCGGTAGCAGGCGTCCAGTACGGCATTGACGACGTAGCCGTCGTAGAACGTTTCCATGGGCTGCTTTCCGTTCTCGATCGCATCCATCATGTCGAGAAACATGTCCGTGTAGCCGAGCGCCTTCGCCTCGTCACCGACCGGAAAGAGCCAGCCGCTGGGCGTTTCAACCTTTTCAGCGACGTACCCCTCGCTCTGCCCGGAGGTGTACATTTCGAAGCCGGTCCGGAGCCAGTGGTTCAGCCAGATCGTCCCTTCGGTGCCTGAGACCTCGTCGCGCAGATCCATACCGCCTCTGAAGGCCCAGCTGACCTCGATCTGTCCGACCGCGCCGCTCTCGAAGCGGATCATGGCCACACCGTGGTCCTCCGCCTCGATGGGGTGGACGAGCGTGTCGGCCCAGCACATGACCTCGACCGGACGGTTGTCTTTCCCGACGAAGTTGCGGACGATCTCGATCGTGTGACAGCCCATGTCGATGAGGGCTCCGCCTCCCGCGCGCTCGTGGTCCCAGAACCAGGCGCTGTGCGGCCCCGGATGCGTTTCCCGCGAGCGAACCCATAGAATGTCCCCAAGTGCACCGTCCTTGACACTCTGGATGGCTTTGAGCGTCTTGGGCGTATAGACGAGGTCCTCGAGGTATCCGTGAAACACGCCGGCGTCCTCGACCATCCGCAGCATGCGCCGGGCCTCGTCGGCCGTTCGCCCGAGCGGCTTCGTGCACAGGATCGCCTTGCCCGCCTCCGCAGCCATCCGCACGCAGTCCTCATGCACGTGATTGGGAAGGCCGATGATGACCACCCCCGTATCGGGATGGTTGATGGCCGCCTCCATGTCCGTCGTATGTTCCGGAATCGACCACTCCCCTGCAAACTCGCGCGCTCGCTCTTCCCGCCTCGAGTAGACGACGTTGACGCGGTCCCGGCCGCGGGCCCCGTTGATGGTGGACGCATAGAACATGCCGATGAGGCCGGTACCTAACAGCGTGATCGATGACGAGGTGCTTTCGTGGTCGCTCATGGTCTCCTTGCGTTCACTTCGAGTCCTGATTAAATTTTGTGTCCATACTGGAAAGGTACGGACATTCTAATGTTTGTATGTCATAATGTGCTTACATTACGTCGTGACTAGAAGAACGGTCATAGCGATCAGGCGCGCAAGCGGGGCGCGACAAGCCGATGCAGATCGCGGTGAGGAAGGCCCCGACAGCAGACATTCCGGATGAAACGAACGTATGACGGAACGAACGCACGAGGTATGACGCAGCACGAATTGCCCATCACGCCCGCGGATCCTGACAGTCCGGTGCCGCTCTACCACCAGGTGTCGGAGGATCTAAAGGGTATGATACGGGAAGGTACGCTGGCGGCCGACGCCGCGCTGCCGTCCGAGCAGGAGCTCTGTCGACGCTACGGCGTGAGCCGGCACACGCTCCGCGCCGCCATGTCGCAGCTGACTTCGGCAGACCTGGTCGTACGTCAGGCCGGACGCGGGACGTTCGTTCGCTCGGCGGCGAGTCGAACGCAGTTTTTTCTGGATCGGAGCTTCACGCGACAGATGCGCGACATGGGGCGCACCCCGCAGTCCCGCCTCCTCTCCAGGGATGAGCCCGTCCCCCCGGTAGACCGCGAACGGATCGGCGGGCCCTGCATCCATTTC
Organism: Rhodothermales bacterium; assembly: GCA_040904565.1. GTDB lineage: Bacteria > Bacteroidota > Rhodothermia > Rhodothermales > VXPQ01 > JBBDTI01. Next base: position 71,733 of record JBBDTI010000058.1, read on the forward strand.
GTGCGGCTTCGTCTGGGCGACGACGAGCCCATCGGTATCCAGCACACGTCCGTCAGCGCGGCCCGCTGTCCCGGACTCGACCCCGCCGACCTCGACCCCGCCTCTCTCTACGCACTGCTTGCCGAAGAGTACAGGATCCGCATCTCCGAGATCCGCCACAGGGTGTCCGCGACGGTCGCGGACCCGGATCAGGCCGATCTGTTGCAGGTTGCCGCCGGCGATCCGCTCCTCGTCGTGCGCACGGCAGCGTCGGATGAGGAGGGGGACGTCATCGAGGTGACGACGAGCTTCTACCGTGCCGATCGCTACGAGTACTCGACGTCGCACACCTATTGAGGGCGTCGTTCGGTCCCGCACGTCTACCCGGCCGTTATGGCGCCGACCACGCTCTTATTCCGACCATCGCCCCATCATTCAGTAAGTACATCACACGCATGACCCAGTCCGAATCTACTCCCGCAACGCACTCCGCGGCCGGCCCGGCCGCCGGCCTCGCCTATCTCGACGCCATCCAGGATGTACTTGGCTATATCCGCGAGACCCAGATGGACGCCATGGAGGTCGCCGCCGATATCTGTGCCGAGACGATCGGAAACGAAGGCCTCGTTCATCTCTTTGGGACGGGCCATTCACGCATTCCCGTGGAAGAGATGTTTCCGCGCCACGGAAGCTTTCCGGGCTTTCATCCCATCGTGGAGCTGTCGCTGACCTTCCACAACCCGGTCGTGGGATCCAATGGCCAGCGGCAGGCCATGTACCTCGAGCACGTGGAAGGCTTCGGGGACGTCATCCTGCGGAATTTCGTACTGCGGGCCCCCGACAGCTTCATGATCTTCTCGAACAGCGGGGTGAATGAGGTGGTGCTGGACGTCGCCCTGGCCGCGAAGCGGAAGGGCCTGCCCGTTATCGCCGTGGTCTCGATGGAGCACTGCCTCGCGTCCAGGCCCGTGCACAGCTCCGGCAAACGCCTGCCGGACGTGGCGGACGTAACGATCGATACGGGGGCACCCGGCGGCGACGCCATGGTAGAAATCGACGGACTCGAAGATCCTGTGGGTCCGGCCTCCACGGTGGGCGGAGCCGCGGTGGTCAATACGGTGAAGTGCCTCCTGGCCGATCGGCTCACGCGGATGGGGAAGCCTCCGATCGTGCTTACGAGCAGCTATTTCCTCGGATCGGAGGCGTCCAGAGAGCGCTTCGACGTTTGCTACGACGAGTATCGGCGGCGCATGCGCCGCGTATATGGCTGCGATGACCGTGAGGTGGAGGGATCCCATGGAAACGCGTGATCTGGACGGCCGCGTCTGTATCGTTACCGGCGCCGCTAGCGGCATCGGACGTGCCACCGCGCGCCTTTTCGCCCGACATGGGGCCCGTGTCGCCGCCTTCGACGTGAACCGTGGGGAGGGCGAGGAGGTCGTCCAGGCCATACGCGACGATGCAGGCACGGCCGCCTTCTTCGAGGTCGACGTGAGCGACGGCGAACAGGTTCGAGCCGCCGTCGAGGGCGTGGCGGCGGAATTCGGCCGCGTCGACGTGCTCTTCAACGTCGTCGGCGTGAGCGGCAGGAAATGGGGCGACGGTCCGATTCACGAATGCACCGAGGAGGCGTGGGACCGCGTCCTGGACGTCAACCTGAAGAGCGTTTTCTTGTGTACGAAATATGCCGTCGCACGCATGCTCGAGTCAGGCAGCGGCGCCGTGGTCAATCTGTCGAGCGTCCTCGCGCTGCAGGGCGGCGACGACGACTTCGCGACGCACGCCTACGCCGCCAGCAAGGGCGGAATCGTGAGCATGACGAGGTCGGTGGCCCGCTATTATTCGACCAAAGGCATCCGGGCGAACGTAATCTGTCCCGGTCTGATCGCGACGAAGATGAGCAGCCGGGCGCAGTCGGATCCGGATATTCTGAAGCGCCTCGAGACGCTCCAGCCACTTACAGGCGCCTTTGGCGACCCGGAAGACGTCGCCGAGGCCGCCCTGTTTCTGGCGTCCGACCGCTCGTCTTTCATCACGGGCGCCGTCCTGCCGGTCGACGGAGGCTGGACGACGTGATTCGGCTCCTTTCGCAATCGAATGGTCCGTACCCTCGAATCCATACCTGATCTCGACGCGAATATGCAGCCTTCGGACAACCACGACCCGGATATCCAGCTCCCGGACATTCACAGCAAGCGCCTGACGGCCACCCGGCGCACGGAGGTACTCGTCGTCGGAAGCGGATCCGCGGGCGCTACCGCGGCAATCGCCGCGGCCCGCACCGGCGCCGAGACGCTCGTCGTCGAGCGGTACGGCTTCATGGGCGGCATCAGCACGCAGGTGCTGGATACCTTCTACGGCTTCTTCACCCCCGGCGCATCGTCCCGTAAAGTCGTCGGCGGCGTTCCCGATCTCGTCGTCGAGGCGCTGGATCGCCGCGGCGTCTCCATCGTTCGGCCGAACACGTACGGTGCCGGAAGCGGCATCACGTACGACCCGGAAACCCTCAAGGTCGTCTGGGAATCCCTGGCTCTGGAGGCCGGCGCGAAGCTGCTCTATCACACGTTCGTGATGGATGCCGTCGTCGAAAACGGACACGTCGCGGGCGTGGTTGCGGCCACGAAAGGGGGGTGGATCAGGATTATGGCCGACGTCGTGGTGGATGCTTCGGGGGATGCGGACGTTGCCGCTTACGCGGGCGCACCGTTCGAGGGCCCCGACGAGGGCCCCGTGCAATCTCTCACGACGACCTTCCGGATGGTGGGCGTCGACGATGAACGGGCACGCGGCGTGACGAAAGATCATCTCCACGAGTTGATGGCCGCGGCGGCGGACGCCGGGGAGTACGACCTGCCGCGGCGAGAGGGAAGCATCCACATAACCCCGTACAGCGGCATCATGGCTACGAATATGACCCGGGTCGGAGACGTCGACGCGACCGACCCGGAGCAGCTCACCATCGCCGAGGTCGAGGGACGGCGGCAGGCCCTCGAATATGCGCGCTTCCTGCACGACCGCGTGCCCGGGTACGAGAACGCCGTGCTGGCCGACCTCAGCAACCAGATCGGCGTCCGCGAGAGCCGGCGCATCTATGGGGAGTATCGTCTCACGAGAGACGACGTGCTGGCAGCCCGAAAGTTCGACGACGCCGTGGCCCAGTGCGGTGCGCCGATCGAGGACCATCACGCGGGGAGCGACACCAAATGGGAGTACCTGCCCGACGGCGAGACCTACGACATTCCGTATCGCTGTCTCGTACCGCAGAAAGTAGACGGACTCCTGGTGGCCGGACGCTGTCTGTCGGCCGAGCACGATGCCCATGCCTCGGTCCGCAGCATGGGACAATGCATGGCGATGGGGCAGGCCGCCGGCGTCGCCGCAGCGCTTTCGTGCCGCCGCGACGAACGCCCGCGCGAGCTGGACGTCGGCGTGCTGCGAGACCACCT
>JBBDTI010000058.1:75257-97135 GCA_040904565.1 Rhodothermales bacterium
GCCGCCGCGACGAACGCCCGCGCGAGCTGGACGTCGGCGTGCTGCGAGACCACCTTCTCGAGCTCGGTGCCGTGCTTCGACCTTGAAAGTAGAGCCCCTAAAACCAGAGGTTGTGAACCATGAGCTCTTAAACCTTGATCTCCTGAAGCAAGCGATCCTGAAACCGCAGATTCTGAAACCGAAGATCCTGAAGCCGAAGCCTTTCATACTGACCGTTCGGGGTCCCGTCTCGCCCTCGGAGCTGGGCACGTGTTACGCGCACGAGCACCTCCTGGGCCGCCCGCCGCCGGACACGTCCGACGATCCCGACTTCGTGCTGGGCGACGAAGAGGCCGCCGCCGTCGAGCTGAAGCGATTCCGTCGAGCCGGAGGAAGGGCCGTCGTCGAGATGTCGACGGCCGACTACGGTCGTGACGCGGCCGGACTCCGCCGGCTCTCGGAACGGACCGGCGTCCACATCGTCTGCGCGACGGGCTACAACAAGGATCGTTTTTCCGCACGTCATGTGGAGGGCGTATCGGTGGGCGAGCTAACCGACCGCTTCGCCGCGGAGATTCAGACCGGCATCGACGGTACGGGCGTGCGAGCAGGGCTCGTCAAGGCCGCGTCGACGCTCAACAGCATCAGTCCGACCGCCGAGCGCGCCTTCCGCGCAGCGGCCCGCACGCATCGGCGCACCGGCGCGCCGATCTCGACGCACACGGAGGCGGGAACGATGGCCCTCGAGCAAATCCGACTTCTCGAGTCGGAGGGAGTGGATCCATCGCACGTGCTTATCGGGCACATGGACCGCAGGCTCGATGTCGCCTATCATCTGGAGGTAGCGGCCACGGGAGCCGCGCTCGGTTACGATCAGATTTCGAAGGAGAAGTACTATCCCGACGTGAAGCGGGCGGAATCGATCGCCGCGCTCGTGGACGAGGGATACGGCTCCCACGTCGTGCTCGGAGGCGATCTCGCCCGCCGTTCGTACTGGCCGGCCTACGGCTTCGCGGCCGCCCCCGGGTTCTCGTTCATCCTGGAGCGGTTCGTACCGCGTTTGTGGGATGTCGGGCTCGGCGAGGTCGAGGTCGACGACCTCCTCATCCACAATCCGGCACGCATCCTGACGTTTGCCGCGCCGTCGGAGGATCGATCGGATGCCGGATCGGGCCGGGGTGACGACCGGATCACCCACCGGGCGCGTGGAAATGACGACGTAGAATAGCAGGAGTAGCTCATGTTTGCCGTCATAGGATCAACAACCGTCGACGTGGTCGTTCACAGTCCGGATCGCCTCCCGCAGGTCGACGGAGACGAGTTTACGTCCAACAGCCTGGTCTTCACGGACGATCCGCTGCAGTTCATGCCCGGCGGGAACGGGGCTAACAGTGCCTGCGTGCTCGCCGCTCTCGGAGCCGAGACGGCGCTCTGCAGTGCCGTAGGTAACGATCCGCTCGGGGGCATGATGCTGCAGTGGCTGGAGGAGGTAGGGGTAGGACTGGCCTCGCTCAAGCAGGAGGTCTCGGAGTCTACCTCGTCGACGACGATTATCAGCGCCGGGCGCACCCGCCTGTCGTTTCATCATCCCGGCGCGCTGAAATCCTACGCCCGGCAGGACTTGCCCGGACACCTGCCTGCGTCGGCCGACGTGCTGCTCGTGTGCTCCTACCCGCTGCTGCGTGCGTGGCGTCCGGGCGGGTACGAGGACGTTCTCCGCGCGGCCCACGCGAACGGCGTCGTGACGGCCCTCGACATCGGTCCGGCCGTTGGCGACCCCGTGCGCCTCGAAGAGCTTCGCCCGATGCTCCCGCACGTCGACTACTTCGTCTGCAACAGCCTCGAACTGGAGACCTGTACGGGGTCGGAAGATCTCATTCGGGGCATGATCGACGTGGCCGACGCAGGTGCGTCGAATGTGATCACGAAGCTGGGTCCGCGTGGGGCGGCCGTGCTGCCCCACGGAGGAAAGGAGCCTTCCGTCGTGCCCGGATTTTCCGTGCAGGAACGCGGCACGGTAGGCGCGGGTGACTCGTTTAACGCCGGGTTGCTCTACGCCCTGCTGCAGGGCCGGCCGCTGCTCGACGCCGTGCGCTTCGGCAATGCCGTAGCCGGCCTCGTCATCGCCTCGCCGCTGGGTGTGATGGTCGCCCCGACGGTAGAGGAAGTAGATCGCAAGCTGAATGGTTAGAATACGCCGATCAGGCCGCCACTGCCATCGCATCCGCCGTACACACGCTCAACGTCAGTCGAACCATGCGCGTCGAATCGCCCCATCCAACCGCTTGCCCACGTTTCACCATGTTCAGTGTGGTGCTCCTGATGCTCGGCTGGGCGTCCGCCGTCCCTCGCCACGCCGCCGCTCAGGAAGCCCAGGGTCCGAACGTCGTCTTTATCTATATCGACGACATGGGGTGGTCCGACCTGTCCTACCGCGGCAGCACGTTCTACGAAACGCCTCGGATCGACAGGCTGGCAGCGCGCGGTATGCGGTTTACCAGCGCCTATGCCAATGCCCCAAACTGTGCTCCGTCGAGAGCCAGTCTGATGTCGGGTGCCTACGCGCCGCGGCACGGTGTCTACACCGTCGGCGATCCGTGGAGGGCGCCGCCGTCCACCCGCCGCCTCGTTCCCCTGGAGAACCGGACGACGCTGGCGCCGGAGGTGATCACACTGGCCGAGGTCTTAAGGGATGCCGGCTACGCCACGGCCCATATGGGAAAATGGCACCTGGGTGAACCGGCGGGCATCACCGGCCGGGCCGGTAATGCCGGTTCAGACGGCAGCGCGTCGGCCGGGGGCGCCGGGCCGCTCGCTCAGGGCTTCGACGTCAACCTGGGGGGCACGCACGCCGGACATCCGCCCACCTATTTCAGTCCATATGACATCGCGACGCTGCCGGACGGTCCACCGGGCGAATATCTCACCGATCGCCTGACGGAGGAAGCGCTCGCATTCATCGACGAGCATGCAGACGAGCGGTTCTTCCTCTACCTGTCTCATTACGCCGTGCACGTCCCTATTGAAGCCCCGGAAGAGCTCACGGCGAAGTACGCCGGCAAGCCGGCCTGGCACGGCCAGCGGGATGCCGGGTACGCGGCGATGATCGAGCGCGTCGACCACGGCGTCGGGCGCGTCGTCGACCGCCTTGACGAGTTGGGACTGACGGACGAGACGCTCATCGTTTTCACGTCGGACAACGGCGGACTCGGCGGGTACGCCTCGGCCGGACTCCCAGGCAGCCGGCAGGTGACGGATAATTATCCGCTCAAGGGGGGTAAAGGGCAGCTCTACGAAGGGGGGATTCGCGTGCCGACGTTCGTCGTCTGGCCCGGCACGGTCGAACCGGGTTCCGTTTCACATGAGCCGATTGTCGGGATGGATTTCTATCCGACGCTGGTCGAGGCGGCGGGTGCGGACCTGCCGCCCGATCAGCCCATCGACGGCGTAAGCCTGCTGCCCGTGCTGCAGGGTGGGGAGCTGGACCGCGAGACGCTCTACTGGTACTTCCCGGCCTACCTCGAGGCATATGGACGAGAAGGAGAGCGCACGACGCCCGCGGGCGCGGTGCGGCGCGGAGACGAGAAGCTGATATGGTTTTTCGAAGACGATCGGACGAAGCTCTACGATCTCGGCGACGATCCGGGCGAGCGTCGCGATCTGGCGGCTGAACGACCGGAACGCGTCCGCGCCCTCCGGCAACTCTTCGAAAACTGGCTGATAGAGATGGACGCGCCTATGCCGCGCCCGAATCCCGATTACCGCCCGTAGCCGATGGTCTTAGCGACTGACGTATGATGCAGCGCGAGCAATGTACCCTCCAGTGCAACTCGTAACGTAACGGAGCGTCGCCGTGGAAGATTGGACGGGAAATGTTGATATTGCGCGGATGTGATTTCGAACGGACGTGTCTACCGCAGCGTCCCGCCGTCGCTTTCTGTTTCGCGTTCTGAGCGCATATCCCATGCTTGCGTTCCGCGCTCGTTCGCTATCTCCGATCGACCGCTACCCTCGTTTACAACGCCATCAAGATCTCTGTCATATGTCAATAAGACGTTCCATCGTATTCGTCGCCGCGCTGCTCGCATTTGTGATGGGCTGTTCGGGTCCCTCCACCGACACAACCATGCAGGTGAAACCCGATGAAACCCGTTTTACGCCCGTCGTGCTGGCGGAAGGCGACGAGCTCAACGAGCCGATGGCCTTCGACGTACTCGGCGACGGTCGCGTACTGATCGTCGAACGAAAGGGCGGCTTCAAGATGTACGTCCCCGAGACGGACAGCGTGCACCTGATCGACGACATTCCCGTCAACATTTTCTATACGAATCTGGAAGGGGAGACGCGCAATGCGGAGGAAGGCCTTGTCGGCGTCAGCGCGGATCCGGATTTCGATGAGAACGGGTGGGTGTACCTGCTCTACGCTCATCCGGACGAGGCCAAGCACGAGCTTACACGTTTTACGCTCGACGGGCCGAACATCGTACCCGGCTCCAGGCAGGTCCTGCTGGACTTTCCCGTGCAGCGCCGACAGTGCTGCCATACCGGCGGCGGGATGACGTGGGACGCCGACGGCAATCTGTACGTTACGATCGGCAACAATACGAGCAACGACCGCGGCTCGCAGACGGACGAGCGTCCGGGGCGCGAACCGTGGGACGATCAGCGCGGAGCCGCGAATACGAACGACCTCCGCGGGAAGATCATCCGCATTCATCCGGAGAATGACGGCACGTATTCCATACCGGAGGGCAACCTCTTTCCGGAAGGGACGCCCAGCACGCGTCCGGAGATTTACACGATGGGTCACCGCAACGCGTGGCGCGTCTCCATCGACAGTGAGACGGGATACATGTACTGGGGAGAGGTCGGTCCGGATGCCCGCGAGGATACCGAGCTCGGTCCGCAAGGCTACGACGAACTGAACCAGGCCCGCGGTCCGGGTAATTTTGGATGGCCCTACTTCGTCGGGGAGAATCACGCCTTCGCGTTCCAGGATTTCGTGCGCGATACGCTCTTGCCGCCGAAGGATCCCAACCATCCGATCAATACATCGGTGAACAATACGGGTCTGACGGAGCTTCCGCCGGCACAACCCGCCTTCATCTCTTACCCCTACGGCTATTCGGAGAAGTTTCCGGAAGTAGGAACGGGTGGGCGGAGTGCCAACGGCGGTCCGATCTATCACCGCGCCGACTTCGACGATCCGGAGCGGCCGTTTCCGGCGTATTATGAGGGAATGTGGCTCGTGTCGGATTTCTCTCGGGGATGGCTTATGGCGATCACGCTGGATGAGAACGGCGACTACGTATCGATGGAGCGCTTTCTGCCGGAATACCGTCCGGTCGAGCCCATCGACATGAAGTTCGGTCCGGAGGGCGATCTCTACGTGTTGGAGTACGGAGAGACGTGGTTTTCAGACGGTCAGGAAGACAAGCTGGTTCGTATCGAATACAACGCGGGCAACCGCGCGCCGATAGCCCGCGTCTCGACGAGCGCCCGGGGCGGCAGCGTCCCGTTCGAGGTGGCGCTCTCCGGTGAGGGAAGCCACGACTACGATGGAGACGAGCTCTCCTATACGTGGGACGTCGCGCCGGCCCGCGGTGGGGAGGTTCGCACGCTGGAAGGGGCAAATCCGTCGATCACGTTCGACGCGGAGGGCGTGTACATCGCGACGCTGGAGGCAACGGATCCGTCCGGCGCCTCGAGCACCAGTGCCGTGCGCATCGTGGCCGGCAACACGGAGCCGAGCGTGGCGCTGCAGTTCGATGGGAATCAGACGTTCTTCTTCCCGGGCGAGCCGATCGCTTACGACGTGCACGTGCGTGATGCGGAAGACGGCAGCCTGAGCGATGGCGGCGTATCCCCCGACCGCGTAGCGGTGACGATCGATTACGTTTCGCAGGGGCTGGATGCGGATGCGCTCGCCGATAGCGAAGGTGGCGAGGTTGGGGCAGGACGATTCGCCGTCGCCCAGCTGCTGATGAGCGGGTCGGACTGCGCCGTGTGCCATCAGCCGGAGGCTGCCTCAAACGGCCCGTCCTACCTGGCTATCGCCGAGCGCTATGCCGGCGACGACGGTGCGGCGGAACGCCTGGCTCAGAAGGTCGTCGAGGGCGGCACCGGTAACTGGGAAGCGGAGACGGTCATGCCCGCGCACCCGGCTCTGTCGATAAACGATGCGCGCACGATGGTCGACTATATTTTGAGCGTCGGTAACGAGTCGGCCGGCTCGCTCCCCGTATTCGGCACGTACGTGCCATCCGTTCCGGAGAACGATTACGGGCGCGGCTCCGTCATCATGCGCGCCGCCTACACCGACCGAGGCGCTGGAACGCTTCCGTCGCAACGATCCGAGCACACGGTCGTGCTTCGCAGCCCGATTCTCGATCTCGGGTCGGACGACGAGGTTGAAGGCGCGCGGATGGAGGCAGGCGGACGTGGAAGTGGGCCTATGACCATCATCCCGCAGCATGGCGGACATGCCGCATTCCGGAACATCGATCTGACGGGCGTCGGCCGCATCGACGTAACGGCGTCGGCCAGCTCGCGTACGGGTGATGCGGGTGGAACGGTCGAAGTTCGCCTGGGCGGTCCCACCGGCATGCTGCTCGGCGAGGTCGTGGTGGATGCGCCCGATCCCGAGGCGGGCTTCCGCCGCGGACCGGATCCCGTACAGAGCGTCCAGGTGTCCGGAGCCGAAGGCCATCAGGACCTCTACCTCGTCTTCAGGAACGACGCCGTCAATCCCGATCAGCCGCTCATGTCGCTCTCGCGCGTCGAGCTCGTGCACGCGAGCAATACCGCGGATGGGATGGCGGTGCGGTAGGTAGCAAGTAGATCGCGTAGGAAGCGCGATATCACTTCCGGCGGGTCGCCGGTTGTACCTCCCCCGCGATTTTGCGAATATGTGGTTCCCGCAGGCCCCATGCCGTCGCGCGGGGCCGCGGGTGATGACAAACTGACCTCGCGGTTGCTCGAGCGCGCACGGCAGCGGAAGCCCTGCGTCGTGTCGCCGGTCATCAACAGGGGGACGTCGTGCGCGGACTGCTTACTCTCGCCGTTGCTCTCGTACTTTCGGCGAGTCTGTCGTACTGCCACCAGGAGGCAGGTTTACCGGATCCGGGAACGGACGCATATAGCGACGCCGTGTCGGCATTCTATGCCGGACTGGCCGGTATCGAGGCGGGCGCCCATCCGCATGCTGAGGATCGCTTCCGGCGGCTCTCCGAGCTGGCGCCGGAGGAGCCGGCAGGGTGGATGAACCGGGGACTGCTCGCGCTTCGAGAGAACCGGTTGGATGAGGCTGCGGAGCTGCTGGATCGGGCTCGACGCCTCGCGCCGGAAGAGGCGCATGTTTATTACCTGATCGGCATCCTCGAACGACGTCGGGGGCGGGTGGACGAAGCCTCCGCTCAGTTTCGACGAACGCTCCAGCTGGATCCCGGCCATCTCAAGGCCGCTTACGCACTCGTTCAGATCCTCGAGCAGCAGGAACGCGCCGAAGCCGAGCGACTCCTCGACAGCCTGCTGCAATCTCGCCCCGACCACCTCGTACTGACCGTAGAACGCGCCCGCCTCGCAGCCGAGCAGGGTGATGCGGCTGTGGTCGAGGAAATGCTCGACAGGCTCGCCGGCATGGCGGGGGGCGGAGACGCCTGGCCGCAGGAGCTTCAAGATCGGCTGTCAAACCTTCGCGAGGCCGCGGCCAGGAACGATGGGAGCGGGCTGTCTCAGGAAATCGCGTATCTGAAGAACGACTTCCAACGCGTTCCGAGCTATCGCGAGCAGCTGGCGGACGTGGAGGAGGCGGCTGGACGGGAAGGCGCGCCGATCACGCGGTTCGTCCGACTCCCCGTCCCGCGTACGACGACGGCGGATCCGGACACGGCGATGTACTTTACGGCGGACTCGCTCGCGATCGACGGCGGACCGTGGGATTGGGTGCGTCCCCTTCCCCTCGCCGGAGATCGGGTACTCACGCTGGCCGTGGCAAACGGGCAAACCGTCAAGCTGGGTACGGGCACGTCGTTCCCGTTTCCCGGCGGCCCCGCGGCCGTCCCGCCGGGGCGCAACGGCATCACGGCCGCAGACTGCGATAACGACTACCGGGCGGATCTGGTGCTGGCCGGGGAGGGCGGACTCCGGCTATACCGGCAAGAGCGCCTGGACACCTTCAACGACGTAACCGCCGAGATGAATCTGCCGGAGGACGTTCGGGACGGGGACTATTCGGGCGTGTGGGCGGTGGATCTCGATATGGACGGAGATCTCGACCTGGTGCTTTCGTCTACCGTCCAGCCGACACGTGTTCTGGGAAACGACGGCGACGGTACGTTCACGCCGTGGGCGCTGTTCGATGAGACGGACGACGTGGTGGACTTCGTCTGGGCGGATCTGGATGGTGACGAGGTGCCCGACGCCGCACTGCTCGACGCGAGTGGCGGGCTGCACGTCTATCGCAACCTGCGCACGGGGCGTTTCGAGGCGCTCGATTCGCCGAGCCGCGGCGGCGGTGTCGTGCTCGCCGTTACGGCGGCCGATCTCGACGGCGACGGTCGTATGGAGCTCGCCGGTCTGGAGGTCGGCGGTGCGATGGCTCGCTACTCCTTCGCCGGCGGCAGCTGGACGCGCGTGACCGTCGCACGCTGGGATGGGATGCCGGAAAGCCCTTCCGTCGCCACACTGTTTGCCGCAGACCTCGATAACAACGGTGGAGTCGACCTCCTCGCGGTCGTACCGGGTGGAGGGCAGACGTGGCTGGCTGATGCTGACGGACGTCTGGTGCCCGCATCCATTTCCGTCGCCCCGCGCGTGTTCGATGTGGCGGACCTCGGAGGAACCGGCCGGCTGGACCTGATCGGCCTTTCCTCGGGTGGACAACCCGTGCGGATGATCAACGTAGGCGTCCGAAACTATGCGTCGAAAGGAATCCAGCTCAGAGCCGAACGTACTACGGGGGATCGGCGCATCAATTCGTTCGGTATCGGTGGGACGGTCGAGATCCGCTCCGGCCTCCTGTATCAGAAACGCCGTATTACCGGTCCCGTGGTGCACTTCGGACTCGGAGAACGCGACGTGGTCGATGTCGCTCGCATCATCTGGCCCAACGGTACGTCGCAGGTGGAGTTCGACCTGGAAACGGATCAGACCGTGCTCGCCCAGCAGCGCCTGAAGGGGTCCTGTCCATGGATCTTCACGCACGACGGAACCGGCATGCGATTCGTCACCGACTTTCTCTGGCGTACGGCCCTTGGTCTGCGCATCAATGCACAGCCGGGAACGAACGTGATCCACAGTGTGGACTGGGTCAAGATCGACGGCGATCTGCTTCGGCCGCGGAATGGATTCTACGACGTCCGCATTACCGCGGAGCTGTGGGAAACCCACTTCTTCGACCACGTAGCGCTCATGACGGTCGACCGTCCGGCCGGCGTCGGCGTGTTCGTCGACGAGCGGTTCGTGCTGCCGGCTCCGGACCCGGAGCTATTTGCCGTCGCTCCTCTCCGGTCCGTGGCGGGAGCTTGGGACCACCGCGGGCGCGCCGTGACCGACCTCGTTCGTGATCTCGACGGACGATATCTGGACACGTTCGACCTCGGTCCGTACCAGGGCGTGGCGGAGCCGCATTTCGTGGAAGTCGCGTTGGGCGACGGCGCGGCGGAATCAGGGCCGATCCGTCTCGTTGCTTCCGGCTGGGTTCGTCCAACCGACAGCTCCATCAATCTGGCCGTCGCACAGGGCTCGCACGACCCCCCGCGCGGACTGCGGCTAGATGTGCCCGACGGAACCGGCGGGTGGAAGACCGTCGACTCCGATCTCGGGTTTCCGGCAGGCAAGTCGAAGACGATCGTGATCGATCTGGATGGCGTATTTCCACCAGATGTGTCCCCCCGAGTGCGGCTTCACACGAATATGGAGGTTTACTGGGATCGGATTGCCTGGTCCGTCGAAGCTCCGCAAGCGGAGCTGCGCACGGAGCGGATCGTTCCACACGCCGCCGAGCTCCGCTATCGCGGCTTCTCCACGGTGCGGCAGGACGGACATTCATCTCCGGAGCTGCCCGATTATGACGCGCTCACCGCCACGTCGCCGCAGTGGCTCGATCTCAGCGGCTATCATACCCGCCTCGGCGACGTGAGCGAGCTGGTCGGACAGGTCGACGACCGGTACGTCATCATGAATGCGGGCGACGAACTGGCGTTGACCTTCACGGTGCCGCGACCTCCGCCGGATGGATGGGTCCGCGATTTTGTGCTGATCGGCGACGGCTGGGTGAAGGACGGCGACTTCAATACGGGCCACTCGGCTACCGTTCGCCCCCTTCCTTACCACGGACTGACGGATTACACGGCGCCGCCCGGACGGCTCGAAGACGATCCCGTCTTTCAACGTTTCCCACAGGACTGGGCCACCTATCACACGCGTTACGTTACGCCCGGTCCGTTCCGGCGCGCCTTGGTCCCCGTTCAACATCCATGAAAGAACCGTTCGAACTTCTCCCTCGCACATACCTTGTGAGGGCAACGTAAAGTTAGGGGGAAAATATGGTACAGTTTGAATTTCTCCTCAATTTGGACGATGTTGGAGTCAGGTTTAGAGGAACCTGGACCGTAGTTCCGTCAGAACGATGACCTGCTTTAGGGTCGTCTGAGTGTTCGAGCGTACGGAGATGTCCTGCGTGATCAATCAAAGGGACACTCAACCATGAAGCAGATTGCATCACCTCTCTCGTTCATCGTTCTGATCATTGCGTTGATGGCGCCGGCTGGCGCCTTCGCGCAGCACGAGGTTTCGGGCACCGTGAGTGACTCGACCGACGGCGGGCCTCTTCCGGGCGTCAATATCATCGTGAAGGGGACGACCCAGGGTGCGGCCACGAATGCGATCGGCCAGTACGAACTGACGGCACCGAGCGCCCAGGATACGCTCGTGTTTTCGTTTATCGGCTACGAGTCGAAAGAGGTGCCGATCGACGGGCGGTCGGAGGTAAATGTTGAGCTTGCGACCGTTACCTACGTAGGTGGAGAGCTGGTCGTAGTCGGGTACGGAACCCAGCAGCGTCGGCAGATTACGGGATCGGTCTCCAGCCTCGATCCGGAAGACTTCGCCGTCGGAAACGTCAACAGCGCCTCGGAGCTCATTCAGGGTAGAGTTCCCGGCCTTCAGATTACTACCCGCTCCGGCAATCCGAACGACGACGCGGAAATTAGACTGCGCGGCATATCTTCGTTTGGCGCCAACCAGGAGCCGTTGGTGGTGGTCGACGGCGTCGTCGGTGCGAGCATGGAGAACGTGGATCCCAACGACATCGCCTCCATCGATGTCCTGAAGGATGCGTCGGCGTCGGCCATCTACGGTACCCGTGGTTCTGCCGGCGTGATATTGATCACGACGAAGTCAGGAGATGCGCGCGAGGGGGTCGGCGTCGATTACAACGCGTACTACACCTATGAAGGCATTGAAAACCGACTCGAGGTTCTCACCGCCGACGAATACCGGCGCCTCGGAGAGGTGACCGGCTTCAATGCGCCGGATCACGGTGCCGATACGCGGTGGTTCGAAGAGGTTACGCAGCCGGGCGGTAACATCGTACACAGCCTGGCTCTTTCGGGAGGCAACGAGAATACGCAGTTCCGCGTTTCGGCGAATTTCAGAGATCGAAGCGGGATTCAAAAGCACACGGGCTTTCAGGAGATCGGGGGGCGCCTGAATCTTACCCAGTGGGCGCTCGACCAGGACCTGCAATTTACGGTCCAGCTCGCGGCAACGAACAAGGATCACAATTTCGGATTTACGGACGCGTTTAAGTTCGCCAGCATCATGAATCCGACCGCTCCCGTTACGGCCGACGGTTTTGAAAATACGGGAGGCTACTTCGAGCAGCCTCTCTTTAATTATTTCAATCCGGTCAACATGATCGAGGAGGGGCAGCGAGTCGGAGAGACGAAATTTTTCAACGGCGTGCTCAGCGCTGAATATGACCTGAGCACCTTCGTTCCGAATCTGTCTGTTTCCGCGCAGTATGCTCGGCAGTCGGAAGACCAGGTCCGGAGAAACTTTTATTCTAGGCAGCACAAGCTCCTCGGCGGGGCTACGGCCGCGTCGCGGGGTCCCGGTCTCGCGCAGCAGTTCTATGTGGATCGGCGGAACGAGTTGTTCGAATCCACCCTCCATCATCTCGGCAGCGTGACCCCGGAGCTGGACGTGGAGACGATCGCGGGCTATTCGTTCAACGACTTCGTCGACGAAGGCTTTTCGGCCTCCGGCGGTGACTTCATCGCCGATCACGTCGGCTTCAACAATTTCAGCTTCGCGCAGGACTTCAATCAGGGTGAAGGCTCCGTAAACAGCTTTAGGAGTACGCATCGCATTATCGGCTTCTTCGGTCGTACGAACCTGACCTACGGCGATACCTATTTCCTGAATGGAAGCATTCGCCGAGAAGGCTCGTCACGCTTCGGCATCGACCGCAAATGGGGGACCTTCTTCTCCGCCGGTGCCGGTATAGAGGTGGGCAATCTGATAGATCTGGGTCCGGTGAACTCGCTGCGACTGCGCGGGAGCATCGGCAAAACGGGACAGGATGCACCGGAGAGCGGGCTTTCGGTCCAGCGATTTGCCCCGCAGGGCAACTTCTTCGTCAACGGCAGTTTCATCCAGAGCTTTGGTCCGGTAAGTAACCCGAATCCCAATTTGAAATGGGAAGAGAAGACGGAGATCAACCTCGGGCTCGACTTCGAGGCCCTGCGGAATCGACTGGCAGGCCGGATCGACGCGTACAATTCCGTCACGTCCGACCTGCTCTTCGAAGTTGGCGTGCCGGTTCCTCCCAACCTGTTCCCATCGACGTGGACGAACGTCGGAGAGCTCGAGACGAGCGGGCTGGAGATTTCGCTCGACTATACGGCCCTTCAGGGGAGTCCGGCCGGCGGATTGCGCTGGGAAACGGGGCTGATCGCGTCGTTCTATTCGGAAACAATGCTTAATAAATATCTCACGGAAGACGTCCAGTTTCTCGCGAGTCCGGGGTCGCCTGGACTCAACACTCCGGATCTGATTCGGATCAAGGAGGGCGAGCCCATCGGGCAGCTCTGGGGCCCGAAATTCTCGGGAATCGGTTCCAACGGGGAGTGGCTCTTCACCACGCCGGGCGGATCGGAAGTGACGTATGGGGATCTCAATTTCCCGGACGACGAGCAGATTCTGGGTAACGGCCTGCCCGACTTCCAGCTCGGCTGGTCGAATACGGTCAACGTCAGGAATTTTGATTTCAATGTCTTCGTCGAGGGCGTCTTCGGCCACCAGCTGGCCAACATGTTCAGTCTTTTCTATTCGGTACCGAAGCAGATTACGTCCTATAACGTTCTGACGTCGGCTTTCGATCTCACGGACCTGAAGGACGATCCTCGATGGTCGAGTTATTACGTGGAAGATGCTGACTTCGTGCGCATTCAGAATGCGACGCTGGGGTATACCATCCCCGTATCGTCGACCAGCGCGATCAGCCGCCTGCGCGTGTACGTATCGGGCAACAATCTCTATACGTTCACGGGATACAGTGGCGTGAATCCGCAGGTTCGTTACGAAGACACCAACCTTGGCCAGTCTGAGCAGGGTTCGAGCGGCGGTTCTCTGGCTCCGGGCATCGAACGTCGGATCGAATGGTTCACCGCGCGGTCGATCAGCATCGGCCTCAGCCTGAATCTCTAGGAAACTGAACGCACATTAACGCAGGATTTAGCCGTGTCTGATCACAGATATATCCCAACTTGTTCGTTCCTCGTGGCGCTGTGCGTGGCCGCTCTGCTCGCGTCGTGCACGGATCTGGTGGAGCCGATCGACAGCCAGGTCACGACGGAGAATTTCTTCCAGACCGATCAGCAATTCGTCTCGGCGCTGGGCGATGCGTACAGCGCGCTCACGGCCGTTGGAGGCGGGGGTGCCCCCGCGCAGCTGAACGAGGCGACGACCGACGAAGTGATTGTCCCCGCTCGCGGTCAGGACTGGTCGGAGGGCGGTTTCTGGTACCGCGTGAACAGTCACCGCTGGACGCCGTCGGACGGCACGTTCAACGGGTTCTGGCAGAGCTACTTCTCCGGCGTGAATAACGCGAACCGTCTCATCTTTCAGATAGAATCGGCGGTGGAGTCGGGAGCGGCGGATGCCGGCGTGGCCGCGACGTTTATCTCGGAGTTGCAGGCGATGCGCGGGTTCTATTATTACTGGCTGCTCGATGCGTTCGGTAACGTTCCCATCGTGACCAGCTTCGCGGATGCGGATCCCAACCCATCGCAACCCTGCAGCGCGGGCCCGCAGTGCTTCGATGAAGGACGGTTGGAAGTCTTCAACTTCGTCGAACAGGAGCTCGTCGATAATATTAATAACCTGAGCGACGACGTACGGTCGACGTACGGACGGATGAATGTGTACGTCGCGCACATGACCCTGGCCAAGCTGTATATGAATGCCGAGGTCTACACCGGTACGCCGCGATGGAACGACGCCCTGACGCACCTTAACGCGATCATCAATTCGGGCCAGTATAATCTGGCCGCCAATTACCACGATAATTTCGCGGTTCAGAACGAAGGCTCGCCGGAGAATATATTCGTGGTGCCGTACGACAAGGTTTTTCTTACCGGGTTTAACCTGAATATGATGACGCTGCACTACGGCAGCCAGAACACCTACAATTTCCAGAATCAGCCCTGGAACGGATGGTCGGCGACGCAGAAGATCTACGAATCGGTCATCGACCCCGAGCAAAATCCGGGTCCGCAGGGTGACGTCTGGGGGACGCAGCCCACCTCATCGGATGCCGGACTCGAACGCGTGCAGGGGACGCTCGACGATCGGGTAGGTAATTTCATTATCGGACCGCAGTTTACGGCGGCCGGTGCGAGAATTACCGACAGCGGCGTGTTTTCTGATTTCGACCTGAACGGTCCGCCGTTAACCTTCACGCCGGCCGTAAACGATCTGGAAGCGGTCGCCTGCCGGCAGTGCGGCGCACGCATCGGCAAGTACGCATTCGAGATGGGCGGTGGGCCCAACCTGAGCAACGATTTCGTCATTTACCGCTATGCCGACGTGCTGCTTATGAAGGCGGAGGCTCTCTGGCGTCAGAATCCGGGCAGCGGAGAAGCGCTCGCTCTGGTCAATCAGATTCGGACGCGCTCCGGCGTGGATCCGTTTTCGTCGCTGGACGCCGATAAGATCCTCGCCGAACGCGGACGGGAGCTGTTCTGGGAACAGGTTCGCCGGCAAGATTTGATTCGATTCGACGGCATAGAGGGCGGACAAACGCGCTACAACGACCCGTGGCAGTTCAAGCCGATCTCCGAGGCTCATCGGAACGTAGCGCCGATCCCGACGGACCAGCTCCAGACGAATGCCAATCTGGTTCAAAACCCGGGTTATTAAGCAGTTATTCGATCTTTGAGGACTGGTATGTGGATGGTATGCTCGGTTCGGCATTCGCTGCCGCCTCTAAACGTACGCCGGTTACCTCTCGTGTCGCTGATCGTTGCCGTACTGGTTGTTTGGTGTCTGCAGCCCGTACGCGCGCAAGTAGGGGATGTCTCGGACAAGGTGCTTCTGGCGGTCTTCGCCCATCCCGACGACGAGAGCACCGTGGCGCCGGTGCTGGCCCGTTACGCGCGAGAAGGAGCGAACGTGGTGCTGGTTACGGCGACGGATGGGCGCCTCGGCACCAACGAATATTCCGATCTCCCGGCGGGCGACGAACTCGCGGCGGTTCGACGAGGAGAGATGGAATGCGCGGCCTCGGCGCTGGGTGTGGAGCTGATACACCTCGATTATTACGATCAGTTCAACTCGCAGGAAGGGTATGACGGCTTCATGCCGCAGCTTCAGGGCGTGATTCGCGATATCCATCGCATCATCGAAGAGCGCACCCCTGACGCCATCGTGACGTTCGGCCCGGACGGCTTCTCCAATCACATGGATCATCGCCTCGTCGGTTCGTCGGTCACGCAGGCACTGGTCAGCACGGAGTGGGAAACGACGCCCGCCCTCTACTTCGTGGGGATGCCGGCTTCCCAGTTCTCCGATGAGGAGCGCATCCTCCGGGGCGTGCAGGAAAAATATCTTACGGTGCGCGTTCCTTACACCGATGAGGACGGCCGCGCGGCCATCGAGTCGCTGCGGTGTCATACGTCGCAGTTCCCGCCCGATTTCGTGGAACGGCGAGCCGCTCGTGAGGCGGAAACAGAGAACCTCATCTACTTTCGTCCCTTCACGGCACCCACGGGCCAGTCTGGCGACCTGTTCGCACCGCCGTCACCATGACGAGGATATGACTGAAGTGCCCGCTAGCGGACGGCCCACTTACTGCCGGCACAATTGCGCTTCATTTTGCTGATGTCGTGTGGGGGTCAGCCTGGTTCAGCCTTCTTCCGGCTCCGCTTCGTGAATCTCTCCCCTCCTTAATCTCAGTATCTCTTTACCGTCGTTTAACTATGCGTGTGAGCCGCGGTAGACCGATCGAGGGCCTCGCTGGGATGCTCGTGCTGCTGTTCCTCATCGGGTGTGGGGGAGAAGAAGCGGAGGCATTGTTCGAGAAAATGTCCTCCGCCCGTACCGGTGTTTCCTTTGCCAACGTGCTTACTCCGACCGAGGCGCTGAATACCTACCTGTTTCGCAACTTCTACAATGGGGGCGGCGTGGCGATCGGCGATATCAATAACGACGGTTTGCCCGACCTCTTCCTTACCGGCAATCAGCGGTCGAACCGACTGTATCTCAATAAAGGCGATTTTGTATTCGAAGACATCACGGAGGCGGCCGGCGTGGCTTCGGAGGGACTCTGGTCGACGGGGGCCGTGATGGCGGACGTGAACGGAGACGGCCTGTTGGATATTTATGTGTGTAAGTCGGGCCCGCCCGGTGGAGCGCGACGATATAACGAACTCTATATCAACAACGGAGATAAGACGTTTACGGAACGGGCGCGCGCCTACGGACTGGACGTGGCCGGACTCTCGATTCACGCCGCTTTTTTCGATTTCGATGGAGACGGTGATCTGGATATGTATCTACTGAGCAATCCCGTCCGGTCTCTCGACGACCTGCGGCGACAGCCCGGACTCCGGTCGATCCGAGACCCGGGCGGAGGGAATCGCCTCTTTCGTAATGAGCTAATTCCGCATGAAAAGGGCGCCGACACTGCGGCGTTCGATGGGCCCGTCTTTACGGACGTGACCGAAGAGGCAGGCATTTACAGCAGCCGGATCGGCTTCGGACTGGGCGTCTCCGTCGCCGACGTCAACCGAGACGGCTGGCCCGACGTTTACGTGTCGAACGACTTTTTCGAGCGAGATTACCTGTACATCAACCGCGGTGACGGTTCGTTCGACGAGGTGCTGCTGGACGCCATGCCCGCCATCAGCCTCAGTTCTATGGGCGGGGACGTCGCAGATATCAATCACGACGGCTATCCGGAACTGTTCGTGTCGGATATGCTGCCCGACCGGACTGACAGGCTGCATGCTAAGGCGTCGTTCATGTCCTGGGAAGAGCACGCGTCACTCGTCGCCGACGGATACCATCATCAGTTCACCCGGAACACGCTCCATTTGAATCGGGGAGCGGATTCGGGATCTATCGAGAACGGCGGCACGGCGCGCTCCGTCCGATTTAGCGAGATCGGCCGGCTCGCCGGCGTGGAGGCGACGGACTGGAGCTGGGGCGGACTCTTCGCCGACTTCGATCTCGACGGCCGGCTCGACCTGTTCGTGCCCAACGGGATCTACAAGGATTTGCTGGACCAGGATTTTCTGGAGGAGGCGTCAGACCCGGCCGCGCTGCGCGCCGTCATGGCGGGGGAGGAGGAGCCCATCATGTCGCTGCTCGACCGGATTCCGTCCACGCCGTTATCCAATCATATGTTCGAAGGCCGCGAAGGCCTTGTGTTCGATGACGTGAGTTCGGCGTGGGGCGTGGATGAACCAGGCTTTTCAAACGGAGCAGCCTACGCGGATCTGGACGGGGACGGCGCGCTCGATCTCGTCGTCAACAACGTCAACATGGAAGCGTTCGTCTACCGCAACCGGGCCGCCGAATGGTATCCGGATCGAGCGTGGCTCCAGATCGATCTCGCCGGCCAGGCTCCGAATGCCTTTGCCGTTGGCACGCAGGTAACCGCCTGGTCGAGCGGCCGGCAGTGGTACGTCGAGCAACAACCCGTGCGCGGCTTCCAGTCGACCGTGGACCACACCCTGCACATGGCGTTCGGAAAGCGGCTTCCATCCGGCCGGCTCGATTCCCTCGTCGTACGGTGGCCGGACGGGCGTATCGATACCTATCTCGACGTCGCGACGAACGATCGAATCGAGCTCGCTCCGTTCGACCGAACCGGAGGCGCCCGATGAACGACCGCTCCTACGTGAACGATCGAGCCGCATACGTAAATGACCGACGCGCATGCCGCTGGGCGGTTGGTCGCATGACGTCCGGTCTCCTCGGTCGCATGACGCCCGGTCTCCTCGGCCTCGCCCTGCTCCTCGTCGGCCTCTCCACGTCAGCCTGCGGCGGCCGGTCGGACTACGAACGCATGGTCGATCGGGAGCTGGCGCGGGGCGTCGAGTACAACGAACTGTTTCTTGGATACGAGCTCGGCATGAGCCGGCAGGCATTCTACGACCGCGGCTGGGAGCTGAATCGACAGGGACTCGCCATACAGGGACCCATGAATCAGTCCGTTCAATACGATCTGGACGACATGCTGCCGCACCCGGCTAAGATGTACTATTATGCCGATTTCCACGACGACCGGGTGTTTCAGATGCGCGCTCGATTTGTATATGACGGATGGGCGCCGTGGAACAGAAATTTATCGGCTGACAGTCTGCAGGTCGATGTCGTGTCGCTGTTCACGGAATGGTATGGCGACGGCTTCGTCGAACGCGGCAGCGGACGCGGCGACCTCCATTATGTCAAAGTCGACGGGAATCGACGCATCGTCGTGGCGAAGCAGTCGGACAGTGAAGTGGTTGCCGTCTTTACCGATCTTGCCGTCGAGCGAACGCTGGGCGAACGAGACGATCAGAAATAGATCTCCGCAATAGAAAAATGGCGGCATCCTACCAGTCCACCGGCACGCCAGGTCCCGCTCTTCCTCCCCGCGGCCTCGTCCGCCGCCGCCGCAGTCCGGCGATCGTTGCCGCGACCGTCGCGACTGGGATCGTCATGCTTTCAATCCTGCTAGCTGCCTGCGGTGAGCGTCCGTCCACCCCCGACGAGCATCTGTTCGAACTCGTACGTCCCTCCGACACGAACGTCGACTTCGTGAATACGCTGGGTTACGAGTACGCCTTCAATATTTACAGGTATCGAAATTTCTACAACGGAGGGGGCGTCGCGCTCGGCGATGTCAACAACGACGGATACCTCGATATCTTTTTCACGGGGAATCAAGTCCCCAACCGCCTCTACCTCAACAACGGCGATTTTACGTTTACGGACGTCACGGACGTCGCCGGCGTGCAGGGACGTCGCGCCTGGTCGACGGGCGTAAGCATGGTGGACGTCAACGGTGACGGCCGTCTCGACATCTACGTCTGCAATGCGGGGATCGTCGAAGGAGACAACAAGAAGAACGAACTCTATATCAACAACGGCGATTCCACCTTCTCCGAGCGGGCCGCAGCGTACGGTATCGCCGACGCCGGACTGTCCGTCCACGGTTCGTTTCTGGACTACGACCGCGACGGCGATCTCGACCTGTATCTGGTCAACAACTCGTACAGAAACATAGGGAGCTTCAATCTCGAGGAGAATACGCGCCACGTTCGGCACCGGGCCGGGGGAGATCGGCTCTATCGCAATGAGCACGTTCCGAAGCGTTCCCAGCCGGATGACGGCTCGGCAGGATCGGGGCACGTTGCGCAAGCCGGGTACGTCGGCGTACGCACCGCTAGCGGCCGTTCCGACGCCAGCGCCGACCCACGTTTCGTCGATGTCAGCGCAGAAGCCGGGATCTACGGGAGCGAGATCGGATTCGGCCTCGGCGTCTCCGTAGGAGATCTGAACCGCGACGGGTGGCCGGATATGTACGTTTCGAACGATTTCTTCGAGCGGGACTACCTCTACCTCAACAATCGTGACGGGACGTTCAGCGAGGTGTTGGAAAGGAGCATGCACGCCGTGAGCGCGGCGGCCATGGGGGCGGATATGGCCGACCTGAACGGCGACGGCTATCTGGATGTGTTCGTTACCGATATGCTCCCGAAGGAAGAGCACCGGATAAAGACCGTGTCCGCCTTCGACAACTGGGAACGGTATCAGCGCTATATAGGCGATGGCTACTATCACCAGTTCACACGCAATACGCTGCAGCTCAATCGTGGTCGGCGTCCTGCAATACGGTCGGACCGAGCCGACGGTGCGGTTCGACCCGTTGCCTTCAGCGAGATCGGACGCCTGTCGGGCGTCGAGGCCAGCGACTGGAGCTGGGGGGCGATGATCGCCGACTTCGATCACGACGGATACCGGGACCTGTTCGTGGCTAACGGGATCTATCAGGATCTGACCAATGCGGATTACCTCGTCGAAATCCGGGACGAGAACACGATGAACGAGATCATCCGGGGCAACGTGGTTGATTTCGAGCGGCTCATCGACATGATTCCTTCGAATCCCATCGCGAACCACCTGTTCGCGGGCCGGCCGGAACTCCGGTTTGAGGAAGTAACGGACGCCTGGGGTCTCGGTACGCCCGGGTTTTCCAACGGGTCGGCCTATGGGGATCTGGACAACGACGGCGATCTGGATCTCGTCGTCAACAACGTCAACATGATGCCCTTCATCTATCGAAACCGGACGGCCGAACGGTACCCTGAACGCGCCTGGCTTCAGGTCGAGCTCAAAGGGTCCTATCCCAATACGTTCGCCGTCGGCGCCCAGCTCACGGCGTGGTCGAGCGGGCGGCAGTGGTACGTCGAACAGCAGCCCGTGCGCGGTTTTCAGTCTACGGTGGACCATACGCTGCACCTCGGCCTCGGCACCGAGATCTCGGGCGGGCGGATCGATTCGCTCGTTCTCCGGTGGCCTGACGGGCTCGTCTCCAGGCTTGAAGACGTCGCCGTGAATCAGCGGCTCGACATCCGGCATTCCGGCACCGAACATTCCGAGCCGCGACCACCCTCCGTCGAGTCCGATCCCCTGCTGACCGAGCTGGTCGCTGCCGAGCTCGGCCTGGATTGGCGTCATCGCGAAAACGAACACAACGACTTCGAGCGGCAGCCGCTGCTTTTTCACATGCGCTCGACGGAAGGCCCCGCGCTATGTGTGGGCGACCTGAATGGGGACGGGCGGGACGACGTGTTCCTGGGCGGGGCCAGAGATCAGGCAGGCGCCGTGTTCGTGCAACACGCCGATGGCACCTTCCGACGGCTGGAGCAGCCTGCACTGGAGGACGATCGCATCTCGGAGGATACGGACTGCGCCATGTTTGACGCGGAGGGCAATGGAGTCCTCGACCTCTATGTGGCCAGTGGAGGGAGTGAGTTTCCATCGAGCAGCTCCGCGCTCATGGACCGCCTCTATCTGAACGACGGAACGGGTAGTTTCGTGCGTTCCGACCAGCCGCTGACGGCTGCTGGAGGCGGATTCGAACCGACGGGCGTCGTGGAGGCGGCGGACGTCGACGGGGACGGTCACGTCGATCTCTTCGTGGGTGCAAGGATGCGCCCCTTCGCGGTCGGTATGTCGGCTGACGGACACCTGCTGCTCAACGACGGTGCGGGGACATTCCGCGAGGTGACGGACGAACGGGCGCCCGAGCTCCGCGGACTCGGCATGGTGACCGACGCAGCCTGGACGGACGTGGATGGGGACGGTGACCTCGATCTGATCCTCGCGGGAGAATGGATGCC
>JBBDTI010000058.1:97235-110299 GCA_040904565.1 Rhodothermales bacterium
CGGACGTGGATGGGGACGGTGACCTCGATCTGATCCTCGCGGGAGAATGGATGCCGCTGACCCTGTTCGAAAATCGGGACGGGGAGCTCGTCCGGCGCAGCGATTTTATCACCGCTTCGATGGAAGACCCCGAAACGGTTGTGGAAGGTGCCGGCGGAGACCCTCCTGACGGCACTGAGGGGTGGTGGAACGCCGTCCACCTGGCGGACCTGGACGGGGACGGCGACGCAGATCTAATCGCGCTGAATCACGGCCTCAATTCCCGCTTTCGCGCTTCGCCCGAAGAGCCCGTCCATATGTGGGTGGATGATTTCGACGGAAATGGATCGACGGAGCAGATCCTGGCCGTCTACCGCGATGGCGGTCCATATCCGATTGCCCTCCGCCACGATCTGATCGACCAGCTGCCGTTTCTTGAGGCAAAATATCCCACCTATGCATCATACGCCGGCCGGACGGTCTACGACGTCTTCTCGGAGGAGCAGCTTCAGCGGGCCGTGCACCGCCAGGTCGTACAGCTTCAAAGCGTGGTGGGATGGAACGACGGGAGCGGACGGTTTCGCATCGAGCCGCTTCCACTGGAGGCGCAGCTGGCACCGATGTACGGCATCGAAACCATCGAGACGGAAAGAGGGCCGCTCGTTTTCGCAGGCGGCAATCTATACGAGGCCAAACCGCAGGTCGGACGTTACGACGCCAGCTATGGAGCTGTGTTGCGGGCGGATTCGGCCGGATTGCGGTCGGTTTCTTTCGCGCAGAGTGGGTTCGTGGTGACAGGTCCGATTCGACGGCTTGCCACGATCGTTTCCGGTGATCGCCGGCTCCTTTTGGTCGGGAGAAACGACGATACCCTGAAGGTATACGCGTATGATGATTGACGCCTACAGGTCGTGCGAGTCGTCGCAGCGCGGGCCGGTGCCTCCAGGCGCCGTTTCCCCAGGGGGCGTGCTCGCGGCCGCCGTTCTCCTGCTCGCCCTCTCAGCCTGTACCGCGCGCGGGCCGGAGGACCTTCGCCGCTTTACGCTGCTCGATGCGGGCCATACGAACGTGACGTTCTCGAATCGGGTGGCGGATGAGGAGGCGTTCAACATCCTCGAATATCTCTATTTCTACGATGGTGGAGGCGTGGCGGTAGGCGACATAAACAACGACGGCCTACCGGATCTTTATTTCACCGCCAATCTGGGCGTCAATCGGCTCTACGTCAACCGGGGCGACCTGACGTTTGAGGACGTGACGGAGACTGCCGGCGTGGGCGGCCGCGACGATGCATGGTCCACCGGCGTGACCATGGCCGACGTCAACGGAGACGGATGGCTGGACATCTACGTGTGTCAGGTAAGCTACAAGTCCGTCCACGGGCGCAACCTGCTCTACGTCAACAATCAGGACGGCACGTTTACGGAAGCCGCGGAGGCGTACGGACTCGATTTCGAGGGGCTGTCAACACAGGCTGCGTTTTTCGATTACGACCGGGACGGAGATCTGGATCTCTACCTGCTCAATCACGCCGTACATGGCAGGGAATCGTTCGTGGAGGCGTGGCGGCGCATCATCGACGCCCCGCGCGTGGGCGACAGGTTGTATCGAAATGACGGTGGGCGCTTCACGAACGTGACGAGCGAAGCCGGCATCTACAGCAGCGCGCTCGGCTATGGCCTTGGCGTGGCCATCAGCGACGTGAATCGAGACGGCTGGCCGGACATCTACGTCGGCAACGATTTTCATGAGAACGATTATCTCTACCTCAACAACGGAGACGGTACCTTCTCGGAAGACCTCCGGCGCGCGATCGGCCACACGAGCCGCTCGTCCATGGGTAATGACGCGGCCGACATTAACAACGATGGGCTCATCGACATCGTCTCCCTCGATATGCTGCCGGAAGATCTGGCGACGTATCGCCGCTCGGGCGGGCCGGATCCGAAAGACCTCGTGCGCATCAAGACGAGCTACGGCTACGCACCGCAGTATGCCCGCAACACCCTGCAGCTCCACCGCGGGCTCGGCCCGGACGGGCTTCCGCGCTTCAGCGAAATCGGACGCTTCGCGGGCATCCACGCGACGGACTGGAGCTGGTCGGCGCTGCTGGCGGACCTGGACAACGACGGGTGGAAAGATCTCTACGTGACGAACGGCATCCTCCGGCGTCCCAATGACCTGGATTACGTCGCGCATGTCTCTCGTCCCGATGTGCAGGACGTTCTGAGGGAAGGTGCGTTCGAGGATCAGCTCGAAGTCATCCGGCGGATGCCCTCGGTCCCGATCCCCAACTACGCATACCGCAACAACGCCGATCTGACATTTACGGACCGGGCGTCCGACTGGGGACTCGCCGACGCTGGATTTTCTAACGGGGCGGCGTATGGGGATCTGGACGGCGACGGAGATCTGGAACTCGTCGTCAATAATATCAATGGACCTGCCTCCATCTACCGCAACAACACGGACTCGCTCGACGCGTCCCGATACCTGAGCGTGAAGTTGGAGGGGGACGGGATGAATACGACCGGTAATGGGGCGTCCGTCTCGATCTACGCCGGCGAGATGCACTTTTTTCAGGAGCAGTACCCGACGCGCGGATTCCAGTCGTCCGTATCCCACGTCCTGCATTTCGGACTGGGCGCGGCCGAGATGGTGGATTCCCTGCTCGTCGTCTGGCCCGACGGACGCTACCAGCGGCTCGACTCGGTCGACACCGGGCGTCGCCTCGCGCTGCGGCAGAGCGATGCGACGGGAAGCTATGCTTTCGACGACGGTGCGTACGAATCCCCGTTGTTTGCCGACGTAACCGACCTGCTGGGCGTCGATTTCGTTCACCGGGAGAATGAGTATCTGGATTTCGAGGCGCAGCCGCTGATGCCTCACCGGCTGTCTACGCAGGGGCCCGCTCTGGCCGTCGGCGATGCGAACGGAAACGGACTCGACGACCTCTACGTGGGTGGCGCGCGTGGACAGTCCGCGAGGCTCTACCTCCAGCAGGTCGATGGCACGTTGCAGGCCACGGCTTCTCCGTTTGACCGCGATAGGGCGCACGAGGATGTGGATGCTGCTTTCGTCGACGTGGACGGCGACGGTGATCTCGATCTGTACGTCGTCAGCGGAGGTGGGGAGCATGCACCCGGACACGAGCTGCTCCAGGACCGACTCTACCTGAACGACGGCCGGGGTACCTTCGCACGGGCGGAGGGGGCGCTGCCGGAGGTACGGGCGGACGGCTGCTGCGTGGCAGCGGGAGACTTCGATGAAGACGGTGACGTGGATCTCTTCGTCGGAAGTCGATCGGTTCCCGGTTCGTACGGCAGGTCGCCGCAGAGCTATCTCCTCGAGAATGACGGGACAGGCCGATTCCACGACGTGACCGCGGAGCGTGCGCCGAGCCTGCACCGCGCGGGCATGATAACCGATGCCGTGTGGGCGGATATGGATGGAAGCGGGCGCAAAGATCTCGTACTGGTAGGCGAATGGATGCCTGTGACCGTGCTTCGAAACACCCTGCTTCAGGATGAAGGAGCGCGGCTTGTCGACGCTACGAACGAGTTCGGACTCGCCGAATCGACGGGGTGGTGGAGAAGTGTCGCGGCCGCAGATCTCAATGGAGACGGGAGGATGGATCTGGTCGCCGGCAATCTGGGCACCAACACGGTACTTCGCGCCTCGAAGGAGCAGCCGCTAACGTTGTACGTGGATGACGTCGACGGGAACGGTACGTCCGATCCCATCATCGTCGAGTACAGAGAGGGGAGGCCTTATATGTGGGCGCGGAGGGACGAGCTGCTCGATCAGCTTCCCGATTTCCAGAAGAAGATACCAACGTATTCATCCTATTCGGATGCCGCGCTGGAAGATCTCGTCGATCCGGAGTTGCTGCGAGAAGCCGGGCAAGAGTACGTGCGGACGTTCCGATCGTCCGTCTTTCAACAACGAGAAGGTGAGGGCTTCGTCCGGCGTGACCTTCCAGACGTCGTGCAGTGGTCGCCCGTGATGGATGTGCTGGTTCTCGACATCGACGGTGATGGAGAGATGGATCTGATGACGGCGGACAACTTCTTCGGGGCAGACGATAAGCAGGGACGCTACGATGCCGGGTACGGGACGGTGCTGCTCGGAGACGGGCGGGGCGGATATGAGGCGGTTTCCCTCGGTCGCAGCGGCTTCCTCGTGGAAGGCGAGGCACGAAAACTGGCCTTGCTGCAGGGTCCGGAGGGGGGACGAGCGGTCGCTGTCGCCCGTAATGACGCCCCGTTACAGGTCTATCGGTTGTTGCTGGATTAACGGCGGATGTCGTTGGCCCGCCGCAATGCCGCCTCGCATCACGATCCGGGCGATGTCACTCTCGTATCGCCATGGTGGCAAAGGCATTGTCGCTACGCCATCGTCGCTACGTCATCGCCTCAACGCCATCGTCGCAATAGCTTCGTCATAGTAGTTCGATATATTCTGTAGGGTTTGCGACCAGTCATACGACGCTGCGGCCGCACGAGCACGTCGGCCCATGGTCTCTCGGAGCGCGCGGTCGCGCACCAGACGCCGTGTGCGATCGTAGAACGCATCCGCATCACGCGGCGGAGCCACGAGCCCCGTCCTCCCGTCGGCGACGTGCGAGCCGGCGCCGGTCCCCGCGGCGCAGACGACTGGGAGTCCGGATGCCATGGCCTCTACGATCACGTTGCCGAAGGCTTCGCTGTCGCTAGGGAAGAGGAATATGTCGGATGAGGCATAAGCGGTGGACAGGGCGTCGCCGTCGAGGTGCCCGGTAAAGATCGTTTCGGTAAGGCGTTTCCGGAGCGATTCGCGAAGCGGCCCATCGCCGACGATGAGACTCCGGACGTTCGAACCATCGCGGTGCAGCCGCTCTATGACGGACGCCGCAACGTCGAGCCCCTTTTCCCGGACGAGCCGCCCTACGTAGCTCACGACCACGTCGTCCGGCGCGAATCCGTGCCGAGACCGCCATGCGGCAGAACGGCAGGACGGATGGAAGCGCTCGCAGTCGACACCGCGACTCCACAGGCGGATCGGTTCGACGATGCCGTGGCGGTTCAGATCGGAAGCCGTCTCCGTCGTGGGAACGTAAAGATGAACGCACCGGCCGTAGAACCACTTCAGGTACGCATAAAGCGGACGTTCCATCCAGGCGAAATGGTAGTAACGAAGGTACGTGGGGAAGTGCGTATGGTACGTGGCCACAAGCGGAACGCCCCGGGCATTCGCCCACGTCATCGCAGCGATCCCGAGTAGATCCGGCGTGGCCACGTGGACGAGGTCGGGGGCAAATCGATCCAGGCGCCGCCGTGCTCGCCTCGGAAGGCCGAGAGAGAACCGATACTCGGGTCGACCAGGTACCGGAAGAGAGGGCAGCGCTGTAAAGGCGCGGTCCCTTCCGGCAGGCAGAGGCCCATCGGGAGCAAACACGTGAAGCTGGTCTCCGCGAGACTCCAGAAAGGTTACCAGGCGTCCCAGCGTGCGGGAGACGCCGTCGGTTACCGTAACGAAATTACCGGTAAATAGAGCGATGCGTCGGCCGGACGACGGCGAACGCAGTGGCTGCATCGACACGGGGCCACTGTCGGCCGTACGTATCTTCCGGGACGATGGCGCGCGTAAAAGGGTCTCCGGTTGCTCGACGGCCGAATCCAGGTTCAAACCGGACAAGGCCGGCGAGGGACGTCCCTCGCCATGTGTTCTGAATGTCATACTTCCCTCCTGTAGGAATGATGGAATGTGCTCTGGGGCCGCAGGCGCGGACTTTCAGCACATTCTCAGGAGAGATACACGCAGAGGACCGAAAGGGGATGGGAAAAGGGGAGGCGATCCGAATCCGACCCCAAAGCGGTGATCGGTCGGCGGCTTGGCGCCGGTACCGACAGCGGCATGTGGAGATGCTCGATGGCCAGAAGCACGTCGGTACGGCGGTCTCCCACAATCACTGGTTGGAGTACCGGCGCATCGGGAAATAGATCGTCGCGCTCCTCCGCCGGCGGATCGACGCACATTTCGTAAAACGATGCGGGAGCGTCCGTCCCCGTTGTGCCGGTGCATACGGCCCGCTCAACGCCACCTTCCGGCAAGAGCAATACGCTCGCCAGGAGCATTAGGGCGATATGCAGTCCTCGTCGCATCATATACTAAATACTCTCATTTCCGCCCTTGCGTTTCGTGTTACCTGCGTGCCGTCTTGTGCCCACGTCGTTCGCTTTGTATTGTTACGTCATGTACAATGGAACGCGGCTAGCGCGAGGTTGGATCGGAACATGGCGAAGGCAGGCTACCAGAACGGGTTGACGATCGTCACGCCCATCTCGGAGGGGAGAATGGATGCCCTCCGGGATACGCTGCAAGTGATCGAGGATGACGTAGAGGAGAACGACCTCGTTCCGCTCTCGAGCTGCGAACGCATTCACTTCGCCCGCTGGATCATTTTGGAAGCGTCGACGGACGCCACGGGCCGTCCGACGCCGGCTGTGCTCATTTTCTCGACCAACTTCGACGCACCGCTAGCGGCGCATCTCGACGAGCTGTACGAGCACGGCGCGTCGGGTCTCGACCGGATTTACAGCTGCTGTGACGGCTATCCGGGGCCGCATGAGCGTACGAAAACGCGCGTACTTCAGTATCTGCGCGATCGCGAGGCCGGGTACAACACGCTCTACGTCGGCACGCGTGGATTGACCGTGCCGCGGATCCGGCGCGAGGCGGAGCTGCGCGACGCGATTGAAGGTTTTCTCGACGATCGGATCACGCAGCCGGATTTTCTGGAGCAGCAACCGGGTGCTATTCGCGAGGCGATCCGCGCGTTTGTGCAGGGACGGGACGATCTACGCTGGGCGATGGAAGCACCCCCCGAGCCGCGTCGTTTCTGGCCGACGTCGAAGGATGCCTGGATAGCGATCGCGGTGCTTGTCGTGGTGGGCGCGCCCATCGGTTTCGGTATCGCGACGTCGCCGTCGACCGGATGGGCCACGTTCGGTGCACTCCTGGGGGTGGTCGCGGTCGTACTTGCAGCAGGGGCTGCCGTGCTGCGCTACAAGGAGAAAAGGGACCGCCAGGATCCGGCAACGACGAACTTCGAACACGTCGCCAGCTTGCTGGAGCGTGAAGACGTCCGCTCTGAAGGCCGCCCCATCGTCCAAAACCAGATGAGCAGCGTCACGAATATCAAAATCGGCTGGTTTCGGCGTACGCTCCTCCGCGGGGTCCTGGCGGCGATCGATGTGGCTGGGCGCTATATTTATACAAAAGGAAAACTCGGCTCCATTCCGTCGATCCATTTTGCCCGATGGGTCGTCATCGATGGCGGCCGCCGGCTCCTCTTCTTCAGTAATTTCGACGGAAGCTGGGAAAATTACCTCGGTGATTTCATCGATAAGGCCGCCAGCGGGTTGACGGCCGTGTGGAGCAATACGGACGGCTTTCCGCGCTCGCGCTGGCTGGTGGGAGACGGCGCTACGGACGAGCAGCGCTTCAAGGCCTATGCACGCAACAGCCAGACGATCACCGAAGTGTGGTACAGCGCCTACAAATATCTATCGGTTCAGAATATCAACAATAACGCGCAGCTCCGTGCCGGGCTCGTCGGTTCGCAGACGGAGGAAGACACGGCGGCGTGGCTGCGGCGATTCTAGCGGGTGCGGTCGTGCGGCACCTCTTCGTCGCCGATATCGTCTGCGATGCCGATCCCTGCCGAAAGGCTAATTGCCGGCAGCAACGTGAAGCCGGTAGCAATATGAACACGAATGGATGCAATGCAACCCATGGCGCAACTCGAACACGACGACATTCAGGGTTTTATCGTACGCGGCTACGGCAGGCTGCCTGAGGCGTCCTATCTTCTGCTGCACGTCTCGGATACTGCCGGCGCTCGGGAGTGGCTCGGTGAGATGGTCGAGCTCGTCACGCCGAGTACGACCAAACCGCCTGATGCCGCGTATCACGTCGCCTTTACCTGCGAGGGGCTGCGTGCTCTGGGCGTGCACGAAGACGATCTGAATACGTTTTCTCTACCCTTTTTCGAGGGGATGGCGGCGCCTCGGCGCACGCGTATTCTCGGTGACATGCACGAGAGCGCTCCTTCGGAATGGCGATGGGGCGGTCCGGACACCGACGCCGTCCACGTACTCGTTCTCCTGTTCGGCCGCGACGAGGAGGCGCTCGAGACGGCCTGTGCGAAAGTACGGAATGCCTACCGGGGCGTCACGGAGCTGGCCCGCCTCGATACGTATAGTTTCGAACCGATACGGGAGCACTTCAGTTTTCGCGACGGCATTGCCCAGCCGATTATCGAGGGACTCAGTCGCACCGGTCCACCCGAGAACACGCTGCCTCCCGGTGAATTCATTCTCGGCTACGAAA
Source organism: Rhodothermales bacterium (assembly GCA_040904565.1). Lineage (GTDB taxonomy): Bacteria > Bacteroidota > Rhodothermia > Rhodothermales > VXPQ01 > JBBDTI01. The sequence goes on from JBBDTI010000058.1 coordinate 105,588, forward strand.
ACGCGTACGACAAGCTGCCCGCGAGTCCGACCGTAGCCCCCGAGCGCGATCCGGACGTACTTCTCCCGCGCGTCGACGCAGTGACCGATGGAGGGAATGCGTCCGTCGTGGGCGATTTCGGCCGCAACGGCTCCTACCTCGTTTTTCGGCAGATGAGTCAGGACGTCAAGGGGTTCTGGGACTTCATCAGTAGCATTGCGGAAGACATGTACGGCAGCAGTGACTCGATGACGCGCACGCGGATTGCGGCCAAGATGGTCGGGCGCTGGCCCAGCGGCGCCCCGCTGGTCATGTGCCCTCATGCCGATGACGAGGAGCATGCGGACAAGGACAACTTCGGCTACGCGGACGATCCGCACGGCACGATGTGTCCGGTCGGCTCTCACATCCGACGAACGAATCCCCGTGACGCCCTCGAAGGGTCGGCCGAGGAATCCATCACCGTCTCCAACCGGCACCGCCTGCTGCGCCGCGGCCGGGCATACGGCGCGCCGATCTCCGACACGATCGATGTGGACGAGATTCTTGGGGCCGAGGAGGAGCATGAAGAATGCGGGCTGCATTTCATCTGCCTCAATGCTGATCTGAGCCGGCAGTTCGAGTTCGTGCAGCAGACCTGGGTCAACAATGCCAAGTTCGGTGGACTCTACACCGATGCCGATCCGCTGTTGGGGAATCACGACGCCTCGGATACCACCTTTACGATGCAGCGTGAACCCGTACGAGAGCGCATTACGGGCATGAAGCGCTTTGTGGAGGTACGCGGCGGGGCCTACTTCTTCCTGCCTGGCTTACGCGCCCTTCGATATCTCGCCACGTTGTAAACACACTCTTTCGGACGGACCATGAAGCTTCGCCAACTCGACCTGCGGACGGACATCCTGCCGTTCGTCATCGCGACGGCCGGCGAATTCGCCGCGCTCTTCTTCTGGCTCAAGTACCTGGACGAAGGACGTTTCATCTTCGCCAACCTCGTGCTCTGGGCCGGCTTCGCCGTGGAGCGTGCGGCCGTCTATCTCTGGATCCGGTTCATCTACCGGAAGAAGGAGGGACGCACGGAATCCCAGCCGCTTCTCGTTACACTGGCGGGTCTGTTTTTCATCACCCTGTCAGAGATCCTGATCTGGATTCTCTGGCTCTCCATCGCCGGCGGCGACATCTCCTGGCTGGCGTCGAGTTTTACGGTGAACTTCACCCTGGCGGGCGTGATCTTAATGGGATTGATGCTCGTCGAGCACAGCGTCGAGATGGCGGCGCTGCGACGTACGAAGCCGCTGGCGTACATTCGCAGCCCGAACACCATTCTCTTTACGTTCATGGAAGTGGCTGGGGCCATGGGCTGGCTCTATTTTGTTCGCGCGGATCGCCCCGTCCTGGGGGCCGTTTGCCTGCTTGTGGGACTCTCGATCGAGCACGTCCTGCAAGGCAGCGAACTCCGTCCGGATGAGGTGCCGCTATAGGGAACGGCGCACTGCATCGTTACCGGCGCCTTCATTCCGACTCGAGGAACGGAGGATCACGAGCGAGGAGGAATGATGCGGAACGGTCAGTCGAGCGCAAACACGATCCCGAATTTTACGGGGATGAACTGCGTCGGATCGTCATCCGTAAAAATTACGTCATAGTTGATCTCAGCGAACAGGTTCAATCCGTCCGCGACCGGAAATTGAGAGCCCACACCCACCAACAGTCCCGGCTTCGTCTCGGAATCCGTTTCGAATGGTGTGGTGATACCTCCTCCGGTGACCGTGCCTTCGCTGAAGCTGACGCGACGGATACCCCCCTGGGCGTGCACGTACGGAATGTTGGGTGATTCGATGCTGAACTGGTATCGCAGTCCGACAGAGGCGGAGAGAATGGACATGCCGCCGCCCTTGACCTGGACGTTCAGTCCACCGAGCCCGAGATCGTCCAGCAGGCGGCCCGCGTCAAGCGGCGTCATAGTAAAAGATACGTCCGCCTCCAATCCGTATTCGGAGGCAAGAACGCGTATACCGGAGAAGCCAACCATGAACCCCGTCGGATAATAGTCCGCCGCCTCTTCGGGCGCGATCGACCTGTTGAGCCCTCCGTAGGCCTGCAGGAGCGAAGAAGTCGTTTGGGCTCGCAGGGGGATGACGAGGAACGATACCGCGAGGACGGTCAGGATGAGCGTTTTCATGGTGAGCGTGTTTCGCAAAGGGCGGTCCGGGTGATGGGGAGCGGGCCCTGCAAGGCGGCCCCCGGTCGTATACTCCAGAGGGGCGCGGCGGTTACAAGCCGGGTGAGACCCCGACATCCGTGTTTGCTCCAGATACCTGGAAAGGCGATATTTGCGCATGGCGATTCCTGCACGAATCCGACCTTTTGCGGTACTGGCCGTGGCCGTACTCGTTATTTTCAACGGCAGTGCTCCGGTGTCGCCACCCATTGCGACCGATCCGTCCAAACGTTCCCGTCGATTCTACTGAGGCCGATCATGCACCGGACGATCATCACGTTTCTTCTGCTCATTCTGCTAGCGTCGGGATGCACCACGCCAGGCGATGATGACTCCGTACCGGATCGCCACGTCGTCGTTATCAGCATCGACGGATTTCCTGCCGAGGCGCTGTGGGACGAGCGGATTCCGCTGCCTACGCTCCGGGCTCTGGCAAACGACGGGGCCTGGGCGCGCGCGCTGAGTCCATCGACGCCTTCGGTCACGTGGCCCAACCACACGACGCTGGCGACGGGCGTGCATCCCGAGCGACACGGCGTCTTGATGAACGGACGCTTCGTGCGATCCGGTCCGGGCGAGCCGGTGAGGAAGCAGAACGATCTCGATCGAGCGGAGATGACAGCGTACCCCAGCCTCTACGATGCGGCCTACGAGGCGGGGCTCGTGACGGCGGAGGTCAACTGGCCCGTCACACGCGGTGCGGAGACGCTGCATGCGAGCTTTCCGGATGCGCCAGGAGCCGTGGATCATATGACGGAGAGCCTGCGGACAGAGCTGGTGGAACTCGGGATTCTTGCGGACGAGTCGGGCGAGTTGTTCGGGCGGATGAGCTACGCCGGTCGCGATCACGTGTGGACCTCCGCGGCAGCGCACGTGATCCGCTCGCGTCGACCGAACGTGTTGCTCTTTCACCTCCTGAGTGTGGATGGGACGCATCACGCCTACGGTGCCGGATCGCAGCCCGCCTTTACGGCGCTCGCTTTCGCCGACGCGCAGGTCAGGTACGTGCTCGACGCGCTGGAAGAAGCCGGCATTCGGGACCGTGCGACGATTTTCGTCGTGTCGGACCACGGCTTTATGAATGTGAGCCGGCGGATCTATCCCAACGTGTTGCTCCAGGAAGAAGGATTGCTCGAGGTGGATGCGGACGGACAGCCGGTCTCCGCGCGCGTCCACGCGCTCTCGAACGGCGGCTCCGCGATGGTCTTCGCGACGGATCCCGCTACGAAGGACGAGGATCTCGATCGTGCCCGGCAGCTGTTCGAAGGGGCCGAGGGCATCGCGCGCGTGCTAACGCCCGACGAGTTCGAGGCCTTCGGACTGCCGGATCCCTCGGACAGCGACCAGGTGGGCGACCTCGTCCTCGGTGCGGCCCAGGGGTATTCCTTCAGTGAGGCCGCCACCGGAGACTACGTCCGCGAGCTCGACGGCCCGAGCGGCGTGCACGGTTATTTCAGCGATGTCGAGGAGATGGAGGCTCTCTTCATCGCCTCAGGAAGCGGCATCCGTTCGGGTATCGAGCTCGACATCGTCGACAACCGCTCCATCGCCGCTACGGCCGCCCGGCTTCTCGGCGTCCCGCTCGAGACGGCGGACGGACAGGTGCTGGAGGAAATTCTCGAGTAGGCATCCGGCTTCCGCCGCGCTTCCATTCCGGGGCGGGCCACCATTATCCCATCATCGATCAGGAGGTCCATCATGGTAACTCTCTCGTCTCTACTTCTTCCAATCGTGCTCTCGGCCGTATTCGTCTTCGTCGCGAGCTCCGTCATCCACATGCTCCTACCGTATCACAAGAATGATTTCGCGAAGCTGCCAAACGAAGACGCTGTGCTGAGCACGCTGCGTTCGGCGGACGTGTCCCCGGGCGAGTACGTGCTTCCGCACGCCTCGGGCTCGGAAGAACGAAAATCGCCGGAGTTCCAGAAGAAACTGGACGCGGGAAAGGTGGCGTTTGTCACCGTGCTTCCGGGAGGGCAACCCTCCATGGGAAAGAGTCTCGGGCAGTGGTTCGTATACTGCCTCGTCGTCGCGCTTTTCGCCGCGTACCTGACCGGGCGGGTCCTGCCGGCCGGTGCCGACTACCTGTCCGTCTTCCAGGTCGCGGGTACGACGGCCTTTGCGGGATTTGTCCTGGCCCTCTGGCAGGAATCTATCTGGTACGGCCGGCCGTGGGGCAACACGCTGAAGTCGACTGTCGACGGATTGATCTACGCCCTCCTGACAGCCGGGACGTTCGGCTGGCTCTGGCCGGCGTAGCGGCGTCCGAACATCGCGGTGCACGTTTGTGCTGATAATACCTTCATGCTGAACGCACGCCTACGTCGAACGCACATCCACGCCGAATGCACGCCCTCGCCGAATACGCTTTCGTGCCGCACGAAAGCGTGGTAAAAACCAGCTATAAAACAGAAGCCCTGACCCCTTGATCGACAAGGGGTCAGGGCTTTATACAAAGTGGAGATGGCGGGAATCGAACCCGCGTCCGAATGGACGCACTCACAAACCTCTA
>JBBDTI010000059.1:0-18496 GCA_040904565.1 Rhodothermales bacterium
AATCCGACCGCGTTCGCCACGTTGCCGCCGCTGACGAGGAGCCCCCCGCAATCGACCGGATAGCCCGTCAGCTCCGCGATCCACCGCACCGTCTGTGCTTCGATCTCCGAGGCGGCCGGCGACAGCAGCCATCCTCCTACATTCGGATTTACGGCGGCCGCCAGGAAATCGGCCAGCATGCCGATCGGTGCCGGCGACGACGTGATGTACCCCCAGAATCGGGGGTGGCCGTTGTAGAGCGAATGCTCGATGAGAAACTCGGCCGTAGACCGAACGACCTCAGCCGCCGGCTGTCCGCCATCCGGCAGCCCGTCCCCGCCGAGTGCGGCGCGGACCGCGTCCGGATGCTCCCCTGGCGTGAGCGGTCGTTCGGGCAGCGTCTCCAGCAGGTCCGCGATGGTATCGACGAGCTCGTGGCCCGTCTCCCGAAACGTCCGGGCATCCATCTTGAGCGCAGCCTTCCGCGCATCACCGGCATTCGAGTCGGATCGGTCTTCCAAGGGGGCGTCTATCTTCATATTTCGGTGTCGGACTTTGCGCCCAGCTGCTCCCTCACGACGGGAACGACTTCCCTGCCGAACAGCTCGATCGACCGGAGGACCTTCTCGTGCGGCATGGTACCGACGGTAAACTGGAGGAGAAACCGGTCGTGACCGAAAAGGTCGTGCTGGTACATGATCTTATCGACGACGTCGGACGGACTCCCTACGAAGTTAGCGCCGCGCAAGGTGCACGTGGCGTCGAACTGCCGGCGGGACATCGGCGGCCAGCCTCGCTCGCGACCGATCCGATCCATCGTCGCCTTAAAGGGGGGAAATGCTTCGTCGCGGGCCTCCTGAGAGGTAGGCGCAATATATCCATGTGAGTTAATGCTGAGCCGCTGCGGCTCGCGGCCGGCCTTGCGCGCGGCGCTGCGATGGAGTTCGGCGAACGACACGAAGCGCTCGGGAAGACCTCCGATGATGCCCAGCGCCATGGGGAGCCCCAGTCGACCGGCCCGCTCGGCCGAGGCCGGCGTGCCCCCGACCGCGATCCATACGGGCAGCTTATCCTGTACGGGGCGCGGATACACGCCGCGTCCGGCGATCGCCGCGCGATGCTCCCCCGACCAATCCACCCGCTCGCGCTCGCGCAGTGCGAGCAGCAGATCCAGCTTCTCCTCGAAAAGGATGTCGTAATCTTCCAGGTCGTACCCGAAGAGCGGAAACGACTCGACGAATGAACCGCGACCGACCATGATCTCCGCGCGCCCGCCGGAGAGCAGGTCGAGCGTGGCGTACTGCTGAAAAACGCGGACGGGATCGTCGGAGCTGAGCACGCTTACGGCGGGCGTCAGGCGAATGCGTTTCGTTCGTGCTGCCGCGGCGGCCAGCACGACGGACGGTGCCGATACGGCGAAGTCAGGCCGGTGATGCTCCCCCACACCGAAGACGTCGAGCCCCACCTCGTCCGCCAGCTCGATCTCCTCGATGAGCCGTCGAAGACGTTCCTCCGACGACGGGGTCCGGCCGGTATCGGGATCGGGCGTGCGTTCCGCGAAGGAGTAGATGCCAAATTCCATGGTGCCGCGGCGTATCGTTTCGGTTTGCCTCGAAGATTCGGTGTTAGTCGGCCTGCTCGAACCGAAGTCGGCCCAGACGCACCATCCGGTTGAACTGTCCGAGCCCTTCGGCATTCGAACGGAGCACGACGTACAGGTCGCGCATCCCCTTTTCTGACAGCGGCAGCACCTCCTCGAACCACTCACTCGCCTCGCCCGGCTCGATATGCTTGCCGGCCAGGAGGCGGCCGCCCCATCCCCCATCTCGGATCTCCACGGTGAAATCGTGCTGCTCCGCACGAAAATCGATCCGAACCCGGCCGATTTCAGTCAGGTCGGTGTCCGGAAAGTGGAGGTAAGCGCCGTCACCGTAGACGGTCGCGATGGAACGCACGACGCCGTCGGGGTAGCTTACATCCTCGGGTCCTATCAGGTGCATGTCCGCCGCATACGTCACCGTCAGTACGGGCGGCCGCAGCACCACATCGTCGCGGCCTTTCAAGGAACCGACCTCCTGCCGGGGATCGTCGTCGTAGGTTGCCGTAAGCACAAATGCACCGCGCTCTCCACCCGGATGCTCATCGAAGTGCAGCACGCCGGAAGGCGGCAGTCCGTCGTCATCGAGCCCGAGGATATAGGCAACCATCTTCTCGACGTCCTCCGAAGCCAGCTGCGGGTGCGCTGCCATACTCTGCTCGCCCCAGACTCCGCCTCCTCCGTCCAGTATTTTCTCCACGAGGTACGGCGTAGCTTCGACGCCGTACCGTCCGGCGACCTCGAGATAGCTTGGACCGACCGATGCCCGATCGACGCCGTGACACGCGCCGCAGTCGCCGGCTTCGATGAGGCGCAGGCCTTCGGACACCGCCAGGTGCCCCTGGATATGACCTCCGGGAAGATAGTCGAAGGTGACGTGGACCCGTCCGGGCCGGATGCCGCGGCCCAATCTGCCGTCCTCCGCGTCGATCACATCCACCCGGTATCCGACGGAATCATCCGGCCAGAAGAACGAGCGGTTGCCGTCGAGCGCGATGTGCACGTCCGGCGGGGTGTTGCCGACGACCAGCTGATGCGTCGCCTCGGCGGATGCGCCCTCGGAGTCGCTGACGATGAGGCGTACCACATAGGTGCCCGGCGCGTCGAACGTATGCGTCACCGTCGGCCCGGAAGCCGCGGCGCCCTCGATCTCCCAGTCGAAGAAGAGCTCGTCGCCCGGATCGTGGTCGAACGACTCCTCCGCGGAGAACGTTGCGGTCAACGGGGCGGCACCCGCCGTAACCGACGCGGTGAGCCGCGGGATCGGGAGTCGGTTCCCGCGATGGAAGGTGATCCGACTCAGGCGGCTGTTTTCGTTCTTCGCGTGCCAGTACGTCCCGTACTCCAGCACGTACAGGCTGCCGTGGGGCCCGAGCTCTACGTCGATGGGGTGGTCGAACGTGAGATGATCGAGGAACGGCTCCATGAATACGTAGTCGCCGTTCGCATCCATCGTTACGGCCATTATCCATCCACGCATCCAGTCGTAGTGGATGAACTTTCCGTCGTAATAGTCGGGCAGACGGACGTTCGAATCGACGAAGTCGGTCCGGTAGTAGACCGGTCCCGCCATTGCGTTCCGGCCGCCCTCCCCGACAGGTGGAAACTCCGGACTGGCATCGTAGGGATAGTAGATCATCGCCGGTTGCGCCGGCGGAAGCACGCGCGCTCCGGTATTGTTCGGCGAATCGTTGATGGGTCGAGCGGGGTCGAACAACTCACCCATCCATCCGGTCGTGTAATTGAAATCGCGATAGGGCTTGTTGTCGGCGATGAACAGGGGCCATCCGAAATTGCCTGCACTACGCGCCTGGTTCACCTCGTCGTATCCCTTCGGTCCCAGTGTCGAATCGGCCCGGGCATCCGGACCCACTTCACCCCAGTACAGATAGCCTGTATGGTGATCCACGCTGATTCGATAGGGATTGCGGTGCCCCATCGTATAGATCTCCGGTCGACCTTCCTCCGGATCCTCGAAAAGATTGCCCCGCGGGATGGTGTACGTGCCGTCCGGCCGCGGCGTGATTCGGATGATTTTCCCTCGGAGGTCCTGCGTGTTGGCACTGGACCGCCGGGCGTCCATCTTCTCCCGTCCTTCGGTGGGGTCGATGGGTGCGTACGATCCTGCGTCGAACGGATTCGTATTGTCGCCGAACGACGCATACAGATTACCCCGTGCATCGAACGTCATCGATCCGCCCGTGTGGCAGCAGCCCTCATCGAAGGGCACTTCCAGAAGGACCTGCTCCTCTTCTATGGCGCCGTCCGCGAACGTAAACCGCGCCACGCGGTGCTTGAGCGCTCCATCGACACTGTAGTTGAGATACAGCCATCCGTTCTCCTCGAAGTCCGGGTCGAGCGCGAGTCCGATAAGACCGTTCTCCGAGTGGGTATCTACCTCGAGTTCCTCGACGAGCCGCATCGACTCCGAGATGGGATCGTAGCGCTTCAGCGCTCCTTTCCTCTCGATGACGAAGACGGTGCCGTCATTCGCCACGGCCACCTCGATCGGCTCGTCCAGCGTCCCTTCCATTAGAACCTGCTGGTGGAAGCGACTGGTATCGGGATGATCCACGGCGCGAGCCTGAGCGTGCAGGGAACCGGCAGACAGGAGCAGGGCAGCCGCGAAAAGCAGGATGGCCGCAGCGTACGGGACGGATCCATGCCGGCCGTTTCTCCGGTGGTCAGATAGGAAATTCATCTCGTCCTCGCCGCGCCTTCCATGAGTCCTCTGATATAGCCGATCGCGAACAGCGTGCCCAGATCGTTGTAGCCCGGATACTCGTTTTCCTCGTAGCCCGTGATGGTAGGCACGTGGTCGGGCCGGATCGGGCCCCGAAAGCCCACGTCGTAATACGCCTGCATGGCCGCGAACATGTCGTTCTGTCCGTCGTCGTGCCACGCCTCGGTAAACTTCCGCGGCGTACCCCGCACGTCCCGAAAGTGTACGAAATGGATTTTTCCGCGCTCCCCGAACCACCGGATAGCGGCGGGTATGTCGACCTCCGGCCCCTGGCTCGCGATGCTTCCCTGGCAGAAACAGAGTCCGTTGCTCGGACTGTCGACGATCCGCGTCACCCGCTTGAGGGCGTCGACGGACGTGATGATGCGGGGGATTCCGCGAAGGCGTTCTACGGGGGGATCGTCCGGGTGCAGTGCCAGCTTGATGCCGAGACGCTCGGCCTCGGGGACCACGGCCTGAAGAAAATACGCCATGTTGTCCCACAGCTCCTCGTGCGTGAAATCGTCGCCGAATTCGGTGGGCGTCGGGTCCGCATCGTCCATGTCGAAGGCCGTCACCAGCGAGCCTCCGCGGTCCACCCGCGCCGTGTCGCTGCGCGACCAGCTGACGGCCGGCATCCAGTTGTAGCAGATCGTATCGATGCCCGCGTCCGAGCAACTCTGCATCAGCTCGACGAATCGTTCGATATTCTCGTCGCGACCCTCCACGCCGAGCTGTGCTCGGGTAAGGTTCACGCCTTCGAGGACGGTCCACTCCAGACCGTTGTCTTCATACGCCTGCTTCGTCGCCGCGACGTCGCGCCCTCCGCCGCCGACGCCGCCGAGGACACCCATCTGTTTGGCCAGCGCCACGCGCTGCGGGCGCCCGTTCACGCCTCCGTAGAAATACGCGATGGAAAGCTTCATCCATTCAGCTTCGGTGTCATACACCCGGGACGTACCCGCACTCGAGGGCTGGGTACCGACCGCGACGAGGGCCGCTGCGGAGGCGCTCTTCCTGATGAAATCTCTGCGTGAGTTCGTCATGACGTACCTGTTGTGGATGCGATCCGCATGGTGATTCGTTCCAAAGTACGAATCCGCTGATGCCGACGGTAGCTAGCTGCTTCCGATTTGACCGGCAGACGGTGGCTACGCTCCGGCTTCCCCCTACAAGCGAATGCTGCCGTTTTGATCGGGGCGAGGACGGACCGGTGATCGATTGGACGGTGCAGCCGTGAACGGTTCTGCAGTGTACGTTGGAATGAAAATCAATATGATGTCCCAAGTTCATCATCCCGACGACGTACGTCCATGCCCTCGGATCACCTGTTCGCCACGGAAACGTTCATTCGGCTCCCGCGCGATGACGTGTTCGCTTTTTTCGCCGCTGCTGAAAATCTGCAGCGCATCACGCCTCCCGAGTTGGGATTCGAAATTCTCACGCCGCTGCCTATCGCTATGGATGCCGGCAGCCGCATCGACTACCGCCTCAGGCTTTTCGGTGCCGCCTTCCAATGGCACACGCTCATCTCCACGTGGGAACCGCCGTTTCGCTTCGTGGACGAGCAGATCCGCGGCCCCTACCGAAAATGGGTCCACACGCACACCTTCTACAAGGAGGACGCCGGAACGCGCGTGGTGGACGAGGTCCGTTACCGACTTCCTTTATGGCCCGTCGGCGAGATCGCATACCCCATTATTCGTCTGCAACTGAATCGCATTTTCAGGTACCGCCGGCGCCGCATGCTCGAACTACTCGGCGTGGGTACGTAAGCGAGATGCATCGGTATCGGTCGCGGGACAGGCGGTCAAACCGTCACGCGCTCGACCCACGCAGCGAAGTCCGCCAGATAGCGTGTGACGATCTCGCGCGTCCTCTCATCCACCAGACGCAGGTCGTCGTCGAATTTCTCGGAGGCGCGGGGCACGGCCACGCTCTTGTGGGCGAACACGTCGGCGATCATGCCCAGCAGATTCAGCTTGATCTGCTCCTGGCCGCGCATGGTACCGCTGGTACCTGCGGAGGCCCCCATGAGACCCGTCGGCTTTCGCGCCATGGGCGACCTGAAGGCGGGACGAGAGGCCCAATCCAGCGCGTTCTTCATCACGCCGGGGACGCCGTAGTTGTATTCCGGGCTCACCAGCAGCACGGCATCCGCTTCGGCGATGGCCTGCTTCATCGCCGTAACGGCAGGCGGACGCTGCTCGTCGGTGTCCACATCGGCATTGTACAGGGGAACGGGGGTGAGATCGAAGATATCGACCTGAACGCCTTCCGGCGCCAGCTCCCGGGCGGTGCGCAGCAGCGCACGGTTATAGGAGCCGGCTCGCAGGCTTCCAGCGATTCCAAGGATCGTCGTCATGGGGATACGCTTCTCTTCTAAACGTTGGGCAACTGGACGTAATTACTCGCCGCGCTCCACCGCGATCCCCAGCACAGCTTACCCCAACAGCGAACCTTTCCCGACGTGCTCCCACGCCAGCACGCCGGCGCCGAGGACGCCGCTGTGGCTGCCCAGCTCCGACACGGCGATCGGCACCGAGCTGCCTTTCGGATGCCGGAAGATGTGATCGTCGACGTACCGCTGCACGGCCGGAAGGAAATGGTCCGCCGCGTTCGACGCTCCGCCGCCGAGAACGATCAGCTCGGGCGCATACATGTGCACGACGCTGACGAGGAACCAGCCCAAATTCTTCGTCCACCGCTCCAGCGCATCCACGCACAGCGCGTCCTCCTGCTCCACCCCGCGAATGACGGCCTCGAAATCAATCGCATGCGGGTCCTCGAAGTACGCCTCGTTCAGCACCGACGGCAGCCCTCGCTGCAGGCTGTCGCGCACCATCATCGCGAGCGTCGTGGCCGAGCAGAGCAGGTTCGCCGTACCCCGCGCCCGCGTGATGTCGAGCCGGTCGTTCGTCGCCTCCTGCACGATGTGGCTGGCCTGCGTGCCGAAGAGGAGGTGCGGGTCGCGGAGCACCTTCCCGTCGAGCAGCACGCCGGACCCCACCCCCGTGCCGAGCGTGATCGTCACCGCCCACTTCTCGTCGCGGGCGAGTCCGTAGCGAGCCTCGGCCAGGATCGACAACCGACCGTCGTTGTCGGCAATAACGGGTATCGACGTCGCGTCGCGCAGGCGGGGCACGATGGGGAAGCCTTCCACCTTCAGCTTGCCGGGCAGGAGGACGCTCCCGAACTCCGGATCGACCCCGCCCGGAAAACCGAGACCGATCGCCGCCGGTCGTCTTCCCAGCACGCCGGAAATCCGGTCGACCTCCGCGATTATGGCCTTTAGCAGCGTCTCCGGCTCGATGGAAAAGCCCGACGGCCTCGTGACGGGCTCCGAAAGTTCACCGTGGAGCGTCACGGCGCCGCTCTTCATCCGCGTTCCCCCGACGTCGAAGCCGATGACGTATTCCGCGTCACTCATAGAGATGCTTCAGGCTCTTCCGATAGGAGTCGTAGAACCGCTCCAGCTGCTCGTCCGCGCTCGTGTTGCCCACGAACTGGTGGCTCGGCAGCACCTCCGGCTTGACCCCGCGCTCCAGCATCTTCTCCGCCACCTCGCAGCGGAGCATGTTGATGATCATCGCGCCCGTGATCGTCGACGTCGGCCCCGTCCGCCATTCCATGCCTTCCAGCTCAAGGACGCAGTCGCCGGGCGGACAGTGATTGTCCAGCACGACGTCCGCCACGTCGATGAGCTTCTTCCCCGACGAATGCGCCGGCTCGGAGTTCTCGCAGTGGTTGCGCGAGGTGATCCCGATGACGGGCATCCCTCGCTTCTTCGCGCCCATGGCCATCTCTACGATGATCGGACGAATGCCCGACGTCGATATGACGATGAATGCGTCGTGCGGACCGAACTTGAAGCTATTCAAGATCTCTTCCGCGTAGCCCTCGTATTTCTCGAGGTAGAGCGGTCCGCGGAGTCCGTTCGTGCCGACGATCGACGCGTGGCTCGAAATGGCGTCCTCCACCAGCGCGAAAAAGCCGACGAAGCCGCCCTGCCGCGGCGTCATCTCCTCACACATCATCCGCGAGTGTCCGGCCCCGAAAAGAAACACGAGTCCGCCCTTCGCAATGCGCTCGGCGCAGATTTCGGCCGCCTCTTCGATGAGCGGGATCTGCGTGTCCTTCACCTCTTCGAGCAGATCCAGGGTCTTGTCGTAATAATCGAGCGATGCTCCCATTATCTATGTGTAATATATGTGTTTTCTAGGTCGGCGAATGCATGGGTAGGTCGGAACGTCTCGTTAGCCCCGATTACTGGACGAACCGACCCAGTTCATCCAGTAGGCTTCGATTTCTTCCAGGCTCTTGCCCTTCGTCTCCGGCAGGACCCTCCAGGCCAGATAGATCCCCGGCGAGCACAACGCGGCAAACAGCCAGAACGTGCCGCTCGGCTGGATCGTCTCCAGGAGCCACGGCACCGTCTGCCCGACCAGCGCCGTACCCACCCACAGTGCCAGCGTGGCGACCGACATCGCGCGCCCGCGGACGCGCGTCGGGTACATTTCCGAAAGGAGCACCCAGATCACGGGCCCGAATGACGCCGCGAAACAGGCGATGAAGAAGAGAATGAAGATGAGCAGCCACGGTCCCTCCGTCACATCGAAGCGGAACAGGAGTCCGATCACGACGAGCGACATCACCAGTCCAGAAACGCCCCAGATGAGCAGGGGACGCCGGCCCAGATCGTCGATTTTCCAGATCGCGACGAAGGTAAACACGACGTTGACGATGCCGATCACGACCTGCCCGCCCAGCGCATCGCTCAGCGCGAAGCCGGCCTCCTCCAGAATCCTGGGGCCGTAATAGATGATGGCGTTGATGCCCGACACCTGCGTCAGGAAGGCCAGGGCGATGCCCAGGAAGAGGGCGAACCGAATGCCGGGTTGTGCCAGGATGCGTTTCCAGGACTCCGGCTCGTGCTCGAGCGTCGCGTGTATCTCGCGGAGCTGCCGGTCGGCTACCGTTCCACCGCCGACGCGAGACAGCACCTCACGGGCTTCACCGCTCCGGTTACGGGCGACGAGCCACCGCGGGCTCTCCGGCACGAACAGGAGAAGTACGAAGAAGAGCAGCGCCGGCACGACCTCGCTGCCGAGCATGCCGCGCCAGACCTCCTCGACGAACACAAACTGAAAGAGGCCCCCACCCGCCGGAGCGGCCGCCTGTGCGGCACTCAGGAGTCCCGCGTTGACGAAGTACGAACAGAGAATGCCGACCGTAATCGCCAGCTGATACAGCGCCACGAGGCGCCCCCGGATGTTAGCCGGCGAAATCTCAGAGATATAGAGGGGCGACAGCATCGATGCGACGCCCACTCCGAGTCCGCCTACCAGGCGAAACACGATGAGCGAAAACTGGCTGCCCGACAAGGCGCACCCGATGGCCGAGACGCTGAAAAGAGCCGCGGCGAGCAGCAGCACCCGCTTGCGACCGAACCGGTCGCTGAGATACCCCGCCACGGACACGCCCGCCACGCACCCGACCAGCGCGGAGCTGACGTACCATCCTTCCATGACCGCGTCGAGCGCGAACTTATCCTTCACGAACCCGATCGTGCCGGAGATGACCGCGGTGTCGTAGCCGAAGAGGAATCCGCCCAGGGAGGCGATCAGCGCCAGACCCAGCAGGTAGCGCATGTTGGGTTCGTCAGACGTGCCGGCCATTGACAGCGGATTTAATTGTCCGTACATTTTGTACGTACAATTATAGGTGGTCGCACACGTAAGATCAAGATCGAAAGCAAAAGGGTATGGAAGCGGCGTACTTGGTGCTCCCCATATCGAACGTCGACAAGTCGGCGGACCGTCCGCTGTACGAGCAGGTGGCGGCGGACCTCCGACGGTTGATCGATGCGGGCGATCTGACGGCGGGCGCCGCCCTCCCCGCGGAGATGGACCTGGCGGACCGCTACGGGGTCAGCCGCCACACGATTCGGGCCGCTCTGGCCGAGCTCGAGGCGGAGGACCGGATCTCGCGCAGTGCCGGGCGGGGCACGTTCGTGAAGCAGCGGCGCGCGCCGACGACGTTCTACCTGGACCGCAGCTTCACGCGGCACATGGAGGAGACGGGGCGCCGCGCGCATACGGAGCTGCTGCGCGAAGAAACGGGCACGGTCGAGGCCAACGCCCCCGCGCCGCTGAGCGACCGCATCGGATCACGCTGCCTCAAGCTCGCCCGATTGCGTTTCGGAGACGACGAGCCCATCGCCTTACAGCACGCGGTCATCCTCATGTCCCGCTGCCCCGGCGTCGAGGCGTTCGACTGGGCCGACCGTTCGCTCTACGAGGTGCTGGCCCGGCGGTACGAACTCGTCATCACCCGCATCGAGCACGCCATCGGCGTCTCGTCGGCCGACCGCCGGCAGGCGCTCCTGCTGAACGTCGAGCCGGGCGCCCCTCTCCTGCGCATCGTCACGTCGTCCTTTCTGGAAGGCGACGAGCTCATCGAATGTACGACGTCGTACTATCCCGCGGACCGCTACGAATATCGAACCGTGCACCGACTGGAAGGCAGATAACGCCTCCAGCGGACGCGTCAATCCGATTCCGGCCGCCGGCAACACGGCATTCGGTCCCGCAACGAAAACCTTCAGCCGTCAGTCGGCCAGAAGCGTAAGGTTCGATACCAGCCCTTCCGTGTTGTGGCCGAATCGGATACCGTAGACCCCATCGGTAGACGCGAGACGTTCTTCACCGACCACATCGGACTTGGCGTAGCTCGCCACGGTGGTCCCGTTGATCGAGCAGGATACCTGGTCGCCATCGACCGACAGCGCGATCTGCTGTGTGACGGGCTCGCCCTGTCCATCTGCGGCATTCACCGCATCGTGCGACTCGGCGCGCGCTCCGTTCATCTGAAACGGCTCCGGACCGAATCCGCGGACGATGAACGATCCGTTCCCGTACGCGGCACAGTAGAGAAACCGAGCGCCCTCCGTGCCGAGGTCGGAGCCGCCGATGAACAGTCCGTAGGGATGCGGGTGATTGTTGAGATTCATGTACTCGGGCTCGGTAAAGGTGGCCGAAACCGTGTAATCGCCGCTCGCCGTATTCTCGGGATTCCAGTACGTCACGTTTGGACCCGTGCGCGCGTGTAGGGCCGAGCCGTCCATGGTCAGGAGCGCCTCGTCGATACCGTTGGCATTGCCGTCCAGCATGCCCATCCAGCCGGGTACGTCGATGCCGCCCTCTTCGACGGCGATGTCCTCGTCCTGCGCCGAAACGGGTGAAGCCAGGAACGCGGCGACGAGGAGAACGAGTGGAAGCGTGATGCGTGGCGTTCGGAAACGATCCATGGGAGTGCTCTTGATGTGGAGTGGGGGGTTCGCCTGCGGGGCTGCAAAACGGTGCTACGTGGAAGCCCCATTCTGTTAATTAACCGTGAAACGTCCGCCGACTGCCGTAGATCCGGAAGCGGCGCCATCCATCCGTAATCCGTCAGCTGAAATACAGGCCGCCGTTAATTTCGAGTGACTCACCGGTCACGAACGAGGCCGCGTCGGACGCGAGATAGGCAATAGCGGCACCGACCTCCTCGGACGTCCCTTCGCGCCGCAGCGGTGTGGCGGCAGCCGCCTTCGCACGCACCTCATCCGCGGTAAACTCATCGTGAAACGTGGTGTCGATGAGACCGGGCGAAACGCAGTTGACCCGGATGTTGCGCGGGCCAAGTTCCTTGGCGAGTCCGCGCGTCAGCGTAAGCACGGCGCCCTTTGAGGTCGCATACGCGATCGCACCCGATCCACCTCCATTGCGCGCCGCCAGCGAGGCGTTATTGACGATCGCACCGCCTGACGGCATGTAAGGAAGTACGGCCTGGGTGACGTAGAGGACGCTGCGAAGGTTCACGTCCATCACCCGGTCCCAGAAGGCATCGTCGATCTCGTCGAAGGGCTTCCGCGCGATGATGCCGCCCGCATTATTGACCAGAATGTGGATGGCGTCGCCGAAGGCTTCCTGCGTGGCGGCAACCAGCCGGTCTACGTCGCCACGATTCGTCACGTCGGCCTGCACGGCAACGGCAAGACCTCCGACGGCTTCGACCGCGCGAACCGTTTCCTCCGCCTGGGCCTCGCTGCGGTTGTAATTAACGACGATCGACGCGCCGCCTTCCGCCAGCTTCTGGCAGACGCCGCGGCCGATGTCGCGGGCCCCGCCGGTTACGAGGGCGACCCTTCCAGTGAAGTCAAGCTGCATGGCCACGAATCGTGTGATGATGAAGAATGCGTTCCGCTGTAATAGCTCGTCGCGGCAAATTAGATGTCCGAGGGGCCATGTTCAAACACGAGGCTTCAATCGACGCCTACTTCATCAGCGTCATGGGACGCGTACGATCGTCATCCACCGAATAGGCGCCCCGCCGTGATCCACCGTTCAGATACCGCGAGTCGACCCCCATTACGCCCGGCGCAGCGTCAGCAAGGTGATTTCCGGGCGGATGCCCAGGCGCAGCGGCGGCCCGACCGTGCCAAGCCCACGGTTGACGTAGAGGAACTGGGATCCTCGTCCATCCGCGCGCGGCTCGCTGTAGAGTCCACCCCACCGCTCGTACCGCAGCTGCGCGAGGCTCCAGCGGATGGGTCCAAATTCGAACCCGAACTGTCCACCGTGCGTGTGCCCGCACAGCATGAGGTCGATGTCGGCGTAGTCCGGCCGGACTTCCAGGTCCCAGAAGGTGGGGTCGTGTGCGAGCAGGATCTGCGCGTTCTCGCGATCCGCTCCCTCTCGTGCCGGGATGCCCTCGACGGCGCGAGGCAGATCTCCGTAATGCTGCCGGAAGCCCGTATTGTCGGTACCGATCACGTGCAGCAGGGCCCCGTCCACCTCCAGCGTGCGGTGGGTATTGACGAGCAGGTCGACCGGCGTCTCGCGCAGCTGGGCGACGAGGTGGTCGGTGTCGGCGTAGTGATCGTGATTGCCGAGGCACCCGAAGATGCCGACCTCCGCATGCATGTCGTGCATCGCGGGAAGCACCCGGGCCATCTCCGCCGTGTCGTGGTTGACGTAGTCGCCGGTAAGCGCGATCAGGTCCGGGCGAAGCTCGTTGACGATCGCCACGGCGTCACGCATGGGGCGCTCGCTGAACAGCGAGCCGGCGTGCAGATCCGACAGCTGCGCGATCCGGAGCCCCTCGAACGCGCGCGGCAGCCCGGCGACGGACACGTCCACCTGCCGGACGGCAAAGTCGTATACCGTACGATACACGCCGTAGCCCGTGAGAATGAAGGGCATGGCGGCAGCCGACCAGCCCAATCGCTGGAGAAATTCCCCCCGCGTCATGTCGGGTGCGTCCTCCACGGTGGAGGACGCACCGGTGGACGGCGTGACGGAATCCTTGCCTGCGATCTCTCTCACGAGGCTCTCTCCAGCACCGCGGTCGACCGCCATACCTCGCCCTAGCCGCTGCAGCAGCCGGAAGGCATCCTTCGCGAGAAGCACGGCGACGATCGGCACCTTCGGCAGGTAATACAGGGCCCACAGGCTGAAAAACAGCGCGCGTGCCAGCCGCGGCTCGACCTCCCACCAGCTGTAGAGATTGAGGTAAAGGGGAAGAGTGAACGGCATCACGAACATCAGCACGCGGTAGACGCGGAGCGTCCACCGGAGGCGGTTCCAATGCCGCGCGACCGTCTTCCACGTGAGATACACGTAGGCGTCCAGCAGCAGAAGCGCGGACGTCAGGACGATCATGGGCACGAGATATCTCATGTCGGCATTAACGGCGCATGCCGGCTACGGGTTCGCGGCCGGAATCGAGCGAACGAGCAATGGGACCCGCCGTCCGATTCCCACTGAACGCCCTAGGCGAGATCCGCGATTACCCGGCTTGATACTAGTCACGTCGTGGCGTACTCTGCTTAATAACGATGACGTTTTCTAACGATGATACCGCACTTCCGGCGGTCGCCGAGCATCGGGTGTCGTATCATCGGATTGATCCGCCCGCCTGTTTCTCCGTCTGCGTCATCGTGATAGACCGACGCGAGGCCTTCGCGGAGAAGGGACCCTTCCCCAAGAACGTGGAATCCTGCCATGCTTATTCGTCGTCTTCTCATCGCCCTCTTCACGGTTCCGCTTCTCACCCTCCCTCCCACCGCCGCGGCACAAGGAGAGTACGGCCGCATCGAATTCGAGACGAGCTGCGATGCGGACGTCGCTGAATCGTTCAACCGGGCCGTCGCGCTGCTGCATCACATGATGTACGAGCAGTCGGAGGCCGTCTTCCAGGACGTTTTAGCGGTGGACCCGGATTGTGCGATGGCCCGGTGGGGCATCGCCATGACCCAGCTCCATCCGCTCTGGGCACCACCCACGAGCACCGAACTCGCCAAAGGGGAGGGTTCGTCGACCTGGGCCATGGAAGCGGGACCGGCCGGTGGACGCGAGCAGGCCTACGTGGAGGCCGTCCGCGCGTTCTTTCACACGGAGGGAAGTTTCCGGGACCGTCTCGCTGCCTGGGAGTCAGCACAGGCGAACCTTTACGAGACGTACCCTGAGGACGTGGATGCCGCCGCCTTCTATGCACTGTCGCGGCTGGCGACCGCCCAGCCGGACGACCGGACGTTCAACCGGCAGGCCGAGACGGGCGAGCTGCTCGAGTCCCTTCGCGACGAGCATCCGGAGCATCCCGGGCTCTTCCACTACACCATCCACGCGTACGACAATCCCGTTCTGGCGGAGCGGGCGGTGGAAGTGGCGCGCGCCTACGACCAGATCGCACCCGAAGTCGCTCACGCACTGCATATGCCGTCGCACATCTTCGTGCGGCTCGGCTACTGGGGCGACGTCATCTCGTGGAACCGTCGCTCGGCCGACGCCGCGTTGAATCATGCGATCGGCGGCCAGACGTCCATGCACTATCCTCATGCGATGGACTACTACGTGTACGGCCATCTGCAGATCGGCCAGGATGAGTCCGGCGAAGCGGCCGTACGCGAGCTCTACGGCCACGGGCCGTTTCAGCCACACCTGGGGTCGGCCTACGCCCTGGCCGCAACGCCGGCCCGCGTCGCGCTGGAACGTCGCGACTGGCCGGCGGCGGCCGCCCTTGACGTGCGAGATCCCGAATCATTCCCCTGGGAACGCTTCCCGGCGGCCGAGTCCATCACCTGGTTCGCACGTGGACTCGGCAGTGCCATGCAGGGAGATGAGAACGCCGCAAAGACAGCGATCGGGCGGCTGACTGAGCTGCACGATGCGCTCCTCGATGCAGGAGAGGACTACTGGGCCGTTCACACCGAGGCGCAGCGTATGGCGATCGAGGCGTGGGTCGCCTTCAAATCGGACGCGACGGGCGAGGCCCGATCGCAGATGGAAGGGGCCGCCGACCTCGAAGATTCGGT
The DNA here is from genome assembly GCA_040904565.1 of Rhodothermales bacterium. Classification (GTDB taxonomy): domain Bacteria; phylum Bacteroidota; class Rhodothermia; order Rhodothermales; family VXPQ01; genus JBBDTI01. Next base: position 15,655 of record JBBDTI010000059.1, read on the forward strand.
CGACAAGCATCCCGTCACACCCGGCTCGGTCCTTCCGATGCGCGAGCTGTACGGGGAGATGCTCTTGCAGGTAGACCGGCCGGCCGACGCGCTCGAAGCGTTTGAGTCCAGCCTCTCGGTATCTCCAGGCCGCCTCAACAGTCTGACGGGTGCCGCGCGTGCCGCGGAGCTTGCCGGACGAGAAGATGCGGCGGCGCGGTACTACGAGGAAGCGGCGGACCTGCTCGAGGGCCGGTCCGGCGACGCCCGCCTGGACCGCCCGCGCATGGACTCCGTCCACGCCTTCCTGAGCGCTAACTAGCGTCCGAAGTAGCCGGTCTGGCGTGAGGGACGGACGTCAACGTCGCCAGGCGTGATGCTCGCGCGCCGAGGTCGCCGGCCTTACGCCCCTCCAGGCTGCTGCCGGCCTACATATCCCAGCTCCCTGTAAATCTCGAGATTGTGCTCGACTCGCTCTTCGTAGCGCGTGCCGTCGCGCGCGCGGTAGTGCACGCGGACCTTGACGCGTGTGGGCTCGTCTCGGTGGAAGTAGGACGCGCTCGTGTCGAGAAACGTCTCGATGCGTCGGCCGGGCGCCAGATAGGTCAGGTCGTTGAAGAGCGGAAGCTCCGTGACGTTCTTCGCGCCCCCCACGCCCGTGAAGGAAGGCGCAAACTCCACGCCCACGTCGAGGGCAGGTACGGAACCGATGTTGCGGATGGATATGAAAAACAGTCCATCACGAAATTCGAAATCGAGGACGACGTCCGGCCGGCGATCCTCGTCGACCGACCGCTCCCCTTTACCCGAAAAGACCTCGCGTGGATTGAACCGGCTAAAATCGAGCTTGAAACGTGGCATGTTCGGCGCGTCACTCACGGAGCCTGAATCGTCAATCCTTCGTGCGCCAGGACCAACGTCTCGATGGCGACGTCGTTTCCTGACGCGACAAGAAGCGGTCCTTCGAGTCGGGTCGGGAACGCGTTCTTGATCTTCCAGACCCTCATCGGCTCGTGATTCTCATCGAGCAGGCTGACGGTCACGTCGCGCCGCTCGACGGCATGAAGCTGGATCGTGTTGATCCAATTGAAAAACTCGTTGTCCGACTCGAAGACGCCCCGCTTCAGCACGATGTCGTCGTAGGTGACGCGACCCGGCATTTTGGTAGGCGTATATTCAGGACTGGATCCTTCGCGGTACTCGACCACCTCCACGGTCATGCCGAGGCCCGACACTTCCGAAAACCCGATCCGGGTGCCGCCCCATTCCACGGAAAAATGAATGTTCGGCTGTGGATACTCCCTGGCCATGCGTGCCTGCTCCGATACGTGATCGATGTCGTTCGTGTACGGCAAGGTAGGCAACGAGCGTCGCCTCATCCACCCGCCGAACAGTCATCCACCTGCCGGTCAGTGGCAATGCCCATGCGCGGCGGACCAGACCTGTCCGGGCGGGCAGTCCGGAGCCCCGCCCTGGTCGCCCAGATTCGAGAAGGCCATGCTGGCGAGGATAATGCCGAGGACGACGAGAATGGCTACCCCTGCCCCCATGATGAGGCTGTTGTCCGTCCACTTCGTCTTGCCTTCGCAGCAATGCTTGTACTTCAGCCCGCTTCCGCAGGGGCAGGGATCGTTGCGACTGGGTTCGGCTGACATCACACGTGCTCAAATTGGAATGAAAGGCGACATCCGGCACCGGCGATGCCCGGCGCCGTGCCTGCCCGGTAAGGTAGCGACTTTCCTCCTTCCGTATCAAATCGGAACGGCCCTCACCGCGACCATTGGAGAATGATGCGGCGGATGCCGAGATTGTTCGGGCGCCCGCCTTCCCTCTTTCGTTAGCATTGCCTGCAAGGAATCATGCATCGAATCTCACGATCCTTTCGCCCTTTTCGGCCTTTTCGCCGGCGCCCGTTGCTTTCATTTTCCAAGGGCATCGTCGCGCTCTTCCTCGTCTTGTTTATGACGGGTTGCGCCTCGGACGGCGGCGAGCCTTCGCTCGACGGCATTCGGCCGTCCGCCGAAAACCCGTACTACTGGCACTACGGCGGAGAGACCGTCCTGCTGCTCGGCGGGAGCTGGCAGGACAATCTCTTCAACCATCCGACGCGTCTGGAGGAGCATCTGGACCTGCTCACGTCCAGCGGCGGCAACTACGTCCGCAACGTCATGAGTCACCGAAACGAGGGCAACGTATTCGCCTACGAACGCGGCGAAGACGGTCTCTTCGACCTCGACCGGTTCAACGACGAATACTGGGACCGCTTCGAACGCTTCCTGGAGATGGCCTACGAGCGGGACGTCATCGTACAGATCGAAATCTGGGCGACGTGGGACCTCTACGAGGACCATCAGTCCCTCGGCGGCTGGTCGCATCATCCATACAATCCCTCGAACACGTCCACCTACACGCCAGAGACCTCGGGCCTGCCCACGGCCGTCGACTATGCTCCTCAGGGGGAGCCGACCGATCATCCGTTTTTCCGGTCCGTGCCGGAGCTCGACGACAATGAGCTGCTGCTAGAGTACCAGCGCGCGTTCGTGGACAGGCTGCTATCCTATTCGCTCGCCTATCCGAACGTGCTCTACTGCATGAACAACGAGACGGGCGAGCGGGTCGAGTGGGGCGACTACTGGGCGCGGCTCGTACACGGGAGGGCGGCGGAAGCGGGCGTCACCGCCTACGTAACCGACATGCGCCGCAACGAGGACGTCCGCAGCGAGGACCACGCGCACGTCTACGACCGTCCCGATCTTTACAACTATCTGGACATTTCCCAGAACAATGCCTGGGAAGGTCTCGGGCAGAATCACTACGACCGCATTCTGTACGTTCGAGAACGAACGGCCGGCCACGTACGTCC
>JBBDTI010000059.1:18596-28088 GCA_040904565.1 Rhodothermales bacterium
GTCGAGCTGGACCTATCCTCCGGCACGGGCGACTTTACCGTACGCTGGATCGACCTGGATGTGGGTGAGTGGATTGCGGAGCGGATCGTCACGGCCAGTTCGCAGGTCAGCATCGAAACTCCGGGACAGGGCCACTGGGTGGTCGTGCTCCGCCCGGTGGAATGACACCCGGTATCGCGTCCCGGATTTCAGCGTGAGCGATGCGGCAGGGTACGTAGATTACGTGCCGGCGGTTACGCGGCGGCTTTCGCCGGCGATGCGGCGGTTCGTTGCCGCCGATCGTCTTCGTCACGTCGGATGAAGACGATCGGCACAACGGAAGGCGGCTACCACAGGGAGTGGATGACTGGCGAGCCGTGAAGCGCGGTGACCTGGCACTTTCCGGCCCACTCGCCCAGCGCGGGGAAGTCTTTCCACGTCTCGGCGCCCTTTCGCCAGTGATCGGCCACTCCTGCTTCGCTCGCGTACACTTCCATGAGCACGTAGCTGGTATTCCCCGTGGATTTGGATCCGGGATCCAGCGGATTCGAAAGCTCGGGACCCTTCACGAGATTGTATCGCAGGAGAGCCTTTTCACCTTCCCGGTGATGCGTGTCGGCCATCCAGCTAGCGTGACTTTTGAAGATTCGGTCACCCTCCTCTACGAGATCGGGGGTAGCCGTAATGATGATCGTCAGTTGGACGTTGCCTTTGTGTGACATAGCGAGCTTCTCCGTTTGGTTTGGATGGTTGTATGGGGATGCACCACTTCCGAACGGACGTGCCGTTCGTGAGGGGACCGGCATCTATGTCGCAGCGAAATGCCCACGGAGGGCGTTCAGAAGCGCCATATAGATGCCGTTGCAGAAGGGTGCTATTTCTGCGCTGCCGGTCTCCCATCTCGATGCCCATACGACGAGGCTCTCGTCGGTCGCGGAAATGGGAAGGACTTGGACCGAGCCGTAGTAGCCGTCAACCTTGTCCCGCGCGACGGGCGTACCGGGACCGTCGTCAATCGAGTACGAAAACGAGCGTTCAATCTCGTTGACGGCCTGGAGCGTTTCATGAAACGTGTCGTTTAGAATGCGCCGCGCGCCCAGCCGATCGCCCGGCCGGTCGCCCACGCGTTCACACGTTTCGATCACGCCCTCGGCCCACGACATGTCGTGGAAGTTCTTGATCGTGTTCCATACGCGGTCGGCCGGGGCCGGCACGACCATCGAATTGTAGCAGCTCATTGTCGATCAGCCTTTATAATTGTTCCTGTGGGTATTGCGAACGAAACCGCCGGATGCGGCTCCGGGTCTCACGTCGGCGCTCAATAAGCCTCTCCTCCCAGGAATACCCGAACATGTGAGCACAGCGTCCGGGCACTAAAGGGTGCATCCACCAGCGAGACGCCGGCGAGACGCCGGGCGCGGTTACGATCTGCGCGCGAAATCGCCGCCCCGGACGTCAGGATGACGGGGATCTTCCGCCGCTTAGGTTCGCTTCGAAGCATGTCTACAAGATCGAACCCGCTCATTGGAGCCAGGTTTATTTCACAGACGATCAGATCTACTCGCTCCGTGTCGATAACGTAACACGCGGCGGCCGCGTCGTCGAGCTCCGAAACATCCGCCGCCACGTTGCAGGAGCGTTCGATACACCGGCAGGTGTATGCCCTGAGTGCAGGGTCGGCGTCCACGACCAGGATGCGAGCTTTCCGCGTTGTGGTTAGTGCGTCGGAATCCGCAGGCTCACGCTTCGGCGAGGGCGACAGAATTTCGATTTCCAGCTCCACGTCGCGGGACACATCCCGTTCAAGCGGACCTGATCCGTCCGTGTCCCGGCTCGACATAAGGCGTGGCTTCCCGAAATCGCCGTCAAACGTTTCGTTCGACGGCATCGACGACAGGTATTCGCTGTAGCGCCAATGTTACGCTGTCGCCGGATCGGGGCCAAGCCGCGGTGTAGCGAAGAATTGCTCCTGCGTGTCGTGAGACGATCGTGCAAGATATCGGCACGTATGAGCACGGCGCGCGCGGACGTCCCAATGCGACCGACTCAGGATTCGTCGATGCTCCGACCGTCACGATAGCCCGACGGTGTGACACCGAAACGGCCGCGGAAGGACCGGGAGAAATGCGATACGCTCTTGAACCCTACGCCGTACGCCACTTCGCTGACGGATCCCGCGCGGCCGGCGAGAAGCTGCGCGGCGCGGTCCAGCCTCATGGAACGGATAAGGTCGGCTGGCGAGCCGACGTCCAGAGCGGCGAGTCGCCGATAGAGCGCCGAGCGTGAGAGTCCCATGGCACCGGCGAGGACTTCCACGTCGAAATCTTCGTCGGACATCCGTTTTTCGATGACGGTGGATAGGTCCGCCAGGAAGCGGTCTTCCACCGATTCCACCTCGATCTCGCCGACACGCAGCTCGACGACGGTCCGCCGCTCCCGAAGGCGCTGGCGAGACCGGATGAGGTTGGCTACGCGCGCCTTGAGTTCGGCGGCCTGGAACGGCTTCGTCAGGTAATCGTCAGCACCGACTTCAAGCCCCCGAATCCGGTCCTCTACGTCCGCCCGTGCTGAGAGCAGCACGACCGGAATGAAATCAAGCTCCGGGTCGCCTCTCAGTGTACTGAGCAGCTCGAGACCGTCCATTTCCGGCATAATTACGTCCGTCACGATCAGGTCCGGTACCTCGCGCCGAGCATGTGTGATTGCCTCCATGCCGTCAGCCGCCTCGACGACACGAAAGCTGGCGGACAGGTGGCGCCCGACGAAGGACCGTACGTCCGCATTGTCGTCCACTACTAGCACAAGCGGCTGGTCCGACGCCTCGTCGCGTTCGGCGGCCGGCGTACGGTCCGACCCAAGCCGTACGTCCATGAACGGGACGCCCTCCAACGAGACCTCCCTTGCGTCAACGTCCACCGCGAGGGCATGCGAGGGCAAATGAGCCGTGCCCACACGCAGCGTGACGCTAAAGGTGGCGCCGAAACCGGGATCGCTTTTCACGTCGATCGCGCCACCGTGCAAATCCACCAGCTCCTTGGCGAGAGAGAGTCCGATGCCGATACCCGGCACGCGGCGGGATGCATGACCGCGTTGAAAGCGGTCGAACAGATGAGGCAGATCGTCCTTCGAGATTCCCGGTCCGCTGTCCTTCACCGACACACGCACGCGGTCGGTGATTTCATCATCTCCGATCGTCTCCACCATGACCCGCACCGCGCCACCTTCGGGCGTGAACTTGAGGGCGTTGGAGAGGATGTTCGTAAAGACCTTTTCCATCAAATCGGGGTCGTACGACACTTCCGGAGCATCCCCTTCTTCGTGGGACGTTAGCGCGATGCTCCGTCGCTCCGCGAGCGGCGTGAAAGCACGCACCAGGCGCGCGACCAGCGTGTTAAGGTCGGCTTTGACGGCCCGCAGCTCCATCTGTCCGGATTCCAGCCTGGCCACGTCGAGCATCTGATTGACGAGACGCAGCAGCCGTCGCGAGCTCCTCAGCGCAAGATCCACGTCGTCCGCGACGCCGTCGGAGAGCGGACCATGGAGCCCGTCGCGTACGTCTTCCAGTGGTCCGATCGTCAGTGTGAGCGGCGTACGGAGCTCGTGAGATAGGTTGGCGAAGAACGTGGACTTCGCCTCGTCGAGATCCCTGAGCAATTCGGCCTGCTTCTCGATCGTGCGCGTACGTTCCCGTACCTGGTCCTCCAGGTCGGCGGACCTCCGGCGGTGGCGGCGATCGCGGTATCGTACCGCGGCGGCGGCGAGCAGCATTCCGGCGAGGACCAGCCCGACGCGGGCGGTCCAGGTCTCATGGAAATACGGTGCTACCGTCACGGTGACGGCAGCGCCCTCTTCGTTCCAAACACCATCGTTGTTTGAAGCAACGACCCGAAAGATGTAGTCCCCTGGCGGCACGTTCGTATAGAAGGCATTCCTGCGCGATCCGGCATCGATCCACCCGGCGTTGAAGCCATCGAGCCGATACCGGAATCGAACATTTTCCGGCGCGACGAAACTCAGGGCGGTGTAGGAGACCTCGAAGTCTCGCTCGCGCGGCGCCAGAGCGATAGGAGCTCCATCGGCCGGCTGAACGCGGCGGGCGGAAATCACCTCTTCGATGACCACGGGCGGAGGTATATCGTTGCTCCGAACCGTGGCCGGGTCGATGCGCACGACGCCTTCAATGCCTCCGAACCAGATGTGCCCCCTTCGATCCTTGATGCCGGCACTGTTTACGCCGCCGTTCATCTCCCGGTTGAGAAGGCCGTTCCTCTCCGTATACGAAATCGAGTGTACCAGCTCCGAGCGGCCCTCCGCGAAGTCCGTCAGATCCTCCTTCGCCACGCGGAAAATCCCACGATTGGAGCTCATCCACAGGCGCGCGAAATCGTCCTCGACGATCTGATGGATCCCCTCATCGAAGAGTCCATCCGCGACCCGGTACACCGTAACCGAGGCGTCCAGCATTCGTCGGGCGGGCGGACGCTCGTCGTCTGTCGTCGGGCGATCGGGTGAACGTACGGTTTCCGTCGCCGGGCGGCCGGTCGGGCCCACGGCATGCGTCAAGCCTCCTTCGGGGGAGCCCTGGATATCCGTCCGGTCCGCCGGCACCACCCGGTTGAGGCCCCGGCCTTCGGTTCCGACCCACAGGACGCCGTCGACGCCCATATAAAGCGATCGGATCACGTCGCTGGACAGCTCGAAGCCAGGCGTCTCCAGAACCTCACCGTTCCACCGTACCACGCCACCCCCATACGTTCCCATCCATACGCGCCCGGCCCGATCTTCGGCGAACGTACGCACGTCCGCGTGCGGGAGCCCGTCCGCGGTTCCGAGGTGCCGCCATTCGCCCTCGGGGCCTCGGACGGCCACGCCGTCGTCGGTGCCGAACCAGAGCGACCCGGTCCGATCTTCATGGACCCCTCGGACGATCCGGCCACCGAGCCGGTCGATCCCATTTTCCGCGCACGCGTCACCATCGAGCCGGCACACGCCGCCGTCCCACAGCCCGACCCATACGTCGCCGCGACGGTCCTGGTGGACGGCCATCGCGATGTTGGAAAGACCGGACGGTGGACCCGTCGGATAGCGATGGACGCCCTCCGCGTCGAGTCGGACGAGTCCACCCCCCATCGACCCGAACCATATTCGACCCTGACGGTCCTCGTGAATCACGTACACGTTGTCGACCAGTCCGTCCCGTCCTCCGCGTTGATCGACCACCGCCGGTCGAAACATATGCAGCCCTTCGCCGGAGGCCCAGACCGTTCCCTCGTGATCGAATTGTATCCGCTCCAGGCGCCGCTCGCTGACGAACAGCTCCTCGCCGTCGACATACACGCGGTACGGATCATACGCCCAGCGTCGTCCATCGGGACCGGGAACGCCGATTACCGGATCGAGCCGTCCGCCCGGTCCGTCTCTCGGCGCCTTCCATGCGCCGTCGACCAGCGCCCACATGCCCCCCCATGCCTGCACCCACACGGGTCCGTCCTCCGGAAAATGAAAGGATGTCGGGATGGTAAGTCCGGGGGGATAGGGCGGAAGCGGGCGGGGCGGATCCTGCCCGAGATCCTCGATTTCGAGGGTGAAACTGCCGAGGTGGCCGGCGATCCATAGGCTCCCGTCCGGGCTTTCCGAAAGGGAATGCACGTCGTTGGACCCCAAACCCTCTATCTGCACGGGCGGCTCCATCCCTCTTGCAGAGGCCAGGTAGAGTCCGCCGTCCGACGTACCGATCCACAGGTCGTCCCGCGAATCCACGAAAACGCTCAGCACGACACCGTCGATCTGACCGTGGTGGAGGGGCACGAAGGTCGTATCCGCGAGCCGATAGATACCCGAAGGCGTACCGGCCCAGACGTCCACTGAATCGACGTGGACGGTCGTAACGGGGCCGCCGCCGACCGCACTCGTGTGATCAACGAACGCGGCCCCGCTTCGCTCGATCAGATGTCCCTGCTCGGACTGAATCCACAAGCGTCCCATAGCATCCTCCCATAGGCCCGTGAGACGATTGGTCGGCAGGTCGGGCGAGTTGCCGCTGTTGAACACCGAGAAGCGAACCCCGTCGAAGCGGACGAGCCCGTCGAACGTGGAGAACCAGAGATACCCGTCGCGGGACTGGAGTGCGCTCGACAGCTGATTCACCGGAAGCCCGGTCGAAGCCGTCCACGACTCGTGCACGAAGCGAGCGGCCGACGAGGATAGGATATCCTGTGCGCGTGCGCCGAGCGGCGTGCAGAGGAGAAACAGCGACGTCACCGACGCAAACAGCATTGCGGCTCGCGCCTCGGGCCTCCGCACGGCGTCACGCATCGGAGCGGTGCTCCAGCATGACCCTCCAACGAGCCGCCTCTTCGGAAGCGTCGCGGCGTCGAACCTACCTCGGCGTAGATGGATGCGATGAGACACGGCGGACCGGTGTCACGGGGATGGGAAAATCGAGACCCACCCTCAAACGTGGTGGTTTCGAAAGGCATCCCCGACGGCGGTCCGCTCGTACTCCCGAATCCGGGACCCAAGAATGTCCTGTCCACCTAAGCTACGTGGACGACGGAAGGCATGCAACGTCGACCGGACATACAACAGCGGCCCGGTTGGCGCGCACGCATTTCGCGAGCAACGCGTCGGCGTCGTCGCGGCATGTCTAAGTGCGGCCGCAAGGCGGGCATGGATATTAGCGCGGCAGCGATTACATCGATGCGATGAAGTCCACCAACCCCACCATCGCCGAGTACGACACGAAGAGCGAGAACAGAAGCGCCACGACGAGCCCCGCGTTCAGCCAGCGCGCGTTTCGGTAGGTCTCGGCGTGTTTCGTGTTCAGCATGTAGAGGATGATACCGATCATCAGAGGCATCACGACGGGACTTACCGCCTGCGAGGCGATCATGATGACGACGGGTCGGCCGCCAAACAAGGGCACGACGAGTCCCATAGCCGCGATGACGAGGACGAACACCCGCACCCACGTCTTCGTGAGATCGCGCGGCTGATCGAGGTAATCGAGCAGCAGCCAGGGGCCCAGCACGTAGCCCGGAAAGAGCGATGAGAGTCCGGCCGCGACGAGTCCGACAACGAAAATGCCGGCCGCGAAATCTCCCGCCAGCGGCTCGATGGTCTGGACCATGTCGATGGCGCTTTCGACGCGAAGGCCGGCGGGAAACATCGTGCCGGCAGCGCTCGCCATGATCGCGGCGCTCACGACGAACGTCAGAAACAGCGAGAGCGCGGCGTCGCGCCGCTCCGTTTTAAGATCCGCCATGCGCCATCCCTGGGCGTCGACGAGATAGCTGCGCGCCACGATGACGACCGAAGCCATCGTCGTGCCGACCATGCCCGCGAGAATGAGATGTCCCTCATTGCCTGGCGGGATGGCGGGAGGAAGAGATTCCAGGATGGCCTGCGGCTGGCTTACGATGATAAGCGTCGTAAGAATGAAGCAGGCACCCATGATACCTACTACGACGGCCGCGGCTTTGAGAAACAGCCCGTGACTGCCGGTCCAGAACAGCGCGTAGAGAAGGCCCGCCAGGATGAACCCGATGACCAGAGACGGCACGCCGGCCTCGCCGATCCCCAGCACCTGCGTCCACGCCTGGACGGCCTCTCCGACGATGGCGGAAATACCCATCACCGAAGTCACGACGGTGAGCATGAGGGAGACGACCAGAAAGAGGGCGAGCGTCCGTCCAAAGCGGTCCCGCACGGCCGAGATAAACGGCTGATCTCTGACGATCGTCAGCCGGCTAATGCCGACGATCAGAAAAAACGTGAAGAGACAGGAAAGCGCCACGGCCCAGGTGAGCGTCATCCCGTAGGCCGCTCCCGATGTCGCCATCGTGGTGACGCTGCCCGTTCCGATCGTGTAACCCAGCACGAACAGCCCGGGGCCGATGAAGGCGATCGTCTTCGTGAGGAGCCCTTTCAGCCCTCCTTCGGGGTCATCGGGGAGATCGAAGTCGGGAGTGATGGACATCGGGGACGATTTTCGTCGGCTGCGGAAAGGGCGGAACGGAGGTCTCGGACGGCTCAAAGATGAGCATTTGAGCGCTCAGCCGCCACATCTCGCCGCGGGAGAGCGAAATTCGTCACGTCGGCGCATCAGCGGATCAACCACGTGTCGCCTTCACCGACGACCAGCTCCCCCGAGGCCACGCCGCGGCCGGAAAGCTGCCGCGGCCAGGACCACGCGGCCTCGTCGCCGCCGATCAGGTGCACACTGTCTACCGACTCCAGCGCCGCCGCGACGGCCTGCGGCAGATCGAAGACCCGTCTTACGTTGAGGAGAATGGGGCCTTCACGGTGCGTGCCGGGGAGATCCCGAAGAAAGAGCGCGCTTACCCCCGGCTCGAAGAGGGCGGCGTAGAGGGCGATGCCGGCCATCGTGCCGCGCGCCTCGACGTCGATCGCCACCGCGTCGCCGGCCAGCTGACGCACGGCCTGCGCGGCCCGGCGGACGTCCCAGGCCTGCATCCCTTCAATCGTCTGCCCGACGAGCATGAAACTGCGGCGGATGCCGTGGCCGCGCTCCGTCTCCGTCCACCGCGTCGGACCCACGCCGCGCGGCGCGACGACCACGAGCGCAGCATGCTCGCTGCGGAGGCGTTCCGCGAGCGCCTGCAAGCGCTCCGGCGCCGCACCGGGATCCGCCGCAGCGCTCGCGCCCGCCCCGATCAGCGAATCCGCGCGTGCGGACTCCCTGCCGGTCGGATCGACGGCCGCCGTGAGCAGCGCCCGCCAGTCCCGCCACCCGGATGAATCCACCGCAGCGATCCGCAGCGTCGCTTCGTACTGTGTCTCGTCCTGTGCGTCGGCCGCCGGCCCGTCGCGATGCTCGACCATCCACATGCGGAGGCGGACGGAATGCTGAGCGTCGAAGTCGATCGGCGTGATGCGAAGGTTTCCCGCCATCAGGCCTTCCCTTATCCGAACGTCGAGGGGCAGGTCATCGGCGGGCCAGCCGTCGAACGTACGCTCGCGCAGCACCTCCATCCAGCCGCGTCGCAGCTCGAGCCAGTCCGCCCGCGCCGGCGGCAGGTCCGGCTCCGGCGCCGCCGGCACGAACAGCTCGTCGATCCGCGTGTTGATCTCGTCGTCCGGCAGCTCGTCGAACACCTTCAGCTCGGCCGGTTCGAAGAGCGTTTCAGCCGGATCCTCGACATTCAGCTCCGAGCCCTTCAGATGGCGATGCATCCACCTGTACGTCGCCTGCTGGAGGGGAGGCGTGTCGTCGTGGGCCGCCTCCACGATGAGCCGGTCGAACCGGTCGAGCTCGTTGTAGAGCGCGTAAACCTGGCGCGTCCGTTCGCTGACGCGCATCACCCCGTCCAGCGGAAAGATCGGGTCGACATCTCCGTTGGCCAGCAGTATCGGACGCGGCGCCGCCAGGGCCGGCACCATCGCGAAATCCCATCGTCGGCTGTTCACCATGAACATGCAATCGCAGTGCCCCGTGACGACCTCGTCGATGACGTAGTTGGTGAGGTCCGTGATGCCGGCCGTCGGGACGGA
>JBBDTI010000060.1:0-4133 GCA_040904565.1 Rhodothermales bacterium
CGATGATAATGATCGCTATGAGGGGACGGCGGCAAGACGCCGCCGTGCCCGACCCTCCGCCTACCCGTTCATCTTCAGATTCGCCGCCATCTTGTTCGGACCAACAGGTGCCGGACGGTTTCGATTGTCCGCCCTCACACGTGTCGCTGCCGCGGCGCTGATATTCTTAGCCTTTCTCGGATGCGGCCACCCTGCTTCCGAGTCCGGTGACGACCCATCCGGATTTCTGAATATGGAGGCGCAGTATGTCGGCGACGCCGCGTGTTTCGACTGCCATGAAACGCAGTACTACGGGTTTCGCGAGCACGGGATGGCTCGGTCCGTTCACCTCCTGACGCCGGAGAACACGGTCGAAGACTTCGACGCAGAGCCGGTCTACGAAGCCGGAAGCGACCTGTACTACCGTGCCTTCGAACGGGACGGCCGGTTCTTTCAGGAGGAGTATCGGGTGAACGACGACGGAGTCAAGACGCACAGCCTCGTTCGTGAGATGGAGCTGGTCGTGGGGAGCGGCACGGCGGCGAGGGCCTACGTGACGGTCGAAAACGGTTGGCATTACGCGCTCCCGCTGACCTGGTACGCGCGCGATCAGAGGTGGGCGATGAGCCCGGGATACGAAGCGCGAAACCTCCGCTTTAGCCGTCCCATCACGAACCGCTGTATGGGATGTCACAACAGTTACCCAGAGAGCGTCCCGCACGCCGAAGGGAAATTCGAATCGATGCCCGCGGGTATTGGATGTGAACGGTGTCACGGTCCGGGTTCGCTCCACGTCGACGCGCGACTGTCGCTGCCCGAGCCCGCGGGAGAGGTTGACTCGACGATTGTCAATCCGGCCCACCTTTCGCTCGATCGACGGCTAGACGTATGCCAGCAGTGCCACCTGCAGGCCACGGTCTCGGTGCTTCGAAAGGATCGAACCGTCTTCGACTTTCGTCCGTCGGAGAGCCTCGAGGATTTCGTCGCATTCTTCGCGATGCCGGGGGAAGACGAGGACGCGATCGAGATCATTTCCCACGCTTCCCGGATGCAACAGAGCGAATGTTTCATCGAGACCCGGGATTGGGAGCGTCCGCTGGAATGCGTGTCCTGCCACAATCCGCACGAAGGCTTTCGCGAGGCCGGACCAGAGTATTTCAACCGCACCTGCCGCGGCTGTCATGCAGACGTCCAATCCGCCTCGCTCAGCGTCGACCACTCCGGCGATGCGAACTGCATCGCATGCCACATGCCCCGGCGCGAAGCACAGGACGCGCCGCACGCGTCTTTTACGGATCACTTGATTCGCGTCGTGGAGGAGGAGGCGGGCTCGGAGGGCGATGATTCCTCCGATTCTGGAGCCGTCCGTCCACCGACCGGCCGTGTGATGACGGCATTCTACGAGCGAGACGCCGACGAGATAAACATCTACCGGGGCATCGCACACGTCATTCACGGTCGGGAAACGGTCAACCAGGCGCTCATCGATCGCGGCGAGCGCATTCTTACGGAGGCGCTCGCGGCCGACCCAGCCTTCGGCGAAGCCCATTTTCATCTGGGGATCGCCCGCCTGCTCCAGGATCGAGTTGAAGATGCCGTTTCGGCGCTGGAACGCGCCGTCGAGCTCGGTCCGGGGATCCCCGACCGACTACACGCCCTCGCACGCGCTTACGAAGCGATCGGTCGCCCCGACAGGAGCGTGGAATCGCTGCTTTTAGAAGCCCTGGAGGCGCAGCCTTCTTACACGGCCGCTCGCATCACGTACGCCGGACTCTTGCGCCGGCAAAATCGGCTCGACGAGGCCGGCGAACAATACGAGCTGGCGCTGGCCGAGCAACCGTGGGCCGAACAGGCCCATAACGACTTCGGCGCCTTCCTACTCCGTATGGGCCGCTACGCGGAAGCCGAATCCGCCCACCGGGAGGCGATACACCTCAATCCTGATTACGTGGCCGCACTCGGCAACCTGGGTACGCTCCTTGCCCGCCAGGGCCTTACGTCAGAGGCCGCCGGATTCTTCGAACGAGCGGCGGAAGCACAGCCGGACAATCCGGTGGCGCTGGTAAACCTAGGTAATTTCTTGCTGAGCGTAGACCGTGCAGAGGACGCGGTAGATGTGCTCGAACGTGCCGTCGAGCTGCGGCCCGGCTTTGCGGAAGCGCTCGTTTCGCTTGCGCGAGCGTACCGGGGCGCAGGTCGCGAGGACGACGCGGAGCGCACGGCCGCACGAGCGGAAGAACTCGCGCCCGACGTGTTTACCCGGTGACCCCATCTTGTCTCCATCATGTCGAGGACGCTCTCTGAGCCGAACGTACGAATCTGCACCTCTCGAACGCCGATCTCCTCGCGTGTGGCGCCGTCGAGACGGAAGTTCTTTATCGGGTGCTCCGCCGGTGGGATCACTACCTCATCGGTACGCTTTCCTCAAGATGAAACCGAGAACGGGTGGACGGAGACGGCCGCGCGCCTACTTTTCCCCGCACAGGCGGGGATGAACCGTTGATTTTACTAGAATTGTTATGGAAACAGACAATCTGCCCCGGCAATGCGGCCATTGCGGTCAGCGAAACGAGTTGCATGTTGAAGCAGAATACGAGGGTCGTGTGCTCGCCGACGAAATCGAAAAAGTAGGCAAAGTATACATCCGCCTGCATTCTGCAACAAGTCACGCATCATCTTGGAGGTGATTTGCAGCGATCTTGGGATCAAGAATGGAGTTCTAGCAACAAGACTTCAAGCTCTGATTGATACGGGACTTCTGTCCGATAAGTATAATCTTGCGGCAAAGATCACAAAGGATTTGGGTAATTTCGGATCCCATGAGCAGCCGGAAGGGAGTGAGGTACATTGGAGTGAGTCGCAACTAGTGGACGAGATGCTCCGAGTTATTCTTGATGTCCTTTACGTGCTTCCCGAACGCCTTGAGATCGCGTATTTTAGGTACCAGCGATGATCGGCCAAGACTATTCGGAGAGGTTAACGACAGCGATTGGCCAGCCGGCCTTCTCAACCTTCGTTTGCGCCCGACGCCGCATCACTTCCGTACGGACAAAATAGAATCTCTTCCCTTCGATTTCGGATAGCTTCTTTAACGTGTTGGCCATCCGGCGATCGATCGTTCCAATGGGGCGCTCCGAGGTCGTGACTTCAGCAACAAAGCGGGGTCCGTTTTCGGCAGACGCAGCCAGATCTGGTTCGGAAGAATCGCCAGTCTGCCTCGGGTTCCAGGACTACATCACGTCTTCGGATAGTTCGGCTTGTCCGACGAGCCAATCAGCGGCCTTAAGGATCAGGTGCTCGTGCTGAAGCTGATTGATGTCCTCATATACGTCGGATCGAACAGCAAACAAGAGATCAACTGCCTCGTGAACGCTCGCCGGCTCGACTTCCACATGCGCGCGCAACTTCTCCAGCAAAGCTCGAATGTCAGCCAGCAAGATATCTCTTGCTTTGTCCAGCGGTCCGATCTCTGTCATCTTGGGAGGAAGTTTCTTGATGTTACACCGTGCAAGCGTCCGGTGCATCAAATCTCGTGGTGTGGGTTTAGGAAGCTAGTCTTCGTTGAGGCGTCGTTTCAGCTCTTCAAGAAATTCGAGCTGTTCTTCGGTCGAGAACAACTTCGACACGTCTACTCCGACCGGGTCTTCTGCAGATAGTCGCGCCATTTCTCCTGAAAACGACTAACAATATCCTTGTCTCCAAGTACACGGAAGGGGGCCGCGGCCGCCTAGCAGGGTACAATTACGGCTGAAACCATATCGAAACCATTTCGGTTCATACCCTGCTCTCTCATAGAACCAAGTGTACTATGGCTACGCTGACGCTCAAGAACATCCCCACCGAGCTGCATAGACGGCTCAAGGAACGTGCGGCGCGCAATCGCCGCAGCCTCAACAATGAGGCGATCCACTGCCTGGAACAGGCCCTGGCGGCCGCGCCGACCGAGCCGGAGTCCTACCTCGACCGCATCCGGCCCCTACGCCAGAAGACGAACCGTCTTCCCCTGACGGAAGAGCGCCTGCGTGCAGCCCGGGAGGAGGGCCGCTCGTGATCGTGGCCGATGCCAATCTTCTGGCATACCTGCACATTCAGAGCGAACGCACGACCGAGGCGGAGGCCGTCCTCCGACGAGACCCGCTCTGGGCGGCGCCTCG
>JBBDTI010000060.1:4233-5879 GCA_040904565.1 Rhodothermales bacterium
CTCTCCTTTGGACTCGGCCCAACGCGTTAGCGTATCCCGCTCGCCGACATATTCGTAGCGCGGCAGCCCGAAATCGGGATACCCTGTCGGCTTGAACGTGAGGCTGGAAGCGCCTCGTGCTCACTCCACCTCCTCGTGAGCATCGATCATGTCCTCCACCCACGTTAGCGTGGCCATCATGCGGGGAAAACCGAGGGTAGTCACGGCCAGCACGGCGGCATGGCGCACTTCGTCCGGGGTTAACCCCGCTGCGAGCGCCTTCCGGGCATGCGCGTGTACGGCGCCCTCGTGCTGCATGCCGGCGGCCAGCCCGAGCTTGATGAGGTGTATGGTTTTATGGTCGAGTGGACCGCTCTCGGTGGCAGCCTTTCCGAGGGCCTCGTAGGCCGCGCCGACCTCGGGGTGCGCGTCTATGAAGCGCTGATAGGGGGTGGGCGGATCGATCATGAGTCGTCGGAGCGATTATGGGGTTGACGGAGAATCAGTTGTAGATGAAATAAAACGTCACGCGGGGCACGACGTCAGGGGTTCGATCTGAAGTGTTCCCGCGGGCGCGGTAGGCATTGATCCAAAGGTTGGGGATCACATGGACCCGCGGATGCGGCGCGATGTCAAGCCCGAGAAGCACCAGATGCTCGGTGTAGAACGGATCGGGGCTTGTGTATCCACGGCCGATCTCGAATCCCAGGTCGGGGTCGAAAAAGTCGTAACGGGCAAAGGCCTTCACCGCCGGCCCCGTGCGGCGGAGCGCGATCGAGCTAAACGTGGAAACGAGCACACGGGTCATCTCGGTGCCGGGGATCGCGCCGAGTTCGGCCGGGGCCTGTTCGTAGATACCCGCCATCTCGACGCCAAACGTCACGGCGCCGACCTCATATCCGGCAAAAAGCCGTCCGATGGTGCGCGTACGGTCGCCGCGCCGCGGAAGATGACTGCCCATCACCTCAAGGCTCAATCGATCTCCAAAAACGCGCTGGAAGACCGACCCGTAGACGCCTAAGTGCGGGTCGGTGTCGGGCTTGGTGCCGGAGTTGCCGGCCACCATGAGGCGATACCCGCCCTGGCTCCCCGTAGATCCTTCGACCAGTACACCCTGATCGGTCGAACTGCCGAAGCCGCGGGCGTCGAGCACCTCTTTTTCGATGGAGCGGTACCCCCACGTTTTTTCCGGAAATGTGAATATCGGAGTAGGTGCGAGCCCGACGTTCACGGTCACCGGTACGCCGAGGGGCTGAGCCCACGATAGATACCCGAGCTTAACGCGGACGCCGTAGCTGCCGTTGGCAAACGTCGTCCCATCGTTGGCTTCGAGGAGCACGCGCGTGGAGACGTCGGGCGTGATGAAGTAATCGTAGCCGAGGTAGAGACGACGGAGCTCGCCCCCGTGCATCCCCTCTTCGGTGTCGGCATACTGGGAATTCCCCCAAGACGCTGTGTCGCCGGCTATCTTGTAGAAGTAGTCGCCGAAGACGTATCCCCGCACCTCACCATGGGGCGCGAAATCGGTAGCGGATGCGTCCTGTGCACGACCCTCGCCGGACACGCTTGCCAGCAAGAGAGCCCATAGAAGCACGGGTATCCACGAAAAAGATGGCCTGTTCACGGCTTTCAATGTGTTGGCTAACAATTTGATAACATGGGAAGAC
>JBBDTI010000060.1:5979-10821 GCA_040904565.1 Rhodothermales bacterium
TAGTGCCACGAAATCGCGATCACGTCCGGGTGGATGCCCTGAATGGGCTTGACGCGCCCCACCATGGGCACGATGTGCCCGTTCTTCAGGTCCCACGTACCGCCCGGGTTGGACGGCGAGACCACGCGCACCCGGTCGCCCGCCTCTAAACCCATCGCCCGGGCCGTGGCCGCGTTGATGAGCACCGGGTTTTCGGGCTCCACTCGTGTGAGCCAACCGTTCCCGACTGTGCGCGACTGCCCGCCCGTGATCATCTTGTAGGTGATGAGCCGCAGCGGAAATTCAGCGTCTACAATAGCCTGGTCGTCGTAGCCCTTGATGGGCTCGTAGGGCGCCCAGCCGGCGAAGCGCTCGCCCGTGTAGGGATGACGCGAGGTCGCCACGTTTTCCACGTACAGGTTGAAGAGCCCGCCGAAAGGGTGCGGTAGCTTGTCGCCGGATTCGCGATAGACGCTGAAGTTCTCGTAGCGCCCGCCGCGGTTCAGCACGTTCGCCACCTCGGGCCACCAGGAGCGGCCCTCAGCATCGACTGTGGCCTGCTCCCAGCGCGCCTCGTCGTAGACGGCCGGCGGTAGGTGTTCCCGGGCGCTCCGGAAAATCCCCATCTCGGCCTCATCCGCGGGCGGCACGCTATCGCCTGGGTTGTCTCCCGCCGCAATATTCGAGATGAACTTCAGGAAGAAGTCCTCAGGCCGCTTGTACTCCATCCCCGGCGCAAAGCCGTCCGGCCCGTGGCCCGAGAGCCCGAGCTCTTCGGCAACGGCCAGCATGATGGCTTCCATCCCGATGGGCATCTCCTCGCCGAACACCGTGGTAGTTTCCACGAGCGGCTCGACGGTCGGCTGGCGCACCTTCGACTGCATGATGGGCGAGGCCGGGGTGATGTGCGGCGTGCCCCAGCGTTCCCAGATGGACGTATCGGGAAAGATGTAGTCGCAGAACATCGACGTCTCGCCGATCACGATGTCGCACGAGAAGGTGAGCGGCAGCGCCTCGGTGTCGAGCAGCGTATCAATCATTTTATCGCCGGCCGGGGAGGCCAGCACGGGTGTGCCCTTGTGCAGGAAGAGCGCCTTGACCGGATACGGATAGCCGGTTTGCGCCGAGGGGATGATCTCCTGGTAGACGTTGCTCGTGTGCGGAAACCACGGGCGCCGGGCGGGATAGCCCTCCTCCCGGAAGAGCGTGCTCTCCTCGTAGCGGCCCTTCTCACGGGTGAGCCGGTGCCCGAAGGCCGCCAGCTTGCCGGGATGCAGATTCTCCACCGGGAAGGGCTGGCCTTCCCTGCTGCCGTCCTCGTGCCAGTGCCCGCCCCCGCTGCTGAGACCGCCCTTCCAGTCGACGTTGCCGGCCAGCAGGTTGAGCGTGATGATGGCCTGGGCGTTGTAGTAGCCGTTGGTGTGCTGCACGGCGCCGCGGTACAGCTCGGCCGTCGCCTTCTTGCCGTGCCGGGCAAATTTGCGCGCTACTGCCTCGACCTGCTTGGCCGGCACGCCGCAGGCCTCGGCCCACTCGGCCACCGACTTCGAGCGAGCGTAGTCGGCGATGAGCTGGAAGGCCGTCTTCACCTTAACGCCGCCGACAGTCCCGCTGTGGAAGAGATCGCCGTCCACCGGGCGCGCCGTATCGTTGGGGTCGACGGCGACGGGGCGACCATTCTGTACGACGACGAACTCGTGCTCCCCGCCGAGACCGACCTCCGCGGCACGCAGGAGCGCGCCGGGGCCGTCCGCCTCGATGCGCACGAGGTACGGCGCATTCGTCCACGTCGCTTCGCCGCCCGCCTCGGCAGCGGCCTTATTGGCGTGGCGCAAGAACGCCGCGTCATAGCCCTCATGGTCGATGATCCAGCGGATCAACCCGTAGGCCAGCGCGGCGTCGGTGCCGGGCACCACGGGAACCCACTGCCAGGCCTTGGCGGCCGTCTTCGAGTGGCGCGGATCGACCACAACCATGTCGAGATCGCCCGTCACGAGCCGGTCCGTCACCAGCTCCGCGAGCATGGGCGGGCCGAAGTTGGCCTCGAAGGCCCCGGTACCGAAAAAGATGATAAACTCGGCGTTGTAGATGTCGGGCTTGAAGTGCGTGTTCCCGCCGGTCCACGCGCCGTCCGCATACTGGTTCGACATTTGCTGATAGGCAATGTGGTGGCTCTGCTCGCAGATGGTGGTGTGCTCGTACCAGTTGATACTCCCGAACGCGTCGCGAAGCCAGCGCTGCGAGAGCTCCTTCCGCCCATGCTCGATGCGGCCGGCCTGGAAGACGAACTGATTGTTCGTCGGCCCGAAGTCCGGGTGATCCGGGTCGATGAGAACGTCGAGGTGGTCGGCATGCGCCCGCTTGAACTGCTCGACGGTCATCGTACCCTGCGCGACAGCCTTCGCGTCCTCGGCCATCCGAGCGGCCACGTCCGGATCGCGCAGGCGGAAGAGGTCCTTCAGGCCGGGCACCTCGCGGTCAGCCTCACCCGCGACGTGGCGGAACAGCTTGCCTCCCTCCACGATCTCGCGGATGGCCTGGCGGAAGGGGATCGTCTCCCACCTATCCTCGCCCCGCTTGCCGGCCCGTTTGAGCACTTTCGTGATGCGGTACGGGTCGTAGTGCGACTGGAGGCCGGACTGCCCCTTGGGACAGAGCTTGCCGTCGACACGGCCTGCGCTGCGCAGCGGCGTCTCGTAAGCCAGCGGTTTGAGCAATGTCTGGATCCCGTACGGGTTGCCGTCGATCTTGACGGCCGCGCCTTCGTTGAGCTTGACCTTGATCGGGCAGGCGGTGTGGCACTGCAGGCATACCGAGTGGATGAAGTGCTCCGGGTCGTTGACATCGTATGCGAAGGGCGCCGCCTCCGCGTCGCGGCCGGCCAAGGCGCAGCCCGAGCCGCCCAGAGCGGCGGCCCCGACAAAGGCCGAGGTCTTCAGAAAATCGCGTCGATTCGTTCCATTTAGACGAGGCGTCTGATCAGCCATGGGTCGGTACTATCGGAAGTGGGGAAGATTGTGCTACGGCGTGCCGGCGGCAGGCCGGGCGACCAGCGGTAGAAAGCGAAGACCGAGGTAGAATAGGGCAACGGCGAGGGCGACGAGGAAGACGACGACCTGCCACTCCATCAGGCTGGGCACGTAGCTGAAGGTCAGCCGGGCATCGGTGTACGCATCGGCCAGCCCCCGAAGCTGCGGCTCGATCAGCCCGGGAATGACGATATTGAGGCGCACAGCCAGGAAGGTGGTCGCCACGAGCAGCCCGGCCACGGCGGCTGCCCAGCGCGCCCGCGGGCGGGCCAGCAGCAGCGCGATCGGAATCGCGCTACCGAGCATGATGTGGAAGACCCAGAAGACGTACCAGAACTCGCCGAAGAGAACTTCCTGCAGGAGGTGGTATTCCGGCCCGATGCCGTACCACATCGGGATCGAGTACTCGGCCCATTCGAGCAGCAGGTCGAACGCCAGCAAGCCCAGCACAATCCGATTCAGGAAATAAATCGTGTCTCGGAAGATCTGGTCCCGGGTCGGCCAAAAGAACGCAACCACGGCCAACAGGAGCGCCCCGCCGGAGACAAGGGCGCCGGTAAGGAAGAGAATCGGATAGAGCGGTATGTTCCAGTAGGGGCGTGCGACGACGGTGCCGAAGAGCGCCCCGACCCCTCCGTGGAAGGCAATCGCAAGCGGAATGCCCGAGAGGGCCAGTACGCGAAGCCATTTGCGCTCCCTTTTGAGATTCTCTTCTGACACCTCGGTGCGTCCTAAAAGCAGGAGCCGAGCCACCGTACCGGACAGTCCTTCCTTCTCGGCCAGTTGCACCAAGTCGGGACGCAACGCCAGCCACAGTTCCGCAAGCACGAGGAGGAAGTAGGCCGTATAGAGCCATACCATCCAGGCCATCATCGACGAAAAGTCGGCATACAAGAAGATATAATAGAAGCGCTCCATGTGGCCCAGGTCGAACAGGATCGAAACGAGGGCCATAAGTAGCGTGATGGCAGCCGTAAAGAGAGCAAGTTTGCCGATCGTTTCCAACTTCTTGACGCCGAAACCGTAGACGAGCGAGGAAATCAAAAAGGCCCCGGCCGAGAGGCCGATGAAGTAAATGTAGGCAGCCACCCACAGGCCCCAGGTCACGTAGCTTCCGTAATTGGCCGCGTGGTGCCCGTCGACGAGGCGACTCCAGACGCCCACGGCCCCGAAGAGCAACAGAGCCATCCACAGCAGGCCCCAGAGCCAGCTGCGACGCGTGTTCGATCCGTTGATGGCAGGCGTAGATTGGGTCATGGCGCGTTCACTGTAGATAGAAGACTTTCGGTTCGGTGCCCAGCTCTTCCTTCAGGCGCATCACGTTTGGCTGGCCTACGAGCTCGGAGACGAGCGCCTCCGGATCGTTCAGATCGCCGAAGTAGGTGGCCCGCCCGATGCACGAGGTGACGCACTGCGGCAGCATGCCCCGCTCGATACGGTGCAGGCAGAAGTGGCACTTGCGCGCATTGCCCACCGGCGACGACTCGTGCTCGCGGGTGCGGTACTCCTCGTACTCGTAGTTCGGCTTCTCCTCGTACGGCATCAAACCGAGCATGCCTTCGTCCTTCGTGTAGTACTCACCGAAGTCGAACGTGCGGGCGTTGTACGGGCACGCCGTGAGGCAGTAGCGGCACCCGATGCAGCGGTCGTAGTCGATCTCCACGATGCCATCCGGGCGCATGTAAGTAGCACCCACCGGGCACACGGGCGTGCACGGAGGATTTTCGCACTGCATGCACGGGCGCGGGATGAAGCGCTGGCTGACGTTGGGAAACGTGCCGACCTCTTCTTCGATGACCGGCCGGTAGACAACGCCCGGCGGGAGGTGATTTTC
>JBBDTI010000060.1:10921-15884 GCA_040904565.1 Rhodothermales bacterium
GGCGCAACGAGCCCGGCAAAGATACCGCTGGCGATCTTGGACAGCACCGAGCGGCGGGAGATGGTCTCTTCCTTCGCGGCCGCATCCCAGGCCGCCCGGCGCGCCGCCCGCGTCGTCGTCTTCCCCGAAACCGCTTCCGCCAGCTCCACGACGTCGAACGAGTTTCCGGTGCCATCGCCCGAGGCCGCCTCCACGCCGACGAGGTCCATCAGCAGGCCGCGCGAGGGATAAGTGCCGTAATGCAACACGTTGCCATCGACTACGAAGAGCGGCAGGGCGTCCTCGCCGAACTCGTGCAGAAAGCGAGACGCGACGCGAGCGGCCGTCTCATCCGCCACGTCATCGATGCCCTCCGCGGCGTTGTGACGCTCGACTGTGATGCCGTGCATCCGGAGCCACTGCAAATCGCTGGCAAACTGTCGGAGCGCGCGGTCGTTCTGGTCGCCGCACACGCCGGTCATGCAGCACATCGGAGGGTCGACTACCTGAAGCGTCGGCATAATAACAGAGATGATGATAGCGGGTATCGTGGAGCCTTTACCATCGGCTAATCGCATGATCCTGATAAATCGACTTCCCGGTAATAGGGCTTGTCGCACACTCTTCGTAAGGAAACTTTTTAGCAAGAGGTAGGGGAATCCCCTACCTGAATTCGGGCGTGATGTGCAAGTACAGCCTTTCGGGCCTCGGGGCGGCAAGCGGGTCAAGAACGTGAAGCCGAGCCGTTCCTGAATTGAGTAGACCCGAGGTCCTCTTCTCTACAGCACGTTCTCCCGGACCGCGATGAAGACCTTCGTATCGGTAGACGAGGCTCGCGCGACGGTGCTCGATCACGCGCTGTGCCAGCCGGACGATCAGATTCCTTACGAAGAGAGCGTCGGCCGCACCCTGGCCGCGCCGATCGTGAGCGAAGAGCCCGTACCGCCATTCGACATTTCGGCCATGGACGGATACGACGTGCGCCCGCAAAAGATGGCGCGTGTCATGCGCTTCCGATCAGGCTGTACCGTACTTCAGCGTCAGATGGGCCTGACCGGCGTGGTAGGCGGTGTGCGTGACGATGCGGGCGAGCGCTTCCTGTAGCGGCAGCGTGCCAAAGTCAGCCGTCACCTCACGGGTCCAGTCGTCCTCCTCCTGCGCGGCGATGGCCTCGCGCAGCTCACGGCCGCTCCGATCTAGCAATTCACGTAGCTCCTCGACTCCGCCAAACTGCTGGCTCCGCCCGGCATTCGGGCCGATGGTCTGCGCGTGCACGTCGAGGTCGCGCCCGAAGATATTCTTGGCGAAGAGCAGCTCCACCTCGCCGATGTGCCGGAGCATCCACCCGAGGGTGTTTGCCTCCGGGTGCAACCGACGCGAGAGGTCCTCGTCGACGACCTCGTCGAGCCATCCGGTGAGGCGCGTTCGGCCCTGGGTGTAGAGTGCGACGTAGCGCTCGGAAAGAAATTGAGGCATAGGAGATTGCTTCTTTGTTAGCAACACCCGCCGCCGGGCGTGCAGCATCCACTCCCGGTGGGGTTCGATACGGAGGAGCCGCCGGAGATCATGACGGAGCCCAGACGGCGCTGCACTTTATCGGAGCCGCACTTTGGGCATTGGGCGTTTAGCCCGTCGTCGTATTCGGCGACGGAGGCGTTGAGCGCGAAATCGTGCTCGCAGTCAGTGCAGCGATATTCGTAGGTGGGCATAGCGATCGAAAAAGCGGTGAATCGATGAAACGATGATCAGATGGCAAAGGATGGAGCCTACCGAGCCACGGTCTGCTCGGCGCGAATCGTGCCGGCGGCCAGCGCCTGGAGCGGCTCGGGCCCGACCGGCTCCTCGGGCATCCAGGGAGCCAGCGCGATGCGTTCGGCGTGCTCGTTCCGCACAGCCTCGATCTGCGCCACCTCGGCGTGGGCGCGCTCGACGAGCAGCGGGTCCGACGGCCCGGCGGCCGAGAGGCTCTGGTTCACCACCCAAGCGTACGGCGTAATGTCCGCCCGCTTCAGATCGTCCTGCAGCTGCCGGGCCTCCAGCACCGGCGTCGTCTCAGGCAGCGTCACGAGGAGCATCTTGGTGTAGTCCGGGTCCTGCAGACGCATTAGCGGCGTGGTGATGCGATCCGCCTCAAGCTGACTCGTGCGCAGCACCTCGCGGTGGTACGAGCCCGTCGTGTCGAGCAGCAGCAGCGTGTGGCCCGTCGGCGCGGTGTCCATCACCACGAACTGGCGCTGCGCCTTGCCGATCTCGCGGGCGAAGGCGCGGAATACGGCGACCTCCTCGGTGCAGGGCGAGCGCAGGTCCTCTTCGAGCAGCTCGCGCTCTTCGGGATCCAGGTCCTTGCCTTTCGTCTTGAGGACGCGCTCGCGATACTGGCGCGTGGCTTCATCCGGATCGATGGAGCTCACCGTCAGGTTCGGGAACGCGGCGCCCCCCACGGCGTCGGCGATGTGGGCAGCGGGGTCGGTCGTGGTGAGCAAGACATCTTCGCCCCGCCGGGCCAGCTCGACGGCGACGGATGCGGCCACCGTCGTCTTGCCGACGCCGCCCTTGCCCATCACCATGATGAGCCCTTTGCCGTCGCCGGCGAACCCGTCGACCAGGTCGCGCACGGTGGGCAAGTCCATCTGCGGCGGACGCTCGGCGCCGTTCGTCGCGACCGGCGCGTCGCTGCCGCCCAGGAGCGATCGGAGGGCGCCCAGGCCAACGAGGTTGTGCCCCTTCAGCGGGACCGTATCGCGGGGAAGGTCGGCCAGCACGTCCGGCATCGCGGCGAGCGCCTCCTCGGCCCGGCGTTCCATGGCTTCGGCCAGCGGGTCACTCGTATCCCGCGCGCGAAAAACGCCGTTGACCACGAGCAGTTGGTTGGTGATGCCCAATTCCCAAAGCTCGCGGCTCGACCGCGCCGCCTCCTTGAGCGCCGCCGTCTCCGGGCGGCTCACCAGCACGAGCGTCGTGCGGTCCGGATCGTTCAGCGCCTCTACGGCCTCCGTGTAGCGGCCCTGCTGCGCTTCCAGTCCGGAGACCGGCCCGAGGCACGAGGCGCCTTCCGGGTTCTTTTCGATGAAATCGCTCCAGGCGGCCGGCAGCTCCAGCAGGCGCAGCGTGTGGCCCGTTGGCGCGGTGTCGAACACGACGTGGTCGAACGGCGCCGTGGCCTCGCCGTCGGTAAGAAACTGCGTGAACTGGTCGAAGGCGGCGATCTCGGTGGTGCAGGCGCCGGAGAGTTGCTCCTCCACCTGCGCGACGATCTCGTTTGGCAAGACGCCCATCATCGGCTCGATGACGCGCTCACGGTAGGCGTCTGCGGCGGCGATCGGGTCGATATTCACGGCCGAAAGGTTCGGCACACTTTCAACGGGCGCGACGTCGGAACCGACGGGCGCTTCGAGCACCTGCTCCAGGTTGGAGGCCGGATCGGTGCTGATGAGGAGCACCTTGCGACCCGCATCGGCCAGATGGACAGCCGAGGCGCAGGCCAGCGATGTTTTGCCGACGCCGCCTTTGCCGGTGAAGAAGAGGTGGCGCGTGGGGTGGTTCAAGTACGATAGCATGAGGCGGACGTTTGGAAGTATGAGAGTGCGGGCATCTGGGAGACGAGTTTGTTCAGGCCGGCGTCAGGCCGACGCGCTCGGCAAGTGCCTCGCGGGACGGATACTTGCCCTTGAATGCGATGGTGCCGTCTACGAGCACGACCGGCAGCACGTCCTGCCCCTCGCGCATCAGCACGTCGTACACGGCAGGAGTGTCCATGAACGCCTCGGGGTTGGAGGCCGGATTATGGCGCGTGACGTCGACGCCGTGACGCTGCAGCCAGCGGAGCGCACCGGAGAACACGACGAGGGCGTCGTTGGGATCTGGACCGCATACACCGGTGGAGCAGCACATCGGAGGATCGAAAACCTGGAGGATAGGCATGGTCAGATACGGAATGTGTCGTGAATAGCACAGAACAAAATCAGACGAACCGTTCGGTTTCGCGGGTGGTGATACTCTGGAATCCGACGTCGCCAAAGGCCGCGCGGCGGACAACGGAGGCGTGTCTAGCCCGCACGACGTCGCACAGGTTCTCCGTGAAAGCATCCACGGTCATTGCCGGATAAATCGGCGGTTTGTTTATCGTCGATATACAATAAGAGAAATGGGTGATCTAGTTCCCGCCGGCGAGGTAAGGCATCGTTAATTCATCGCGTTTATACGATAAACTGGTGCGGGATGCCGGATCCGAACCGGCTATGCGTGCCCTTCGATGGCCCCGGGCGCAAAGGTCTGGTCGATCCAGTCGGCGATTTCGTCGCGCACGCGGCGGAAGACGGCGCGCCGCTCTTCGGGACTACCCTGCGCAGCAGAGGGGTCTTCGAACGACTGATGCAGGTTCTTCCTCCGGGCCGGGACATACGGGCACGCGTCGCGGGCGTGGTCGCACACCGTCACCACGACATCGAACGTGCGTCCCTGAGAAACTGCGTCGATGGTTTTTGAGGTGTGGTCGGAGATATCGATTCCAATCTCTTCCATTACCTCGATCGCCAGCGGGCGTACGTGCGTCTGCTCGGTACCGGCGCTGTAGATCTCGTAGCGATCGTCGTACCGATCGCGCAGGAGCCCTTCGGCCATCTGCGAGCGGGCCGAGTTGTGGGTGCAGATGAACAGCACAGAAAGCTTCGACACGGAAAGGTCGCCGGTTAACACGTGGTGACGTTCGAGGCGTGGGTGAACAGATCTTCCAGGAACCCATCAAATTGAGTGCGCAGCGCCTGAAGGGCGGCCGGTTTGAGGCAGTAGCACACGCTGGGACCGTCGATGGAGCCCTGAATGAGTCCGGCCTTTTTGAGCACCTTGAGGTGACGGGAGACGGTGGATTGAGCGAGGGGAAGATCCGCTACAATTTCACCGCAGATGCACGTCTCGCGTTCAGCAAGTACGCGCAGGATTTCAAGACGCGCCGGATGAGACAAGGCCTTCGCCTGATCGGCCAGCA
>JBBDTI010000060.1:15984-27990 GCA_040904565.1 Rhodothermales bacterium
CGCAGGATTTCAAGACGCGCCGGATGAGACAAGGCCTTCGCCTGATCGGCCAGCAGGCCTAAGTCGGCAGAGAACTGATCGGCTTTAGTCCGCATAAGAATGGTTGCTCGATGATTTATCGTAGTCATTCGATAAACAAAGTCAACGAAAGTTCCTTCCGGGCGGCGCCTTGCAATGTGTCAGCACGCATCGGCTTCCAGTCCCGGCAGCCCGTCCACGCTGCGGCGGTTGTGCTCCCGCCGGTAGTCCGCCAGCCCCTCCTTTCCTTTCGACTCGGCCCAGCGCGTGAGCGTATCCCGTTCGCCGGCGTATTCGTAACGCGGCACCCCGAAACCGCACGAGTCACTGATGCGGTTAAGTCTGCAGCGTATGACGGATCGCGTGCCTGGATAATCGGGGAAGTGCTCGATCAGCTCCTCGAAATCGGGATGGCCTTCCGCAACGACCTCTCCTTCGCCGTGCAGGCGTACGATCTTCGGCGGCCCGGAAAAGGTGCAAAACATGAACACCATCCGTCCATTTTCGCGGAGGTGGGCCGCCGTCTCGATCCCGCTTCCGGTCAGATCCAGATACGCGACCTCTCGCGGCCCCAGCACGCGGAACGTATCCATCCCCTTCGGCGAGCAATTAATAAGTCCATCTGCCGCCAGCGGCGCGGTCGCCACGAAGAACATCTTTTGTTCGTTCAGCCAGTCGGACAAATCCGGCGTGATTTCGTCGTAGACCTTACCCATCGATGCGTGGCTGCTGGATCATATTGTCTGGTTGGATGCTGGACTTGAGTATACGACAGCGCGGGCTTTCATCCTGCCGATGCCGCGGGGTCAATGCATGGGCCGGGGACTGATCCAGGCGACCGTTCCACGTGTCTCGCCGACTCGATCCGGGCCTCGCCGGCTCGGACCGGTCATGTAGGCTGCCGTAGCTTCCGTTTCATTCACGAAATCGAACCAGTCGACGCGCATGAGCACTGCACCCGCCCCCTCGGGGGGCTCCGTCTCGTCGCCCGCGGCACGAAAAACGAGATAGAGCGTGTGCACGCCGCCAGGATCGTCGATGTCGATGCGCACGTCCGCCCACCCCTCGGTCGACGGCGGCTCGGAACCCTCCGGCACGACGGGCGGATCGAAGGCCGGCGATCGCGACGCCGTGCTCGAATCCACGTCGGCACTCCCCAGGAGCGGGCCGTCGACGGCGTCGAGTCGGACCTCGACGCGGCCGCCGAGTTCGGGCAGTACGCGAAGCTCGAGCGCACGGATGCCCTTGAGGTTGACGGGAGCATACGCCAGATAGGCGCCGTCCTCGACATCCATCACCGCCTGTGCGAACGGCACGTCGCGCACCGGTCCGATCGTAGCCCGCTCGGCGAGGCGATAATCCGACACGTGCTCGGCCTCCTTCCGTCGGGGCTGCAGGATCACGCGGTTCACGCCGGGCACGCTAAATTCGTCGGGACCGTCCGTCCGCGCATCGAGCACCGCCACCTGGTTGCGTTTGATCGTGTAGCCGACGTAGACGGGCCATGTCGGAACGGCGACGTTGCCCGCCGATGACGCCGGCGTGTCGAGATAGTGAACGTGGGAATCACACAAGAGCATCGATTCGAGGTGCGCGGAGGCATCCGACAGGACGTAGTCGATCGGCTCGTCCCAGTCGAAGACCGTGCCGTTTTCCGGCGTAACGAACGACACGCCCGGTGCTGCGAGAGGCGCTCCACCGGTTGCCTCCGAAGGCCGGCTTTCTCCACGCATAGAAGCGGGTCTCGAATCCTCCGAATAATCGACCCGCAGGATCCGGGCGTCCATGTTGAACCCGAAATATTTCCGCCCCCAGTCGATGACGTACACGCGCCCATCGCTCGCCACCTCCAGATCCATGATCCGCAGGTCGTCCAGTTCCTCCATAAACGGCTGTACGTCGCTGACGCGCCCATCGTCGTCGACCGCCACGGACCTGGCCCAGTAGCGCATCCAGTCGGCAAACAGAAGCCGTCCGTCGAACGCTTCCGGGAGTCCGGCGGGATGCACGGTCGCCGGATCGTACCGGTAGATGGGGCCGGGTATAACGGTCTGCGGGCCGTTGCCGAAGCTTGGGAACAGTTCGGTAGAATCGCGGGGGTAGTAGATCGCGGCCGGCCGTGCCGGCGGCAGCTCCCGGAGACCGGTGTTGTTCGGCGAATCGTTGATCGGCGCTGCCGCATTGAAGAAGCCCTTCAGTTCGCCGTTTTCAAAGTCGCGGTCGCGGAAGGGCCGGTTGTCCGCGGCAAAATATGGCCAGCCGTAAAAACCGGCTTCACGCACAATATTGATCTCGTCAACTCCGAGCGGACCCCGCGTCGAGTCCGCCTCAAGGGCTCCGTGGCCTATTTCGCCCCAGACGAGCATCCCCGTCTTCGAATCCACCGACAGGCGATATGCGTTGCGGGCACCCATCACGTAGATCTCCGGCCGCGTGTCGGGTGTTCCGGGCGAGAAGAGGTTGCCGTCCGGAATTTCGTAAGAGCCGTCGTCGGTCGGACGAATACGAATGACGCCGCCGCGCAGATCGTTCGTGTTGGCCGCCGTTCGCTGTCCGTCATTGAACGCATGGCCCGGCCTTTCGTCGAGCGGCGCGTAGAGTCCGGCCGTCGTCGGATCCGTGTTGTCGCCCGTGCCGACGTACAGGTTGCCGTCCGGGCCGAACGCCATCGAACCGCCCGCATGGCAGCACACCTCCCGCTGCGTCGGCCATTCCAGCAGCACCGATTCGCTCCCCTCGACGACGCGCCGCCCCTCTACCGTCACGCGGGAGATGCGGTTGCGCGGTCCCCCCTCAAGCGGGGCGTAGTAGAGATAGATCCAACCGTTCTCGCTGAAACTCGGATCGAGCGCCATACCCATGAGTCCCTCATTCAGCATGGCGAAGGCGGGAAAGAATCCGGCCGTGTACGTCGTGTCCTCATCGGGATGCCACACCTTCAGCGCACCGCCGCGCTCGACGAAGAAGACACGCCCGTCATCGGCAATGTCGACCTCCATCGGATTCGTCGTCGTGCTGTCGAGCACGACCTCGTAGAAGGGTCCAGCTTCGGTGTCGTCGCCTGGCGTTCCGCATCCAACGAGTGCCAGCACGATCAGCAGGATCGCCCCTCCGATGCCGGCTCGCTCCCCAACGCCCGTACCACCGACCCGCCGTTCGGCGCTCCGGACACGTCGCGATCCGACTCGCTGTAATTTTTCTTTCGAATGATTCATCGACGGTACCTTGAGATCGGATGTAAATGATGCCCACCGCTGCGAGCCCCGCCGCCGCAAAATCCGCGGCGCAACACCAGGCGGGGCAACACCGGCGGGAGAATTCGTGATTTACGGGGCGACGCGTCCGGCAGCGAGCAATGTGGGGTGCAATATAGAGCGCCTTCCGTCCGCACGGCAAATCGACGCGAGATAACGGCGGACGCGCGAAGGCCGTTCTTGCGCGACGGAGGCTTACGTCCTACCTTTCGGCCTTTACGCACCGCCATCAACCCGTCCGGCAACCAGCCCACTAACCCCCTCCCCAAAAGAGGACTCCCATCATGCCCGCCCTACTCCGCGGCATCGGTGCTGTACTGCTTCTTTCGACCCTGCTCTATGGGTGCATGTCATCGACCTCACCGGACGAGGAAGGCGAATGGACGCCGCTGTTCAACGGGACGGATCTTACGGGATGGGACACCTACATCGGTCCGGCCGTCGACGCCGCGGGCGAGAAAATTCAGGGTACAACGCTCGGGCTTAATAACGATCCGATCGACCTGTTCTCGGTGGTGGAGGAAGATGGTGAGCCGGCCATACGCATTTCCGGAGTGCGGGGCGCCGGCATCTCCACGGTCGACGAATACGGCGATTATCATCTCCGCCTGCGGTACAAATGGGGAGACGAGCGGCCGTGGTCGTGGATGAGAAGAATGGACAGCGGCCTGCTCTACCACGCCTGGGGCGAGCACGGGGCCGACAACGATTACTGGCTACGCTCGCACGAGATGCAGATCATGCAGGAAACCACGGGCGATTATATCGCGATCGAAGGCGCCACGTCGGACGTACGCGGCAGGATGGTAGACGGTCGTTACGTGTACGACGCGAATGGCGAGCTGCATACCATCAGCCGCCAGGGCTTCGATCCGTCCGGCGTGTCCGGCGCCGCCCGCATCACGCAGAGCGCCGATTTCCCCGAGCCGGGTCGTTGGAATACGATCGAGCTCTATGCCGTCGGCCGCACGTCCATCCACGTCGTGAACGGAACCGTGAACATGGCACTCTTCAATTCGAGAAAATACGTGGACGGCCAGGAAAGCCCGCTCGACCGGGGCAAAATTCAGTTCCAATCCGAAGGGGCGGAAATCTTCCTGCGGAACCTGGAGCTGCGTCGGATCGACGAAATTCCGCCTCACCTCCTCGAGGCAGTTCAGCCGACTCGGTAGTCCATACCTGCGTAGTCCGTACCGGTGCAGGCCGTGCCGGCGCAGTCCACAGCGGCGCAGGCCGTACCTGAGCAGTCCGTACGGCGGTGCCTACTCGTACGGCGACGCCACGACTTCCTGGCGGCTTTCACCCAGGGCCTCGATTCCCAGCTCGACGACGTCACCCTCCTTCAAGAATTGCGGCGGCTTGAATCCGAGTCCGACCCCTGCCGGCGTGCCCGTCGAAATGACGTCGCCCGGCAGCAGCGTCATGAATCGGCTGATGTAGCTGACGACGACCGGTACGTTGAAAATCAACATGGAAGTGGATCCGTCCTGCTTCGTCTCGCCGTTCACCTTTAGCCACATTTTTAGCGCGTGCACGTCTTCAATCTCGTCACGGGTTACGAGCACTGGGCCAAGCGGCGAAAACGTGTCGCAGCTCTTGCCTTTCACCCACTGCCCGCCCCGCTCGAGCTGATAGTCACGCTCGGAGACGTCGTTCATGACGGCGAAGCCGGCGACGAACTCCATCGCCTCGCGCTCCTCCACGTATCGGGCCTCACGGCCCATCACGACGGCGAGCTCGACCTCCCAGTCCGTCTTCTTCGACCCTCGAGGCAGTTCGATCGGGTCGAAGGGCCCGCTCAGCGAACTCGACGCTTTCATGAACAAGACCGGCTCCTTCGGCGCGTCCAGTCCGGACTCCTCCGCGTGGTCCAGGTAATTCAGTCCGACGCAGACGATCTTGCTGGGGCGCGCGATGGGAGCCCCCAGGCGCTCGTCTGCGTCGACGCGCGGCGACCGCTCGGCGGCCCCATCGTCGAGCCATCGGTGCAATCGATCCAACCCCTCCCCTGCAAAGAACGCCTCGTCGTAGTCCAGCGTAACGGCCGAAGCATCAATGCGCGTACCGTCGTCCAGTAGTAATCCCGGCTTCTCGCGGCCGGCTTCTCCAAATCGAATGAGCTTCATGGGTTCTACCGTCTGACTGATGGTGCACGCTCAACAGGTCACGGACGCAGCGTTATGGTACCGCCGTCGATCGCAAAATTAGAGCCCGTGACGAAGCCGGCGGTATCCGAACACAGATATACCGCCAGCTCGGCGATCTCCTCGGGGGTACCCATGCGTCCGATGGGTTGCGTCTTGGATAGCTTCTCGAACATCTCCTCCTCCCGCCCCGGGTAGTTCTTCGCAATAAATCCGTCCACGAACGGCGTATGAATGCGGCCCGGCGAGATAGCGTTGCACCGGATGTTTTCGTCGAGATAGTCGCAGGCCACGGACAGCGTCATGGAATGAACGGCTCCTTTGCTCATCGAGTAGGCGAAGCGGTCAGGGATGCCGATCGTCGATACGGTCGAGGCCATGTTGACGATGGCTCCGCCGCGACCCATCATGGCGCGAACCGCCGATCGCAGGCAATTGTAGACGCCTTTGACATTCACGTTATAGATGCGATCGAGATCTTCTTCGGTCGTCTGTTCGACCGTGCCGACGTGGGCAATCGCCGCATTGTTGAAAAGGATATCGACGGGTCCCAGATCATGTGACACCGAATCGAACGCCGCCTCCACGGCCGACTGATCCACGACGTCGCAATCGTAATACCTCGCCGACGGCCCCAGCTCCGATGCCAGCGCGCGTCCGCCTTCCCCGTCGATATCCAGCGCGGCGACGCGGGCCCCCTCAGCAGCGAAACGCACCGCGGTAGCCCGGCCGATGCCCGACGCCGCCCCGGTCACCACGGCAACCCGATCCCTGAGTCTTCCTGAGGCCATCTCTGTATGCACCATATGTTTTCGACGTGACTCGTTTGCCCTGATACGTTAACGCTCACACGGTTAGATATCCAGTTTCGGATTTCACCCGGCACGATGGCGCCACGCTGACGAGAAGGAGCCCTCCCGGGTCTGCGGCCCATCATCTAAATCGTTGAAGGAGCAGCGTGAGCAGGAATCCCGTAAGGAAGATGGCCGTCGTCCCCAGCACGATCGTCAAATAAGAGTGCAGAGGGAGGGGAAACGGCATCCACTGCGGCAGCGACATCCACAAAATAACCAGCACGCCTACGATCACGGCCATCACGGCTTCAGGCTTCTTGCTCCTTCGGCTGAAATAGCCGAGCAGAAACAGCCCGAGCATGCCGCCGCTGAAGATCGACGCCAGCTCCCACCAGACGTCGAGCGCGCTCTCGACGCGGATCATGGCGAGCGCGATGCCGAGACCGACGATGCCCAGGCCCAGCGTGGAGCCATACAGCACGCGCATGCTCGCCTTCTCCCCGGCGTCCGGCCTAACGTATCGTCGGTAGATATCCTCCAGAATAATGGTCGCGGAGCTGTTCAAACTCGTCGACACGGTACTCATGGCCGCCGCGAAGATGGCCGCGACGAGCACGCCTGTAACGCCGGTCGGAAGCCCCGACACGATGAAGTGCGGAAAGATGCGATCACCGGCCGAGAGCGGCTGCAGCGACGCCGGCAGCAGATCGGGCTGGACCTGATAGTAAGCGAACAGGGCCGTTCCGATGAAAAAGAAGACGGCGGACACGGGAAGATAGAGGAGGCCGCCCAGCCACGCCGAGATCGTAGCCTGCCGGTCATCCCGAGCCGATATGAATCGCTGTATGTACCCCTGATCGATCCCGAAATTTTGCAGGTTGATGAAGAGGCCGTACACGAGCACGACCCAGAAGGTCGACTCGGTCAGACTCCCACCGAAGCTGCCGAGACTGAACTTGTCCGCGGCTGCCGCCACCTCGAAGACCTGCATGGGTCCTTCCGGCATGCGAAGTGGAATGATGACGGCGCACACGACGGCCCCCACGGTAAGCACGATCCCCTGGATCGTATCCGTCCATATCACCGCCTCGATGCCGCCGAGCATCGTGTAGATGATGACGGACACCCCCGTTATTAAAATGATCGTGCGAATATCCCAGCCGAGCAGCGCTGAGAGCGGCAGGGCCATCAAGTACATCACCGAGCCGATCCGAGCGAGCTGCGTGAGCAGGTAGAACGTGCTGGCGTAGGTGCGGGCCCACGCTCCGAAGCGAGATTCCAGGTAGGAATAGGCCGACACCTCTCCCCGACCCCTGTAGAGGGGAACGAAGAATCGAACGGCCGCCCACGTAGCCAGCGGAAGGGAAAGACTGAAGACGAAGGCGTTCCAGTTGGTTTGATAGGCGTTCCCCGGAATGGCGAGAAAGCTGATGCTGCTGACGTACGTCGCAAAGATCGACATGCCGCAGGCCCAGCCGGGCAGCGTGCGTCCGGCCGCCATGAACGATTCCGTGTTCCGGCTGCGGCGCACGAACCACGAGCCGAAGAGGACGGTCCCGCCGAGGTACAGCGCGAAAATCGCGAGATCGAAGCCGCTTAAGCTGTTCACGTCTGGGGGATGCTGGACCTGGTGCTGATTCATGCAGTGACGGCCGGCCAACCGGCTTCTCGCACGGGGCGCTCCGTCGCACGCGAGCCCGCGGGGGGATTCGATCCGTCGGCGGACAGTCTACGTCACCTGCCGGCGTCGCACAAGCCCGATTCGCCACGCGGCACGGCGCCCGCACATACGAAAGCCGCCGACCTGCATCCTCATGCAGACCGGCGGCTTTCGACCACGTATCGTAATCGGAACGGCGACCTAGAAGGCCACCACGCCCTCGATCACGATACCGTTGAATTCACCTTCGTGCAGCGCGTTCGTCGACGGATAGTCGTTGTAGTTCTGCATCACGTACTCGAGCTTCATCAGCACGCGGGAGGTGACGAACCATCCGCCGCCGACCTGAATCCGGTCGATGCTGACCTCCGTACCGCTGCCCGCCAGCTCACCGCTGAGCGTGTTATACCGGGCGCCAACGAAGAGCTGCTCGCGCGGTGCGAACCGATAGATGGCCTCCGCCGCGAACTGATTCCAGGTCCGCGTGTCCGACTCGCCGGCGTTCGCTCCGCTCGTCGTCTCGATCACGCCGAACAGTTCCAGCCCGCGGATCTTGACGAACGGGTTGATCTGGAACGAGGTAACCTCGCTCCGAAATCCGGGCTGTACGCGGCCCGACGTGAAGCCCTCTCCCATCACCTCGTAGTACCGCGATCCCGCACGGTCGCCCGAAAAGAGCGTGTTGTTGGCCGACTTCGCGGTGGTGTAGGCGGAACCCGTCAGGCGAACGCGCAGGTCCTCGGACAGCTCGCGGTCGAAGCCCAGCTTTCCGTAGAATGCCGGAGCGCGGCTATCGGGATTCAGTACGGCGCCCTTGATCTCACCGTTCGTGATCGCACCCATGGTCATCAGGCCGTTCGAACGTACGTATACCTCGCCGCCGATCTCCGTCGTGAACGAATCCATGATGAGGTTGCCCACGAACGGGTTGTACATCGCGTTGCCGTTGTCGGTGCGGCGGAAGTGCGCGTCGCCGTAGTTGATCTCGAAGTGCCCCACGCGCAGCGTGACGAACTCCATGAGATCGTCGAGCGCGGCGTTGTTCAGCATCGGCAGTTTGTTGATGCTGAGGTATCCGCCCTTGACCCACGCCTCGCTGTGATGGCGTGAGGACAGATACGTGATCAGGTTGACGCGAATGCCGTCTGCCAGCTGGGCGTCGAGGTTCAGGTTGGCCGTGGCCGTGTTGAATCCCCATCCCATATCCGGGAGGGCGTTCACGTTCAAACCGTCGACGATCACGTCGTCGGCCTCGTTGCTGTGATCCAGTCCCTGAAACTGCTGCGTGAAGGCAGCCCCCCAGCGGACGTTGAAGCCTTCGAAGGCTACGGTATCTGCCTTCGGATCTTCGAAAACGTTTATGCCGGACTGATCGTACGGCCGGAAAAACTGCGGCTGAAACGCGTCTTGCGCGGTCGCGGCCCGGGTCACGAACAGCCCGCCGACGGCAATCAGAACGGTAAGAATGTATGCGGTGTATTTCATCTGTCTCTTGGAGGATGGTGTCTGTATCAATAACCATGGTGGCTGTTTCAAGAACCGCTCGTAACCTAACCAGGCGGAAAAATCGAAAACAGCCGTACCCGCCGCATCGCGGCGCCCGGTCATCCTTGCGGCCCGTGTAGGTGGAACCCCCGCATACACCCGTCCAGACCTGTAGGAAGGGACCATCCGAATGCATCAAATCCAAACGATATAGCACGAGGCGAAACCCTTTTCATAATACAGAGTAAAGAGTCTTAAATAAGATCGGGGCGACTCTTGCCTCCACTATCTCGTTACGAACATCGAGGAGCTATGCATAGCATCGACCAGAATGATTTGACGCAGCGGACGGTTGCGGACACCGTCTCGGAGAACTACGCGCTGGCCACCGTCTTCAAGCGGTACGGCATCGACTTCTGCTGCGGCGGCGGGCGCACCATCGAGGAAGCCTGCAATAAGAAGGGCGTGGACGTTTCTGAGCTGCTTAAAGCGCTGGAGCGAGCGGCCGAGCGGTCCGGCGCACCGGCATCCGACCCGCGCGAATGGGAGGTCGGCTTTCTCGTCGATTATATTACGAACGTGCATCATCGCTACGTCCGCGAGCAAATTCCTGCCCTGTTGGCCTTCGCCAGAAAAGTTGCCAAGGTGCATGGAGCCGGCTCACCCGAACTCATCGAGATTGCCGGACTCGTGCACGAACTCGCCGGTGAGCTGGGAGCCCACCTGGTAGACGAGGAGGAGAAGCTCTTTCCCTACGCCAGGCAGCTGGCAACGAATGGAGATGTGGATGCTTCGAACCGCGATGGAGAGGCGATGGAGCTACTGGGCGACACGATCGGACAGATGATCGCCGAGCACGACCGGGCCGGCGACATCATGAAGCACATTAGAGAGCTTACGAACGGCTTTCAGCCCCCGGAGCACGCGTGCAATACCTACAGGGCCCTCTTCTCCACACTGGAAGACTTCGAGACGGACCTGCACCGGCACGTGCATCTGGAAAACAACGTGCTCTTCCCGAAAGTAATCGAACTCGAGTCGGAGCTCAGCCTTCCATCCGCATAGCGAACGCCTTCAAGGCGTTGAAGCCTGGACGTCCGATAAAGTACCCAACAGTCCCTAGTCGTCTATCCGCGCGTTCAGCTGCGTAGGATACGGATCCAGCCGGTCTTCGTGCGCGACGACCCGGTCGCGGATGGCCCGCAGCACGTCGGGACGATCGGCTGCTACGTCGTACTGCTCGGACGGATCGTGTCCTAGATGGAAGAGCAGCGGCGTTTCGTGATGCACGGGCTCGTCGCCCACGTACGCTCGCTGCGTGATGTAGTGCGCCTTCCACGGCCCCATCCGGGCGGCGAAGAGCCTCTCGCCGCGGTAGTAATAGACCATCTCGCGACCCTCTTCGGAACGGCCGTGCAGTACGTCGGAGAGATCCATGCCGTCGATGATGCGGTCGTCGGGTACGTTTACCCCCGCGAGATTAAACGCCGTCGGCAGCAGATCCATCGTCGTCGCGACGGCCGTACTGACGGTACCCGCCGGGATCCGTCCGGGCGCCCACGCGATGGCCGGCACGCGCATGCCGCCCTCCCAGGTCGTCCCCTTCCCGTCACGGAGGAGGCCGGCGGATCCGCCGTGCGTGTCGAAGACGAGCCACGGCCCGTTGTCACTCGTGAAAAAGACGTACGTATTGTCGCTCAGACCCTCTTCCTGAAGGGTCTCCAGCACGCGTCCCACGCTCCAATCGATCTCTTCGATCACGTCCCCATACAACCCGCGCTCGCTTATCCCCGCGAAGGCATCCGATCGAAACAGCGGTACGTGGGGCAGGCTGTGCGCCAGGTAAAGGAAAAAAGGTTCGTCGTTATGCTCGCGAATGAACGTCACGGCCTCCTCGGTGTAACGGCGCGTGATGGTTTCCTGCTGGGCGGGCCGCTCGATGATCTCTTCGTTGCGCATGAGGGGCACGTTCCAGTATTCGGACCTGGGCTCCCAGAACGGGTCGTGCCACTCGCCTCCCACGACGCGGTCCATGTCGTTCGAGTACGGAATGCCGTAGTAATAGTCGAATCCGTGACGGCGAGGCAGGTACGGATCTCGATGGCCTAGATGCCACTTGCCGATGGCAGCCGTGGCGTAGCCGGCCGCCTTTAAGCCCTCCGCCATCGTGATCTCCCGGTGCGGCAGGCCGAGCTCCGAGTCGGGGAAGAGTACGCGCCGCTCGTCGCTGGCCATGCCACTGCGGATGGGGAGGCGCCCGGTGAGCAACGCCGCTCGGCTCGGCGTGCAGACAGACGCACCCGTGTAAAACTGCGTAAACTTCATGCCTTCTGCGGCCATCCGGTCGAGATGAGGCGTCTTGATGGTCGGATGTCCGTACACGCCCACGTCGCCATACCCCATGTCGTCGGTAAAGACGACGACGATGTTGGGAGGATTCTGGGCGAGACCCTGCCGCCCGGAGAACAGCACGAGTGCAAGCGCCATGACGGCGTACCGGCACCATCGGCGCGCATCAACCGGACGCTTGCCGGAGGCTGTGGACGTCGAAGCTGTGGGGGGGAAGCTTTGGACGTCGAAGCTGTGGGGGGGGGGAGCTTTGGACGTCGAAGCTGTGGACGTCGAAGCTGTGGAGGGCAAATGCATCATGG
>JBBDTI010000061.1:0-6087 GCA_040904565.1 Rhodothermales bacterium
TCCGCTGCATCGTCTCCCGGAACTCGATATCGGGCCAGTCTTCCTGGGCCCGCTCCAGCCAGAAACTGCTGTCGACCAGAAAGACGGGCGTACCGTCGACGTCGCGCGTGAGCCTGCTGCGATTCTTCTTGACGAAGGCGTCGAGGCGATCGGGGTCGTCGCAGTGGATCCACCGGGCCGTCTCATACGGAAGCGGCGAGAGCCGGACGTCCACCCCGTATTCTTCCTTCAGCCTCGTGGCCACCACGTCGAACTGCAGCACGCCGACGGCACCCAGGATGTAGTCGGTTCCGTCGATGGGCCGAAACAGCTGGATGGCGCCTTCCTCGATCAGCTGGTGCAGCCCTTTTTCCAGATGCTTCGAGCGGAGCGCGTTCTCCAGATACGCCTTGCGAAAATGCTCGGGCGCGAAGTACGGGATGCCGGTAAACTGCAGCGGCTCCTTTTCCGACAGCGTATCGCCGATACGCAGCGTGCCGTGATTGGGGATGCCGATGATGTCGCCCGGATAGGCCTCGTCGGCTCCCTCGCGGTCCTGCGCCATGAAGAGCGTCGCGTTCGCGATGCGCATCTCCTGCTCGCGGCGGTGATGCTGTACGCGGATTCCCCGCTCGAACTTGCCCGAGCAGATGCGCAGAAACGCCATCCGGTCGCGGTGGTTGGGATCCATGTTGGCCTGGATCTTGAAGACGATCCCGGAAAACTCCGGCTCGTACGGCGACACCTCGCGCGTGGTCGTCGCCCGCGGCTGGGGCGGCGGCGCGATGTCGACGAACAGATCGAGCAGCGGTTCGATGCCGAACCCGTTCAGCGCGCTGCCGAACAGCACGGGCGTCTGCTCGCCCCGTAAATACTTTTCTCTGTCGAACGTGGCGCCCGCCTCCTTCTGCAGCTCGATGCTGAACCGGAGCTCGTCGGCTTCCGGACCGAGCAGCTCGTCCAGCGCGGGATCGTCGAGATCCGGCACGTGGACGGGTTCGGGGTCGTCCGGGCCGTACGGCCGCAGGACGTGGTCGTGCAGGTGATAGGTGCCCCAGAACCTGGCCCCGCGGCGGATGGGCCACGTGATGGGAACGGCTTCGATGTCCAGCTTCTCCTCGATGTCCGCCAGCAGATCGAGCGGCTCCCGTCCGTACCGGTCCAGCTTATTGATGAAGGTAAGAATGGGCGTCGTACGCATCCGGCAGACGTCCATCAGCTTCTTCGTCTGACTCTCGACGCCCTTCACGCTGTCGATCACCATGAGCGCGCTGTCGACGGCCGTGAGAACCCGGTAAGTGTCCTCCGAAAAATCGTGGTGCCCCGGCGTGTCGAGCAGATTCAGCTCGCGCCCCTTGTAGGGAAACTTCATGACGGAGGAGGTCACCGAGATGCCGCGCTCCTTCTCGATCTCCATCCAGTCGCTCTTCGCGTACCGCGCCGTCTTGCGCGCACGCACGTCACCCGCCATGTGGATGGCGCCGCCCTTGAGCAGCAGCTGCTCGGTCAGCGTCGTCTTACCCGCATCGGGGTGGCTGATGATGGCGAACGTCCGGCGCCGATCCGTCTCGCGCCGCTGCACCTTACCCGAACCGACAGCACCCGACGTGCCGGCGGCTTCGGCGCCCACCTGACCGTTCCGCGGCGAAGACGCCGCCTGTTTGATCTCACTCATGCTGGATGCGGACTGGGAAACAATGCGTCGTCCCTCCAACCGAGATGCAGTCCGACGGGTTCAGTCCGCCCGACGGAATATTCCACGAATCCAGCGCCGCTCAGTTAGCCGGCTCGAGGCGGACGACCGACGGCGTGCCTTCACCGGCGTTGTCGTAGACGAGGTAGATGTAGCCGTCCGGTCCCTGGCGGACGTCACGAATGCGGCTGCGGTTCAGCACGAGCGTCTCTTCCCGCACGACTTCCGGTCCGTTCAGATCGAGCCGCGCCAGCTGCATGCCTCGGAGTCCACCCGCGAACAGGTCGCCCTGCCATTCGGGAAAGCGAGAGCCGCTGTAGGCGGCCAGTCCGGAGGTCGCGATCGACGGAACCCAGATGTGATCCGGCTGCTCCATCCCCTCCATGGTCGTCGTGGAGTGGATCGCGTCGCCGCTACCGTAGTTCACGCCGTACCCGATGACCGGCCAGCCGTAATTGAGACCGGGCTCGATCAGATTCAGCTCGTCGCCGCCCTGCGGACCGTGTTCGGTCTCCCACAGGTCGCCGGTTTCCGGGTGGATGGCAAATCCCTGGGGGCTGCGGTGACCGTAGCTCCAGATCTCAGGCAGCGCGCCCTCCTCATCGACGAAGGGGTTGTCCGACGGCACGGAGCCGTCGTCGTGCAGGCGGACGATCGTACCCTGGTGGGTCGACAGATCCTGCGCGGGGTGTGCTTCGAGATCCCCGCTCGGTGGTGCCTGCCGGTCGCCGATGGTGATGAACAGGTAGCCGTCCGCGTCGAAGACGATGCGCGAGCCGTAATGGCCGTTGCGCTCGCTCCACGCCGCCGCCTCAAACACCTCCTCGACGTCCGTCAGCGCGCCGTTTTCGTAGCGGCCGCGCACCACGGATGTCGTGGATTCGGAGGTGTCGGCGTTCGCCTTCGACATGGTGAGATACACCAGGCGGTTCGAAGAGAAATTCGGGTGCAGCGCAACCTCGAGCAGACCTCCCTGCCCTACCGCATGTACTGCGGGAACGCCGGAGACGGGCTCGTCGACGAGCATCCCGTTGCTGACCAGGCGCAGTCGGCCGGGCCGTTCGGTCACCAGCATATCGCCGTTCGGGAGAAAGGCGAGCGACCAGGGATTCTCCAGGCCTTCGACCAGCTCGACGATGCGGTAGTCGTGATGAACGGACGGAATGACCTCGTTCTGGGCGCGCAACGGTGCGGCGGCCACGAGGCCGGCCAGCATGAAGGCGACGAAGAGCTTGACGGGTGAGGAGTGCATAGATCGTTGACGATTTGAGTGGTTCTGTTTCTTCGCTGGGAGCGGATGTCCGCTCGCTGAATATAGTACATCGGTGGAGACCATTACATACGCCGCGGCGGTCGATTAGCTCCGCCGATTAGCTCCAGAGTCGATCCCAGGAGCGGACCTCGTCCCATTCGGGCGTCGGCTCGAAGAAGCCGGTACCGTGGGCGACGCCCTGCCGCGGATCGCTGCTGTCCATATGCTCGCGGATGGCCTCCTCGTTCAGCTCGATCCCGATGCCCGGCTTCTCCGGCACCGCAATATAGCCGTCCTGCACGATCGGCTTTTCGATGCCCGTGACGAGGTCGTCGTACCAGTCGAGGTCGACGAAGTGGTGCTCCATCCACATGAAATTCTGCGTGGCGGCGGCGGCGTGGACGGCCGCGAGCATGGAGACGGGCGACGAGGCGTGATGCATCATCATCGCGATGCCCGCGT
The DNA here is from genome assembly GCA_040904565.1 of Rhodothermales bacterium. Lineage (GTDB taxonomy): Bacteria > Bacteroidota > Rhodothermia > Rhodothermales > VXPQ01 > JBBDTI01. Next base: position 3,387 of record JBBDTI010000061.1, read on the forward strand.
TCTCGGCGTAGTCGCCGATCTTTTTCGTCTCGAGAAGACCCCCGGCGCCGACCGGGTCGGGGTGGACGATGTTCACGGCTTTCGCGTCGATGAGCGGCTTGAAGCCTTCCAGCCCGAAGATATCCTCCCCCGTCTGAGACGGCGTGGTACTCGACGCCGTAATTTCGCGCCACTTGTCGGTATACTCCCAGGGAACGAGGTCCTCCGCGTAGGCCATGGCGTACGGCTCCATGGCACGCACCAGCTTGATGGCTTCGTCCACGTCGAAGTGGCCGAGGTGGTCGACGCCGATAGGCAGGTCGTAGCCTATCACGTCTCGCATCACCTCGAAATATTCCATCATCCGTTCCACGCCCTTCGGCGTGAGCTGCACGCGGGTGAACGGATGCTTCGTATTGGCATAGCTGCCGAAGATCCGGTTCCAGCCACTGAGTCCGCCCGGCCGATCTCGCCACGCGTCCTGGTTGACCACCGTACCCGGCTCGTCGGCTACGAGCCCGATCCCCACGTCCATTTTCAGCGCCGTGTATCCTGCGTCGACGCGAGCCTTCAATCGCTGGGCGAATTCGTAGGGATCCCTCGAAGAGGTGGTGTCGCAGTACATGCGGACGCGGTCGCGGTATTTGCCGCCCAGCATCTGATAGACGGGTACCCCGTAGGCCTGACCGGCCAGGTCCCAGAGCGCCATCTCGACCCCGGAGACGCCGCCGCCCTGGCGGCCGTGGTGCCCGTACTGCTTGATGACCCGGATCAGCCGCTCGACGTTGCAGGGGTTCTCACCGAGGATCCGGCTCTTGAGCATGAGCGCGTAGCGGTAGTCCCCGATATCGCGGACGTCGCCGTGGCCCAGCAGGCCCTGATTCGTGTAGATGCGAACGATGGGCGTGCGCAGGACGGACGTGACGCGCAGGTCCGTGATCTCCAGGTCGCTCGGACGAGAAAATCGGTTTACGTGCTGCGCGGCGTAGGCCACCTGATCCTCCAGCGTGCCGCCCGCCATCGCCGCCAGGCTGAGCCCGCCGACGCCCGCCTTCTTGATGAAGTCGCGCCGCGAGTCGTCGGAGGAGATTGCTTTCTTCTTCTTCATGCGTTCGAGGAGTTCGAGGGGTTCGTCGATTCGCGGGGCTGTAATGTCGGGTGGTGTCGGGTGGTGTCGGGTGGTGCCGGATGGTGCGGGACCGCCGCGGTCAGCTCCACAGCCTATCCCAGGAACGAATGGCGTCCCATTCCGGCGTAGGCTCGAACATGCCGGCTCCGTCGATGAGGAGGGACTCGACCGCCTCGAGGTTCAGATCGAAGCCGAGCCCCGGCCCGTCGGGTACCGGCGTGTATCCGCCGTCGAAGACGAAGGATCGATCCTCGTCGATCAGCGAATACCACGCGTCGTTCTCGACGGAGTGATGCTCAAGCGTGTTGAAATTCTGCGTCGCCGCCGCGGCATGCACGGAGGCGAAGAAGCCGATCGGCGAGCCGGCGTAGTGCAGGTTCATCGCCATGCCGTTCTGCTCGGCATAGTCGCCGATGCGCTTCGTTTCCAGGATGCCGCCGGCCGATCCGAGGTCCGGATGCACGAGGTCGACCGCCCGGGCGTCGATGAGTTTCTTGAACCCGCCTTCGAGACCGAAGATGTCCTCGCCCGTCATCGTCGGCGTCGTGGTGGATTCCGTGATGTACTTCCAGTCGTCGACGTAATACCAGGCGATGAGATCCTCCATGTACTGGAGGGTGTAGGGCTCGAGGCGGCGACACAGCTTGACGGCCTCGTTGCGGTCGAAGTGACCCGTGTGATCGATGCCGAGCGGAATCTCGTAACCGATCGTATCGCGCATGACCGACACGAACTCCTCGAAGACGTCCAGGCCCTTCTCCGTAATCTGAATCCGCGTGAACGGGTGGTCGATCTGTCCGTACTCGCCCTGCGTACCTGAATACTGCGACTGGAGGATGCTCTCGCCGACGGGCGCGTGAGCGCCGGCATTCACGAGCACGTCGGGGCCGGCGACGCGTGCAATCGTCTCGATCCCGATGTCCATCTTCAGCGCCGTATAGCCCATCTCCACGCGTTCCTGCATGCGGCGGGCGAACTCGTGCGGATCGTTCGACGAGGTCGTGTCGGCGTAGAGCCGCACCCGGTCCCGGTACTTCCCACCCAGGAGCTGGTAAATCGGCACGCCGTACGCCTTGCCCGCCAGATCCCACAGCGCCGTCTCGACGCCGGAGACGCCGCCTCCCTGCCTGCCGTGATACGCGAACTGGCGAATCTTCCGGAAGAGCCGTTCGACGTTGCAGGGGTTTTCGCCGAGGATGCGGCTCTTCAGGATGAGGGCGTACTCCTTCGCGCCGCCGTCGCGCACCTCCCCGTAGCCGGAGATACCCTGATTCGTATCGATGCGGATGATCGGGCATCGAAACGGAATGTCGTCGACTTCCGCGATCCGCATGTCGGTAATTTCCAGGTCGGTCGGACGCGAATGGCGGTTCACGTTCGCCGTGAGGTGCTGCAGCTGGTCCTCGAGTGGACCGTTGATCATCGCCCCAACGCCGAGCCCTCCGAGTCCAGCCTGCTTGATAAAGGTCCGTCTGTCGTCTGCCATGGTATCGCGGTCTGTGTCGCGGTCTGTGAGCCGGTTGCGGGAGAAGGTCTTGCCGTCCGCGTAGCGGACTCTCTAGAATACGGACACGGGGCGCCTTCCCGCAAGGA
>JBBDTI010000061.1:6187-42376 GCA_040904565.1 Rhodothermales bacterium
ACGCCTTCTTCATTATGCCGGCTTCATTATACTTAGGGATATGGACACGGACCCGAACACGAAGCAGACGGCCCGCGATCGCGACGACGATCCGCCGCGCCAGAACCCCATCCGCGTCTGCGTGATCGACCTGGGCACCAATTCGTTCCACGCCCTGATCGTCGACGCCTATCCCAACCGGAGCTTTCAGGTACTCGACAAGATCAAGGAGCGCGTCTATCTCGGCGAGCACGGTCTCGGCCGGCACCTGCTCACGGAAGACGCCGTTCAGCGTGCCGTCGGTGCCCTGAAGCGGATCCGTCTGCTGGCCGAGGGGTGGCAGGTCGAAGAGTACCTGGCCTATGCAACGAGCGCCATTCGGGAAGCCGCCAACGGGGGCGATTTCGTCGTGCACGTGCGGAAGCAGGTCGGTATCGACATCCACCCCATCAGCGGGCGTCTCGAAGCCCGGCTCATCTATCAGGGCGTTCGCCGGGCCGTTGCCCTGAATGAGAAGACGCTGATCGTCGATATCGGCGGCGGGTCCACCGAATGCATCGTGGGCGACGCCGAAGCGGTTGATTTCGCCGTGAGCCTCAAACTCGGCGCCGCGCGCATGACGGAACGCTTCGTCACGGCCGACCCGCTGCCGGAGAAGGAGCGAAAGGCCCTGCGCAGCCACTATCGATCGGAGCTCGACGCCGTCTTCGCTGCCGCCCGCGAGCATGGCGCACGGCACCTCGTAGGCTCGTCCGGCACGATGGAAAGCCTCGCCGAGGCGTGCCGGCATCGCTTCGGCGACGTGGATCGAAGCGTCTTTCAGCAGGCGTTTTCGGCGGATGATTTCCTGACCGTTACCTCCTCGATCGTCGGAGCCACAAGGTCCGAACGACTGCAGATGGACGGCATCGAAGAGAAGCGCGTCGACCAGATTGCCGCCGGGGCGCTGCTGGCGAACGTGCTCACCGGCGAGCTGGATATCGCGTCCGTTCTCGTCTCGCCCAGCGCGCTACGAGAAGGAATGGTCGTGCACTTCATCGAGGAGAACTACGAGCGCCTCGAGCGACTTGCCCCGCTGGGTGACGTGCGGCGCCGCCAGGTCTTCGAGCTTGCGGCCCGGTTCGACTTCGACGAGCCGCACGCGCGCCACGTCGCAGCACTCGCCCTGCAGCTCTTCGATGCCTGCCGGGACGTACATGGACTGGGGGATCGGGAACGGGAGCTGCTCGAATACGCGGCCCTGCTCCACGATATCGGCTGCAGCATCAACCGGAAGAAGCACCACAAGCATTCGCGGTATCTCATCCGCAAGGCCGACTGGCACGGGTTTCAGCCGGAGGAGATCGCCATGATGGCGATGATCGCACGCTATCACCGCCGCGCCCTCCCGAAAAAGTCCCACAAGGTGTATCGCGACCTTTCCGACGAAAACAAGCGGGTCGTGCGTCGACTCGCCGCCTTCCTCCGTCTCTCGGAAGGACTCGACCGGAGCCATTTTCGCAACGTATCCCGGATGGACGCGAGCGTGGCCGGCGACCGGCTCTCGATCACCGTCCGAACCCGGGAAGATCCACAGATGGAGCTCTGGGGCGCTCGCCGTGCCGCCGACCTTTTCGAGCAGGAGTTCGACCGCACCGTGCACGTTTCCGCCGCCTGGGAGCTCCGCTCAACGTAACGCCCGGAGACACCGGCATCGTTTCTTACGGGTCTTCTCGCCGCAACCAGCGCGCACGTGGCGGCCCCGCCTCGCTCTCGCGGTCCCACACGCGATCCGGCCACGGATAGCTTCCTGATTTCGTCGTGACGTAGATCGGGGTCGTCGCGTCGACCGGCGTCATCGTCACCACGCCCGGCGCCACCACGCCGGCCACGCGCAGATGCGTCCACGCCATCTGCTTCAGAAACGCCGCTGCCGTAGCGCCACCTTCGAGATAGACGCTGCGAAAAGCGGGTGCGAGTCCGACCGCCGCCTCCGCGAGCCGTCCGACCAGCACCTCGGGAGCGACTCCTTCCACCTCAGTGGATCGGCCGATGGCGATAAGCGCGCTCCCGCCGTCCCGCCGCGCCTCCACGTCACGACGGAAGTCGGCGCGGGCTGCCTTCAGATCGCCGTTTTCAACCAGCATCTCATCCGGCAATCGAAACACGGGTACGTCGTAACGCGCTGCCTCACCTGCGCGTCCGTCTCGCCAGGCGGACAAGCTGCCGCAGACGAAAAGAGACGGACCCGTCGGCGCGACGTCGACCCGGCCAGGCTTCCGGCCTCCGGCCTCCTCGCGGGCGGATTCTGCGCGACCGAACAGGATCGCCTCGAAGAACGCCGCCGACCCCGCTGCGAGCGTGTCCGGATCGAGCTCTGACGCGAGCCGTCGCAGGTCGTTGACCGAGGTCGCATCCGGCAATCGAATCGGTGTACCGGCCCGTGCGCCCAGAAGCCGGTCGACGCAGGACGACGGGCGTGGATGTCCGGGATCGCGGGCGAGCGGACTCTCATGGAGCGGAACGCCATATATATAGTATCGCCCTCGCTCGATCGTTCTGCCGATGGCCGGATGGGCCGGAACGAGAAGCGTCGAAGACAATCCGAACGCCCGTCTTACAACCTCTACCTCGCGGACGACGTGTCCTCGCAGCAGCGAGTCCACCTTCTTGAAGACCCTTTCGGGACGCTCGCGGCGGAGCGCATCCGCGGCATGTTCGACGCGGGATCCGGCCTCCTCCGGCGACCGCCACCGCGTATCGGTATCCAGCACGACCACGTCGGCGCCACCGGACGACCACCCGGCGGCGCCGAAGGCCGACTCGCCCGGCACACCCGACTCGGCCGTCCAAACCTCGGCCGAAAGACCTGCGGCAAAGGCTGCGCCGGCGACTTCCGCGGCACCCGTCAGATCATCCGCGATGACGCCGATCATACACCGGCCCTCCGAGTCCGGCTGAGCTGTACTGCCAGACGCACCGCCTGGAACAGGCTTTCCGAGCTGGCGACGCCCTGCCAGGCGATGTCCAGCGCCGTGCCATGATCGACGGACGTGCGGACGATCGGGAGACCCAGCGTGACGTTTACGGCGAGATCGAAAGCGAGCGCCTTCAGCGGTATGTGGCCCTGATCGTGGTACATGCAGATGAATCCGTCCGTACGCTCGCGCCGCGCCGGCAGGAACGCGGTGTCGGGTGGCAGTGGGCCGTCGACCTGAATGCCTCTGTCTCGAGCTGACGAAATGGCGGGAATGATGACGTCTTCTTCCTCCCCCGCGCCGAACAGTCCGTGCTCTCCGGCGTGGGGGTTGAGTCCACATACCGCCAGCACCGGCCGGCGGCCGCGGAGCGCCGTCAGCGCCGCATCCGTCAGCTCGATCACGTCGAGGATGCGCCGCCGCGACAGGAGTCCCGGCACGTCGCGATATCCAACGTGCGTCGTAGCGAAGCTGCAGGTCAGCTCGGGCGAGGTAAGCATCATGCACGACCGCGAGGCGTCAGTCCGGGCCGCGAAGATCTCCGTGTGCCCGGGCTCGTCGATGCCCGCTGCCCGGAGCGCCTCCTTGTGGATGGGACCCGTCGCAACGGCGTCCACGCGGCCCTCCAGCGCTCGATCGATCGCCGCCGTGATGTAGGTATAGGCCGCGCGGCCCGTCGTGGCACTTACCTGTCCGGGCACGACCGACTCGGCCTCGGGGACGTGCAGGTCGACTACGTTCGCCGCCGTGGCCGGCGCGGCTCCATCCACCCATTCCTGCAGCGTGCACGAACGCAGCTCCACGGACCGGCCGACCGCCTCCGCCACGCGCTGCATAAGGGGCGCGCTGCCGAAGACGACCGGACGGCATACGTCGCGCAGCGCCGGCTTCGAAAGCAGATCGAGACAGATCTCCGGACCGATACCCGCCGGATCGCCCATCGTGACGGCGATGCACGGCCGGCCGGCCGACGTGAATATGGGCATGGGATCTAGTACAGGCGAATAGACGGAAGGAGAGAGCAAAATATACGGAGTAACGCGCAGTGGAGGGCTGGATGGACGTGCGGGTGGATGATGAAGAGCACGATGCACTGCCGTCGACATGCATTGCCGTCGACATCCATTCTCAAGGCAATGTTCTTAAGAATCTACGGGTTAAGCCGATACTATTGGGTGCCCCTATCATTGGCGGCACAACGGGAGGCCTGAAAATGAGATCTTTCATATGGTTCATACTAACCCTTCTGCTCGTCGGCCTGGCCAGCGCGCAGGCGACGGACAGCGAGAGCGCTACGATCTCGGCTGACGTCATTGCCGCGCTCAGCCTGGCCAAGAGTCAGGACCTGTCCTTCGGAGACGTGGCGCAGAATACGACCAGCACGATCGCCGTGACGGATGGCGGCGTGGTGAAGTTCACCATTACGGGTGAACCCAGCAAGAATATCACGTTTACGCTGACCGTACCTGCCAACCTGACCGACGGGAGTGCCAATACGCTGCCGTTTACGGACGACATACAGTACAACACGGCGGATGACGCCGGTACGGCGAGCAACCTGAACGACGGCGCGACCATCGCCATCAACGGTACGGGAAATCTGTACGTGTACCTCGGCGGAGAAGTCACGGCCGGCGGCGCACAGGTGACCGGTAGCTACACGGGTACGTACACCGTAAAGGTCGATTACTGACGTGCCATGCCCCGTCGCGGACTGCATCGCCCCACCACAGCTGCACGCGTCATGTCCACCCGAACCCCCCAACACGCCCTGTACGCGCTCCTCGCCGCGGCATGCTTCGCCTCCCTCCTCACGGCGGGCGGCGTGCACGCGCAGGCATCGGTTACGGTGAACCGGCTGGCGGACATGAACTTCGGTGACGTCGCCGCGGGATCTTCTGCTTCGGTGCTTTACACCGATGCGGACGCCTCCGTCTTTCGGCTCGATTGCAGCGGCATGCTTGGATTTCAGCACGTCGATATTGCATTTACCCTGCCGACTCATCTGACGAACGGTGGCGATACCGTCGCCATTTCGTTCGGATCTACTTCCGCCGCCTGGTCCTATACCAACGATCCCGGCGGCGCTACGGCGTTCGATCCGAGCACGGGCGCGCAGGTCAACAAGGATGGCGGCTCCTTCAGCATCTACGTATGGATCGGCGCCGGCATCAGTCCCGGTGGCGCCACGCCGACGCAATCCTACTCGAACACGTTCACCCTCGACGCCGAAATACAGTAGTATCATGCCAGAGCTTCGATATCACCGCTATACATACCTCGGTATCCTGCTGCTGCTCGCCGCCGTCCCGGCGTTTGGGCAGGTCACGCTCGCACCCACGTTCGTGTACGTGGACGAGCCGGCCCGCTACGGAACCGTTCAACTCACGAACGCAAGCGATCAGGTGCAGGAGGTCTTCATCGACTTCGAGTTCGGCTACCCCACGGCCGACGAGAGCGGTCAGCGCTATCTCGAGTACGACGACGCGGATACGGAAGCCGACCATTCGCTCTCTCCGTGGATTCGGAGTTTCCCCGAACGGTTTCGCATCCCCCCGAAACACCGGCGCACGATCCGCCTGATGATCGACGCCCCGGAAGACCTCTCAGGCGACATGTACTGGACGCGCATGGTCGTGACGTCCCGGGAAGAGGTCCCGCCCGGCAGCGAAAAAGGGCCGGCACAGATTCATTTCGAATTTAAGCAGGTGATTCCCGTCGTCTTCGAACGCGGCAGCGCGTCGACGGACGTGGCGATCACCGATCTATTCGTGGATGCCCAGCCTCGACACGTCACGCTCGTCGCCGCCGTCGACCGCACGGGCGAGGCTCCCTTCTTCGGCAGCATCGATCTGTCGTTGATGAATGAGGAGGGCACGGAGGTCGCGCGGAGGTCAACGACGACGGAGGCCTATTACGCCGCGAGCACCTATTTCACCATCGACCGCGAGGCACTCCCGGCGGGTCGTTACCTGGCGGACGTGACGCTGCGCGCCGAACGAAACGACGTGCGCAAGGGAGACGTGCCGGCTATGCGGCCCGTAACCCGGCGATTCGTCGTCCACGTGCCGGAGCCCGTACCGCTGTCGACCCGATCACGATAATCACCGTTCATGGCACGCATTGAACCGACCGGCGCCACATGGCATACCGATTGGACTCGGCCCAGCGCCGATCGTCCTCTTGCTGCTTGCCTCCGTTCTCGCAGGGACGCCGCCGTCGTATGCCCAGGACGTCGAATCGCCTCTGGCTTATGTGGCGGGTGACGACGGTGCGCGACGGGACGACGACAGCGAAGAGCCGGCCCAGGAGATCATCCTTTCTTTTCGGTATGGCGACCTGGTGACGGCCGACGTGTCGGCGCGCTTTCTGGGGTCTGACGTCTACGTGCCCGTAGGCGGACTCTTCTCGCTGCTCGGCGTCGCCTGGCAGCTCGATCGGGACGCCCCGGCAATCTCCGGCTTTTACCTGGACGAAACGCGTTCCTACCGCCTCGACTTCGGCAGCGGTACCGCCCACATCGGATCGTCGACCGTGCCCATGTTATCGGACGACTATATCGAACGCGAGCACGATGTCTTCGTGAAGCCGTACCTTCTCGACGACGTCTTCGGTCTCCGCGTCGAGTTCGACCTGGCTGCCCTCTCGATTCACGTGCGAAGCGACGAGCCGCTGCCCGTGGAGATGAACCGGCGACGCGCCCGACAGCGGCCCGCCGAAATCGATCCGTTCGCGGCCTTCCGCCACGCCCCACTGGCCTTTCAGCGAACGCGCAAGTCCATCGGCGGCGGTGTCGCCGATTATAACGTGTCGATCAACAAGACACACGATCGAACGCGTGTGAACCTGCAGACCGCGCTCGGCGCCGAAGTGTTGGGTGGAGACCTCGCCTGGCAGGGACGAGCGGGGGTAGGGAGTACGGCGTTCGTTGCCCACGATTACGTACGATGGCGCTACGTCATGGACGATACGCCGCTGCTGCGGCAGGTCCGACTCGGCACCCTCCACGCCACGGGCCTCCGTCCGGATGCCTACCGGGGGATCCACCTCACCAATCAACCCGCGCGTCCGGAACGCCTCTTCGGGGAGTACACGATTTCGGGCCAGGCCGAGCCGGACTGGGAGCTCGAGCTTTATATGGACGATCGCCTGATCGACGTGACGCGCGCGCCGGCCTCCGGCGTGTATCGCTTTCAGGTCCCGGTGACGTACGGTTCGTCGCAGTTCCACGTGCAGGCTTACGGTCCGGCAGGCGAAGTGCGCCACCTCCGTCGGCGCATCCAGGTCCCCTTCTCGATGGTGAGCCCGGGCGACCTGCGCTACAACGTCCACGTCGGCGAACGCCGTGAACGGTCCGGCTTCCTGGGGCAGGCAGACGTCGGCTACGGCGTCAGCAAACACCTGACAACCCGTCTGGGCTTCGACTACGCGGACGGCGCCCCCGGCCGTCGCCCGACGGTCTATGGATCGGTCACCTCGCGCCTGCTCCACCACTACCTGGCCACGATGGACGTATCCGACCGCGGACTGCAGCGGTTCTCGATCCACGCGTTCTACCCATCGCAGTCCTCCCTGGAAGTACAGTACATCCGCAGCGATCCGTCTACCCGCCACCGCCTTTCCGGTCGTCGCAGCCATACCTCCGCATCGGGATTCCTGCCTTTCCACGTCGGCCGCTTCCCGATGAGCGTTCGCCTCTCCGCGTCACGATCGCAGTACGGAGGCGACCAACAGTACCGGTTTCGATCCCACCTGCAGGCCGCTTTCAACAGCCTCCAGCTCTACGTAACGGCGGAGACGGACGTTACGGAGTCCTATCGCTCCTCGACGATCCGGCCCGCCATGTCGTTCGTCTTGTCCAGGCCCCCACCGTCGATGGCGTACTTTCGCGGGTTGCTGCTCAGCGCTCGCGCGCGCTATAACGCTTCCGACCACCGGTTGGACGGCATCGAACTGAATGCCGCTCACAGCGTGACGCCCGATACCCGCGTTCAGCTCTTTACGCATCTCGGGATGTCGGGACGAGCCAGCTCGGTCGGAATTCGGCTTTCCACCGCGCTGCCGTTCGCTCGAAGCGTCACGGACACCCGGGTGACCTCGTCATCGACGAACGTCGTCCAGTCGGTCCGGGGAAGTCTCATCTTCGACAAACGAAGCGGCCGCATCCTGGCCGGCGACCGGCCGGCAGTCGGGCGAGCGGCCGCGGCGCTGCGCCTCTTCGTAGATCGCAACGCCAACGGCACACTCGACGCGGACGAGCACGTGTTGGAACACAATGCCGTACACCTGGACCGGGGCAGCGCGCTTTCATCCGGCCATCAGGACGGGGTGACGCACGTCGGTGACCTTCTTCCCTACGAACGATACACCGCCCGCATCGAGGAAGGGGCCATTGCAAATCCCCTCTGGGTGCCCGACCGATCGAGCTTCTCGTTCATCGCCGACCCGAACGGCGTCAAGCAGATCGACGTGCCGCTCTTTGCCGCCGGCGTCGTAGAAGGTACGGTCGTGGACGCTCGAACGGGCGAACCGCTTGCCGTCTCCGGACTTCTCGTACGCATCGTAGACGTCGACGAAGGATCGGAGCGCGTCCTGCAGACGTTTTCTGACGGTTCGTTTTATGAGATGGGATTCCGGCCGGGTACCTACGAGGTGCAGCTGGACGCCGACCAGCTCCACGCACGCGACCTGTCCGCCGCCGCAGCATCCGAACGGTTCGTGGTCCGAGCCACGGAAAACGGGGACTTTGTGGACGACCTCCGCCTCGCCGTCGTGGAACGACCCGCTGCGCCCGAGCGCCTGCTCGCCGGCGAATCCGACGCTTCAGATTCATCGGACACGTCGGATGCTCCGGAGAAGGATGGACCGGAGAAGCTTGCGCCATCGACCGCCACACCGCTCGCCGAAACGACATCCGTACAACCTCCGCGACCTGCCATCCCGATTCCGACGGACCGTCCGCTGCCCGAACACGGAGCGATCGCGTGGCCTACGCCTTTCGCGATCGAAGCGGTCCACGCAGACGATTCGGTCGCAGCGCGCAATTCGGCCCGCCCTCCGCGCCCGCCGTTGTCGTTGCCGGACGTCTCACGACTTCCCACCGCGGTGTTTGCGCCCGGTCCAGCCCTGGCACTGGAGGCGTCGCCAACGGAGCTCGCGCGGACGCCCGCCCTGGCACTGGAACCTCCGGCAGCGGAGCTCGGGCGGACGCCGCCCATGGAACCGCTCCTCCGCATTGGGACCGAAGCCTCCGCTCCCTCCCCGCGCCTCCCCGCCATGATCCTCTGGATCTGCACGGCCATGCTGCTCTCGCTCGGCTTGCATGTGACGCGCAGGAGAAGAATGGTTGTTTAGAATACGCGGGTGAGTCCGTATACCGCGACCAGGATGATCGAAACGATGCTGATCCACAATACGACGTCGTACAGGCGTCCGGGCCGCAGCTCGTCCGGAGCCCGGCGATATCGAAAGTGAATGACGGCGAACACGACGATGAGCAGGATGACCGTCGTCGCCACACCGCCGATGGCCACCATGATGGCCGGCGTCTGCATCCACAGGAACAGCGACGCCCAGATGAGCGGGATCGACCACGCCAGCCAGGCGATGGCCTTTCGTCGCTGCTCGACGTCCTTAAAATCCATCCATCCGATCTGACCGAATGCGTCGGAAAACAGGCGTGTCCAGATGGCCAGGGCGCCGAAGAGGGTTGAAAATAGCACCGCGAACGCACCGGCGAGAAAGATGGTGCCCGCCCACTCGCCCAGACTTCTCGTGTAGAGCTGTGAGAGCGTTTCCACGAGCTGCATGCCTTCGGGAAGGATGCCCTGGCGATGCAGGATGGTCGCACCTAGCAGGTAGAAGGCGGCCGTCATGAGCGTGTAGACGATCATCGCGGCCACCGCATCCATATACATCACCCGCATCCATCCCTTCGCGCGCCGCTGCCAGGCTTCGGTGCGCTCGTAGGGGCCGGTATAGGCCGCGTAGCCCTTCTCGATGAGCCAGTAGTTGTAGGCCATGATTTCGTCGCCGCCCACGCCGGTGATGCCGAACGCTCCGATGGCGACGAGGACGACTTCCGGAGGGAGGTTGAACGTGAGGCCGCTAATCAGCTCCGCACTGGAGAAGGCGAAGTCCGTGTACTGCACGGCGACGACCGAGACGATCGTCAGCACCGTAAAGAGTCCGATCAAGACGAGCGAGAGCTTCTCGATCGGCGCATATTTACCCTGGTAGATGATGAGCGAAACCGCGATGGCCGTGAGGTAGCACCAGACGGCCACGTGTACCTGCGGGAAGACGATCGTCAGCACGAGCGCCGTACCGCCGATAACCCCGCCGACCTGCATCATCTTGAAGGTCATGAGGCCGAGCCACGTCCAGATCGTCCAGTTCGCCTTTCCGAACTTCGGCCCGGGAAGGCCATTGAGTCCCTCCATGGTCGTCTCGCCGGAGTAGATGGCCTGGCGCCCGAATTCGACCTGCACGGCAACCTTGACGAGGCAGCTGACGAGGATCACCCAGAAGGTGACGAATCCGGCCTCGGCACCCAGCCTCGTGGTGGCGATCAGCTCGCCCGACCCGACGATGGACGCGGAAAGGATGAATCCGGGCCCCAGAAAGCGCAGCCGGTCGCGAAAGCTCCCCGGCGGCTCGCGCACCTTCTCTGCCGTCAGATCGTAGGGATTGTCCTTGAGAACGGGGAGCGTGGGCATGGGGATACCACGTACGCGGGCTGTGGAAGCTGGCGCGGGCTGCATGTGGGAAGGATTCGATTAACGGCCGAGCGAGAGGAGGTTGGCGAAGATCCGATAGGCGCCCGGCACTCCGTAAGGAAGTTGCCGGTGCACGGCATAGGCAAAGTACGTATACGTTCCCGCACCGTAATCGGCGATCAGCCAGCCACCTTGCTGCGGATCCTGGCCCAGGTCCTGCGTTTCGATCAGCGGAGTGTATGCGTCATCCCATTCCGAAAAAAACTTGGAGCCCCGCTGCTCGATCCACCCGTCAAAGTCCGCCGCCGCGATCTCGTTCGGCTGGTTGAAAACAGGGTGTTCTGGAGCGAGAATGCGCACGGGGGCGTCCTCCTCGGACACTTCCTCCGCCGAACGCGGCAGTTCAGCCGGGAAGGCCGCCGCATCGTTCGGCACGAATTCGGGCGTCTGATACAGGACGATCAGGTGGCCCCCGTTACGGGCATAGTCGAGCAGGCGCTGGTTGTACGTCCACAGATCCTGGCGGACGGCATACGCCCGCGTGCCGACGACGATGACGTCGTACCCTGACAGGTCGGCACCCGCAAGTTCGGCCGTACCAAAGAGGTCGACACGCGCGCCCAGCCGCCGGATACCGGATGGCACCTCGTCGCCCACACCCATCACGTAACCCACCGTCAGGTCGGGTGCGATCTGCACGTCAACGCCGCGAACCTGCGTTTCAGCCGGCCGGAAAATATACTGCGTGTCGATGTCGAGCTGCGTGATGACCTCGTATCCCGTTCGATACTCTTCACCGTCCACCATCGCCACGGCCTCTACGAGGTAGTCCCGATCCTCCATGGTCGGGATCTCCACCTGCACGGCGAAGGTCCGCCGCTGTCCGGCATCCGTAAATGAGAACTCGTTTCGAGCCGGATCGGCGCGCCAACCCGCGGGAAGGTCCACACGCAGCACGCCCTCTGCCCCGGAGGGCCGGTTGTTGACGAGTTCGACGTCCAGGTCGAACACGCGCCGGTCGCCGCCCAGCGGAACGATCCGCATCTCCGGACGCATGTTGACGGCAATCACCGGCGCAATCTTCAAGGCACGCATCTCGTAGCCGTACGGAAAATTCGCCTCGCGGCGCCGTACCGTCGAGACGAGACCAACCGGCACGTCGTAGACCGTGTACGTGGCCGTAGCGGTTAGGAGAGGCGGACGATGGGGACGGTGCCGGTAGGAAGCGTAGCGTATGTCGTATCTACTGTCTCGGATCGATTCACGGTAATAGTAGCGATGGGATACGCCGGCATCGGCCGGTACGGTCATCTCCATCGCCAGATCCACGTGCTCGTTCTCGCTCAGCGTCCGATCTACAGGAATGCTTGCGACGTATGAATCCGAATTAACCATGTCGGAAAAATCGGTCCACTGCGACGACGCATCCAGCCGCATTCCCCGCACGTGGATCGCATCTCCACCTGCGTTGACAAGCCTCGATTGGACCCGAACGTCCTGACCGGGCACGGCAATCCCCATCGTCGCCCGCGACCCCCACGGACTGTCCGAGTCCACCGTACCGGGCGGCACGGCGACGGCCTCAAGACGAACGCCCAGCGCCGTGTTGATGGCATGCTCGAACTGCCGCTCTTTGATCTGCAAATACATATGGGCATCCGAGCCGTATTCGAACGCATCCATCGCGCGGCGCAACTTCTCCAGGCCCAGCGCGAGCGATGCCGCCATCGTAGCCGTTCGCTCGACGTTGAAGCTCGCCACGGCATCGTCGACGTGGCCCATCACGGCTTCAAGAAGAGCGTGCGTTTCCGCCGAAACGTCTACGTCGAAAAGAGCCGGGAGACCGCGCAGTGACGTGTCGATCCCGTCGAAGAGGCTCGATTCCTGATCGGGGCTCTCTACGACGGCATCCATGCGTTCGTAATACCGAACGTAGGGACCGACCGACTCGCGATAGGCACCGCTCGTCTGCGAACGCTGGTACTGCAGCCCCTCGGAGGCCACGTTCCGATACGAGGCTCCAAGGCTCGAGCTGTACGTTCCCGCGTCGATGCGGACGTTCCAGTGTTCGTCCTCGCGCACTCCGCCCCGGTATAGCTTGAGGGGCTGCCAGGGTTGCAGGCCTTCCTCGCTGATCTGCTCCGGGAAACGGTTCGGGTCCGCCGCCGCACGAAATGCTTCCTGCGCCATCACGCCGGCCGTTTCGTGGTGGCCGTGCCCATCCCGCTCCGTCCCATGAAACCGTGCGAGCACGACCAGAGGGCGGTTAAGCCGAATGACGCGAACGACGTCGCGAAGCACGTTTTCACGCCCCCAGTTTCGCAGCGCCTCGTCGAGCACCTTCGAGAATCCGTAGTCGATTGCGGTCGTAAAATAGAGATCGTCGAGTCCATAATAGGCTCCGGACAGAAGCAACTCCTCGGTCCGTACGAGCCCGAGCTCGTCGAACAGCTCCGATCCGACCGCGTTGGCACCGCCTTCACCTCTGGTAAGCGAAAGGAGCGCGACCCGGGCCCCTTCCCCCCGGCTGAGGTATGTGAGGACCCCGCCGTGTTCGTCATCCGGATGGGCTACGACGTGCAGCACGCTCGCCGTCGTACGGAGCTTTTGCAGATCCTGCCACAGGCCCGTGCCCCCGCGATCGATCTGCAGCTCGTCAAGGCTCCGATCGGCATCCGTTAGCATCATGACCCGATCCAGGCCCTCGGCGGATTGCGCGAACGCCGGCCGCGAAGGAAGTGCGAGCGCCGACGTGAGGAAAACAACCGTCAATACGACGGATGTACGCAATTGGAGTAGACGAAAATTCATGTCACCACCTACCACGGGTAGTTGTCGATGATTGCAAGAGTTCAAGCGCGGGCGGACGTCTCGAGGCACTAAAGCGCCCTCAGCGCGCTACCGTGGGGATAAGACCGACGCGGAGCGTCGTCGCCCCATACGGCAGAAGCGTAATCTCCTCGAGCGGCTCGTCGGTCTGCGCCGGACTGTAAGGAAGCGGACCGGCCGATCCGTTATACTCGCCCCACGACGGAATGCGCCGTCCCATGGCACGAAGCCGGACGGGTACGTCGGACTCGGTCCACGGATAGGCAGTGGACGCGGAGCGATGGACCTCGAAGGATGCAGCCGGGTTTTCATCGTCAAGCGCCAGTCCGAAATTCCATGCCCCTTGCGGATGAACCTCCCATCCCGTCTCGCCCCGCATCTCGGGATTCGGCAGCCGCACCTGGTGCTCCCGGCCCGGAACGGCGAGCGCGAAAACGAGTGGTCCGCGGTGGACGGACACGGCCCGCTCGCGGCCGCGCTGCACGTCGACCTGCGCCGGCAGCTCGAGCGTCACGACATCCCCGTCGCTCCACGTCCGCGCCACCTGAACGATCTGTCCGGCTTCCGGCGTATCCCACGTCTCGCCGTTGACGACGATGCGTGCATCCCGCGTCCATCTTGGAATACGCAGGTGGAACGGGAACGCAACCGGTTCGTCCACCTCGATCGTGAAACGAACCGTATCCTCGAACGGGTAGCTCGTCTCTTCGCGCACGTGCACCTCGTTTTCCTCTCCGACGAAGGCCGTCACGGCACTCGGACCGTATGCGAGCGCCGCGAGACCTCCATCTCTGCTCGCCATCCAGAGGTGCTGCACGTACTTGGGCCACCCCTGATGGAGATTTGTCGTGCAGCACGGATAGCCTGTGAGGAGCCCGAAGCAGATGTCGGTTCCGTCGTGCGGCGTGATGAAATTGCGCGTTCCGAGACTGATTCGAACCTGATTCGCCTGCTGAAAGTACTGGCGCGCCGAGAAATCGTCGTTGATGTGCGTGGGCAGGGCGTTGTACGCGACGCGCTCCAGCCGGTCCACCCAGGCCACGTCGCCCGTGATCTTCGCCAGCCGCTCGAGACTGTACATGAACTCGACGACGGCGCAGAGCTCCGTACCGTGCGTCGGGTCGGTGCCGTGGAGCTCCTCATCGCCGGAGAAAAGCCCGTGCACCTGCCCGTGCCGTTCCATAATCGCCTCCATGCCGCGATGCACGGCGTCCAGGTAGCGCTGCTCGCCCGTCTGGAGATACTGCAGCGCCGGCTGCTTGACGGCCATGGCCACATTGACGACGTGGGTGTACCAGTAATCGTCGTTAGACTTTCCGGAAAGGAAATCGCTCGTCCAGTCCTGCGTCTGCTCGAAGACGAGGTCGGCCAGTTCGAGCAAGAAAGCGTCCCCGGTGCGATTGTAGAGCCAGTAGATACTTTCCTGATTTTCGCCGCCTCGAGCCGTCGCCCAGTTCGTCCACGTGTCGAGCGGCGTCTCCGGCAGCGTTTCGAGCTGATACCGGAAATACCGCGTCATCAGCTCGATCACGCGCTCGTCCCCGGTAGCCTCATAATGCGAACGGAGCACCTTCAGCATGACCATCCGCGGCCACCAGTCGGCAGGAGCCATCTGCTGCACCCTCGAGCCTCCCTCGGCACTGGCATCCTCCGGGGCCGGACCAAAAAATCCGTCCGCGCGCTGGCTGGACAGGGTCCATTCGATGTAAGGACGGGCCTTCTCGACGAGCGTTTCATCGCCGAGAATATGGGCGAGCGGTACGAGTCCGTCGAGCCAGTACGGCCCCCGCTCCCAGTTGTCACCGTCGCCTCCGCGCCATCCGTTGGATTCGCCGACCAGCGGATATAACTCGTCGAGATGACCGGTCATCCCGCCTGCCGCCCGTTCGAGCTGCTCGCGCAGCCAGCCCCGCGGCTGAACGTCGCCCAACGGCAGCGTGGTATACGGCGTTTCGGCAAGCGGCGGCCGAGTAAACACGTAGCCGCGATCCGTGGTGTCAATCGGTGAGAAAAGATGCGCCTGCGAACGCTCGAAATCTTCCCCAACGTCCGCGGACCAGATCGAGGTCAGCAGCAGAAGCCCTATATGTGCTAACGTCACCATCACACGTGACCCTCCTCGTAAGACCCAATGACTTCATCGTCAGAAGCGAAAACCGAGCGATACGCCGGCCATGACCGGCGAGAGCGGAACGTCAACCGTACTGCTCGCGCCGCGACTTGCATCGAAAAACGCTTCGGTAAACTGAGCGACCGCCGCTCCGGCCCATGGATTCAGGGAGAGATACGGGGTACCCAGTGGAATTTCCAGACCTACGATTAATCCCATGCCTGGACGCGAATCCGGTCGCACGGCAATCGACTCGCCGTCACCGAACGGCGGCCCCGGCCCCTCCAGCAAGAGATCCTCATACCAGGCATACAAAATAAACAGATCCGCGACAACATGGATTCCCCCATCGTCCAGGAAGTGCCCGACGACGCCGAGCGCAAGTACGTTCGCGCCCATCGCATCGCGCGACTCGAAGGTGCTGCCATCTGAAAACGTCTGCTGCCGGATGAAATCATGATCCGACCACGTGAACCCGCTCAGGCTGATGCCGAGCGACTCCGTGAAGCGCCGTTCGACGCGGACCTTGTAGAATATGCCGTCGCCAACATCCGTGGTTACCACCGTACCGAGTCCGATTTCCACGCTGGATTCGCCGTCGGAGTGCATGTACCCACCACCGATCTGGACGCGCCAGGTGGGCGTCGACTGAGCGACCACGGAGGCAGGCAAGCCGGACACCGCGACGATGGTTATCAGAAAAAAAAGACGCCAAACCATACGGAAATGCCTCGTCTGTAGTTTAATACGTATACGAACTGCCTGGCTTAGTACATCGATTCATAAATACGATGTACTTAGTCACGCAGCAGGTCAGCGTGATCCGAAATTCTCGATTAAACAGTACGCGAGCGGCATCAAATACCCAGCGGACCGGTGCGCCAGGCCCTCCCACACGAAACCTTCTCCATCAGCGGACGAACACTAAACTCGGAATCTCGCGTATCGATCCTTCGTTACCCTACTCCTACATTCCTCTACCATGCGCCGTGCAGCCCACCTGCCCAAATCCGTGAAGCCTACCGTTACGCGCACCGCCGTCTGCCTGCTCCTGGCCGCGCTCCTGACCGGCTGCGGAAGCACCCGCTCCATCAGCGATTCGGCGGCGGCCCTCGAGCCTCTCGAATACGTCGTCGACCTCAACGACTTGTCAGGCGACTCATTTAAAGTCACCCTCGCGGTTGACGATCTCGATGCATCCAATGCCGTCTACCAGTTCGCCGCCACGGCACCGGGAACGTACCAGGTGATGGACATCGGGCGCTACGTTCGAAGCTTCGAAGCCGTCGACGCGGACGGAAACGTAATTCCATCCGAGCGCATTTCGACGAACCAGTGGCGCATCGGGGACCCCGAATCCGTCGCCCAGATCCGGTACGCCGTGGCCGAGACGTGGGATACACCGGTCGACGAGCACCCGATCTACCGCATGGCGGGCACGTCGCTCGAAGAGGACCACGCCCTGTTCAACAACCAGGCCGTATTCGGCTTTCCGGCCGGCATGCAGCAGCGGCCCGTCCGCATCCGCCTCGACCAGCCCGAGCCGTGGGTCGCCGGCACGGCGCTGGAAACGGACGACACGGGATATTACCTGGCGGAAGATTATGACCACCTCGTCGATTCGCCGATACTGACCGGTCGCCTGAGCGTGGCCTCAACGGAGGTGAGTGGCGGCGACGTCGGCATCTACACCTATTCAGCAACCGATCGGGTAGAATCGGACGAGATCCTGGAGTCGGTACACTCCATTCTGACCGCAGCCGGTACGTACCTGGGTGAGCTGCCCGTCGACCGGTACACGTTTCTCTTCCATTTCGAAGATCAGAACGTGGGTGCGCTCGAGCATTCCTACAGCTCTACGTATGCGCTGGCCGAGAACACATTCGATCAGATGATCGATGCAGCGATACCGGACATCGTCGCCCATGAGTTCCTGCACGTGGTTACCCCGCTCAACATCCACAGCGAGGTCATCGAGCAGTTCAATTTCGTGGAGCCGACCCCTTCGGAGCACGTCTGGCTGTACGAGGGCGTGACCGAGTGGATGTCGCACGCATCGCAGCTGCGAGCCGGGTTGATCGACGAATCGGAGTACCTGGACCGCATGTCGGGCAAGCTGCGCAACAACGACCAGTACGACCCCGACTTCAGCCTGAGCGACATCGGCCTCCACTCATTCTCGGAGAAAGGCCAGCAGGAGTGGGGCAACATCTACCAGCGTGGAGCCGTCGTGGCGGAGCTGCTTAACATCCGGCTGCTCGCGCTGTCGGACGGCCGCCGTGGACTTCGGGAGGTCGTCCTCGAGCTGTCGGAGGAATACGGCCCAAACAGACCGTTCGACGAAAGGACCTTCTTCGATGCGTTCACGGCGATGACGTATCCTGAAATTGGCCCCTTCCTCGACGCCTACGTGCGCGGCACGCAGGAGCTGCCCGTCGAGGAGACGTTCGGCTTGATCGGCGTCGACTACGTGGCCGAGGAGAACACGGGGGAGACGGTCGTTCTGCTCGGGGTGCGGTTCGGCGTGGATGGCGATCGGCTCGTGCTGGCGAGCGTAGAGGGCGCGGCAGCGGAATGCGGCTTTCAGCAGGGCGACGTACTCGTATCGTTCGACGATGAGACCGTCACGGTGCGAAACGCGCAGCAGGTTATAGGTGGTCTTCAGGCGATGGGTCCCGACGAACCATTCACCATGACCGTTCTCGGCGATGACGGAGAACAGACGATTCCGTGTGCGAAACAGGAAATCGACCGCATCGAACGTCACGTCCTGCGCATCGACCCGGACGCACCGGATGAGGCTGAGGCGCTGCGCTGGGCGTGGTCGAGCCGGCTGTAAGCCCGTGAATGCACGCGGTCAGTTTACCATCGCGCGGGAACCATAACCCCGCGGAAACTATCGACGCAATCCGTTCGACATCAGGTAAGTGAGCGCGGCATGCCCAGATTTTTCAGCCTCCTGATCGTACTGCTGGTTGCGGCGTCACCGCTGCAGGCGCAGCGAATCACCGAACTCGACGCGTTGATGCACGGCGAGATCGAGGCGGGACACATCCCCGGTGCCGTTCTCCAGATCGTTCAGGGAGATGGGGTGCTCCACCAGGCCGCATACGGCTACGCCCAGCGTTACGGGTACGGGATGCAGCCGCTCGATCCGCCCGATACGATGACGACGGATCACCTCTTCGACCTGGCATCGCTCACGAAGGTGCTCGGGACCACGTTCGGCGTCATGCTGCTCGTGGATCGCGGTTTGATCGACCTGGATGCGCCCGTCCGCACGTACCTGCCGGAGTTCGCAGGCGGAAAGAAATCCGCCGTCACCGTGCGCCACCTCCTCACGCATACGGCCGGACTCGCACAGTGGCTGCCCCTTTATTACCACGCATCGACGAAAACCGAGACGTACGAAACGATCGCCCGGCTTCCCCTCTCCTTCGACGTCGGCAAGGAACGCCGGTACAGCGACCTCGGCTTTATGCTGCTGGGCTGTCTCGTCGAACGGGTGACCGATAGGCCCCTCGACCGCTTCCTCCACGACGAGCTATTCGGGCCGCTCGGCCTCGAGAGAACCACCTTTACGCCGCTGGCGCACGGCGTCGAGGCAGCTGCCATCGCCGCGACATCGCACGGCAACCCTTTCGAGCGCCGGATGGTCTACGACGACGACTTCGGCTATCAGGTCGACGTGGATCCGGCGTCTTGGGATGCATGGCGTGAATACACGCTGCGCGGCGAGGTAAACGACGGCAACGCGTACCATGCGAACGAGGGAGTGGCCGGACACGCAGGCCTCTTTTCTACCGTCGACGACGTACGGACGCTACTCGATCTGCTCCTCCATAAAGGGCGACACGGCGACGAGCAGATCCTGAGCCGCGACGTTGTCCACACCTTCTTTCGTCGGGATCACACCGGCAACGGACTTGGATGGATGATGGACCCCGCTATCATTCCCGCGGTCGGCACCCCGGACGGCACATTCGGACATACGGGTTTTACGGGCACGTACGTGGCGGTCATCCCCGAACTCGACGTCACCATCATCCTGCTCACGAACCGGCAAAATGTGGGGACGCAAGGCGACGGTACGTATCATAACCTGAATCCGACGAGGCAGCGCGTGGTAGACGTGGTGCTCGAGCTGGCGACAAAATGACGCCCTCGCCGCTGGCGGGATCGACTGCACTCATCCTTCCATTCAACCTATCTGACGACGCAGCTGCTTTGACGCCGATCGCACCCGTCATCCCGCTGCTTCTTGCACTGGCCCTTTCGGACGGGCGGGAGCTGGACGACGTTGAACTGGCCCGTCGAATACGCGGGGGCGACAGGGTGGCGTTTCGTGCGTTTTTCGAACGCTATCACGGGATCCTCTACGGCTACCTCCGCCGGCGCGGCGTCGGTCCGGCCGTCTGCGAAGACCTGGCGCAGCAAGCCTTCGTAAAGATCTGGGAACGGCGCGAAGACATCCAGCCGGGGAAATCGCTGCGCGCATTTCTGTTCAAGATCAGCTACAATCGGGCACTCAATCATTTCAGGGATACGGCCAAGTTTACCGATGACGCGAAACTGCACGAACGTTCTTCAGGCGCCGACCCCGAGGCACGCGCGGAGTATGCGCTCATGCAGGAACATCTCTACAAGACCGTCGAGGAGCTGCCCGAGCGGCGGCGTGCCGTATTCGAACTCTGCTTTCTCGAGGATCTAACGTATCGCGAGGCGGCCGAGGCGCTCGACATCAGCGTAAAAACGGTCGAAAACCAGATGAGCTCCGCCCTGAAAGTGCTGCGAGCGGCCTTCGAGCATTTCAATGACCCGTAGGGTGCTCGAGTAGACCGACCGAATGCGGGGCGGGATAGGGGTGCTCCACTCCGTGATGTGTATGGGCTTTGAAGGTTCGTACACAATAATCACGAATGGACAAGACCATGATATTAT
The DNA here is from genome assembly GCA_040904565.1 of Rhodothermales bacterium. Classification (GTDB taxonomy): domain Bacteria; phylum Bacteroidota; class Rhodothermia; order Rhodothermales; family VXPQ01; genus JBBDTI01. The sequence goes on from JBBDTI010000061.1 coordinate 26,722, forward strand.
CCGTCCTGAGAACCCAATCCGTCCGCCTCGCAGCCGCCTTGCTTTTGGCGGGATTCGTGCTGACGGGCTGCGAAGCACCGACCTCGGCCCTGATCGACGCAGAAACGTCCTCGACGCTGGAGGAAGCGGCGCTGTCGACCGCCGATCTGACGATGACCCTCACGCAGGAGTTGAACCTGACGCCCGAACAGCAGGCATCCATTCACGCCGATATGCAGCGGCATGGCTCGCCGGACGTGACACCGGGCAACCTGTGGTACCTCTCGGCACGCCTCCAGGGGTATTTAGACGAGCGGCAGAAGGAAAAACTATTTCGGATCGCCTCGCGCCTCGACGACCGCCAACTGCATAAGCTCGTCGGCGTATACGCTCCCTGCATCATCGAACGTCCGGGAGATGAGGACCGTCCACGCCCGATTCGATTTCACCTGATCGCCGACCTGCTCTCCGACGAGCAGCGATCGCAGATCGAGGAGATCCGCGCGAGCTACAGCGCCCGGATTCGAGCGCTGAACGAAGAGGTGCAGGAGGGTACGTTGACGCGGGAGGGAGCGGTCGAACAGATTCGCTCGCTGCACGAAGCCGCCGAAGCTGAGATCCGCGCGATCCTGAGCGACGACCAGATCGCCGCCCTCGAGGAGCGCGAGGCCGCCCGCGGCCGGCATCCGGAGAATCACGTGCAGTTCAACAGGGACGCGATGATCGCGGCACTCGACCTGCGCGACGTGCAGGTTGCTGAACTCGATGCGCTGCATCGCACGCAGTGCGAGGCGCTCGAAGCGCTGGTGCGCGAGTTGCACGCTGAAGAGATCACGCGCGATGCGTTCAAGGAAGGACTCGAGCGGCTTGTGCGTGCTAAACTATCATCGTACGATGAGATCATGAACGAGGATCAGTTCACGACGTCGAAGATCCACGACGCCCTGGTGATCGTGAATGCGCGGCGCTACGTGAACCACGTGGCCGGGGTCGGTGCCGGCCGGCCCGGCGGACCCCACATGGGACGTCCGCATGCAGGCCGCCCGCACGGCGACGACGCGACCGCCGCGCGTCCGGCGAACCCTCCGCACGGTCGCCCCGGCTTCCAGGCCGAGGGATCGGATAGCTCCGACTCCTGATCCGTCGTATCAGACATCCACCACCACGCCCGCCACACGAATGACCGACGATCCAAACACACCGCGAGATGACAGGGATGTGGACCTGGCTCGTCGTATCGGGGAGGGACTGGAAGAAGGCGCAGCGGCTGATACGCGCCCGACGCCGGACGACGGGCCTTTCTTCGGGTCGTTGATGGAGATGAAGCGGCTGGAAGACGCCCGGCGGGATCGGCCCAGTGAGGAAGCGGCCCAGCGCGTATGGGCCCGCGTCGACGACGCTACACGCTCGACGCGCATTCGACCCGACCGTTCGGCCGTGCGTCGATCCGACCGTCGAACACCTCGCTGGGTCTGGCTGTCGGCCGCGGCGGCCGTGCTTGCCTTCGCCGTCGTGACGATGCTCACGCTCCGCACTCCCGAGCCGGTGCTGGTAGCCCGCGCCGGCGCCGCATCCATCGAGTTCACAACCGAAGACGGGTCCCTCGTCACGCTGCGGGCACATTCCGACCTCTATCGGCTGGATGCACCGGATGCCGGCGCCCGGTACCGCCTCGAAGGCGAAGCGTTTTTCGACGTCACCGAGCGCAGCACGGGTACGTTTGCGGTCGAGGCCGGGACGGCGGTCGTGGAGGTGCTCGGGACGCGCTTCAACCTGAGCACGTGGAGCGGTGAAACGTCGGTATACCTCGAAGAAGGTCGTATTCGCTTCGTTCACGCGGCGAGTGGCCGTGAGGTCGTGTTGCAACCGGGTCAGTCGAGCCGGACGATCACGGACGGCGTCCTGGATCCGATGGACGACGTGCCGGACATGCACGTGGATTGGCTCGCCGGTGCGATCGAGTTCGATCAACAACCCGTTCGTGTGGTCGCAGCGGAGCTGGAACAGCATTATGACATCGCCATCGAGATACCGGATACGATGGCGGACGAGACCCTTTCTGGGCGTGTCTTGCTCGGAAGCGTCGAAGAGAGCCTGGAAGATCTCGGCCTGGCCCTGGGCGGCCGATTTATACCGGCCGGGCCCGATGTCTATCGCTTCGAGTCCCAGTAGGTTATCTCCCATGTTCGCATCCGGACAAAAAGAGCGGAAAAGCGTCGCGTGCTTTATTCTCTCGTTCATCTTGACGGTCGCGGCGATCACCCTTCCGGTAAGCGATGCATTCGGGCAGGCCGCGGACGATGCACGCGGGCAGAACGCCGGCGAACATGAATTCGCCTACGACGAAGCACCACTGCGGGACGTGCTGTCAGACGTGCGCGAGCGCGCGGGTTTTCACTTTCTCTACCGTGACGTGCTCGTGGCCGGCAAGACGGTCAGCTTCACGTCGAACGCCGAAGAGGTGCTGGCGAGGCTGAATGACGCGCTGACTGCACACGGCCTGCGGCTGCGGGTAGATGCACCGCGCAATCAGGTTCTGGTCGTGGAGGTACACGAATCCGCCGCGAACGCATCCGGTCGGCACGCACCGATCCGGGGCGTCGTCGTGGACGACGAGCACGGCACGCGGCTTCCGTACGCGACGGTTACCTGGTACGAAGATCGCCGCCTCCGCGGAACAGCGACGGATGCCTCCGGCCACTTTCGACTGCACGTCTCCGCCGATACGGCTGTCGACCTGTCGATCTCTCACATCGGTTATTCCACACGGCATATTCGTGTCGATGCCGACGCGGGTGCCGAGCTGATTCCCGTCCGGCTCGTCCCCGAGACGGCTTACGGTCCGGAGGTCATCGTCAGCACCGCCGCCCTGCAAAGTGAGGTCGATACGACCTGGCACCATCTCCTCCAGGCCGGGATCTTCTCGCCCCTCGGTGAGAGCGGCGTGATGCGCTCGCTGCAGACACTGCCGTCCGTCTCCCTTTCCACGGCCGCCACCTCCGGCTTGAACGTACGCGGGAGCCGTGCCGACGGCTTTCAGGTGCTCCTCGACGGCATGTCGATTTACAATCAGAGCCATCTGTTCGGACTCTTTGACGCCTTCAATGAGGATGTCCTTCAAACGGTAGGCCTCTACTACGGCATCGCGCCGGCCTCTTTGCAAGGTCCACCAGGCGGAACGCTTTCCTTCGTGACACGAACCGGATCGATGACGGGCGTGCACGGCTCGATGGGCGTCAGCAACACGTCAGGCAAGGGTACACTGGAGGGGCCGTTCGCGGGCGGACGGGGAAGCTGGCTTATCTCGGGACGGCGCTCCTATCTGAATGCCTTCGACGGGTTCGACAACGACGCACTGATTCGACTCGGACTAGACGTCGGCCGCGAGACGGACGTACCGACCGGGCCCGTTCGCGAAGTTCCCGTTTCCGCACTTACCACGGGCGACGCCTCAGCGCACTTCTACGACGTCCACGGAAAGCTTGCGTACGAATGGGCCCCGGGCGCACGCCTTGTGGCGAGCGGGTACGTCGGCGGCGACGAGACGCTGCATCGTGCAGAACGATTCGCAAACGCCCCCCACTCGCGCGACGCCCCGCTCATAAATGCCGACACGAAGAACAGCTGGCACAACGCAGCCGCGAGCCTGCGGCTGCAGACACCTATCGGCTCGACGGCGTACGCCGAGTCGGTAGCTGGACTGAGCCGCTATCGCAGCGCTTTTTCGAAGGACGACTTCGTATATACCGATCCCACGCGCATGCTGCTGCCTCAGACCGACACATCCCACCACGTCGTTCGTCCGTTCAGCAACGAGAACGAGCTGTTGGAGCTCAAATTGGCGCAGAACATTGACGTACCGGCTTCCGGCACGACGTGGTCGGCCGGCTATGCATTCCACCACTACGCGATCGACTATCACGAACAGTCGATTCTGCGCGATGGCTTCGGCGGGACGCAGGAGAGTGCGCAGGCGGACGTCTTTGCACAGGTGGAGGGTCGGTTCGCCTCGGAGATTGCGCTGGCTGCCGGACTTCGAACGCATTATTTCCAGCGTGGCCGGTTTTTCCGACTCTCTCCGCGGCTTCGTGTGCGCCTGTTTCCGGATCGCCGCCTATCTTTCGCTGCCGGATTCAGCCGCAACCATCAGTTCGTACATCGCCTGTACGTCGAGCAGAGTACCCATGCCGATATCTGGGTGATGAGCACGGCGGAGCAACCTCCCGGGAGTGTCGATCACGTTTCGGCGGGCACCTACCTGCAGGCTTCACCCAGGCTCCACTTTCAGGTGGAAGCCTACCGCAAGCACTTCACGAACCTCCGTGAGCACGAGGCGAGCGCGGCGCGGCGGCGCCTGCGCCCGATCAGCCCGCTGCTCGACCCGTGGCTCCATGACAATGAGGGGCGGGCGCGCGGCATCGAGATGATGGCGCGGCTGGACTTCGGCACGGTAACGTGGACAAACTCCTATACGTTGTCGGCCATGGAGCTGAGGAATCGCCGGGTCAGCGACGGAAGTTGGTATCCGGCCGACTGGGATCGCCGCCATCAGCTTACGTCCCATATGCAACTGTCAATCGGCGAGACTCTGCAGCTCCACCTCATCTGGGCGTCCGGCAGCGGCACACCAAACGCGCTCGCCCATGCAGTACCTAGAGAACCGTCCCGCCTGCCGGCCTACCATCGGATGGACGCCGGTCTCCGATGGCATCAAGCCGTCGGCAGCGGGACCTTCGAGGTGAAAGCAAGCGTCTTCAACGTGCTCGACCGCGCGAACACGTGGTACCGCCGCCCGGTCCCCGTCGCGACGCGGAGTCCGGCCGGCCGTCGCGTGGGCTTGATGAACGTGGATGTCTACGACCTCGGGCGGAGGCCTTCGCTGGAAATCAGCTATTCATTCTGATCCGACTGCGCGCGTGCACTGGCACGCGAGGTAACTACCGCTGCTGCGCGGAGGGGAGGATTCGCACTTCTTCCCGGCGTGCCGACCCGCGTCCACCACCCCGGATTTTTCCAGGGGCTGGGAGGCATCGGCTATCAGTATCTCCGCCTGGACGCACCGGACCGCTTTCCGTCGATCCTCACGTGGAATCAATCGTAGTCTACGACCTGCACATGGATACACCCACTCATTTAGACGCTTCATTCATCGCCATGCCGCGCATCGCCCTTCGTCTGCTCACCGCTCTCGTCCCAATCGTCTTCCTCGCCTTCCCGCTGCCGGCCGCCGCGCAGGACGCGGGCGAAGCCCTCGCGCCCATCGAGCCGCTGCAGGGAACGCTGGAACGCATCACCGTACATGGATCGTCTCTTGAAGGCAATCTGCTCGGCGACGATCCCGATCGCCCCGTGTCCGTCTATCTCCCACCCGGTTACGCGACGTCCCCCGACCGTCGCTATCCCGTCGTCTACGTCCTGCACGGGTTCACCGATACCGACCTGGCATGGTTCGGGTGGAGGGAGCACTTCGTAAACGTGCCGGCCGCCATGGAGCGCGCGCTCGAAGACGGCACGGCAAGCGAGATGATCCTGGTCATGCCGAATGCCTATACGGCGTACGCCGGCAGTATGTACTCGAGCTCGGTCGCGATTGGCGACTGGGAATCCTTCATCGCCGACGAGCTCGTAGCGTACGTGGACGCCAACTACCGTACGATCGCCCACCGGGACAGCCGGGGGCTTACCGGTCATTCCATGGGTGGATATGGAACGATTCGAATCGGGATGAAGCGCCCCGACGTCTTTTCGAGCATCTACGCGATGAGCCCGTGCTGCCTGGAGCCGAATGTGAATCCGGGCGGCCCGGATGCCGATCGGCTCGAGACGTTCGAGACGATCGAGCAGGTGGAACAGGCCGACTTCTTTACCAAAGCACTCTTCGCATCCGCCGCCGCGTGGTCGCCCGATCCGAACGATCCGCCGATGTTCGTCGACCTGCCCACCGAAGACGGTCGCCGCCAACCGGACGTCGCCGCGCGCTGGATAGCCAACGCTCCGCTCGCCACCATCCATCAGTACATACCGCGGGTACGGCGCCTTACGGCGATCGGGCTGGATTCCGGAGCGCAGGATGGATCGATCACGGAGACGACCCGTGCGCTGTCGGAGGTGCTCTCGCGGTACGGCATCTACCATTTCGCTGAGATCTACGACCCCGGCAACCACATCAGTCACGTCGACGAACGCGTGGAAGTGTTCGTCCTGCCCTTCTTCGCGGACGAACTGGCGTTTCGGGAATAATTACGGGCACGTCGCGCTTCCCTCCTCCGCCGAATAGGAGCAGGCGCACGCCGTCACGGCACGGTCGACCACGGTGCCGTCGCCGCCGCGCTTCTGTACGACGGCCGTAATGCGAAGCGGCTTCTCGAGGGGACCGCCGTCGCGTCGGCAGAGCCGGAGGCGGCGCTCCACCCGTCTAGTTCCGCTTGAGGAGAGAGCTTCGTCGCGAACGTAACGAACCACCTCACCGCCCTCGACGAAACGAACGGGCTGCTCTTCGGCCACGGAGTAGACGACGTCGACCGGACCTACGCCGCTAAAAGCGAACGACACCTTGGTCGTGCCCGGTTCGGGCAGGGTAACCGCTGACGGCACGGCCTGAAGACTCGACGTAATGATGAGTGCCACTGCTATACCTCCATCTACTTTGTGATGGCGCTGCCCAGAACGCCCAGCGTCTGCCTGACGTCCCAATCGAACGACACGGAGAAAAAGAAGGCCCGGCTCAACTCGAAATCGGGCTGGGACGCACCTGCGGCGGGCGCGCGCGGGTCATTGCCCTTATACACCAGCGCGCCGGCGGACACGCGCAGCACGTCCGTCAACCTGAGACCACCGCCTACGAGCAGCGCGTTGCTGCCGAAGAGATCCGCTCGCTCGTCCGTTTTCTCCACGGACGCGTACGTCACCCCGATCAACGCAGCGAACCGCCGACCGATGCCGCCCCGGGCGCTCAGCGGTGCCTCCTTATTGACGGGACGGAAATAGACGTTCATGCCGAAATAAGGCAGCACCTCATCCAGTACGGGGACGGCGGCGAGGCCGACGTCGGCACTGAGATACCAGCGCGCGCGCGTCTCGAACGTGCCGCCCGAACTTCCCGTTACCGTCATGCCGTACCGGGCGTGAATCGATAGATCATCGACCAGCTCGTCCAGCACCGCATTCCGTTGTTCGAGGGCTCGCCGTATCTGGAGGTGATGGCCTGCCAGTCCCTCTATCCCGTCGCCCAGATACGCGACCCTATCGAACAGCTGCTCTAGATGGGCCGGCGGCTGACGGGCCAGTCGCGGACTCAGATCCCGAAGTGCGACATCCCGAGACAGCCGACGCAGCAGCGACGCCGCGCCGCGCAGGGCACGTCGCGTTCGCTCGAGATTATCGAGGCGCGCGTCTATCGAATCCGGCGCCCAGACCTCGTCGAGGGGTGCCGTCACGCGAAAGGCTGCCGCGCGGACGGACGTGAGCGGATCCTGACCGGTAAGCACGCGGGTGCGCTCTTCGCTCGACAGGTCTGCCAGCAGACCCAGCGTGACGGCGGATGAGACGTGCGGCTGCAGGGCCGCATCCTGCGCTGCCAGCGCGCGGATCTCCTCGGCGATCGTCACGAGTGTGGAATCACCGGCCGGGGCATCCATGCGCGGTCGAACCAGATCGAAATAGGACGGATCCGGTTCCCCATCCCCATCGAAATCATCCGGCAGCGGCCCACTCATCGCGTTGCGCCTCGCGGCGTCGAGGTCAGCCTGCGGCGTCAGCAGCCTCGCCATCTCCGAGCGGAGGCGGGCCCGGCCGGACGTCGACGTGGTATCGAAGATCGATCCCGGCTCCGCAGCGACCGTCATGCCGGACGCACCCGCCGGTCGAGGCAAAGCGGAGACCAGGGATTGCTGAAACGCCTGCACGTCACCGATCGCGTCGGCCGACTGCCGGCGCATGAAACGGTCGACGGCAGACCGCGCACGAGCGTGGAAGGCCTGCAGCTCACCGCTCGTCGGAGACCGCCGGTAGACGAAGTGGAACTGGTAGAACGAATTGGCCTCCAGCGCCGGCACGTGCACGTAGAAACTGTCGCCCGCGGCCCCTTCGAAACGCGACCAGTTGTCGACGTTCCTCCACGTGTCCGCATCGAACGGCGCCGAGCGCACGTCGGGCTTCTCCACGATCCAGACCGACACGCCCGTAACCTGATCCGTAACGGCGCCGCGAACCCTGAAGGGAACGTCAAACGGCACGGCCGACTTCATGGCGCCGGAAGAGAGATCGACGGCGATGGTTCGGTAGGCCTGCGCCGCTGCGACCGACGTACCGAGGCAGATCAGGCAGAAGCCGCACAGGATGCAGCACAGTAAGCGGCTTGCCCGTTGACGCCCCGGGGTCACGAACGCATACTGATCCTCACGGACGGACCGCTTCGCAACCAGATGAGACGGATATCTCGGTGTCGATTCCATCGAATGCCCCCCTTTGGACGGCGATGACGGCGTGGACGGCAAAGACGGCAAAGACGGCAAAGACGGCGTTCAACGCAGTGGCTCGTTCAGTATATGTTTTCCGTCGTCGGTCGTCAATACGATGCGTCGTAGACGAACAATCTGCCGTCGTTGTCCTCAGGCAGGAAAAAGGCCCGCAAGCCGTTTTCGGATATCTCGAAAGCAGCCGGATTCTGGGTCATCGGGACGCCCGCCTCCGTCCACAGTGGAACCGGCACCTGATGCAGGGGCCGGCCCTCAAGCAGGTCGATGAGCTCCATGCCGCCAAGGGCTACGGCGTGCTCGGGACCTGAGATGCGGCTAACGCCCGTACACAGCGCTTCCCCATCCCCCACGTACTGGCAGTCCTGATAGTCGACGTAGTGGGCTGGATTCGGCGAGCGCACCGGATCCGGCGGAACCTCCGATCGGGACCGATCCAGCACCACGTCGATAGGCCACGTGAAGAACGTTCGCGACCCCCAGCTGACGGCGTGCAGCGTCCCGTCGTCGATATTGTGCACGATACCGCCCAGGTGATCGGCGAACCGAAACGCTTCCGTCGCCTCCATGGTCTGCGGATCCACCCGATACACGATCGTGCGGGAGTGCGGGCGGTATTCGGCTACGGGTACCCAGACCGACGTGCCGTCGAAATCGATGCCGCCTGGATGATAGATGTCGCCTTCACCGATCTCTATGTGCGCGACGAGCTCGCCGTCGAGATTCATCTTGAACAGATGTCCTCGACCCCTGCCCGCGCTGCGGTCAACGCCGTCGCGGGAAGGATCGAAGCGGCGGGTCGGCTCGAGAATCTCGACCGAGGACAGGAAGAGATGATCGCCGACTTTTGCGAAACCCTGTGGATGGTAGGTGTCGAAACGGACCTGGACGGCGCCGACCTGCTCCCAGATCGCGTCTCTGGTAAGCTGCCTGACGTGCATCGAGAGCGTGTCCGCGAGACGGGCCGGCATTCGCGCGGTACTGGTGTGGGCCGCGTTACCGTCGCGCCCGCCGGCCGCCAGGAGAGGGACAAGACACGAGAGAACGACGAGAGACTTGAGGCTCATGAACTTTTTCTGTCGGCGTGTCCGAGCGACTTGTCGGGCGCGATTTCGTCACGTACGACCTGCTTGAGTTCCGTGATTTCGGGGAAACGGCCGATATCCGTGCGCGACCAGACCACGGTGTCGTTTGCCACCACGTCAAATACGCCGCCGGTCGACGGGCGAAGCGTCACTGCGTCGAGTTCCCCATCGAACGTCGACAGCAGCTCCTGTGCCATCCATGCAGCGCGAAGCTGCCACCGGCACTGAGTACAGTATCGTATCTCGACGTGGTTTTCCATCCTGTTACGGATTCAATCGATGAGTCCGTGCTCGTCCGATACCGGGCTCGGTGTGAGACACATCTAGTCGACCCGGTCCCAGACCTTCTCCTGCATGTCCTGCACGCGAAGGTCCACATCTGGAAGATCGGGCAGATTGCTTGACGGCCTGTCCAGATAGAAGTAGGCGGTCGCCGACACGTCGTCGCTGCGATAGAAGAATCCGCCTTTGTCGGCGAGGTCCAGCTCATCCATCGAAGGAACGGGATCCATGTCGAGGAGGTCGACGTGCTCCGGAGCCGGCGACTCGATGCGTGTAATGTCGGAGGCACCGTGCAGATCCAACAAGGCGGCCAGCTGCAACTCCGCCCCTTCTTCCGCCATCTCCCGAACGCGCTCGGCCGTTGCCGCGCCCATTTGCTGGATGGTCACCCGGAGGTCCTCATGGAAATACACCGGATCGGCGATATGATATCGGTAGAACGTGTACAGATCGCTTTCGTAGTCGGCCACCGTCGAGCCGTGAAGGTCGCCGTCGTACTCGCCCTGGCCCCATCCCGAACCGATATAATCTTCCGTACCGGTTCCGACGAGCGTCGGTAGCGTGGTGTCGCCGTCGACGTACATCTTCACCTCGCCCTCGCCGAACCACGTGCCCCGATACGCGGGATCACCGATGACGCCAACGTTCGTTCCGATAAAACGTCCCGTGCCCTCGACGCGGGGAAGAATTTCGTAGTCGATGCCGACGCCCGTGTCCACGTCGCGATTCCAGTAGGCGTGGAAATACATCACGTCGTCAGCATGATTCGGTACCTCGACGAAATTGAGATCATACCAGAAGAGGACGTAGTAGGGCGACTCGTTCGTCACGACGACGCGGGCCGACGTTCGATACGGCATCGGTATGGTAAAATTAAACGATCGCCCTTCGGGATTGGAAAAGAGCTTGCTGTCGAACGGAGCCGTGAGGCCGAGGCCGACCCCGAAAAAGTCCCCAATCGGCGCAGAGACGGCCGGCTTCTCCGCACCATCCCAGTACATGTCCAATCGAACCATGCGCCGCTGTTCGGCATTCCGCCCAATCGTTCCACTCATCCACATCCGTGTGATGACGCCCGCCCCTTCACGATCGAGAAGGACCTGATCCTCACCTGGCGGAATGATATAGAATGCCTGTCCTTTTGCGCCCTGGTTCGTTTGTCCGCCCGCTCCTTTTTCGCCATTCGGGTTCTCCGGACTCGCCCATCGCGTATGCACGCCCTCCGCGGGTGCTTTGTACAGGACGCCTTCCTGTCCGACCTGCCACGAAGCCTCGCTGCCGGAGTCGGGCGACGTAGTGCAGCCCGTCAGGACCGCGATCGATATGAAAACGAGGGTCAGCGTGCTTGTGCGCATGATTCTTCCAGTTGATTCCAGCCTGTGGATGATCGTCGGGACCCCGTCATGCGTGCACGCCGGATACGAACCCGACTACGTAAATGAACGAAATCCTTTTGAGTGAAACGTCAGCGGCTCGTTTGATGGTCATCGCTACAGCACGTATCGGGTGATCGGAACGGTATGGACGATGCTAACTCCGTACCAGGCGGCGGTATTTGATCCGGTGCGGCTGGTCGGCATCGTGACCGAGGCGCGCCTTTCGATCTTCCTCGTACTGCGAATAGCCGCCCTCGAACCAGCGGACCTCACTCTCGCCTTCGAAGGCAAGGATGTGCGTCGCGATGCGATCGAGAAACCAGCGGTCGTGCGAGATGACGACGGCGCACCCGGCGAACTCCAGCAGCGCCTCTTCCAGTGCTCGAAGCGTATTCACGTCCAGGTCATTCGTCGGTTCGTCGAGCAGGAGCAGATTCGCGCCTTCCTTCAACATTTTCGCCAGGTGGACCCGGTTGCGCTCGCCGCCGGAGAGCTCCTTCGTCTTTTTTTGCTGGTCGCTCCCGCTGAAGTTGAACCGTCCGACATAGGCGCGGGAGTTGACCTCGAACTTCCCGAGCTTGACGAACTCGGTGCCGCCCGTGATCTCTTCCCAGACGCTCTTGTTATCATCGAGCGGGCGGTCCTGGTCGATGTAGCCGAGCTTGACCGTGCTGCCGACCCGTATCTCGCCCTCGTCGGGTGTTTCCTGGCCGGTGATCATGCGAAATAGCGTGGTCTTTCCGGCACCGTTCGGACCGATCACCCCTACGATACCGCCCGGGGGAAGTGAAAACGTAAGGTCTTCGTAGAGCAGCCGATCGCCGTAGGCCTTCGAGACGCCATCGGCCTGCACCACGATGTCGCCCAGCCTGGGGCCGGGCGGGATGAAAATCTCCATCTCCTCGTGACGGCGATCGTTCTGCTGGGCCAGCAGCTCCTCGTAGGCCGTGATGCGCGCCTTGTTCTTCGCGCGACGCCCCTTGGGCGACTGACGGACCCATTCAAGCTCCTGCGCCAGGGCCCGCTGCCGCTTCGACTCCTGCTTCTCTTCGACTTCGAGACGACGCTTCTTCTGATCCAGCCAGGAGGAATAGTTGCCCTTGAAGGGAATGCCCGTCCCCCGGTCGAGCTCCAGGATCCATCCCGCGACGTTATCCAGGAAGTACCGGTCGTGCGTTACGGCGATGACGGTACCTTCATAGCGGGCAAGATGCTGTTCGAGCCACGCTACCGACTCCGCGTCGAGATGGTTGGTCGGCTCGTCGAGCAGCAGCACGTCCGGTTCCCGGATCAGGAGCCGGCACAGCGCGACGCGCCGGCGTTCTCCCCCGGACAGAACCGTCGTGGGTGTATCGCCGGGTGGGCATCGGAGCGCATCCATGGCCATTTCGAGCCGGCTGTCCAGATCCCAAGCCCCGGCCGCGTCGATCCGGTCCTGCAGCTTCGCCTGCCGCTCACCAAGCGCCTCGTAATCGGCATCCGGCTCGGCATACTGAGCGTTCACCTCCTCGTAGGCCTGCAGCAGCGCAACCGTCTCGGCCGCGCCCTCCTCAACAATTTCTCGAACCGTCTTCTCGGGATTTAATTGCGGCTCCTGCGAGAGATAGCCGAACGAAATCCCCTTCTCGGACTGGATCTTGCCGATGTAGTCGGTGTCGATCCCCGCGATGATGCGGAGCAGCGTGCTCTTGCCGGCACCATTCAGCCCGAGAACGCCGATCTTCGCGCCGTAGAAGAACGATAGGTTGATGTCGCGCAATACCTGGCGGTTGGGCTTATAGATTTTGCCCACGCCGAGCATGGAAAAGATGATCTTCTGGTCAGACACGGTCGAACGCTACGAGTGGATGGATCACTGAAGGGGATGCGTCGAATCGCGTGAGACCTGTTTGGTTCCGTTCGCATCAGCTCGCCAGTCCGTGTCCACCCACCGGGTCGGTGACGGTCGGCGGATCGAAGACGGAGATGAGCGGCCTGGCCCGTGCGATGGCGTCCCGAACCTCAGGCAGATCACTTTAAGATAATCAACGAAAACGAAAAGTTGATAGTACCATCGCACGATACCGCCAAAATCAGGCGGGCGGCTTTAATGATGTCCCGACGAATGGAGATGCGCTCCATCCCCGGCGTAGCCCCGCAACCGGTTATATGCGCTGATCTGGTCGGATGTCATCAGCTCCGCGGTCTCCAGGTGGGTGGACAGATGCGCGTATCGAACGTCGGCTTCGTGCCGCGCCGCCTCTTCGACCCATGCGCGGACGTCACGCTTGGACGCTTGCTTCGCAGCAAAGAGGCTGTCGAGTTTCGCCTCCGCTCGAACGAGTCTCTCGCCCGCGGCGCTTGCCGCATCCTGCATGGCATCGAACGTCCCCGCAATCTCGCGGCGCTGCTCTACCGTAAGCCCGAGGGAATCTCCCAGATCCAGCACGTGGCGTGGACCGGGATATCCGTTGAGCTCTGCCGCCAGCGCATAGCCAAGACCTTCACCAGATAAGAGTCCCTCTATCCGGTCGTCAGAGAGCGCCTTGATGGAACGCCGTGTCTCGTCCACATACGATGACGTATACGACCTACCTTCGTCGGACGCAGGGCCGTCCGGTTGACATCCGATGAGCGAGAAGGAGATCACCATCGCAATGAGTCCACAGGCACGCGAGGATGTCGCAGCCGCACATAACGGCGTGCGCATTGGGATGGTCAGGTATGAAGTCACAACCGTCACAAGGGGCTAATGTAAATCAGATGCAGGCTAGGCGCGGCCCAGCCGCCCGAGGGTACTGTCGAGAGATCGCTTCATCTTCTCTACGGCACCGTCGACGGCCAGCTGCACGTTCCCTGCGTGATGATTCGCCGAGATGGGCCGGAGTCCGGCCAGGCGTGTTTCCAGCAGGCAGCGTTTATCGTTCGCACCGGCCTTCTTGTCACTGTTCTCGTCGCTCAGGTGAACTTCCACCCGCGTGATCTGCTCACTGAACCGGGCTAACGAATTCCGAACCACCGTTTCGATCTCCTCGGCCAACGACTCACTGCCGTCTATGTGATCATCCGTGTTGACTTGAACGAGCATCTGCATGTCCTCCTTATTTACTACCACTGAACGTCGCAAGACCGGTTTTCGGGATACCGCCTTCGCTGGCGGCTCCACCGGGTAGGCACGGCTCAGCATTAAGCGAACTTCCGGTGTCAATCCGTCGCATGGTCGAACGCGGGAATTCCGCCTTCGATCCGGTTTGCGAAGGTGCCACAGGCCACTCACGGTGGCAGAGGGTTGATGCCGGGAGCGGCTCAAGGCGTGAGGCAGAGACTCGCTATGCGTTTCCGGCGGCACGTCGCTCCGAAGACGTCCGTTCCCGTTCCACCATGCGCTTGAGATTGCGGCCTTCTTCGTTCATGTCGGTAAGCTTCCATCCATTCCGTGCGCATCACGTTCCCCCTCATCGATCGAATCGACCTCTCTGAGAAATGGTTTCGCGCCCGTCGCCACGCGCAGGTCGAACACGTCCGGACGGGCGTAGTGACCGGCCGTATCCAGCTGAAACCGTGAGCCCGTGATGGTGGACCGGTCGACCTCTGCTATCAAGATCCCTTCTTCCTTTTCGAGCGGGCCGGCGACGATCTTTCCGTCCGGATCCACGATGACGGACAATCCCGGATTCAGCCACTGCGCCGAATCAGACAGATACGTCGTTTTGAAGGCCAGCCGGTCTGGAAGGTCATCCAGGCGCATCGCGGAGCAGCATCCGACCACGTAACATCGTCCTTCCTTGGCAATGTGGCGCATCGTGGAGATCCACGGCTCGCCGCGATCCCACGTGGGGGCCACATAGAGTTCCACGCCCCGAGCGTACAATGTATACCGGGCCAGCGGCATATAATTCTCCCAGCATATAAGTCCGCCTACCCTGCCGAACGGCAGCGAATGGACGCCCAGATCGCTCCCGTCGCCCTGCCCCCACACGAGCCGCTCGCCCGTCGTTGGAACCAGCTTCCGATGTCGTCCCGGCACGTCGCCGTTCGGACCGATGTAGAGGATGGAGTTATACAGCGTGGATCGGCTCCCTTCCGTATTCCGCTCGTTCACGCCGATGGCTACCGCGATGCCTGCCTTTTTTGCCGCCGCACACAGCAGATCCGTCGCCGGCCCGGGAATGTCGATAGCATTCTCGAGCAGCTCCGCGTACAGACTCCGGAGATCGTGGGTCTTGCCGGAAGGGATATACCATACCCAGACGGGATACGCCGGCACGAACGCCTCGGGGAATACGGCCAGCGAGGCCCCAAGGTCGGCCGCCTCCGCGATGAGGTCGCAGGCCTTCTGGATGGTTGCATCGCGATCGAGAAAGACGGGGCTGGCCTGTACCGCGGCGATGGAGAAGGTTTGCGGAATAATCATCTGGAGCACCGGATGTCGGGAGATATGGCGTTATGCCGTTCGCACAGGATTCGTGCCGTTCGCAGG
>JBBDTI010000061.1:42476-107016 GCA_040904565.1 Rhodothermales bacterium
GATGTCGGGAGATATGGCGTTATGCCGTTCGCACAGGATTCGTGCCGTTCGCAGGGCCCTCATGCGTTTCATTGCGAAGGCGTTTCTTTATCTGCTCCCGGCCTATATGTTAATGTAATTGAAATAGGCCAGGCGGGCCGGCCTCTCGGCGATCGCGAAGACGCCATACTGTTTCTCGCCGCCGCCTTTTTCTTCACGCTGGCGGGCGCCGGCCGCTATTCCTTCGATCGCTTTGTCGACGGAAATCCACGCATGACGACGCAGGTATGATGAGGCAGGCGGCCGTGCCCAGCGCGCGTTGTACCTGGGTGAGACCGCTGTAGGTGCCGTCGGAATTTTCGAGCACCGTCAGCGTCGGTCGTCCCCATAGCGGCTAGAAGAAACGCCTATGTCAGACAACAAACAGACGAAGTCTTCCTCTGATGATGGAGAGAGGAACGCCCGGTCGGATGGTAGCGGCCGGGTCATGCACCGGCGCAGGTGGTTTGAAGCGACGGTCATCGTTTCGTTCTGGGCCGTGGTCGCGCTTCTCGACATCGCTCAGAATACGTTCGACCCACACCGGCAGTGAAGGAGGCATCCGCCCAGGCGAAGGCCTGTACACCCTCCTGGAGTACGGGCTCTGATACGTCGCGACGCCGCTCATATTCCGGCTGGCGGGGCGTTTTAAGCTGGATAAAGGGATATGGGGACGGCACCTGCTGCTGCTCCTCGCGGCGGGCGTCGTCCTCTCCGCCGCCATCGATTTGGCGAATCACGCGTTCTGGAACGCGCTCGTAGAAGGGCCTGAACGCGTGGTATCCCTGACTGCGGTGCTCGGCGGCCTGCACATCCTCCCCGAGCTCGTGCTGTTTCTCGTTGTTTTACTCGCCGGCTTCGCGCGAGATTACTTCATTCGCTACAACCATCGCGTTGAGGAAGCGGCGCGGCTGCGAGCGGAGGCGGCCGACGCATGATTGCCCGCCTGAGCGAGTTGCTGCGGTATGCGCTCGAGAAGACGGACGTACGAGAAGTGCCGCTGCGCCAGGAACTCAGCTTTGTCGACGCCTACCTCGAGATCCAACAGATTCGGTTCAACGAACGTCTGTCGATCGACCGAAACGTCGACCAGGACGTCCTCGAGGCGATGGTGCCAAACCTTATTCTGCAGCCGCTGGTCGAAAACGCCATCAAGCACGGCATCGGGCGTTTGGAAAGCGGTGGGCGCGTCGAGATCGGTGCGTGGCGTGAAAGCACTCGGCTGCACTTGACGGTAAGGGGCAATGGTCCCGGACCTGCACCGTCGTTCGTGGATGGAGACGACTCGCCTTCCTTCGGCGTGGGACTTCGCAATACGCGCGACCGTCTCGAAAGCATGTATGGATCCGATTACGAATTAACGCTGGAACCGGCCGATGGAAACGGTGCCGTCGCACACATCGCCATTCCGTTCCGTCGCCGGCCGAATGTCGGCGTGAGTTCGCCTACGGCCACGTCAAACCGCAGCGCCGATCAAGACATCCCCGTTGACCCGGCGAATTGAGCAACGATATCGATGGCGGCATGAAGGTACTTATCGTAGACGACGAGCGATTCGATCAGGCTCTCGAGCGCGCACGTTCTACGCTAGCTTCACGGACGCTCGATGAGTTTCAGAGCCGGCTGGAATCGCTTCTCGACACGACGGTCCGCCGTCCGGATGGCGGCTCCCGCTATCAAGAGCGCATCGGCGTCGAGCTGCGCGGACAGATTCGCGTCGTTCCCGTGGATCGCATCGACTACATCGCCGCGAGCGGTGCGTACGCCGAGGTACACACGGGGGACGAAACCTTTCTGATCAACGATCAGATGCAGGAGCTCGAAGAGCGGCTCGACCCCAACCGATTCTTTCGCATCCACCGAAGCACGATCGTTCAGCTAGATCGCGTCGAAAGTCTGCACTACAAGCCCGGCGGGGATTATTACGTGGAGCTTCGCGACGGCCACATACTGCGCGTCAGCCGCGGCCGGTACGAAGACCTGCAACGGCGGCTCGGACTGGATCCGTCATGAAGGCACGCCATCACGTGATCCTCGCTCTCAGTTCATCGACCAGCCGCTTAGATCAGGATACGACAGCTTCCTTCGGCAACTCGATGGTCAGGCGGTATCGACCGTTCGGATCCCCGGAATCGCCCGGGTCATCCGTAGGTTTTGTGGAGGTGCGCTCCCAGGATGCGATTTCGCTGACACGTACGCAGAACTGATAGTCACTCGGGTCAGCTTTCCCGGGACAGCAGAAGAAGGTTTCGGTGCCACCCGCCGCGCTGCTCACATCGTCGAAGGTCGCGGTGTTACACGTAAAGCACCGCCCGTTTTTCAAACATATCCTTACAGCCATCTGCACATCCCTCGTTTGTGATCGGAATGGCAGAAGGTATGGACTGGACGTGTGGCCAACCCGGAAATAATCGAGATGAAAGGATCAATACCGGGCGTCCTGGCAGCCACTTTCAGGCGGCTATCACCGAGATAGCCGCCGCCAGGCTACCAGATAATGCACATTAGGTCCGCGACCAACGAACCGTTTATTCCAGCATCCAGTCGAACGCGTTCCGAACGATTAGATTGATGGCCGGATGTTCGATCGTTGCCTGGCGGTGGCCCGGCACGAGCACGACGACCTTGCCGTCGCCGTACATGTGCGCCCATCCCTGCGGGGAGCGACCGTTCTCGCGCGAGTGACTTTCGAGAAAGACGTTCGTCTCGCTCTCATCCATCTGCACCTTGTACTCCTCGTCGGAGACGACGAACGGCCCGACGCCTTCCGTAATCTCCGGCATCTTGCCCGTCGTCGTCACCTCGATCTGTGTGATGGGCGGATGGCTGATGAAGCAGGATCGGGCGATCAACGCCGGACCGAAATCGCACGGATAGTTGCCGAAACCGTCGTGGTAGAGCAGCATCCGCCCGCCGTTGCGCACGTACTCTTCGAACCGAAGCGACTCCTCTTTCGTGAGCCAGTAGCCGCGCTCGTGGTCCGGGTCGACGTCGCGAAGCCGGTAGTTCTCTATGAACTCGTGGCCCTCGCGGCTGAGAATGATGAGATCGTACTCATCGAAATCCTCCCACGGCACGTCGTAGTCCATGATGACGACCGCTTGCCAGCCATCGTTACGCAGTTTGCCGACGAGATGTCGGTCGAGGGGAGCGACGCGATGCCAGCCGTCGCCCAGGATGGCGAGGACGCGCTTCTGGTCGGCATCCTGCGCCCTGGAGTCTGTGGGCGTGATGCAGAACAGTGCGATGAACAAAATGACAAGCAGTCTCATCTCTTTCTCTCTTCCCAGGTCTACATCTGACGGATAGTTCGATCGGCGTCAGGCGGGCCTAGCGGTTGCGCCTGACAAGACGCAATATAGGGACTTTAACGTACGGTCGTAAGGGGAGTCCCGGAACGTCACCTTCCGGCATCGATAAACGCAACCCGCGAGCCGACATCCGGTTCGTTCGGGAGCGGCGGCGGCCGGTCGTCGACGAAGTTCAATATAGCCTGCCGCGTCAGCCGCATTCCGTCTGCATCTCCCCAGACCACGTGGCCGACTCCTGGGATAACGTGACTGCGATCGATGGGCAGGACGTCGAAATAATCCATCGCGAAGCCGCGTGGGACGTAGCTGCACGCTCCGAGCAAGAGCAGTGTCGGGAGGTCGAGGCCGGATAGATCCGGCCGCTTCGCCGTCCAGAATCCGTCCGTGATGGTTCGATTGGCGAGGATATTCACCCGCAGGTTTTCGAAATCGGGTACCGGATCGTCGGCGCAGAACGCAGCGGCTACGATGCGATCTTGCTTTTCCGGTCCCACGAGGTTCATCAGCTCCTCCTGACCGACGAACTGATTGTCGGCCGGAAGCAGCATCGCCAGTAAAAAGCGGGGCGAGTCGATCAGATCGGCCGGACCGGGTGATGGCCAGCTCGGGGAGCTGGTCGTCTTCTCGGCGTAGTGCGGATGGTCCTCCGGCGGTTCCATGCCCGGCACGGGAGAGGGTTCGATGAGGATCACGTGGCTGATGGTGCCGTTGCCGTTCTCGTAATACTGATCCAGATAGGAGGCCACGACGCCCGCACCGTACGACTGGCCGATGAGAATGACGGGAAGGTCGATGCGGTCGATGACACCGGCCAGATCGGACACGTTGGCTTCGTGCGTATATGCCGGCACCTCGACCACGTCGGAGAGGCCGGCCCCGACCTGGTCGTACGTGTACACTTCGAAGCCTTCCCGGACGAATACGGCCCAGAACTCCCGATCGAAGTCCCGCACGTAAGCCCCCGGCCCGCCGTGAACGAAAAGCAGGGCCCGGTCACGCCGGGCCACAGAGTCCAGCAGCGTATCCAGCACCGTGTCCGGCAGCGTATCCGGCACCGTATCCAACAGAGTATGGCGAGACACGGCCACGACGCGCCCGTCGCCGACCGTCCATCGTTCGATTCCCGGCCGATCCGAAACCGGCTCGAGGCTGTCAGGCGCCAGCGGTATCATCGACCAGGCCACGATGAGGAGGGCCAACGTCGTCGGCGCTAGGCGGAGCAGGAGTCCGCCGACCGAGTGCGACCGCCGCACGGCCCACCAGAGCGTCAGCCCGGCCGCCACGAACGCCCCAATCAAGGCAGGAAATCCGCCGAACGCTCCTCCCGTCATCCACAACATGCCCACGAATGCGGACAGAGCGAGCACGCCCGAAACCATCCAACCCAGTACGATGAAAAGATACTTAAACCATCTCAGGGCGGTGGATTTAACCATCAAAGGCAAGGGGACGCGTAGAATACCAGGTGATAGCTATTGTTGAAGGTTCTATGGTTCAAAGGCGGTGAAACGGATTTCACTCCGCCACAGGACGACGCGGTTAAGGGATAAGATCCGGCATCCCCCAGCGCGTTACCAGTGCCCGCAGGTGATCCAGCGTACTGATCGAAACGTTCTCGTGCAACGCCTTGAGGACGACGCGCTGTTCGGCTGAAAGCGACGGCGGCGCGGCTTCCGGCCAGTTGTTCGCGATCGCTTCCAGATAGGCCTCGGCCAACGCCGGATCGGCCGTCTCCAGGTCGACCACCAGTTCTACGAGGAAGTCGGCAAGGACTTCCGCCGCATGATGGGCTGCCACGGTACCGACCGCGCCGCGGAGGTTGGCGACGTAACTCGAATCCGTGCGCCGCGCTCCGAGATCCTCCTGGAGTACGCGCCGGAGAAATCCTTCGCCATGCCGCGCGCCGGCAATTGCCGCGGCATCACGGATCCAGCGGTCCGTCGCATTCGCCGGCCGCAGAAGCAATTCCGCCACCGATTCACCCGCCTGGACCGACGCCGGCGCGTCGGCGATGGCGAGCAGCACGGCCAGGCGCAGCTGCGGGTCGGCGGGGTGGAGACCGGCCTCTTGAATCGCCTCGAAGGTCTCAGGCGTCGGGGGCAGTACCATCAATGCCGTTCGGCGTACGGCCGTGGACGGGTGATGAAGCGCACCGGTAGCCACCGCCAGGGCCTCGTCGTCGCGTCCGTCCAGCGCCCCCAGACCGTGCATCGTCCAGAGGGCATGGATCGCACCCGGGTTGAGGGCCAGATCATCCACCCGCAGGTCGTTTACGAGCCGGTACAGCTGGGGCAGAACGTCGGACTCACCGCGCTCGACGAGCAGGCGTTGGGCGATCAGACGCCAGTGCATGTTGTCATTCCCCAGCGCTAGGACCAGCTCCTCGGGGGTTGCGTCGCCCAGATCGGAGATCCCGGACGTCGTCGTCGCGTCTTCATGGACGATCCGGTAGATTCGGCTGTGCCGGCGGTCTCTGAGCGCCGTCTCATACGCATTGCCTTCACCGGTGTCGTAGTCCGGCGGGGTTGGGTTGTGCTGGATGATGAGGTTGTACCAGTCGATGATCCAGAGCGCCCCATCCGGTCCGACGCGGGCCTGAATGGGCGCGAACCATGCATCACGGCTCGCTGCCAGATTCGCCTCGTTCTGCGCGCGAAAACCACTCCCGTCAGGCTCCAGAAAAAATCGGCCCAGCAGGTGTCCCGTCGGCCCGGCGACGAAAGCCGCTCGGTTCCAGTACGCACGCGGGAAGGCACGTGCCGTGTACAGTTCATGTCCGGCAGCCGACGTATAGGCCCCGTGGTGATCGACCTGACGGACCTCCTCCGCAAAAGGAAAGAAGACCGCGTGTTCCGCGATCGGTGGAAGGACCGGCACGTTTCCGCGCGCATTATCATCCGGTGCAAATTCGCCCTTCAGACGGGCGTAGTAACGGCTCGGAATGGCCACGAAGTTGCTCGGATTACCGTTCGCCGTCGATCCGAAGGCGTGCCCTTCTTCGCTGAAACCCAGTCCCCACGTGTTGTTGTTCGTCAGGGCGACCTGCTCCAACCGCGATCCGTCCGGCCAAAACCGATGGAGGCCCTGCGTGAGCCGCATCGAATCTCCATCGACGGCGCCGGAAAAGCCCGAATAGCCGACCGCACCCCAGATGTGGTTGTCAAAACCATACCTGAGGTTGCTGGGTCCGGCATGCGTGTCGAACGTACCCCAGCCCGTGAAGAGCACCTCCCGTACGTCCGCCCGATCGTCCCCGTCGGTATCCTTCAGAAAGAGCATGTCGGGCGCCTGAGCCACGATGACGCCGCCGTTCGAGAGCACGAGACTCGTGGGGATGTTCAGGCTGTCGGCAAATACGGTAAACGCATCCGCCCTACCGTCCCCGTCCGTATCCTCCAGAATCTTGATCCGATCCGTACCGCGTCGACCCGGTTCGAAGTCGTTGGGATAATCGAGCGTTTCGACGATCCAGAGACGCCCGCGCTCGTCCCATTTCATGTCGATCGGATTCACGACGTCCGGCTCGGAAGCGAACAATTCGAGCCGGAAACCAGGCTCGAGTGACGTTTGCTGCATGGACGCAGCCGGGGACAGCGGCAGTTGCAGCCGGGTAATCGGGTCGCCCGTGACGCCCCAACCTACACCGGGCGGGTAATACGGCGCACTTCCCTCCATGCCGTATTCGAGTGGCGGCGGCGCGAGTTCAGCCGTCAGGGCCCAGTCGCCGGCCGACCACCGAATGCCTCGTTCGATCAGATCGTGAAACGCCGCATTCGACCACGTCCGTTCGTCGTGTCCCCATGCCGTGTAGAAGACGCCTCCGGCGCCGTGCCTCCGCACCCAGGTCCACGGTTCTTCGTGATCGCCATCGACTCGAACGGAGAGCACCTCTTTATCCGGATTATGCCGGTCGTGTACGTACGTCTCATCCCAGCTTACTACATTCGACACACCCCGCATAACGGGATGATCGGGACGTACGATGTCGGTCCCGAAACTGTCCACGCCGTGGCTCTCGAACGCACCACCCACGAGGCTCACGTAGGCGTCCGAATTGCCGAACATCGCGGATGCGGAGTGGACGGCCACGAGCCCGCCACCGCCGGCGACAAAATTGAGCAATGCGACTTCTCGCCCGCGGGACAGGTGCGGGCTATTCCCGTACAACATGACCACGTCGTAGCGGCCGAGCGTTTCCGGCTCAAACACCTCAAGGCGCTCCGTATAGAACAGATTGATCCCCCGGTCCGCCATGCGGGGCAGGATCTGCTTCACGCGCGCTGCGGGCTGGTGAAAGCTGTCATCCCCAAAAAAGAGGACGTCGACGCGGTCCGACGGAGCAGGCTGCGCGCCGGCTGGACGTGGGCCGATACATCCAAGAAGAAGGCCCATGCAACCGAAGAGGAGGCCGAACACCATCCCAATTTTCGAAACCCGGTTGCGTGTGGATCGAGCAGACATAGGCTATTGCAGCAAAGCGTGATATTTAGTGAGGGCCGGTATGCTCCATTCCGTGCCCAGGGAAGAGTGAGCGGAGAAAGCGCAGTCCGTCGCGCGCCAGCGTGTCGGGGTCCGGGGCCAGGGGCCGCCAGATGGACGCCGCACGAGCGATGGCTTCGACACGCTCTGAAAACGTTTCGATGACGATCTTGCCGTCGTACTCGATCTCCCGCAGCGCCGCTGCGATGTCCGACCAGGGCAGGTGACCCGTCCCCGGCGTGCCGCGGTCGTTTTCCGCGAGCTGCACGTGAACGAGCCGCTTACCGGCATCGCGGAGGGCGTCGGCTGGATTTTTCTCCTCGATCCCGGCATGAAACAGATCGAGGCTGAGTCCGACGGACGGATGATCCACCCTGTCGACCAGTTCGATCGCCTGTGCCGTCGTGTTGAGGAAACTCGTCTCATACCGGTTGAGCGGTTCGATCCCCAGGGTGATTCCATAGGTCGCCGCCCGTTCACCGAGAGCGCGCAGGATGTCGACGAGCCGCGCCACGTCCAGCTCCCGTTCCTCCGGCGTCGACCGCCAGCACCTGCCGACGGCTGAATACAAGGGGCCTACGAGCGTGGGCGATCCCGCCGCGTCGGCCGTCTCGAGACACGCCTGCAGATACGCGATGCCCCTGTCGGACTCCTCCGGAAGGAGGAGATCGCGCCCCGGACCGATGACGGCACAGATGGAAAGATCGAGTCCATGCCCGTCAGCGAGGTTTCGTGCTCGCGAAACGTCGAAATCGCCCGGTGCCTCGACGGGCAGCTCGACCGCGTCGTAGCCCATTTCTGCGATATGCGGAAGGAGCGTTTCCAGCTTCTCGGTCGTAGCCGGAGACACCCAGACCCAGGTGCTGATGCCGAGCTTCATGCGTGTTCGCATTCGATTGAATCGCGTCCGTCGCTTGAATATAGGTCTTCTTGCGGTGTCAGTCAGGCACCCTCGGGCTCGATCGAAGCTGCCCCAGAAAAATGAACGGGACTGCACTTCCCGGTACATCACGCGCGGAACGCCTGAAACACGCGATCTGCCTGAACCCGTGCGCGCCAGAACCGCGTGGCATAGACCGGATCGTACGCAGCACGTGGCAGCGACGTGCACCCGCCCAACGCCTTTACGGGTCAGTTTCCGGGATGGACGCGGTATCTCTCCCGTCGACACCTCAAAACCCGCTCCCAACCGGCTCCCAGAGCTCGAAGCGATGACCCTCGGGATCGGTGGCCCATCCGAAACGACCGTACTCATACTTGTCGACGCGATCATCCACCTCGACGCCCGCCGCACGCAGCTGATCGAGCATCGCATCGAGATCCGCGACGCGAAAATTGATCATAAACGGGAACGTGCTTGGGGCAAAATACTTCGTATCCTCGGGAAAGGTGGACCACACAGTTTGCTCTCGGGACCCGGACCTGCCCGCCGTAAACGTCGCGTAGGTTTGTCCGGTCTCCACCGGCACACCAAGATGCTCGCGGTACCACCTGGCCAGCGCTACGGGATCGCCCGCCTTGAAGAAAATTCCTCCGATGCCGGTCACCTTCTCTTTACCGGTCATAGTTTAACCACGCCATTGTATTTCGGATATACGACGATAGAATGCGGCTATGCCATGACGAAGCTATGTCGTTTCAACTTTCGCACGCCGCTCGGCCTCCACTTTTAGCGCCGCCACACCCTTTTGAAGCGCATCTTCGAGCATCCTCTGCATGGGGCCGGACAGAACCCGCGCGATCAATCCCTCGAACGATTCTTCGGTCCGAACGAGCGTACCCCCGTCCTTCGAGGCAAACGACCACGTATGGACGGCTCGGATGCCCAGCGGCGCCCTGCCCGTCCACCCGATGCGACGCTCCGGTTCGACCTCCCGAAGCACGGAGCGTATCGGCAGCCCGCCCGACTTCCAGCGAAACTCCGTACCCGGCGCGAGCGGACCGCTGAGGTGAAGCGACGATACATCCGGATTCCACGCCGGCCATGCGTCGAGCTCGCTCTGGACGGTCCACACGACCGAGCGCGGCGCGTCAATGAACGCTTCGTACGTGGCGACGACAGGTGCGTCTCGATGAATGTCCATGTATGGATATCGATTGTTGCGAGGGAAGCTTCCTGCCGGCGTCATGCCGGCCGGGTAACGGGCGTCATGCCGGCGGGTTACGGTCCGGCCATGTTCTCGATTACCGCAACCGCACGGGCTACGCCGTCTTCGCTGCGAATCTTTTCTCCGATCTCTTCAGCCCGCTGACGAATGGTATGATTCGTCGTGACTTCCCGGAGCGCCGCGGCCAACGTCTCAGCGGTCAATTTCTTCTGTGGAATCGGAGCGCTCCCAAGCCCCAGGTCGTGTACGCGCCTGCCCCAGAACGGCTGGTCGCCGAAAAACGGGCAGATGACTGTAGGACATCCCGCCCGCAATCCGGCGGCGGTGGTTCCGGCACCCCCGTGATGTACGACGGCCGACATTCGTGGAAACAGCCAGTCATGCGGCGCGTGGTCGAGCAAGAAGACCGTCGATGGAATCGCCTGCGCCTTCATTCCGCCCCATCCCGTCGCCAGGACGCCCCTCAAATCCGCCTGCTGCAACGCGGCCGTTACGATGCGCGCCGTACGCTCCGGCTTACGCCCCGACATACTGCCGAATCCGACATACACCGGCGGGTCGCCGGATTTCAGAAATCGCTCCAGATCGGCGGGGGGTTCCCACTCGTCGTGACGATCCAGAAACCAGTAACCGGTGGTGATTGCCTCCTCAGGCCAGTCGGGCGGCTCAGGGACGACGTGCCGGCTGAACGCATGCAGAACGGGGATGCGGGATCCGTCGCTTCGGTGGAGAATATCCGCCCCAGGAGGCTCCGGAGGCAGGTCATGTGCCGATCGCCATTCCCGGACGTACTTGCCCCCGATTCGCTCTGCGATGGCGAGGACGATGCGGTAGGTCGCCCGGTTGTACCACGCCCCGAGCTTCCAATTCGGAAAGCCGAGGGAAGGAAACGACTTCGTGGGTACGAATTGTGGAAACGGAACGGCCAGCACGACGGGAATACCGAGCTTATCGGCGTAGTGCGGGGCGCCGCCCATTTTCGAGTTGTATACGATGAGGTCCGGTTCGACCTCCACGGCCGCTTGCCATCCTTCTTGCAGCAGCGACCGCTGGATGGGGCCCGTGTCTTTAACAAGCCTGACCCCCGTCTTAATCCCCGAGAAGAGGCCCCCCATATCTTCGAAAATACCCTGCCCCTCCACGGTATCGAGAATCGCGAGAAGATCGTCGTTCAGATAGGCGTACGCGAGGCCGTGCTCTGCGACGAACGCCTCGAACCGGACACTCGTGCACACCGTGACGTCGTGGCCGGCTGCCTTGAGCCCCTTACCCAGCGCCACATAGGGCTGGACGTCGCCGCGCGATCCGATCGTGGCGATGAGAAACTTCATGGGCGCATTCGAACCTCACCTAAGCTGTCGGTCGCTGTGGCGCGGCTGCCGGCGGCGATGGTGGCGACGCCGTATCTGCTCGCTGTACATGGCTGTCAGGGTGTCCCGACTCACACTACCTTCGGGGCACGCAAGCTCAGTGGCTGTGCCGCGGCAGTCCTTTCGTTTCGGCGATGCGCTGGTACTTGACGGCGGGCTTCAGCACCATCCCTTCCGACAGCTCGTCGACCATCCCGCGCTGGATCTCCTGCCAGGGAGTCTGGTGCTCCGGGATGGGGTAGCCCCCTTCGCGTTCGAGCTGGGCGCGCCGCTTCTCGTATTCCTCCTCATCGATCAGCACGTCGGCGCTGCGCCTATTCAGGTCGATCCGAACGCGATCCCCCGTTTTCAGGATCGCCAGCCCACCACCGGTGGCCGCCTCCGGCGACGCGTTCAGGATGGATGGCGAGCCGGACGTGCCCGACTGGCGCCCGTCGCCCATGCAGGGCAGCTCCCGCACGCCGCGTTTGATGAGTTTCCCGGGCGGCTGCATGTTCACCACTTCGGCCGATCCGGGATACCCCACCGGCCCGGTGCCTCGAATAATGAGGATGCACGTCTCGTCGATATCCAGCGACGGATCGTCGATACGCTCGTGGTACTCTTCCGGGCCATCGAACACGATCGCCCGCCCCTCGAACGCATTCGGATCGTCCGGATTCGACAGATATTGAGCGCGGAATGCGTCCGAGATCACGCTCGTCTTCATGATGGCACTATCGAACAGATTTCCCGACATATTGAGAAAGCCGGCGTTCTTCACGAGCGGTCGATCGTACGAACGAATCACGTCCTCGTCCAGAATCGGCCTCTCCGCACAGTTCTCCCCGATCGTACGGCCGTTCACCGTGAGCGCGTCCTCGCGAATCCGTCCCTTGCGCATCAGCTCGTGTATCACGGCGGGTACGCCTCCGGCCCGGAAGAATTCCTCTCCCAGATATTCACCGGCCGGCTGCAGATTCACCAGCAGCGGTACGTCGTAACCTACCTGCTCCCAGTCGACGATATTCAGCTCGACGCCCACGTGCCGCGCGATGGCATTGACGTGAATCGGCGCATTGCTGGAACCGCCGATCGCCGAGTTGACCGCGATGGCATTTTCGAAGGCTTCACGCGTCAGGATCTGCGACGGGCGAAGGTCCCCCCAGACCATGTCGACGATCCGCCGTCCCGTCTCATAGGCGATCTGTCCGCGTTCCTTCAAGGGCGCGGGAATCGCCGCGCATCCGGGAAGCGACATCCCCAGTGCTTCGGCCATCGAGTTCATCGTCGTGGCCGTTCCCATCGTGTTGCAGTGACCGACCGACGGCGCGGAGGATGCGACGAGTTCGAGAAATTCCTGCTGGTCGATGTCGCCGGCCGCAAGCATCCTCCGCGCCTCCCACATGACCGTACCCGAGCCGGCGCGCTCTCCGCGAAACCAGCCGTTCAGCATGGGGCCGCCCGAGAGCACGATCGCCGGGAGATCTACCGTCGCGGCCGCCATCAGCTGCGACGGCGTCGTCTTGTCGCACCCGGTCGTAAGCACGATCCCGTCGATAAAATAGCCGTGGAGGATCTCGACGAGCCCGAGATACGCCAGGTTGCGGTCGACGGCCGCGGTCGGACGCTTCCCCGTCTCCTGAATCGGATGCACGGGGAATTCGAACGCGACACCGCCCGCCTCGCGAATGCCCTCACGTACGCGCTTGGCAAGGTCGAGGTGGTGACGGTTGCACGGAGACAGGTCGGACCCCGACTGCGCGATGCCGATGATGGGCTTGCCCGATTGCAGCTCTTCGAGCGTGAGCCCGTAATTCATGTACCGCTCGAGGTACAGCGCCGTCATATCCGGGTTATCGGGATCGTCGAACCACGCGCGCGACCGGAGCGTGGACGGATCCTTTCGGCGTGCCGTGGTCTTCTTGCCGCTTCCCACGGCTCTCGTTTCGGCGTCGTTCGTGTTCGTATTACTCATGCTGACAGGCGTCGATCGTTGCGTCTTTTCGCGAAAACTGATGATGTATCGGAGTCCGTATACTCTTTCCGACACTCAGTGTGCCTGGATCGCAGACGCGCAGGCAAATTATTAACGCAGGTCGTGATTCGTTTCTTCGATTCACGGAACGGTAACGACCGCTATCCAGTGCCTCCCGATTGCACGACCGTGTAGTCGAGCAGCACGATCCCACAGTCGTACGATTTCGTCGACTGTAAATCTAGCTTCATCTGATCGATATTCTCACGAAAGATCGGTATCCCTGGCCCAAAAACGACAGGATTCAGCTTGACGGTGACTCGATCGATCAAACCGGAATTGGCGAGAAGTGAGGCCACCTCAGATCCGCCGCAAAGCCATATGGGGGCAGCTGCCCGGAACTTACACGCGCGCACAAATTCCACAACGTCGTCTCGAACCAGTTCTACGGCAGCGTCGGGACTCCCCTCCATCGTCCTCGAGAAGACAACCTGGCGCATGGACGGATAGGGGCTCGTCTTTCCCTCGCGAAGGCCGACCTCGTAGGTTTTTCGTCCCATCAGAACGGTCCCGAACTCCTTCAGATCGGAGAAGAAATCCGACACGACCTCATCATCCCATTCGAATCCATCGAACGAACCGTCTTCGTGCGCGATGAACCCGTCGAGAGTCGAGGCGACGTAGTAGACGAGCTCGGCCAATGGTCTTGGAGGTTACGATATCTGATTATGTGCCTGTACGGCGTAACGAACAGCCGTTCGGCAGAATGCGGCTAGGCGGAGTAAACGGCAATGTAAACTGACGTTGTGCCCGAGGCAACCAACGTGACCTGACAACCGGTGCAGCGGCCGGCCTTGCATCCTCAATCGATGCCGCCATTTTGATTCAACCGTGCGATCAAGTCCGTAGCATCCTCACGGCAAAGTGCATGGCCGTTTTTTCTAGATAGAGGCAGAATGTAGGACAACTTGGCCGGCGTCAAGGCCTCGGTGATTCCAAGAACCGCGGAGATGCAGGTCCGCGGGCCATCAGCAATAATGTGAACCATCATTACAGCCAGAACATTCCGCTTCCACATGTAGAGAGCCGTGAGAAAGGTGTCAAGCGGAACACCCACCTCGACTACGTGGCTCAGGTTGCCGCCCGGCAGAAACGCGCTTATCGGTTCGTCTCAACAACCACCCTATCGCGGTATCGACGCCGCGCCGAGCTGTTGCATCAGATCAAGAAGGTCAAAAACTACGCGGCGCTCCACGATTTGACGCTCTGCGATGCGTTCGATCGTCATCACCGTTACCGAAAACTGCCTGCCGATCGGTGGAATTTCCAGAAAGTCGCCTTCGCTATGGACGCCCCCCAGGCTGACATAGGTCGCGACCACGTCGCGCTCAGCGATCAGGTGTTCGATCCCGAAATGCAGATCGCTAAAAGCGGCCTTCCAACCCTGGATGATGTCCAGAAACGCCTCACGGTTCACCGGTTCATCGTCGCCGGGCAGATAGATTACGATTTCAGGAGCCAGGAGCGCTTTGAGGGTGTCCCGGTCGTTCGCTTCAAAGGCTTCGAAGAACCGGCGGACAATGGCTTTATTTTTATCGGTCGACATGGAGATTACTCCATATGAATCAAGAATTGCGGGACACCCTCGTGAGCGAATAGATCCGTATTGAATCTCTGCGTCAGACGGATTCCCTGTAGTCCTTGACGAGCCGTTTGATCTTCTTAAGGCGCAGATTGTACTTCCCGTCGGCCGGAAACTCATCGACGGGATGATTGCAGTACGTTGCCCCGTCCAGGCCAAGCCGGTCCGTAATCTTCGCGCGCCACCAGGCCTCGAGACTCCAGGCCGTTCGCTCGCCGCGTCGCATATCCGTCCAGCAGATCGGTGTCCAGCTCCATGCCTAAGGGCACGCCTCGCCCATCGTGCTTGAAGTCCTTGCACTTGATGCGCGTCTTTGTGCGGCCGTTGAAATGGCGGGCGAACGCCTTGCCTTTTCGCCCCTGCACGTCGAACCATTCCTGCACGATGTCATAGTTCTTGCGAATGAGCACGTAGGCTTTATCAATCGCGTCGTGGTAATCCGAGCAGTTGTCGAATAGTACGTAGAAGTCGGTCCGGATCATCGGGGACTCCTCCTGTTTTGTGGACGGATTTTTTACATGAGCAGCTACGAAGCCCGTATCAGGGTCGTAGCACTGGGACGCTTGATCGGCGCACGATCGCTATCTGAACACTTAGCTTCAATTCACGTCCCGTACATCGAAACACGCGAGTAGTACTCCGTTACTCCATACCGACCCTTCCTGCCCGCCGGCCGCGCGTGTGCCCTGAGCCGAACGTATGCCCCCTATAAAATACGTGCTTTCTTCCTGGATATATGCGGGACCTCCGCTGTCACATGGACCACTGACTCCTTCCAGACGAGTGGCGCTATCGGATCCGTCGTGGCGCCCGGTGATCGCACGAATACGTATAGACTTTCATTCCGTCACCTCCAGCACCTTTATATTGGCTTTCTCGGCGGCTACCTTCAATCGCCCGTCCAGTGTAATAAGCGCGGCACGGTGCCGCTGAGCATAGTCGAGCATCTACGCATCGGACGCAAAGATCCCAAAAGCGTCAGCGAGTCCGAGCGAAGCATCCATATCGATTTCCACGAATTGCACCGGTATACGACGGTACTGCGCAATGGCACGCTGAGCCTCCTTCGATAAGAGCCGACCGCGCTTGAACGTGGCGGAGAACACGTTTCCAATTTCGATCGACAGCGACATTGGCGCGATTAACTCCGCGTCACCCGTCCGCGTAACGAATATTCCTGCCGGACGGAGTGTTCGCCGGTGAACGGCGCATGTCCGGTCACGGACTTACTGAATGAATCGCGTTTCCGACCGGACAGCGCGTCCTCTACCTTATAAAAAAACGTCGTTCACGAAGAGCACCATGAGACCATTCCTCCCGATTGCAGTCGTCTCGCTTCTCTTTCTCTTCGTCGCGTGCCGTTCCGACGCCCCTCTCTCGGCCCATGAGGACGGCTATCTCGTCGGTGCCGACAGCGCCAAATTGTTCTATCGCGTTGCGGGCACCGGTGAGGACACGCTTGTGATTGTGCACGGAGGGCCGGGGGCGGGAATGAATACGGTGTTTCCGTCCATCATACCGTTGGCAGACCGGTATGTATTGATCTTTTTTGACCAGCGGGGCGGCGGCCGCTCGACGTTGCCTGCCGACACCTCGAAGCTCCGCCCAGAATACTTCGTCGCGGATCTCGATTCGGTGCGCCGCCATTTCGGCCTCGATCGAATGAATGTGATTACGCATTCGTTCGGATCGGTCTTGCTCGCGCGCTACGCTCTGACTCATCCGGATCGGCTTGGACGCGTCGTATTGCACGGAGCCACCGGGCCGCGCCGTGCGGAAGCGGGAAGAATCATCAGGGCAAGAGCAGCGGCGGCTCCGCCTTCCCCGGATACGACGCTATCGAACCGAGCCGCCGAACTGCTGCGGGATCTTCTGAACGGAACGGCATCAAATGCGGTCCAAACATGCCGTGAGTACGAGGAGATTACCAGGATGCTTGCGATCGCTCGGGGTGAACGAGTTACCCATACCGGAAGTGAATGCGACGCTCCTCCGGACGCCGTCGCCTACTATTATCGCCATACGGCGCAGCTTGCACCGAAGTACTTCGGTGATTGGAATTTCACGGCCGGGCTTGAAGATTTTACAGCTCCACTTCTGGTGGTGTATGGAGAAATGGATTCGCTCGCCATTTCAGAGCAGCGGGATTGGGCATCAGCCGTGGCGAAGGGCCGTCTTCTTCTGGTACCTGTTGCCGGAAAGCCGGCGTTTTCGGACAATCCGGATTTCGTTTTTCCTGCAATCGATACCTTCTTCCGTGGAGCATGGCCCGCGGCCGCTCAGAAGGTCGACGGTTCGCAGCCGTAAGCTCTCCTGTTAGGCGATTATTAATGTGTCATCTACTTTCGGAAATGCAGAAACTCATTTTTGTAGTCTTTCTTGTGCTGATGCCGGCGATCGACGCCGACGCCCAGCTTTCCGACGCCATCCGCATCGAGACGGGGCTGATCTCCGGCTACGGTGCGGCAGACGCCGAACTTCGCGTGTTCAGGGGGATCCCGTACGCGGCGCCTCCGGTGGGCGCATTGCGCTGGCACGCGCCGCATCCGGCGGACGCCTGGAGCGGCGTGCGACCCGCCGATGCGTTCGGTCCCACGTGCATGCAGGACCCTCCACCTCCCGGCAGCTTCTATCAGGTCGAGTTCTTCGAAGATCTCGAGCCGATGAGTGAGGATTGCCTGTACCTCAACCTATGGACGGCAGCCTCTTCAGCGGACGAACGGCGGCCGGTCATGATGTGGATTCATGGGGGCGCATTCCGGCAGGGCTCCGGGTCGATGCCGAGCTTCGACGGCACCACCCTCGCCGAAAAAGGCGTCGTGCTAGTCACCATCAACTATCGGCTGGGCGTGTTCGGACTCATGGCCCATCCGGACCTGACCGAGGAAACGCTGCACAGCGCATCGGGCAACTATGGTCTGCTCGACCAGATCGCCGCGCTGCAGTGGATCCGGCGCAACATCTCGGCATTCGGGGGCGACCCTTCGAACGTGACCGTCTTCGGCCAGTCGTCCGGCGCGGCGAGCGTGAATCAGCTCATGGCCTCGCCCCTCGCGGATGGGCTGTTCCACAAGGCCGTATTGCAGAGCGGGTCGGCATTCGCGTTCGATGAGAGTCCTTCTCTCGAGGCCGCCGAGCAGACAGGTTTCGAATTTGCCGCCTCGCTGGGCGCGTCGTCCATATACGCCTTGCGAGCGCTGCCGGCGGACACGATACATGCGCGAG
This sequence comes from Rhodothermales bacterium, assembly GCA_040904565.1. GTDB lineage: Bacteria > Bacteroidota > Rhodothermia > Rhodothermales > VXPQ01 > JBBDTI01. The sequence goes on from JBBDTI010000061.1 coordinate 60,587, forward strand.
GCCGCGGTATAGGATTCAGTCCGAACGTCGACGGGTACGTTCTGGAGGACCCTGTCCGAATGGTTTTCCGTGAGGGCCGCCAGGCCGCCGTCCCAGTGCTTGCCGGCTCAACGTCCGACGAAGGGACGCCGATGTTCGGCCCGGGTCTGACGGCGGATGTCTACAGGGAGATGTCCGTCCGAAACTACGGCGACGACGTAGAAAAATATCTTTCGCTCTATCCGGCCGATTCGGATGAGCAGGCCGGGCGCAGCTTTAGCGACGCGTTCAGCGACCGCCTGGCCTGGGGAGCGCACACGCTGGCGCGCCTGCACGATCGGGACGACGTGTTTCTCTATCTCTTTTCCCGCATTCCGCCCGGCCGCGATCCAGATCGGTATCGAGCCTATCATTCGGCCGAACTGGTGTACGTGTTCGATGCACTGGAGGGTGTGGATCGACCGTGGACGCCCGTCGATCGACAGATTGCCGATCGGATGTCGTCGTACTGGGCAACCTTCGCGGCCACGGGAAACCCGAACGGCACCGGATCTTCGGAATGGCCTGTCTACGACCCGGCCACGCGAATCGGCATGGAGATCGGCGATGAAATTCGACCGGTTGTACTTCTCGATCGCGAAGTGATCGATTTCTACGACGAACGGGCGCAGCGTTAGCAATTCGACTCAGCGCGTGCGCGGCGTCTCGTCATTCGTATCGGAGACTATCTACAAGATCGGCGGTCGCGGCCCGGAGGGCCTGATATCTCACCATCAGCACGGCGATGACGACCGCGCAGCTTCTTGCACCGACGTCTCACCTTGGAAACTTTCCATTACCAGCGCGGCCCGACGCTTCGCCGTCCACCGCAGAACCTGACTGTTCTCTTCCATGTGCCATCTCCAAGACGTGTTCGTTCATCAAACGCCTTTTTGGTGGTCCTGATTCTGAAGGGAGCAGTATACGACAAACGATCAAACCATAATTCGATTACGTCTCTTATCAAGCAGGCCAGAACATCAGAATCAGCGGCGTGCCTAAAATCACTATGATTATCTCAAGTGGCAGCCCCATACGCCAGTAATCCCTGAATTTGTACCCTCCCGGACCCATACAAGATAGCCTGGTTACACCGCCCCGTCTCAACGAGCTAGACGTAATGGATCTTCTACGCCAAAACGAGTTGCCTCGGAGAGCTAAGGACGAACACGATCGTACTAGCCCGAACCGACGAATTAGGCGGCCGCATCCTGCCACGCGGGCCTCCACAGCAGTCTCATGAATCCGCTTGGTCAGGGCGTCAAAGCTTATTTCTCCCCTCCAACATGTGCATTCACCTTTTCCGAACGGTGATCGAAGCTCAACACTCGGGCGAGCTTCCATGTGCCGTCCTGCTTCCGCCAGAGGTGGACGAACTTGGCGATCGTACTCGTCGACATGCCGCGTTCGTCGAAACGGTGTATCCCGGTTTGGACTGCCCCATAGTCTCGGATGGGATAGACGTGCATGCTGCCCTCCACCAGCGTGCGCGTGATACCCTTCTCGCCAGGACAGGACTCGGCAAGCCTCCGTGTATTCTCCCGCGTCTCCTCGCTCGACTGAAACCCCGTCAGGTCGTGGTAGAATTCGACGTCGTCGGCAAAGATTGAATTGGCAAGCTGAGCGTCACAGGAGACAAACGAGGCGTCGAAGAGAATGCTGTCCATCTGGGCCAGTTCTTCGAACAACGTCCCGGAACTCGAACGATCAGATCCGACTGTATCCAGTGCGGTCTGCGCTCGAAGTTCGGCAGGCGTAAGCACGACAATCACGGCGAAAGCGCACCGGAGAAGGCGCACATCATTACAGCTGAAAATACGCATCTATCGGCGTCGTCTCGAAAACTGGGCAGAGCGGAACTTGCGGTTGCTAGATCTTACTGTAAGTCCTACGGGCAAGTTACAAATCACATAAGTCCGCGCCTCCTCCAAATTGCGAACGGACTCCTGTCATGCAATTGAAGGGCGGCGCAACGCCCTCGGCATCAGCGGCCGCGCGAAGCGCCGTCCGCCGAGGCCGTTATTAGCCGGCGTTCTCCCCTTCGGATGTGAATTGCATCGTCCGCCAGACAACCTTCCACTCGCCTGCACTTCGTGAAAACACCAGGAGGTCGTGCCCATGCTCACGATGGGTCGCCCCGTCGATCTCGTACATGATACTGAATGGGCTTACCGCCACGGCCACGTCACCAACGATGTCAACCTCCGGATCACCCGCCGAGAATTCTAGCGTCGTTGCGGCTTCGTCATAGTCGCGGTAGGACTGCACGTAGGCACTGCGGCCGCGCACACGAGAACCGAATCCAGATGGGGCGATGGTGGCTCCGTCTGCCAGCAAGGCCCCGATTCGGTCGTACTGCTTCGCTTGCCAGTGCTCGTTAATCGTGCGCACGGCACTCTGAATGGCCTCGTTTTCGGATTGTGCTTGATGGTCCATGTCCTGGTCCAGTCCGGCTAACGGCTCAGGGCTTAAGCGGCGAGGCGACCAACGTTAATGGGTGCAAAAACGCAAAATCGTCCGCTTGAAGCCCTTGTTAGACTTCGCGCAAACGTCCCCAAAAGGGGTCACACGTCCAGGCGGTGTTCATAGTTCACGTTGTTCTCGGGATTGGTGTAGTCGACAAATACTGCTGGGGCTGTCCTGTTGAGCCACTCCTCGATATTCGTGTACCCGTCGCCATCTTTATCCTCTGGGGCATCGGAGGCGTCCTGCGGATCAAGCCCGTACGTTAGCTCCCATTCGTCAGGCATGCCGTCACCGTCGCTGCCCGTCGGCGCGGGCAGACTCTTGAGTTCCGGCCAACCGCCCACGTCGCTCGGACTGCTGATAATACCATTGTCGCCATAGGTCGCGGTGCCATTGCGGACTTTCTCAATAATGCGGGCATCTATTTACTCTTCTGATATAAGCCGCCCCTGCATCATTGTAAAGTGTCCCGAATAAGTACATATATATGGATATATTGGGAATTATAAATATAATTATATATTACCTTTTTTATTATCAAATCAATTCCTTGTATTTTCTTTAACTACTTCCACTAAAGCTACATAAGATTCATTGCCCGGAGTCTTTAAGGTTATCATTCCACGGTGCCCCCAGTTTGACCTGTCTCCATCCCATTGAACCCCAAATACCTCTGGTTCCGACCAGGACAACTCTTCAATGTCCAGCCAGCGGACTCTAACCTGTTCGACATACTTCCACGGGTCAAGGTCGATCATGAAACGGCCTCGCGGGAAATACACGGCATACTTGTTTCCAATATCAGCCGTAACATAGGCTTCAGCCGCGCTTCGGGCCGCTGCAACCCTGTGGCGTAAAAGATCGTTATGCGGCGAGGCGGAAAAGATATCAAATTCCTCCAGCAGCATATCCATGGCCTTGAGATTGGTCTGAACGCGCTCATTCAGCCCCGAACCCCATACTCGCGGCAGGGCAGGACGGTGAAAGCGGCTTGAGGCGCAACCTGCAAAAATATTGCGCCAAAAACGGTTGATTGCTTCTGTTTCCGTGCCTGCAGAATAGTTTACCCCATCTGCACCGCCGTACACTTTTTCGTTGTTCATCGGCATCGGATCAGAGGCCAGTTTCTGCCTCCAGTTCATAATATTATCCCAGTGTCCCTGTCCTCTCGCCCCTCTCGAATCCTGGTTATTCTGGGATATTTCCACAAAGCTGTAGATATCACGGTATGTCATTGCAGCCCTCACAGAATTGGTGGGATCAAACTGCATGGTGGTCACATACACCTGGCGATCGTGTTCCTGACCAGCCTGGGTGACAAACTGTGCCCAATAGTTCTCCCACTGCTCACTCTCGCTGCTCTCATTGTTGATGTTGTAGAGCACATTACCATGACTGAGGCTGACCGACAGGAGCTTGTCTATAAACTGCCGTTGATACTGCAACCCTTCCTCATCGTTATTATCGACCGTAGCGTAGAAATCTTCGCGGTCGTCCCAGGCACCTGTTTCCATATTTATATTATTCTCAGGATTCCACGGATGCTCTTCCCACTCACTCGATCCCAGATCGAACTGATCCCACAGGGAAAGCTGGACGATGATTCCGCGTTCCTCTGCCTCGCTAAGTAAAAACTCGATACGGTCCCAATACTCATCATTCCACTGGTCGAGCTCGTATATGCCGTCTTCATTCTGCCCGAAGGCGTAGACGTTGCCTTCATCTCGGTCAGACATCGTATTGCGCACATAATTGCCCCCCACCGATACGAGGAGATCGAGATGATCGGTTAGCTTGTCGCCTGTCCACTGAAACAGATTATCGTCATCGGTGCCGCCTCGCAACAGAATCGGCTCACCCTCATACTCCCAATACCACGGGTTCTCATCATATGGTTGAATGGGAGAAGAGGCCAGAGTATCACCAGTTGGTTCATGCCCGGGCGCCTCGGCAGTATCACCAAACAGTACCGTTCCCTCGGGCAGCAAAATAAATAAAGTTAATATCAATACCTGGCTTAACGTATTAATAGACATCATATTCGTATTTTTATTAATGATTACTTTATAGCCCAACAAACAAGCAGCAACCACACCGTCTTTTGTTTTTCACAATATGTGATGCATGGCAAGAGCACTTTGCTAACTGGCATTTTTGACTTTATCCTCATGTCTTTGGGGTGATATTCCGGAAACGATTATTGCATCAACAGATTGTTGTTGGCTCTCCACTGAGGATACTCCTGCTCCAACAGTTCACGCGGCCAGGTGCCGTACCAGCGATAACCGATACGACGCTCCCGTTCGATCTCCGACAGCTCATACTTGATCACACCATCGCGTCCACTGAAGATCGGCAGGACACGGATCCTCACTTTCTCTCTAATCAGTTTGTACTTCTTTCTAAGCATGGGTAATGGCTTGGGAGTTACTCCGATCCGTGGCCGGGAGAAACGTGCGTCGCGGTTTTTCTCTACAACCATCCTACTGCAGTATAGTCGTTGCGCCAAGCTGGTGCATCAGATCTAGAAGGTTGAAAACAACCCGGCGCTCAACAATCTGACTCTCTGCGATGCGTTCGAGCGTCATCACCGTGACCGCAAACGGCCTGCCGCTCGGTGGAATATCCAGAAAATCGCCATCGCTATGGACGCCGCTCAGGATGACGTGCGTCGCGACCATATCGCGCTCTGCGATCAGGTGTTCGATCTCGAAATGTAGATCGCTAAAAGCAGCCTCCCAACCCTGGATGATGTCCAGAAACGCATCACGGTTCACTGGCTCATCGTTTCCGGGCAGATAGACAACGATTTCAGCAGCCGGGATCGCTTTGAGGGTGTCCCGGTCGTTCGCTTCAAAGGCTTCGAAGAACCGGCGGACAATGGCCTTATTTTCCTCGGTTGACATGGATATTGCTCCTCATGAATCAATAATCGCTGGATGGCCTGGTGATCGAAACGATGCTTGGTGAATCCCGACGGCCAAGTCGGTATCGCCGGACGGCTCGCCCGACGCCGTGGTATGGCTTTGACTACCCTTTTGGCCGTGACACTTAAGGTGCCAGTCGGCGGATAAACTCCATTGAAAAGGAGGCGGAAGCACTGGACATAGAGGCGAGAACGATCCGAGCAAACGTCCACCGTCTCAAACGTTCACGATCGACTCCGGCATGCTCACTGAAGCGGGCAATCGTTCCGAAGGGATCGCTCGTTAGCCGCGCTGTACAATTGAGCAGGTGCTGCGTCGTATCATAAGCTGGATCGCCGACGAACGGCTTCGGATCGATGACGAGCCACGGCTCTCGCTCGGCTCGCAGCACGTTCCCCGCGTGCACATCGGTCGCGAGCAGCACGTCCCGTTCCGATGGCGCCGCAAGCTCTTTCAGTAGGCGTAGCGCCTCATCCAGGAGACCTCCGTCTTCGAAATCCGCCTTTCTTTCGGCCTCGTCCGACCAGACGATCATCATCTCTTCGAGCGTACGAAATGGGGGGCCCATAGGCGGCTTGCGCCAGAGACGTCTCAGAAGCCTCGCGATCACTTCGTCTTGCTCATCCTCCGGCAGCTTCCGAAGCGACGTACCTGGTATGCATCGCTCGAGAAGCATCGCGTTGTGATTCGGATCCGACTCCAGCAGGCGCACGGTCGGGTCGCCGTTCCAGAATCGAAGCCCGTCGATTTCGTCGCGACCTTCAAAGTGTGGCATCCCGATTTTCAGAACGGCCGGGCTGCGATCTCTACGAACAACAGGAGCAACCCACGCGCAGCTCACGTCAGGTCCGTCAAACGGTGAGCCTATCGAGATGGACCATCGTTCCTGCACATCACGAATCGTCTCCGGCAGTCTCTCCAGCCACTGCTGCTGGCGCGCTTCATTCGAGCAGGCAGAGACGAGCCGTTCCGGTATCGCGAATGTCACCGCCGCACCTCATACGTCAACACCGCAAAGACGTCGCCATGCTGCTTAACGTCAACCAGCCTCAGCGGCGGCGCCGTGATCCGATGTGGCAGGAGCGGCGCGCCCGATCCGAGCGTGACGGGGGCAACGCTGAGGATGATCTCGTCGAGCAGGCCGTGGGCGTGAAACTGCCCCACCAGGTCACCCCCACCGACGAGCCAGACGTTCTTGCCGCCCGCTGCCTCCACCATGTCGGCGTGCACGGGTGCGACATCCCCCTGTACGAACCGAATGTCGGCACCATCCACGACCGGCAGCTTCCGGCTGCTGAATACCCAGGTCGGAATCTCATACGGCCATCTCTCCGGATGCTGGATCATGTTCTCGTGTTCGACCACCCACTCGTAGGTCGTCGAGCCCATGGCCGCGGCGCCGACCTGTTCTATGAAGCGCGGGTAGTCGTCTTTCATGCTCGGTACCGCTCCAAACTGAAAGAGCCAATCGAGCGAATTATCCGCGTCGGCGATATACCCGTCGACGCTCGTTGCCGTGTAGTACTGGGTTTTCATCGTTCCAATCGCTCGTATTCGGGGGCATCGTGGCTGCATGACGCCGGGCTCGGCTTCCGGCAAACCACTAAAGCGGCGTAATTGCTCACCGCGGTCCCCACAGGATGATGGCGGCTCCCATCAAGCAGAGGAGTCCGCCGATTAGATCCCATCGATCCGGTGGTATGCCCTCGACCATAAGAAGCCAGATAATTGACGCGATGATATACACGCCACCGTACGCCGCGTACGCCCGACCCGCGTACGCTGAATCCACCTGCGTCAGCGCAAGGGCGAACAGGACGAGGCTGCCGGCTCCCACCCCACCGAGCCAGGCTGCTCGATCGAGACGAATCCACGCCCAGAATGCAAAACACCCCGCAATCTCAAAAAAAGCGGCGGCAATGTAGAAGAAGACCGTCTGCATGGGGTCTAGTTAGTTGGATTCGATCAACGCCACATTTCAGTCCAGAATGTACGTATATGCGACGGGCTCCTAAAAGAAGAGTGTCTGCCCAAGAAGAACCGCATACGCCAGTGTTACCAGTACCGATATGGATATGACCCCCCATCGCCGGCGGATCTCCAGGGGTGGATTCCTCTCTTTCTCGAACATCCTGGCCTGAAACCACTCCGACATCCATAGCAGTGGTGACAGCGCGCCGGCTACAGCGAAAAGTCCCGCTACCACGGGGAGACTCAGGAATCCGGAAGGGTGAAAAAACCCGGCCAAAACAACGACACCGAGCGACGTCACATAGGAAATACTGCCAAGCTTTCTGGCGCGAGGTAGTTGGTCTTCAGCTTCTCCACCGATAAACTTTCCCAGCTCTCGCAACGCCTGCCAGACGAAATACAGAAAGAGAAGTGAGCCGACAAGGAACATCGCAGATCGCCAGAGCCAATGCGGCTCGAGTCCACGTATTACGACAGACCAGTCACCGATATTGGCAGCACCGGAGAACATCCAATATCCGGCACCATAAAGCCAATTCATCAGCATGAAGAGCCAGAAGAAAAATTTGAGCTCCGATGAGCCCGATCTACCGCGGCTCAAGACAAACCAAAAAATCGTACCGAGCAACAGATTCGCTATGGAAGCACTACCGGCTTCTACATTCCGCTGCCAATCAGAAACGTGGTTGCAGACGACGTGCAGCGCCGAGAACTCCCGCAATTCACCCCCGACACCAGCACATGCTGTTGCGTGTACCCCCTCATGAAAGGCCACCGTCAAGCTAATTGCGACCGCGGCGATCGCTGCAACGGTTAGCCAGTCAAGAGGTGGACCTGTCGCATCTCTATCTTGCATGTGCTCTTCGTCTCCAGTCATCTTTTTTCTTCCATGAGCCCAACCAGATTGCCATCGGGGTCGCGGAGGAAACCGGTCCAAAGTTCATGGTCGGGCATCCTGGCGGCCAGTGCCGGTGCTCGTTCGCTCTCCGCGCCCTGATTGACGAGCGCAGCGTGGACGGACGTGATGTTCTCGACGGCGAAGTAGAGGATCGAGTTCTTACCTACCTCTCCGGCTCCCTGGGGTGTACTCAGCATCAAGCGAACGCCGTCCGCATCCAGGAACGCCAGATTCGGTCCAGGACTGAACAGGAAGGTGATGCCCAGAACGTCACGATAGAATTCCAGGGCACGCTCAACGTCACTCACCGTAATCGAAATCTGTCGGATGGTTGAAAGCTTCGGATCCATTCGCGTACCTCCATGGCGTAGATGTCGGGGGTCTTGTTGCCGGCGAGGCGGACCGATCACGTCGTCAACCTGCAGTCCGACCGTGGCTTTGGTGTGGTAGTCATTGGCTGTTTAATCGTCAGTGGGTGCGTGCAGACAGGGAGAATGCCCCTTCTCGATTATCTCCAGATGGAACGAGCGACGTGCGACCGCCGGCCGGTATCTGTCATCCGCCGTCTAAATCTACAAAAGTGCGGTGCCTTTCACTGGCGGATCCCACGGACTGATCGCCCCTGCCAGGTCGGACTCCACCGATTTTGCTCCCTCCTTCGATGCCTACGGCATCCCATCAAAGATGTATTGAAGGCTAAAGATGTATCGCCTGACCGTCGATTGATAATAGCACAGGGGTCGCTGTATCATCCGTGCAGATTGATATGTAGTCTCTCCGGTAGAGCCCTAGCATCCGGCACAATACGTAGCCCGGTTATATCGCCCGGTATATTCGATCACAGAAATGCGGTCACGTCGGAACCATGAAGAGCAAACATGGAAAGCCGAATGAAACAGCATACACGTCACACCCAGGAATACACCGGGGACGCTCACGTCATATCCGAGATTGTGGGTACGCCCGCGCGACCGATCTGGATGGCCGTCCTGCTCGTGGTTGGACTCTTCGCCAGCGGCTGTTCCGAAAACCCCGTCGCGGACCAGGCCGATCTAGATGACGACTTCGTGTACGAAAGGTCCATTCCGACCGTCACAAAAGCCATCCTGATCCCCGGCACGCAGGACCTGGAAACGATGTTGACGCGGGATGTGGACGGAGCGAGGGCATTGAGCGCAAATACGATCTATGTGTATGCGGACTATTCCTACTACGACGGCGACTTTCGTTACACCCACGTGGGACGGTTCGGCGAGACTGCTGAGCAGCAGACGTAGATAGAAGAGCAGATCCTTCGCGTGATCAAACTGGCAAAACAGTCCGGTTTCGCCGTGCACCTCGCGATCGCCTTCGGTGGCGGCGCAAACTCGGCCTTCGACGTGCCGTTGGATCAGTTTCTTGCAAACGCCAGAGCGGTGGATCTTAAGTGGGCCGAGATTGGCGAGCAATACAAGGTGGAATCGTTCGCTCCGTCGAGCGAGGTCGACTTTCAGATCTTCCGCGAGTACTACAACACCGACTGGGAAGATGAGGCGGCCCATCGAGAGGCCGCCGAGCTGTCGAACGAATACCACGCCGACATCCTGCCCGCGCTTCGGAACGTCTTCAACGGCCGCTTGATCTATCAGGCCGGTCTCTACAGTCCGTACCTGGGATCACCGGGGTACGACGTGTTCGGTACCGGCGTCAACTCGGTTGGGGCCGAGCTCGATACCTTCGCAGACCTCGTGCTGGAGATCTTCAGCTATGCCCAGACGAACGCCGATCGACAAGGAAGCGATTGGATGGTCACGGAGTTGTGGCTCCCTACCGAGAGAAACGGCGAGACCATGTACACGCCGTCGGGCACACCCGTCAGCGAAATCCGACCTGATCTCTTTCGCATCGCGTTCGAAGAATATCAGAAGGTTACCGATCGGCCACCGATCGGACTCGGTTACACCTCTGAATACGACGATCGTGAAGGGCGGGACACCGAATCGGAGCAAGTTATTTCGGCGTTTTTTGGGTCGCTGTGAGTTGGGAAATTGACTGACGCGTCACTCTTTTCTCGGCAGCAGGAAGGGGAAGAAAGTAGCTGCCGTTCACGGCGGCGTCTGAGCGGTACCTACCGTCGTTCATCGGCGGATCAAGCTGTTAAACAGCCGAAGAAATGCTATGATCGCCACCACGTTTACGACGAATCCGGCTGCCGCGATTCCTGCGATCGGCTGACCCGACGCGGACAGCCATACCAGCTTGATCGGCCAGTAGGCCGGCACGACCCCGGCGAATAGCTGCCAGGGCATGGCCACGAAATAGGCGGCGATCGGAAGCACGTTAATCGTGTTTAGCACCTTCGTGAGCGCGAAGCCCGATACTTTGTTATCCGCCGTGACGGCCAGAAACAGCGCACTGACCGGCCCCGTCAGCGATCCCATCAGAGCCACGACAAGAAGGTCACCGAACGGAATCGGTGCCAGGCCGGCGATCGGGTATCCGGCCAGCGTCACGACAAATCCCACGACCAGCGGCGCCGTGATCTTGTATGACAGATACGCTCCGAACGGCATCGGCGTCACGAGCAAGGCCGTCAGGATCCGATCGTCGCGCTCGTCGAGCAGCAGGAATCCCGTCACCATCCCAACCATGGATGGCGCCATCACGACGAAACTGCTCATGATGAGCGGATAGTACGGCGTGAGATCGAAATCGAAGCTGCCGGCCAGCCACCCCGATAGTGGAGGGACGCCGAAACGGAACAGCAGCGCAATCAGAAAAGGTAGGCCGATCACCCAGGCAAGAAAATCGTCACGCCGGACGTTGCGCAGATCCACCGGACCTACCCTCCTGATGATGTCGATTGCCCGCATAGCCTACCTCTCTTGTGCCGATCGTACCGCGAACCACTTAAACCGTCGCCGCGCCCAAACAAGGCCAAGGCCCGTCCATACGATCGATCCCCCAATGCCGTATGCGACATCCGGCACACTGCTTCCGGAATACGCCGCCCGCAGAAGTACCATCGCCGGTTCGAGCGGATGAAGCCAGGTTACTCCCTCGCCCACCATCCCAAAATGGGCCACCAGTGGCAGTATCAAGACGGCCACGGTGACCGCCGACGGCATGATCCACTCGTTGATCGAATCGTGGCCGACGACCGAGATGAATCCGGCGAGTACGTAGAGCGCACCCAGAAACAGTGTGCCGGTAATTAGAACGAGGAGATGGGAGGGGAGGCCGAATAGAAGAATCACGATCAGCAGGCTTTCGACGAGCCCCAACATGCTCAGCGTCACGATCTTCGAAGTTAAATACTCCAGGTCCCGAAGCGGCGTCACGACGAGCGCCGCGAGCATCCCTTCCGACCGTTCGAGAAGGACCAGCGCACCCATAAAGTAAAAGGTCGTCACGATCAGATTGACGAGTACGAAAGCCGGCACCACCACGTCGTCGTCGACCCAGCCCGTCCTAAGAACGAATTTCAGCAATCCGCCCCAGACAAGCACCATCAACAGACTGACCGCGTAGAATCGGTATCGATTCTGCAGGATCACGTCTCTGCGCAGCGTGGCGGCCAATCGTCTCACGTCAGCGCGCTCCCCGTCACCTGGATGAAAATCTCTTCCAGTGTCGCCTCCTGTGTGTGGATCGCCTCGATGGTGCCCGACTTCAGGAGATCGAGGAAGGGACGCTCTTCGGACAGTCCGTCTAGAGCGAATTCATGCTCGACCAACCGGCCCTCGCCCCGCGTCTCCACTCGCACGGTCCGCTCACCATATTGCAGCTTCAAGTTGCGAGGCGCCTCGATCAGCGCGATCCGGCCCTCCACGAGAAACGCCACGCGATCGCAGAGGTCGTCCGCGGCCACCATGTCGTGCGTCGTGAGAAAAATCGTCGCTCCTTCCTTGCGTTTGCGTCGAATCAGCTCGCGAACGACGCGGCTCGTACCCGGGTCAAGACCCGCCGTTGGCTCATCAAGGAATAGCAACTTCGGCCTGTGCACCAGTGCCCGGGCCAGGCTGAGCCGCACGCGCATCCCCTTTGAGTACTGGGCGACTGGTTTCTCCGCATCTTCGGCCAGTCGCAGATCCTGCAGCAACTCATGCGGGTCCTCCGTCTGCCCCGCATACAGCGAGGCGAAGTAGCGAAGATTCTCCAGAGCAGTGAGCTTGAGATAGTGGTTCGGAAATTCGAACGCTATGCCGACATGCTCGTAGAGCTCCGGCCCCCACACATCGAGGTCCTGGCCGAGAACGCGCACGCTGCCGCGGTAGTCGCGCAGCAGGCCGATTAAGATGTTCTGCGTCGTGCTTTTCCCGGCGCCGCTCGGCCCCAGGAAACCGAATATCTCTCCGTCTTCGACGTCGAAATCGATTCCATCCACGGCGGGCCGATGGCCTTCACCGTACGTGTAAGAAAGCGCATCGACACTGATCATGGGGGTGAATCGGATTAAGGAGCCGTGCGGCAAAAGCATTCCGAAAAACAGCGACAAACGTGAGAACGACGGACGTCTTCTGCCGCAGTCTAGACGCGCGGTGTACTCTCATGAGCCCTACATCGATGATAACGTGCCAGGGGGTATATCGGACGGCGCTTGGCGGCGCCGTATCTACGTCATTCAAGCACCGGCAATGTAGATGCCTGGTTCGGACTTCGGCAAGTCGCTCTAGCGGCATCCGCCGCAGGGCTGCATTCAGGCGCTGGGTATGCGTAGCACAACAATATGTCCTACTTATATAGGACATAAACCAGCTTTACCGTCCTATCTTAATAGGACACAAGAAACCATATTGTCCTATAATAGTAGGTCATATTAAATCCGAACGTACTATTATAATAGGACGAGACGGTGATGAGCAAGATGGATGACCTGCGCATCCGTCAACTTGACGCGGCGCTAAATGAATATGCCCCCCTTCGGAACAGGCCTGTACCTGACGACGGTTGGCTTAGGACTATTCGCGATGCCCTCGGTATGTCCGTTCGTCAGCTGGCGGCTCGTACCGGAATGTCTAAGACTAGCGTGAACAACGCCGAGCACACAGAACGCAGAGGAACGGTACAGCTGGATACGCTGCGTCGCATCGCCGACGGTCTTGACTGCGACCTGGTTTATGCAATCGTCCCGAGGCGTTCCCTGCTGCATACGTTGGAGTGTCAGGCCGAGCGCATTGCCATGGAACTCGTCGGCCGCGTATCAGAATCGATGGAGCTGGAAGAGCAAGGCGTATCAGACGACGAAAGCTGCCGACAATTAGAAACATTGGCAGCAGAGATTCTAAGGGATCGCGGCCGCGATTATTGGGATGTTTGAGGATGAGCCAGAAGACGCGACTCCGCTCGACGACGACGGCATGTACTGGATCGAAAACGACACCTATTCGATCGACGAGGCCGCACTTCGTCTACAAACCGCTTTTCGACCTCTACCGTGCCCGTCGATAGGGCATCTATTCCTGCCCCCGCTCGGTAGCCAGCCTCCGTGCGAGCTGTTCACGGGCCGATGCGGCGTAGCGCCCGCATGCGCCGGGATCGACGAGTCCCTCCGGACCCGCACGCCGTTCCCAGAAACTGGATGCCGAAGGATGCGGCGTGATCAGGATATCACACGGAAGATCTTCGAGCGTTGCATAGCCGCGCTCGAAACGCGCCAGGTCCAAACGGTCACTGAAGCGATAACCATCGGCCGAGACGGGAGTCTGACTATCCGCATAGACATGGTTCAGGCATTCTCCCGCCTCGCAGGCTCTCCACGACCACGTTGTGCCGCCCAACGTGTGAGCCGGCGTCGAGTGCGGCGTGATTGAAAGGTCGCCCAGCACGATCGCCTCTCCGAACGCGAACTCCTCCACGCTCATCACGGGTGGATAATCGAAGAGCAGTCCATACTGGGGATCGTCGGCTCCGGCGTTGCCATGTCGGATCTCTGCCGCGCTCGGTCCGCTCGCCATCACCGTCGCACCGGAACTACGCTGCAGGGCCGCGATCCCTCCCGAATGATCGAAGTGGGCATGCGAGTTCAGGATGAGCTCCACGTCAGCGATGTCGAAGCCCAGGGCACTCACGTTCTCCTCGATCAACGGCGCCGAGTCAGGCAGACCGCCGTCGATCAGCACGTGTCCGGTCGCGGATGTGATCAGGACGGTGGCGAGCCCCTCCGTGCCGACATAGTAGGTGTTTCCGAAGATCTGGAACGGTGCGTGGCGCACGTTCCACACCATGCAACTCGGGCAAACGTCCTCCGCATATCCCCGGGTCAAGGGATCGCTCGAGGGCGGCGCGTCGCAACCTCCGAAAAGGAACAGCGAGAGACCCAGGAGGACTATGTATTTTGGTTCCGTCATTTCCTACCGAAGAGAACATGGTCGGCTCGAGCACATGCCGCAACCGAGCGCATTGCCTGCGGCATAGCACTCTGGTCGGCGGGCGGCGCAGCGAGCGGTCCGTTGCCACCGGCATTGCAGACGGTCAAACGAATCAAATCCAACACCGTACCGATTGGCGAGAGCGCGGATAGGCGTCTGGAAACAGCTGTTCCAGGCATGCCTCCTCCTTCGGCACGACATGAAGCTGCATGACGAGCATCGCCAGCGGTATGGAAAGAAGTATCCATGGCGTGTTCAACGCCAATGCGAATCCCCCGAGCAAGATAGAAAGCCCAACGTACACGGGATTCCTTGAGAACTGGAACGGACCCGTCGTGATGAGCGGGGACGCGAACGACGCACTCCTCTGGAATTTGCCGGCCGATGTCACCGGCTTGATCTCCTACCATAGCGACGTGCCTCGGAATGTGAACGTGTTGCTGCACTTAGGTCGACTACGTCCGCGGTGGGATCGGTCGGCACCATTTCCAAAATGTAGGAAACCGTGTTGAGCGGTGCACGGCGATAATGGATCTGCGAAAATGGATGCTGCCTTGTCCATCGTCAGGCGCACCAATATGTTAGAACGCGTCTATGTGATATCGCCTATGATATAACGCGTCATTAATCGGTCCCGCCATTGGATATCCACCGCGCGATGAAGTCCATTGCATCCTCACGGAAAAGAGCGTGGCCATTGTTGCGAAATAGAAGGAGGCTGTACGGCATAGGATCGAAGTCCCCAACGGTTCGCAAGAATTCCCAGGCATCGGAATCCGGTTCCGTAGGAAAGCCCTTTACGATGTCCGCTTCACGCAGCGCGCCACGTTTTGCCCCAGCTAATAAATCAGAATACGCTCTCCAGTGCTGACCCGTCAGAGCATAGCTGGCGGCGTGCTCGTGCAGACTATGTACAGTGTTCAACGCCTCTTTAGAAAGGCCCTCGCGTTCTCCCATCAAGCGAAGCTCGTCACCGATCTGTTCGAGGATCGGCACGACGGAACCAGACACGTTGATGACGAAAGCGGCGGAAGAACGAATCGTCGCCACAGGTGCAATGTGGCCACCCTGGCTAAATCCGACGAAGCCAACACGCGTGCTGTCAATCAACTCGTTTGTATAAAGAATGTCGAGAGCAGCGACGGCATCCTGGGCCAGCTCATCGAAGCCGGCCTCTCTCCAATCACCTCCGGATTCGCCCGATCCGCGCTTGTCCGGATGGACTACGGCAACGCCTCTCTCGACAAGTGCAGACGCGTAAGCCGACGTCCAAGGGTTAGATCTGTCACTGGATCCGGAGCCATGAATCAGCACCACGCCGGGAAAGGGAGATTTGCCGGCGGGAATATGCAGCGTTGCTGCAAGCTCTACGCTTGCGCTAGAAAATGTGAGCTCATGAGATAGAGCTGCATTTACGTGGGATGGCTGAGCATAAGATGCCGATGTCAGTGCAGCAAGGCACAGCAGCGAGAATACGGCGCAGCGGGACATGGAGCTAACTTGGAAGTGAGTTACTGAGATACCGAGGGCACCTCAATGACGACCCACTAGCTCTCAGTGTTACAGCGAGGCGCGAGGACGCACAACGGCCTGCCGACCGGCGGCGTCAGGCATGTTCATGGTGCGCGCGAGCCCTATGCGCTCATTTCGTCCATCTTCTTGAAGACGTTCGCGAGCACCTCGTCCGTCTCCTTCGTAGGACTGAAGTCAATAAATTTCAGGTCTTTGTCTACGATAGCCGTATGGCCGGCGGGCGCATAGAACACGTCGCCGGTCTCGAAGACCTCTTCGCTCCCGTCATCATAAATGAAGCGGAAGGCGCCCTGCAGAATGTAGCCCCAATGAGGACAGTGGCAGCTGTCGTTACCGAGGCCTTTCAGGAAGGGGGTGAAATCCGTACCCTCCGGCAATTCATGGTACACCACCGTCATCTCTCCGAAGTCCGGCTGGGCGCGCATGATCATGCCGGGGGCCTGCATGATGACCGGGATGTCTTCCTTTCTCAGTTTCATCGGTTTTCTCTGCTTGATGGTTACGGGGTAGTGGTGAACTGGGCGATCTGGCACAGCCAGGTCAACAGCTAGATTCACCGGCGCAAAGTCCATGTTTACTGCATCTCATACAGCTGATACGAGCCATGCCCGGTATCGCGAATCGACCGCAGGTATGCCTCACTCCTGGGCAGAGCGGCGCGCATCCCGCCTTGAACAGCTGCTTTGCTACTCGATCACTGCCCATTCACCGGCATGCTGACGGCGTTCCCCTCGACAGGGATCATCACATGGGCGAACGGAGTGCCGCCCCACATCACGTAGGGGCCGCCCCCTGACGGCTCCGTCGGGATTCCCACCAGAGTGGCGGGGTCAGGGGAAATTAGCATGAGGTGGGGCCCCGTTACCACCCACTCGTTCTCCTGCGTGAACTCGGTGGCGAAGGGGTCGGTGTTGCTCGCCCCAGCGTCGCCCCGGAGCATGTAGGCGAGCCCGACCGAGGTCGCTTCGAACTCATCGTTCCCGCTCATTAAAGCACCAACAAGTGCCATCCACTGTTGGTCCACGCACATCGGGGCCTGCGGCACCGCCATACATGTCCATTCGTTTGTGCCCTCGCGGAGGACGTTGCCGTTCGCGTCAAGTATGGTGGCCTCCGCGGCAATTTCCGGGATCCCGGCGCTCTCGGCGTAGGCGATGGGGTCGTCCATGCCGGGAGCGTCGTCAGCTCCGTCTGGAGCGCCGAGGCTGTCGCTGCAGCCTATAAGTAGGATCGCGCACGCGGCGAGACCGATGAGACGGAGAGAGAAGCGTGTGCGCGACCCTGGCATGAAGGTAAGGTCGGCGCTGAGTAAATTCGTCATGGCAGTATGCCCCAGCAGAGTAATGGAAAGGCCCCCCCAGATCGTCTGGACGGGCGGATGAACTGCTGGCAACCTAGAGGTGGAGAAGGCCGCGAACCTGCCATTCTAGTGCCGTCTAGCCCGTGGCAGGTTTGTACCCCGCTTATGGCAGGTCTGCGCCGGCCTCGTCGGAGGGGACGTGACCGAACGTCTGCCGGAAGAGGCGGGAGAAGTACTTCGCGCTTTTGAAGCCTACGGCGTAGGCTATTTCCGAGACGCGCCCCGCATCTTGCCTCAGGAGGTGTGCAGCCCGCTCGAGGCGCATCATTCGGATGTAGCCGGCGGGCGTAAGGTCCGCCGTCTCCTTCACGCGCCGGTACAGCTGGCGCTCGCTCAGCCCCAGTTCCTCGGCCATGCGGCTGACGCCGAAGTCGCTCGCGCCCATGTGCGTCTCTACCACATCGCGCATCCTTTCGACAAAGGCGGCATCCGCGGAGGAGACAAGGATCTCCTCCGGACCCAGGCGCACGCTGTCGCTGAAGCGCTCGCGCAGGCGCCGCCGGATTTCGACGAGGTTCTCTACGCGCGCCGTCAGCTCCTCCAGGTTGAACGGCTTGGGCAGGTAGTCGTCCGCTCCGGCGCCCAGCCCCAAGATCCGGCTCTCTTTGTCGGCCCGTGCGGTAAGCAGAACGACGGGGATGTGACTGAGCACCGCGTCGTCCTTGATGGCCTTGCAGAGCGTGAATCCGTCCATCCCCGGCATCATCACGTCGGAGATGACGAGATCGGGCTGGTACTCCTGCGCCTTCCGGAGGCCCTCTGCGCCATCCTCCGCCTCCAGGAGGCGGTATTCGCTCGCGAGGTGTAACCGCAGGTAGCTGCGCAGGTCGGCGTTGTCCTCGACGATCAGGATCAGCGGTGCGCTCGGTGGAGCTTCCACTTCTCCCTGCGGGCGCCCATCGGCCTCCCGCGTCTCTTCGACGACCGGTACCGGGTCGTCGTGCTCGCCGTTCGGCTGCTCCCTGAAGGATACTTCCGCTGGATCCGCCGTGTCATCCGCTCCGCCATCGTCGGCGGCCGTTCGCAGCAGCGGAAGGCGCACCGTGAAGGTCGAACCGAAGCCGCGTTCGCTTTCGAGTGTGATCGTGCCGCCGTGCAACTCCACGAGTTCCTTGGTGAGCGAGAGACCGATACCGGTGCCCTGGTGCTGGCGGGTGGACGAGTATTCGACCTGGTAGAAGCGATCGAAGACGCGAGGCACGTCCTCTGCCGCCACGCCCTCTCCCGTGTCGCGGACCGTGATCTCGGCGTCGTCGTCGAGCTGCCTGACGACGACACGGATCCGCCCGCCCGTGGGCGTGAACTTGAATGCGTTGGACAGGAGGTTCGAGATGACCTTTTCCATCTTGTCTGCATCGAAGACCATGTCGATCACCTCCGGCTCGGCGGTGAACGTGAGAGCGACGCCGTCCCGCTCGGCGCGGGAGGTGAAGGCGAGCACGTGCGTTCGCAGGAACGCCGCCAGGTCCCGGCGCCGCGCGTAGAGCAGCATCCCGCCTGCCTCCAGCCGCGAAAGATCCAGGAGCTGGTTGATGAGCCCGAGGAGGCGCTCGGCATTGCGGCGCATCATAGGCGCCTGGGCGGCGAGACCAAGCGGATCGATCCGTCCCTCGATGTGGTCCCGTAGAGGTCCCAACAGGAGCGTCAGCGGAGTGCGGAACTCGTGGGAGATGTTGGCAAAGAAGCGGCTCTTGGCCTGGTCCAGGGCCTCGAGGTAGTGGGACTGCCCTTCGGCCAGTTCGGCGCGCAGCTGAGCCTCCCGCACGGTGGCGCGTCTCTGCTCGGCCTCCCGGAGGCGCCGCCGCTGCAAGCGATCTACCGCTACGACGCCGCCGATGAAGAGCAACACATACCCCAGGTAGGCCCAGCCGGTGCGCCACCACGGCGGCAACACCGTCAGCTTCACGGCTGCGCCCCCCTCGTTCCACACCCCGTCGCTGTTCGCTGCCTTCACCCGGAAGGTGTACTGGCCGGGCGGCACCTTGTAGTAGTCGGCCTGCCGCTCTGTACCGGCTGCACGCCACGTATCGTCGTAACCCTCCAGCATGTAGGCATAGCGGTTCTCCGCCGGGTCTTCGAAGTGCAGCCCCACGAAGCCCAGCGAGAACGTATTCTGGTCGTGCGGGAGCCTGACGCGCTCCCGGAGCGGGCGCATCAGTGAACCCTCCCGACCCGGCCTGACGGCTTGATGGGGGAACGTGAGGCCGGTGAGCACCACCTGCGGCGGGTGGGCGTTCGGCGGCGTGCTCCTGACCAGCTCCTCCGGAGAGAAGGCGACGAACCCGTTGTCTCCGCCGAAGAAGAACGCGTCGGCGCGGCGCGCATACGTGCCGGGAATCGTCGTCCCACTTGGAAAGTCGAGTTCCAGATCGTAGGTGTAGAACGTGCCCTGCTCGGGCGCGAACCGGGTCAGTTTGCTGTCGGTGCCCATGCCAGTGCTCATCCACAGGTGGCCCTCCGCATCCCCGAGGATGCCGCTGACCCGATCATCGGGGAGGGTGCTGTTGGCCGTGGTGAAATGCGTGAAGCGGCCGGTGCTCGGGTCGAATCGATTGAGGCCGCCGTTATGGGTCCCGATCCAGAGCGTGCCCCCGCCGGCTTCGTAGATGCTGGTGACGAAACCATCGCTCAAGCCGGTCGAGTCGGCCACGGGGTACGGGTACCGCGTGAAACGTCCCCGGCGGGGATCGAAGCGGTTGATGCCTCCCCGGAGCGTGCCGATCCAGAGCATCCCCTCACGGTCTTCGTGGACGGCTATGACGTCATCGTCGCTGAGGCTATTGGGGCGGTCCGGGTCGTGGAGGTACCGTGTGAAGCGGCCCGTCCTCGGATCGAAACGGCTCAGTCCCCCGCCATAGACCCCCACCCAGAGCGCGCCCCGGCGGTCTTCGCAGAGGGATGAGACCGGTCCGGCTCCCAGGCTACCTGGATCCTCAGGATCGTGCCGGTACCGCGTAATATGGCCCGTCCAAGGGTCCAGCCGATCCAGCCCGCTCGTGGTCCCTACCCAGATCTCCCCGTCCCGGCCCTCGTAGAGGGAAAGCACGTTGTCATCACTCAAGCTGTGTTGATCGCCGGGCGCGTGCAGATATCGCCTCGTCGGCTCTATCCGGTCGTTGGCCGACCACGCGCCGTCGCCCCCGTCGAAGCGGATCAGTCCGCCGGCCTCCGTGCCGACCCAGAAGGTACCCCTGCTGTCTTCGAGAAAAGCCGTGACCAGGTTGACGCCCCCGGCCTCGAGAGATTCCAGCATCTGGTGCCGAAGCGCGTTTTGCCGCGGGACGATCTTGAAAAGGCCATCCCAGGTCACTACCCAACGCACCCCCTCGCGCGATTCAAAGACTCCACTGACCAGCGTAGAGCCAAGAGGACCGGGGGGGTCTTCGTAGTGGATAAGCCGACCGGTGGCGGGATCGTACTGGTTGAGGCCACCGTTTATCGCACCGATCCAGAGCGCGCCGGAGCGGTCTTCATGCACGACCGAAACGTAGGCCGGCCCCGTAAATTCATCGAGATGGGGCATGCTGAGTCGGTGCGGATCGGTGGGGTCATACAGGTGGCGCGTGAAGGTCCCCGCATTCCGGTCCATGCTGTGCAGCCCGTCGCCGCCCGAGGTCCCGACCCAGAACGTGCCACGCGCGTCCTCGTAGAGGGCCGTCACGTGGCTCCCGCTCAAGCTGTTGGGGCTGGCCGGGTCATGGAGGTACCGCGAGAAGGTCTCCGTCTCCGGGTCAAACCGATTCAGCCCGCCGGCTCCAGGCGGAGACTCACGGCCCCAGGGACTTCCGGTGCCGATCCAGAGGGTGCCCTCGCGATCCTCGTAGAGCGCCCGCACCTGGTCGTTGCTCAGGCTCAACGGGTCGCCGGGATCGTGGCGGAATCGGGTGAAAGTGCCGGCCTCGCGATCCATCCGGTTGAGCCCCTGATGCGTGCCCACCCAGAACGTGCCGTCCCGGCTCTCCAGCATCACGGTGACGGTATCGCCGCTCAGGCTGGTCGGGTTAGCCGGTTCGTGGGCGAAATGGGTGAAGGTCTCCGACGCTGGATGGAAGCGGTCCAGCCCGCCGCCGTGGGTGCCCACCCAGAGCGTCCCTTCCCGATCCACGTAGACCGACTCGACCCACTTGGAAGCAGCGAGGGAAGTTGGATCCTCAGGATCGTGACGGTAGGTCGTGGTATCGTAGCCATCGAATTTGATGAGCCATGCGCGGGTAGCCAGCCAGAGAAACCCCTGCCGGTCCTGCGCTATGCCGGTTACGAAATTAGACGTCGATCCACCGGGTATCCGCACCTGCTCGAACGCGACATCCTGCGGTTGGGCCTGCACGAGCGGGGCCAACCATCCGCTGAACGTCAGAAGGGCAAACATCCATAGACCTTTCATTGATGCCCTCCTAGACTGAAAACGCTGCTTCACCAAACGACGAAGCCTTCCCAAGATAGGGTGCGGGAATCCCGGATGTTACTCCGTCCGTATCGGTGTTCTTCGAACCCAACCCGGAGCGCTTTGAACATATCTGACGTGCCCCATTCGCTTTAAAGGGAACGGCTGGTCTAGCCTGCGCCATCTGCGGGTGCTGCACTGGAGGTCCATGCCATAGCGTCCGGAGTGGTTGATCTGGTTTGAATGTGGCATACGAGCTGCCACCCTACATGGTAAGAGCGTGGGCCGGAAGTATATGTAACCGCTCGGCGCTCAGCGGCGCCGCTGGTAGTTCTTCGTTCGGTTTCAGCAATTTAGATGTCGTCGTCACTCAAGGTAAGATGCTCGTGCGCGTCCGCTGCAGTCGCTGGGCACTGAACTCTGCGCGAAGGCGGCTGATATTAGACCGGAAGTCATCCGCGTGATCCTAACGGGCCATTCCGACGGGAAGCTGCGCAAGAAGGTGTTTGAGCGAACGCGGCAGGTGACCGATCTAAATCAGCAGCTAACGTCAAACTTCCACGGCACCGTCGATCTCGTTTGCCGGCTTTCGAACATGCACAGTCAGATGCTCGGGCACCATTCAAGGCGCGTGGCCGACCTTTCTGTCAAGATTGTCCAACGGCGCGGACTGAACGACAACCTAGTTCAAGACCTGGAGACGTCGGCGAAGCAGCAGCACGATGTCGGCAAGATCGGCATGGATCCTATTGTGGAGGGGCCGTATATCTACAGGCGGGGGTGGACCACCAACGGCGAGTCGGAATAGGCTCTGGACAATCCCATTTCGACCCCGATCCAGCCCTACCGGCCGCAGCATGACGTAAATCAGCGCAGACAGCACGGCGTCGCAAAGAAACGCGACGAGATCGGTTGCGAACCCCAGGCGGAAGAGGAAGTGCGTTCGTCTCCCTGGAGTGGCTCTCCAGAAAGACGTTCGTCTCGCTCTCCTCCATCTGTACCTTGTACTCCTCGTCGGAGACGACGAAGGGGCCGACGCCCTCGGTCAGCTCCGCCATCTTTCCGGTCGGCGTGACCTCGATCTGAGTGATGGGAGGATGGCTTATGAAGCAAGAACAGGCGATCAGCGCCGGTCCGAAATCACACGGATAGTTGCCGAAGCCGTCGTGGTAGAGCAGCATGCTCCCCCCATTACTGACAAACTCCTCAAAGTTGAGCGACTCTTCCTTCGGCAGCCAGCGGGCGCCCGGCACACGGCGCAGATTCGGATCGCGATGTGTGCCTACGAAGCGCCGGACAGGTTTCGGCCTTCAAAAGGCCGGTCCTTCGTCCGCGCGTCGCCAGAACACGCCGTGCCCATCTATAGACACGATCTCCTCGTCTACGCCGCGCCTGCGGCGATAGTCCTCCACCGCCGCCGAACACGCTTCGAGGTGATAATCATCAACGATGCAGATCCCGCCGCGCGAGAGCTTCGAATAAAGGGCCTCGAGTGCTTGATACGTGGATTCGTAGAGATCGCCGTCCAGGCGGAGGATCGCGAGTCGCTCAATTGGAGCCGTTGACAGTGTATTCGCGAACCATCCTTCCAGCAAACGAACCTGTGCGTCCAGCAGCCCGTACCGCTCGAAATTCCGGCGCACCTCATCGGCGGATACACCCATGATCGGACGAAACGGCGTCAGGTCGAGTCCTTCATCCGCGGGATAATGCTCCACGTCGGGCTGCGGGAACCCCTCGAAGGAGTCGGCCACCCAGACGGTGCGATCCGTTATTCCGTACGCCTTCAAGACGGCCCGCATGAAGATGCACGCTCCGCCTCGCCAGGCTCCCGTCTCGATGAGATCGCCGGGAACGCGCCCGTCGATCACTTCCCTGACGCACTCGTGCAAGTGGTCCATACGACGCAGGCCGATCATGGAAAAGGCCCTGCTGGGCCAGTCCTGTCCGGCCCTCCGAAGATCGGGTCGATACGCCGTCGGTGCGAAATCGGCGCCGCCAACGTCGAAAGAATCGAACGTCGCCAGCGGGATATCCTCGTGAATCAGGCCGAGAAGGCTCTTCTTGACAAGCTCCAGGTACAGGGAGCGGAGCGATGATTTATCCATGGCGATCGTGGAATGCGCTTCGTCGAGAATCGATAGATAAGGAGTGGGAGGCCCTCCAGCGAACGTGATTGGACGGTTTCACCGGCCGGTCAGGGTTGATGTTCGAGCGGCTTCTTTCGACGTCCAACCTCTTCGATGAGGCAAGCAGCTGCCTCCGGACCGTCGAGCGCTTCCATCTCTCGTTGAATCCGTCGGGCCCCCTGACGGTACCGTGGGTCGTCGAGCACGGCGCGGACAGCACGGCGAACGTCCGCTCTCTTCAGATCGGCGCGGCGCAGCGTCAATCCCGCGTGGAGGTCGGAAAACCGCTGCGCGTTCACCGGATGATCGGCCGCAAGGGGAACGAAGACGACCGGCACGCCGGAGCCGAGCATTGTCAGCGTCGATGTCAGGCCGCCGTGCAGTATGGCCGCGTCGACGTAGGTTGCAACCCGACTGAAGGGGAGATAGGGTTCGACGTGCACGCTCGGCGGCAGGTCCCCCAGGAGGGACGGATCTAGGTCGCGCCCTGCAGCAACGATGACATGCATCGACTCGTCACGCAAGCCTTCCACAAGTACGCGAAATAGATCGATGTCGCGGTTGAACACCGAGCCCAGTGATATCAGCAGCGTCGGCGCTCCATCCAGATGCTCGAAATAGGCGGGCAGGCCGCTGTCGACGGTCTCGTCGTGGACAACGGGACGGACTGAACGGGTGACAGCAGGCAGCAGCGGATCCGGCATCCGGTAGCTGGGCGGCACGAAGTCGAGTCGGAGGAACGCGAACAGCCGACTCAGATCTTCGTCAGGCGGGAGCGCGAACGTTCTCCTCACGTCGCTCAACACCGGGCCAAGGGATGCCCGCAGCCAGACCATCGGAACGGTTACGATCCCGCTGATACCCAGCGTCACGTGAGGAATCCCGAGCGCCTCCGCAGCGACGTAGCCGCCGAACTCGAGCAGGTCGTGAATCACTACGTCGAACGGCCACTCCTCAGCAAGATCCACCAGATCACGGGCCATCGGGGGCGTACACTGGCGGACGAAAATGTCTTCCAGTAGAACGCGTCCTCGATCCTCATTCGGAACGGACCGAATTTCCGGGAACGCCTCTTCGTATGCGTCGGCGGACCAGTCGAGGCCGGCCGGGCAGCAGCGGAAGCCCGCCCCTTCTACAACCGGTGCGAAGGTGGCCGCGGTGGCGATGCGCACGTCATGTCCACGATCACAGAGGGCGCGCGCCTGCGGGGCGACCAGGTGGAAATGTGCCAGCGCCGGCTGCACGGTAAAGAGACATCGCATACGAGGAACTGGTTTGGACGGGTGTCAGCCAGTACGGTAACGTGAAGGCGCAGCCTCATCAACGGCACCCGCTGTGGAGAGGTGAAGTCGGACGGCTTCCAGACGATCGACATAGTCCCGGACCGGTTCAGGAAGGGCCCAGGTATCGAGGGCCCAGCCGACGTCGGGCCGTTGTTGGCGCAGCACGCTCGGAAAAAGCAGGCCGAGTCCGTGAAATCCGGGAACGAAGATGTAGTCCAGATCCAACGACGTGCCTTCAAGGAAGTCCTCCACCGCCGTCCACACCCCGTTGCGAGGGGTACCCTCTTCCACAGCATGAAACAGGTGGGCGTTGTAGCCGCCGGCTGCCTGAAGCGCCGCATCGCCAAGCCGAAGCCCTTTCTGCGCATATGGATGGCGATAGTCTGCCGGGATGGAGTCGGGATCGTAGTAGAGGTCGCGCCGACCGTACGGCCATGCCACGTCGTGAAGCATGACCAGGGGAAACGATCGCTCCGCCAATCGGGAGTCCGCTTCGATGCGCTTTAGTTCGTGAAAAACCGTGAACCAGTTGTGATCGCCGTCGATGAGTACCATGTCGTAAGCGGGTAGGCCGGGCAGGGCGTCCAGACTTCGACCCTGATGTACGACGAGCCGCGGGCCGTGCAGCTTCGTCCACAGCGGGACATCGAACTGCGGCGACGGGTCGATAGTGTGGAGCACCGCGTCGTGGCGATGGCAGAATCCGAGCAGGTGCCGAGTGTGCTCTCCGCGCTCAGCACCGATTTCGACGAGTACCCGCGGCCCAAACAGACGCAGCAGCGGGTGTGTCAGTACGTCCCAGTAGGCGTGCATTCGATGTGCAACACTGGCGGAATGATGGCGCGGCGGGGGCGAGGAGGCGGGACGGCAAGAGCGTACCCTTGGAACCGGGTTAAGATAAGGCCGGGCGATTAGAATAGCAGGACCAGGATACGTCGCTTTGCGCAGCACCTGAGTTGCTCCCAGACGAGGCAGGGAGTACCTTGGCCACACGGAGTTCGGCGGCGATCGTATCGAGTAAATAGGGAGGTGACGTATGCACGAATCCGGACATCCAGCCAAACGAACGAGGAGCTGAGACGATGAGCGCACGTTTCCCGATGGGCCATCCGTACGGGTGGTTTCACGCCGCCTTTTCCGACGAACTGATGCCGGGCGACGTAGTCCCCAAGAAGTACTTCGGGCGCGACCTCGTGCTTTTTCGTACGGAGAGTGGACAGGCCCGGGTGCTGGACGCCTTCTGCCCTCATCTCGGGGCACATCTGGGATACGGTGGAACGGTCGAAGGCGACATCCTCGCGTGCCCGTTCCACTCCTGGCGCTTCGACGGCGAGGGCGTCCTCGTGGAGGTGCCGTACGCCAAGACCCAGCCGGATGTGCTCGGGCGCCGCTGTCTGAAGTCGTGGCCCGTCGTGGAGACCAATCGTTCCATCTACGTCTGGTATCATCCCCGCAATCAGCAGCCTGCGTTCGACGTCACGCACATGCCTGAATTGATGGAAGCGGGAGAGGAATGGACGGCGTTGATTACCCGGCAGTGGACTGTCCACTGCCACATTCAGGAGGCCCATGAGAATATTCTCGATGCCGCGCACTTCAGATACGTCCACGGCGTGGACCCCGATTTGCAGGCCGACTTCACCGGTCACCAGAGCTATATCTCCATGGCGGCGAAGAAACCGGATGGAAACGGAGCCGCCACGATCACGGAGCACAACGGCCCGGGCCAGACCTGGTCTCGCTACACGGGGTTTCCGGAGTTTATCATGTTGAATCCGGTCACGCCGATTGACGACGAGATCGCGGAGTTTCACGTCGGTGTGGCTTTCAAACGTGTCATCGCCGACAAGATGCCGCAGGTGATCGATATGGTGCTGGAGAAAATCTGGGAGCAGATCGACAGCGACATCCCGATCTTCGAGCACAAGATCTACCGGACCAGCCCGCTTTACTGCGACGGGGACGGGCCGATCGAGCCGTTTCGGCAGTGGTATGCGCAGTTCTACGCGGCGTAGGGCCAGCCGTCACACGAGTTGCTGCGTGGGCTCCGGCAGCAGTGCCGCGCAGGCGTCGACGCGAGGCCCAAAGTGGTCGTGGATCTCCGTGATTTCGTGCTCGAGAACCTCCTCGCCCGGGCGTCTGCACGCGGCCTCGATGAGGGCTCGGAAGTAGTCGAACTCCGCCTGGGCAACCGCCCGCCCGTAGGCACGATACGCGGCCCCCAGATCGGTGAAGCCGGCGTGCTCGAGGCGAGGCACGAAGAGCCAAAGCGCCTCGGGCCGCGGGACGGCCCGAACCCGTTCGACGTAGGCGCGCCGAATGCCCTTGAAGAACCGGCGTACCTCGGCGTCGACGAAATCGTACTCGTATCGATAAAAGCATCCCGGGCGCTGCCGAAGCAGGCCGGCATCATCCAGGAGATCGTAGAACGCCGTTCCTCGCCGCGGGATCAGGGCGCCGGCGAAAACGGGGAAGTTTGCACTGCCGAGTTGATCCTGGATGCGTATCTGATCCAGCAGGTCCACGTGCTCGGCCGCTTCATCGAGGGTAATCCACGGGTCCCAGAA
This sequence comes from Rhodothermales bacterium, assembly GCA_040904565.1. Lineage (GTDB taxonomy): Bacteria > Bacteroidota > Rhodothermia > Rhodothermales > VXPQ01 > JBBDTI01. The sequence continues at coordinate 88,473 of JBBDTI010000061.1, forward strand.
GATGACATTCGTCTGGAAGTCGAGCGGGAGTTCGCGGGCGATCTCCACGGCGCGGAAGATGTCCGTCTGCTTGTACCCCTTGTTGTACAGCTTGAGCTGACGAGGCAGCATCGACTCCATCCCGAGCGAGATGTGACTCAGACCGACGTCGCAGAAATCGCGCAGGAGCTCGGAGCCTCTCACCACGTCGGCCACACGAAGCTCCACCCCCCAGTGAATATCGAGATCGCGCTCCTTCAGGCAGTCCAGAAAGGCCGCACACCACGCCCGCTCCCGTTTGGATGACAGGCCGAAATCGTCGTCGTATATCATGAACTCCGTGCTTCCGTTGTCGACGCAGTAGGCGATTTCGTCGACGACGTCCTCGGGCGCGCGCTGGCGAAGTATCGGGCCCAGTTTGAGGTCGTAGAACGGCACCATGGAACAGAAGGCGCACCGGCTCATGCAGCCTCGGCGCGTGACGATGGGCGTAACATCCCCCGATTCAGGCCACTGCCGTCGCGGCCAGGAAATGGTGGTGACATCCGTCAGAGCGGCTTCCGGATTCGAACGAATGGAATCCCCATCACGGTAGACGAGGTTGGGCACCTCTTCGACGGGAATATCTCCTTCGAGATGTGCCACCAGGGCACGCAGCGCAGTCTCGCCCTCACGAACGATCACGTAGTCGACCTCGGGCCAAGCGCGAAGAATGTCCTCAGCGTGAAAGGTGGCCGTGTAGCCGCCGACGACGATGGGCCCGTCATACGCGAGGCGGAGCAGGGAAAGCGTATGGTGCGTCGGTTCCATCGTGACGTCGTACAGCGTGAAGCCGACGAGCGACGGGTTCTGCGCGTTGATCTTCGACGCGAGCATCAGCGGCGGTGTGCCTTCGTACTGTTCGTCGAACGTCACGACGGGGTAGCCGGCGTCTTCAAGCACGCCGGCGAGGTACATGATGCCGATGTTGGGCATCCTACCGAGGAAGCCCTGCACCGCATATCCCTCGCGTTGCTGCGCCGGTTCGGGCGCGACAGCCAGCACGACGGGATGGGGTTGAGAAGACATGGGACGGGACTTTGAGAGTGCTACGTGGGCTGGATGGGTGAAGCCGGCTCGTTGAAGCTGCGCAGCCAGGCCTCGCCGGTCTCCAGAAAGAGAGTCTTAACAAGGGCGACCGCTTCCGCCTCCGTCATGTCCCGATCCCGGGCCAGCCGGCGAGCGAGGTGCGTGTGCAGCTCGACGAGGGCACGCGGCAAGCCCATGGTAGGTGCGTGCAGCTTCAAAAGCTCGTTGGCGCCGTGAATGCGGTACGTCACCAGAGGCACGGGGAGCATGCCGAGGGGTCGCCGCGCGGCCATGCACGCCCACATCAACCAGTCCGACGTGCCCCTCAGGGCAGGCTCAAACCCACCCTGCTCCTGCAGCGCAGCCTTGCGCGCGACGACACCTGACATACAGAAGAGGCATCCGGCAACAAAGTCGCCCAGGCCGAGCGCCGCCGCACGATCGGCGTCCAGTCGATAGATCATCCTGGCCCAGTCTTCGAGAAAAGGCATGGCCGGCACCCCGTCGAAAAAGAGCTCCGGCCAACAGCCGACCGCATCCAGACGTGGACGTTCGCTGATGAATTCGGCCTGCAGAGCGAGCTTGTCGGGCATCCAGACATCATCCTGATCGAGGAACGCAATCCAGGGGGCGCGGGCGGCGGCGACGCCAGCATTCCGCGAAGCGGCCACGCGGCGGCGGGCGCCCCCCTCGTGATGAATGAGCACTGCCCGCTGCGACTGGTCCTGTATCCACGAGCGCGCAATGTCGGCGGAGGCGTCGGATGATCCGTCGTCGATGATGCAGCACTCCCATCCGGGGAACGACTGCGCCGTGATGCTTGCGAGAGCTTCCTCAAGATAGTTGGCGCCATCGTGCACGGGCACGACCACCGTGAAGAAGGGAGCGGGAAGAGAGCGGTTCGCCTGCATGCGCATCGAGGGGCGGTCGTTAGAAGGACGCTTTCCAGAAGGACTTCAGTTCCGTGCGCATCATGCGCATGCAGAGATCGCACTCGGTAGCGTACCGCTCCCCTTCAACTTCACGCGCCACCGCGCGGCGGCCTTCTTCCGTAAGCCCATCGAGAAATCCACGGCGTCGCATTTTCTGGAACAGCGGGGAGGCTTCCAGGCGGTTGAAGGCCTCGGGGAGCGACGCGGCACCATCGGTTGCCGGAACGGAAAATGGCGACGCCTCTACGGCCGTGGACCAGCAGCACCCATGCAGTGCGGCATCGTCATCGATGAAGACATTCCCCAGCACGCATCCGCGAGGGATACGATCGAGGTCCGCGGCATCCTGCACCGTCACCTCTTCGGCATCGAGCACGGAGTGGACGGCGTTGCCTACACTCACGGTGCGCATCGGATAGATGTGCGTGGCGAGCACTTTCATGCCGCCGAGCTGCGTGATGAGTGACTCCTTTTCTTCCTCCCTCGTGTACGCAATTTCGAACACCAGCTTGATGCCGTGCTGCACGGCACTCATGGCGGCGTGACGGTAGTGCTCGAGCGTAAGGAATTCGAGGTGGTACGCGTCGTAGCTGAGAATGAGCAGGTCGAGGCCCTTTACCCGGTCAAGAAAGCGGTCGGCCGACGCCATTCTGGACGCCCACACTGGCGCGCTCACAATGGCGCTCAGGAGGCCCGCCTCGTCGCAGGCTTCAATGCCGGCGCGGATCAGGTGCGGGCTCAGCGAAGGCTCGCCGCCGGCCATGAGGATGACGTCATACACGTCGGGATCCACACTGCGAATGAGACCCGCGAGATCCTCCTGCGTGAGATGCAGATCCTCTCCCTTGAAATCCTCGCTGAAACCGATCGAACAGTGCTTGCACTTGAGCGGGCACCGCTTGTTTATGTTGATCGAAACGGTTCGCATGAGCGGGGCCCGGTTGAAGGAACGCAGTGCCGCACACTGGGTGCGGCCGGAGGTCAGGCGAGGAAGCCATGTACGACGTCGGCGGCGGACGGCAGGGCGGCCACCTGCTTAAGGTATCCCTCTTGCCGATCCGCCATGGCCTGCCGGGCGTCGGCATCGTCAAGCAGCAGGCGGCATCGCGCCAGCACGACCGCCTCGTCGAGCAGTTCGACGCGATCGAGGGCTTCGCAGTACGGATTGTTTTCCAGCAGCGGATGCAGGAACTCGTGATAACCCAGCGGCCAGAGAGAAAACGCGTAGATCGGAAGGGCGTCTTTCAACAGGCTCTCGGCTCGCGGCGTGAGACGTCCTCCGAAGACCGCATGCGCGTCATCGATCGTGTTCAGCGGCCTCGAATTCTCCAGTACGAGAACAGGAACGCGCAGATGGAAGGCACGCGTGATGGTCGTCGCCGAGATATTGGCCGAAAGGAAGAGGTCCGTGCACCGTAGGAGCTCGTTAAATGCTGTGTGGCCGAGCGGTGCCAGCCAGTGATAGTTCTCACCCAGGCTCGAAACGAGTGGGTACGGCTCGGGACCCACGTGGACGAGGTGCACGTCCGGGCCGAGCTGCCGGAAGTACTCACCGATGAGCGCGGGCAGCACGTCCGCGAGGCGCTTCCGGTCGGCAGGCCCGTCCGCATGCTGCTGCCACGGGGCCGTACAGAAGAGGACCAGGCGGTCGCGATCGGGAATGCACAACCGGCTGCGCCAGTTCGATGCAGTGGAAGGCACTGTCAGCGTCGGCAGACATGCGAATTTGCCGGGGCGCTGATCGCCAGGCGCCATCGGCACGGGAATCAATCGATGATCGATCCGCTCAAACTCCTCCAGACGCTGCGCAATGTCACCATAGATGAGCGAGCCCTCAGTGCCGCCGTAGAGATCGATCCGATGTCCTGTCGACTGATAGTCCCAGGTGTCCAATGACATGACGGCACTGTCGTACTCCAGAAGAAAAGACGTGTCGCTAATGCCGCGATAGTGGAGGTAGTTGGCCGTGTTGAAATAGTCGAAATAGATGACGGTCGTCGGCTTGAGGCGGCGCATGCACGTATCCAGCATCAGCCGGACAAGGCCATCGAGATGATCGACCACGTAGTCGAATGAGAAGCCGGCGGCCTGGAAAATTGGGCGCAGTGCATCGTGGATAAGGAGAAACACCTCATCACCGGCGGCCCGGAGATCCTGCGCGACGCGAAGGGCCATGGCCGCACGTCCCCACGAATGGGGATGCAGGGCGACAAGGAGATGACTATTCGTACGCATAACTGTGTGGACGCGCGCTAGCGGCCGTTTGCATGGATGTCGTCGATCTCGCCATCAACGGGCCGCGGCCGGTCCGCATCGGCGTGCCCGTTCCCAGAGCGGCCGAACAGGGCAGCGAGGCCTTCACGCGTGCCGAGATCAGTGAAACGACCTTCAGGGAAATGAACGGCCCGAACGGAAAGCCCGCGGCGGCAGGCGTCATCAAAGACCGCTCCCAGAATCACCTCCTCGCTGGCCGAATCCATGCAGTGCTGGCGGAGGAGCTCTGTAAAGCGAGGAGTCCACGCAGCAAGCGCCCAGGTATTGAAGTGTTTCGGTTGCCGCGGCTTGTCGAAAACGGCTCCGACCGTGCCGTCGGCCCTCACGGCCACGGGTCCCAGTTCGTTCGGCCGCCGCGTGGGAAAGACGCCCAGAACAAGATCCGCCTCGCAGCGGACGAGCTCATCATAGACCTGCTGGAGAGCATCCTGAGGTTCAAAGAGCGTGTCGGGCATCGCCATGCAGCAGTCGGTCTCGAAAGGAGCCGCCCAACGACAGGCCTGCTCGACCGCATGGGCAAGACCCAGCGGTTTCTCCTGCACGACGTAGGCAAGCTGCAGGCCGTGGGCCGAGCCGTCGCCGAGATACCGCATGATGTCGGCCTTGGCGTCGGAAACCACAACGATGCAGCGGGTAGCGTCCGCCTGACGTGCAGCCTGAAGAACATGTTCGATGACAAGCTGCGGTCGTACCTCGCGTCCATCAACGCTCCACGCGTAGCTCACCGGAAGGAGTTCTTTCGGGTAGCGAAACGGGCGCAGCCGGGAGCTGAGTCCGGCGGCAGGAACGATGCCTATCACGTGACGCATGAAATCTCCTCAAACGTATTCCGAGATAATGTTCGATACAAGATGACCTGCCGTGGGAAGTTGGCGTGTCTGATCGACGTACTCCCGCTGCCGTTCGAGATGACGCGCGCGGGTATCCCCATCGAAAAGGAGGCCGTTGAGCGAGGCGAGGACTGTCTCCTCGTCGAAGATCTCAAGGAGCGGAACGACGTCGCAGTACGGGTTGCCATCGAGCAGCGGCTGGAGGAACACCTGATAACCCACGGGCCACATGTAGAACGGGTAGATCGGCGCGGCCTCGCGAATCCATGCGGCCAGCGTATCGGACACCTGCCGATCTCCCAACTCGCCCAGGTCCGTCAGCGCCGTCGTATTGGTCAACACCACGGAGGGCACGTCGGCAACGAGGGCTCTGGCGATCGTCGTCGCCGACACATTTGCGCTGACAAGCAGATCCATCGACGCCAGTAGCAGCGCAAACTTGTCAGGGGGCAGAGAGGGCAGCCAGTGGTAGCGATCACCCAGCTCCGCGGGGAAGGCGGCGGGACCGACGTGAACCAGGTGCACGGGCCCGTCGAGCCGTGCGACGTACTGTGCGATGAGCACTGGCAGCAAGCGGGCCAGCCGGTTTCCGTGGTCACTTGTGAAACGCGCGTGCTGCCACGCAGCAGTACAGAACAGCACCACCGGCTCGTCTGGAGGGATGCCAAGATCCCGTCGAATGTGGCGCCGCACCTTCTTGTGGACGTTTTCAGGGACCGGCAGCGTGCAGTACTTGTCCTTCGTGTCCCCTGGTGGAGCGATGGGGACCGGAATCAGCCGGTAGTCGAGCAGAGCCGACCAGTCATCAAAATCACGGCGGCCGTTCCCAAAAACGTCGATGGTGGTCCCGCTGCGCCGCATGTCCCATGTATCGATCATGCCGACCGGAACGTCGAGCTGCGTGAGAAACGAAGGGTCCAGCCGAGCGCGCTCGAACGCCAGGTCGGTCGTGAAGTAGTCGGAAAGGATGACGGAGTCCGGCTTCGACTTCTGAACGCGCGTGAGCAAAATCGCTTTCAGGAGTCCGAGCGCGTGGTCAGTGACCTTCATGTGCCGAAACGGCGTGTCCACAAGGAGCGGAAGGGCCGACTCGTGCACGAGGAAGTTGCACTCGTGTCCGGCCTCGTGCAGCTCCCGGGCGACACGGATTCCGAGAATCGTCTCGCCGTAGCCTTTCGCGCTGAGCGCGACGAACAGATACTTCATATCGGGTCGGCTTTCAGTGCACGGCGGCCGGGGCAAACCCGGCCGGCGAAGCGCCGGCAAGGACGTCCGGTTCGAGCGGAGGTTCTTTGAAGTGAAGCGCCAGCCGGACGTTGATGCGGAGCAGTACGTCGGGTCGATGCGCGAAGTCGGTCAGGCAGCGCCGGCCTTCGGGCGTGGACAGGACCGAGAAGCAGAGATCACACGGGCCCGTGAATCCGTCTCGATCCATCACGGCTGTCAGCTCCGGATACTCGACCAACAGCTGGGCGACGCCCCTGGGGCCGTGCGTGCGCAGGTACTGGTACGGCACGTTCAGCCGTGCCTGCTCCATGATGGCCGCAAACGACTGCTGCCGGAGGTTTCCCAGGTAGTACGGCAGGTCGGACATGTCCCCGTGCGCGCCGACCTTCCCCGCGTGGCAGGCAAAGACGTAGCCGTCCGGATTGATGATCGGCGTCTCCAGCCAGCACGTCGATTCGTAGTTCTCCGGAACGGGCCTCACCATCGGATCCTGGTCCTTTATCGCACGCCGAATAAACCGCGTCGGGATGACACGCGACTCATAGAAGCGGACGCGGTCCCCATAGCGTTCGTAGTTCGCGCGCACCTCGGCGCGCTCCTTCTCCGACGAATAGGTAATGCACAGTGTGATGTCCGGAATCGAAAGGATGTCGGCCGCGGCAATGACGTTGTGGATGTACTCGTACGGGATCCGCTTTTGATGGAAGGAGTCGGTACTCAAGTAGAGATGCTCGACGCCCCGGAGCTGCCGCAGCGTTTCCACACCGGTCGGCACGGATGTCGCCCAGTACGAGCTCGTGAACACCCAGCTCGGCACGCCGAGATCGGCAGCGGCGTGCGTGCCCTGTTTGAGCACGTCGAACCGTTCAAACGGCTCGCCCCCCGTAAAAATGACGGCGGGGATTCCATATCGACAGGCCTGCTGCACCCAGGCCACCAGCTCGCCAGCATTCGTTTCTCGATCCCGCTTCGATCCGATGAATCCACAGTGCGCACAACCAACGTGGCACCCCTCTGTAACACTGACGAGTATGGACGTAAACGAAGGGTTCATGAGAGCGGCACCAGTCCTTCGACGAGATTTAACGGGACGGCGTCCGCACTGAACTCCTCCCAACCAAAGTAATCGATGTATTCAGGGTAGACTCCTCCGCAGATCGAACGGACGCTACAGTCACTGCAGGGCGCTCCGAATACGCTCATCTTATCCCTCATGAAGTTGTCGTAGCTCTCGAGAACCTGGCCGCGAACGAGGAGCTTGATGTGGCGATACTCGTTCGTCAGGTGCAGCTGCTCGCGGCCACCGTCGATGCTGCAGTAGGGAAAGCCCTCGAGCGTCACGGTCCGACCGCACGCGATCGCATGATCGACGGCCGGATAAAGATGCCGTCGAATCGCTGCCAGATCGGGCATGATGCGGGCCCGAGAGAAACGCGCGCTGCCGACCGGGTGCAGATTCGAGAAGTTGATATGATGGACGCCGAGGTCGCAGGCCAGCTCGGAGATCGCCGTGAGACGATCGAGGTTTTGCCGGGTGATCACCGTATTGGTGCGCACGTGGGCGCCATGGTCCTTCGCGTTGCGAATGCCTTCGATGGTCTTCGCAAATCCCCCCGGACTGAACGTCTGGCTGTCGTGGTACTCCGCTTCGTCGCCGTGGAGCGAGACGATGAACTTGGTCACGTTTCGCTCGACAAGGGTCTTGACGAAACGCTCCCGGGCGAGACGGATGCCGTTCGTCTGGAGATGGACCTCCGAATATCCAAGCTCACGGATGTAGTCGAGGACCTCCACGAAGTGCGGGTGAATGGTCGGCTCTCCCCCGTGGAGGTTCACGGCGCCGTACCCCTCGTGCTGATGGTCCTCAAGAAACGAAAGGACCTCATCGTAGCGTACGCTGTCCGTCGTATACAACGGCGATCCCACGACGCAAAAGGTGCACTCACTATTACAGAGATCGGTCAGGTGTATGCTCAGGCACTTCATACCAGTCTCGCAGGTGGGAATGCACGCGATAAACGGTCTCGGCGGTTGGCGGCCGGACGTGGAACGTCCCGCCGGACGCCTGTCCGGTCGATACGGTGACAGGCGCCCGTGGGCAACCGATATCAGAGACAGAGGGAGTAGTAAGGCGCCGCAGACGTCGGGGTCGAAGCCCGGCGGGAGCTATTCGTACCCTCCATCATCCGCTTGGAGATCGCCAATCGATTCTTCAATCGCGCGGATCTCCGTGTCGCGAAGACTGAAGAGGTCCTGAAACTTCGTGGGTTCGGAAATGAGCGCCTTGGCAAAGCGTTCATCCGTGACCGCAAGACGCAGGGCGTCGTTTGCATCGAGCGCGCCGGAAGCAGGGCGATTTTCTTTTAGCGTCTCGGGAATCCTTTTCTTTTTTGAAGCCATGAACGTACCTCAAGCACGTTGATTTGGGAGATTACGGGTGGTGACTCAGCTGGCGTACGCCGCTGTATCGGAAAGGTCGGCCAATGACTCGACCTTGCGAATGGCCTCTACCTGATTCTTCGTCAGGTTGAAGGGTCCTTCGAAGTCGTCTGGGTGCGCCAGCACGGCTTGAGCGAATTCATTGTCTGCGGCAGCGAGCCGCAGTACGTCCTGCAAGTCGAGTACGACTTTTTCGTCGGTTGTCTGGTTTTCCATAAGTTTATTCAGTGATGTGAGCGCTTCTTTTGAGGTCTGCTCCCCTGCCGCCCGCACGGCATTCACCTGGTCGGGCTTCAGATTGAACGGACGGACGAAGTGCTCGGGTTGCTGGAGTAACGTGCGCGCAAATGCGTCATCCGCGCCAGCCAATCGAAGAGCATCCTTGAAACTGAGTTGGATGGGCTCCTGCGTAGATCGGCCGTACACGTCGGGTGCCATGATAGATCAGTTGGTGTGTGGAGGAAGACTCGCTTCATCGCCGACCGGCCCATTTACATGAACCGGATCACGTGAGAGGACTCAGGTGAAACGGCTAACATTATACAACACGGCCGATACGAAGCTATGTGCTCGCATACAGGACACCCGTGAGCATCAGTACTGCTTTACTGAATCAAGCGTCACGAACTGCTCTATCCGCGAGCAGGCGCTAGAGAAATGGCGTAACGCGCCATCCAGACATCGAGGGTCGAGAACATCTGGTTCATCCCAGGAAAAGCGGGTACAAACAACCCTCGATTGAAATGATAGGCCGGGTTTGGTTGATTGTCAAGGGATCGGCATTCGCTGATAGCAGAATCGACTTCACATACTGGATGCCGACGCGCGCAGCACCTCGTTAACGTGCTCCAGAATCCACAGATACCCGGCGTCGGGCACCGCCTCGGCCCTACAGTGTGGGATGGTATCACAGATGTGGCGCCCCATGGCGGGCGAAACGCTACGGTCGAGCCGGCACGACCACGAATGGACGGGTACGCTGATCTCATCCGGCGGAAATCCCCACGGGCGTCCATGATTGGCCCTCAGGTCATCCACCATTCGGTGCGACCCGCTGCGCACGGCCGAAGAGAAAATCGAGTAAGGCCTGTCGAACGAGAACGCTTCTAGAAACACCTTCTTCTGCACCACCCTCGTCGAGGGCAACTTTGACATCCTCGGGAAGGCTTATCGATACCGTTTCACGTATTACCTACCTCGAGTTGCTGGCTTGCTGTGTCAATTATCAACACAGCGCCGAAAAGAAAGGTTGCCGCGAGCACGGCGCCTCCCGGCGGAGAAAAACGGGCCCTGCAATCGAGGCGCCGTGTAACGACTCGGCAATAAGCGGTGGGCGGAGCCCGTCCGCTCCGCCTTGTTAGCAGGCATTCTCCCCGTCGGATGAGAATTGCATGGTCCGCCAGACAACCTTCCACTCGCCAGCACATCGTGAAAACACCAGGAGGTCGTGCCCATGCTCACGATGGGTCACCCCGTCGATCTCGTACATGACACTGAACGAGCATACTGCCACGGCCACGTCACCAACGATGTCAACCTCCGGACCACCCGCCGAGAATTCTAGCGTCGTTACGGCTTCGTCGTAGTCGCGGTAGGACTGCACGTAGGCGCCGCGACCGCGCACACGAGAACCGAATCCAGATGGGGCGGGCGTGCCTCCGTCTGCCAGCAAGGCCCCGATTCGGTCGTATTGCTTCGCTCGCCAGCGCTCGTTCATCGTGCGCACGGCACTCCGAATGGCCTCGTGTTCGGTTTGTGCTTGGTTGTCCATACCCATGTCCTGGTCCAGTTCGGCTAACGGCTCGCACCTCAGCCGCACCGCAACATATCCGTTCTTTCGAGGCAATGTACACGCCAGTGCTACTTGAGGCAATTCGTTCGTGCGGCGTTCGCCTGCAGCGTGTTGTTATGTGGGGCTTTCATAGGGCGTGATAAGCCACAACAACGTATGGCCGACACTCTTCTTCTGGCTCTGCGAAGTCCGCCGGGAGCAACACGAACTCCACGTCGCGGAAGCCTGCACTTTTGAGTGCCTGAAGCACTGGCGTTTCGTCTTCGAGCTGCATGAATGGAAGTGAGGCTCTGACATCTGGGCTGTAATAGTGAGCGAAGAACTGCTCCTCATCAGTCTGCGGATCCACGTCAGGCGAAGCCTGTAACGCATCGATCGCCAGCAAACGCCCACTTGGCCGAAGGATGCGATACCAACGCGCTACCGCTTCAGTGGCGTCCGGCAGCGTCCAGAGGGCATTCCTGCATGTAATGACGGAAGCTCTCGGCGTCGAACGATGGCGCCACAGAGTCCGCCTCGACAAACGCCACGGCCAATCCTCGATCCTCTGCTATCTTACGAGCAATCGTAAGCATTCCGGAGCTAAATCTGCACCGGTAACCGTGTGGCCACTGGCGGCGCAGATCAGGGTCCCAAAGCCGGTACCAGTGGAAAGATCCAAGACATCTGAGGGTGAATCCGGAAGGAATCGCCTGTAAAGGCTCACCCAGCGCTCATATTCGGGAGAGCCCGCGGGCACAGTATTTCCAGGATGATTCTCATAAAGGGGCGCTACTTTGTTCCAGAACTGCGTAATCGCTGCTTGGCTAGCACTATTGCTCATTTTCCATCCTGTCTATGTTCGCCGCCTTACACCGCTCCGCAACTACTTTCTACTTACCAGTCCCGATTTATGTGTAAAAGCGGCTTTCCGCTAGGATTACATTTTGGTCATGCGGCTCTGGCGATCGGTTCGGGCTCTTCGAAGGATCTCTTCCATTCGTAGAAGCCGTCCATGTTGAAGTACCGCCTCCCGGTGGACCACTCTTCGTGTTGTTCGGCGCAGCGGGCTCCGATGAGCCGCCAGGCCGATCGCACGTTCGGGAAGATGCGGATCACCTTCTCACGCCGCCGTATTTCCTCGATATAGCGCTCGACGCTGTTGGTGGTACGAAGCCTGCGCCGGTACTTCTCCGGCAGCGTAAGAACCGCTGTCGCATCCTCAAAGCCGTTCTCGAGCTTCTCGAGGGCCCGGTCAGCCTTGCCGCCGAGGGCCTCCTGCGCCTCCGTGAGCGCCTCGCGTGCAGCCGCCGGGGAGTCGGCCTCCAGGATGGCATCGAGCCACTCGTGAACGTCGTCTCGATGGGTCTCGGGCGTAGCGTCGCTCACGTTGCGTCGGAAGTGGGCCTGGCACCGCTGCCAGACCGCTCCGGGGAAGCGTTCGCGCAGCGCCTGGGTGAGCCCTTCGTGGGCGTCGCTCGCGGCGAACTCCACCCCGCGCAGGCCGCGGTCTCGGAGCTGCTGCAGGAAGTCCGCCCAGGCCTCGCCGGTCTCCTTGAAGGACAGATCGATGCCGAGGATCTCACGGTAGCCCCCTTCATTGACGCCGATCGCGAGCATCACCGTCGTCGACCGCACCGCGCCCTGACGTCTCACCTTTACGTGCATCGCATCTACCATCAGGAACGGATACGTCGTGGCGCCCAGCGGCCGCTCCGCCCAGGCCTCCACCCGTGCGTCGAGCTGCTTGCAGAGCCGGCTCACGGTCGACTTCGAGAAGGCCCGTCCGCAGAGCTTCTCGGTGATCTTCTTCACCCGCCGCGTCGAGACGATTCTAAAGCGTCGAGAACTGGGCGAAGTCTTGGATTCTTACCATGGTGACACCGTGCCAGTTCTATCCACTTGTTAAGGTCAAGATAGATGAACTGCATTAGGTTGAATTGGTCCGTGTAACGACTGTCTACTGCGTATTACTGTTACTAATTAGTCGTGAAATTTTCCATTGCCCCTCAGGCTCTCGAACATAAATGACAACTTGTTTGACATCCACAGAAACAATCTCATTTGAGCCATGAACGTCAACTTCACCAGTTACTCTGGTGCGAGCAAATGCCCAATCCCCATGACCTTTAATTTCAATAGCTTTAATTGAAATTGACGCTTGATGTTTAAAACCTGCTTCTGCCGTTTCTATTAGTTCTTCCCTGGTAGTTAGAGCAGGTGAACCCGGGGGCATATACACTGCATCAGTGGCAAACAAGTTTACCCACTTGTCAACGGCGCTGGCATTATTATAAGTTTCTGTTTTCTGAATAATCTTTTTAATTGCAGTTTTATCATTTTCAGACAAACTATTTTTCTGACCGTACGATGTCAGTGGATTTCCCATTAGAAATAACATGGTGAAGAGATATAAAAAAAATGTTTTCATCGATTCCTCCTTTTTAGTTGGTTTGCTGCCTAACGGCTCGCGCCTCAGCCGCCGCGTAAGTGCAGGGTACGGACACCGCGGGCGCGAACCCATTCGTTTGTCAACATCGGTGCCTTCATCGCGCGGCCGGCCTGCAGGCGTTTGTTATACGCATCTGTTCCGAGTAACGGCCAGGTTCATGATTCCCATGATTGTTCAGCAAGTATTTGGGCGATCTTCGCTGCGAAGACGCGTCTTGCCTTGTCAACCGTGAGACCTGTCACGTCGCACGTGTGACTTGACCTCTCGTACAGCTTCAGGCGGTGGCCAGAATATTCAACATTGATATACTGATCGACTGAGCGATTTGCATTTCGGTTGCCGCCACGATCGTAGACTTCCTCTGGTGGAGCCAGTATGGCTATCGTCGGACCAGGATGGGCGTCTAACCAAGCGACTGCCATTCTCGACTGGAGAGCGCCAGCCCCAACAGCAACAGCGGCAATATTCCGAGACCTAAACTCCGACAACGACTCCACTTGCGCTCGACAAAGGCGAAGAAAGTCATCGTCGTTTCCGACTCGAGGAAGCAGTGCGCTAGCAGCTTCACCGTAATACTCACTCACCATCTTGTCGAGATCGTACGCACGGCATCTTCCTACTGTAGTACCGGCATACTCACAATAGTCGGTCTTGCCTACGCCGGAGGGTCCAATAGCCAAAATAACCATTTGGAGTTAGATCCTGATCACTGACGGCGTAAAATAGCGCTGGATGCGTATTGGCTCGGCAATAAGCGGCAGGTGCGGCGCCGACGCTCGGGAAATTTACAGAGGCGCGGCGTCGAATACAGCGGAGCGGTCGTGCGCCTGTCCGACTTCATTGCTTTGATATTCCCAAGAAGGCCCCCTGCCTCCGAAATTGGAGTGCAGTTCAACAGAAAACAGGAGGCACTTCCATGGAAACGATTTACTACACCGGAATCGATCAGCACAAGCGATCGAGCTATCTGACCACTGTCGGCGCAGCTCCGACCGCGCGTCATCATGATATCACGCATTTCGGCGAATAACGAATGCACGTGCCCGTAAAACGTGCATGCTCTCCTGCGTACGCACGGTGAACTCGAACCCTATACAGCACGATTGGCTATCCGATGCGCATTTTCCCAAGGCGATCTCCGTTGCCAGGATGGCGGTCCAACCGAGATTATCTGTTGTCGTGACGCTGTAGTGCACGATCGAGCGTATTGGCACCGGCGTCCGAGTCGCGGACACCGCGGATCTCTTCTCATTGGCGGGTCCCTGCGCTAAGCCCTCGCCGTGCACGCTGCCTAGCCAAACTTTACAGGTACTCCCATCCAGCTTTACGGATACCGACTTCCTCCTTACTCCCTTCGATAGTGCTGGTGCAACGCCGGCGCGTGGCAGGCCATGCGCTACAGAGCAGACGGTAGACACCGGGTACCCTGTCGCTGCATTAAGGGTACTTTCCGCGCGACGGCCCATACATCCTCGCGCGCACTCTCATATCGCGAACCTCGTACGTCGCTCTCGGCGCGCATCATCGGCCATTGCCATCGACCGCCGGAGCGTCCCGCCGATCTTGAAGCCGAGTCCCGCGTCGATCCGGTAGGCGCGCCCGGTGATGAAGCCGGCATCGTAGCTCGCGAGTTAAGCAATAAAGTTCGAGATCTGCTCCGGCTGCCCGATGCGGTCAACGAGGTGCGCGTGCCGTACGTCGTAGTGGTCAGTTGGCAATAGTGCGTTGGAAGCGGTCTGTTGCTGGCTGTCAGTTAGCCGATAACAGTAGGAAGCTCGGAGCTCTCACTGCTCACTTCGCCGGCTCGAAATGGAGCAACTCGGTTGCGCCAGCAGCGGCGTATACATCCTCTAGCCACGTACGGAAGGGACCCGGCGGCAGGCCCCGCACTTCGAGCCGCGCCGGCACGGTCAGTACGACCGCGGTGCGTACGTCCCCGGCACGGCGCACACCCGGCACGAAAAGGGCATCCAGAAACTCAGTGTCAGAGGCATCAATGGACGTGTCGTCGAGGTCGCCGAACGAAAATTCGAATTCTCTTCCACTCAGGTCAATCACGGTCCGCCCGACGTCATCGACCAGCCCCCGCGCGAGCAGTGTCCACATGCCGGCCTCGCCCATTCCGACGAGGTCAACGGCGTCGATGTCTAACCGCGCCCGGATGCCTTCGACGGTCTGCCGAATCGCATCGACCCGGCGCGCTGGCGTCGTGGCGTTGTAGGTGGCCCAGTGGGCGATCTCGGTCGGCACGGAATAGGGTTCGGGCTGGGGCGTGACGACGAACGCCGCCGTACCGGCCGCCATCGAGTCCTGGGCCGCGAGCAAGGCCGCGTCGCGGTCCGCCGCGGCAGCTGCGATCACGACGGCGCGGCCGGCGCCTGTGCGATCGACCGGCAGGAATTCAGCGACGGAGCGGCTGGAGACGCTGCGTCCCATTTCGAACGCGTGGCCGTAGGCGTCGCCGAACTTTTTCCGATACTTCAGAATGCCAACCCAATCCATGGGCTTCGCGGCCTCAATCTCGTCCACGGCGCGCCGGCGCCAGCCTGCAAACAGTTCGTCGACGGATGGGGCCGATGGCGGCAGTTCAAGATGCGAATCGACCACCTCGACGTCCGAGATGGACGGCTCAAGCGGCACTGCCGTGGCCGGCGGCACGCCATTCCGATCGAGCGCGCCCGGATCCAGCAGCCAACGCGCGAACCAGTCGTATACCGCAGCCCGGCTGTCGGCGTTGTAGTTGTGGGGATAGTCCAGATGCACGTTGTGCACGCGGTCGCCCGCACTGAAGAGACCGTAAATCGACCGCATCGCCGGGTACTCCTCCTTCTGCGTGGCGGTGGTCCAGTCGCCGCTCGTTGACACCATGAGAAGGGGACGCGGCGCGGTGAGTCCGCCGAACTCCACATTATTCGCGTCCAGACGAAGTAGCGGGGCATTCTCACAGACGCAGCCGCCCTGCATCCGCAGGGAGATCATGTTGACCGGCGCGGCCACCCTGATGCGGTCGTCTACGGCCGTCAACAGGAACGTCTGCGTGCCGCCGCCCGACGCCCCCGTCATCCCGATGCGCCCGGCATCCACCCCCTCCAGCTCACTCAGAAAATCCAGCGCGCGCAGGCTGTTCCAGAGCTGGAGGCCCGTCGCACCGAAGCCCCAGAGTGCATGGCGTTCGTCGTAGAACCGATGCGGCAGCTGGTCTTCTCCTTCGTTGTATCCGATCATGGAATACGACAGGACTACGAAGCCCATCCGCGCGAAGTGGGCGCCGCGGGCCGGTACGGATCCGAGGTCCCGGTGTTCGAAGCGGCCGTGCTCCCAATGACCGTGTGGAGAGAGCACGGCGGGATACCTGCGAGCCTCCTCCGCCGATGACGCGGAAACAGCCGACGAGGGAGAGGCATCAGAACCGGTGGAAGCACTACCGGCCACCGGCGCCCCCTCCGGACGATAGACGGTCCCGAAGAGATAGAACCCGGGCAGGGTTTCCAGCCGGACGTGCTGCACGGTGTAGCCGACCATCTCTACTGGCGGGCTCCACTGCGGCGACAGCGGCGTCCGCTGAGGCCGCGGCGACAGCCCCGTACTGACCCAAATGTGGGTCCGCAGGGAATCGGCCCGCCCCAGCCACTCGGCCATGCTCACGTACGTGCGCGGTGTCCGGCGTTCATCCAGGTGGAAAACGGCGTCGGCGCTCGGCTCGACGACGGCTGGTGGGCCGTCCTGCGCCCACGCGTAGCCCGCGGCAAGTAGGCCGGCAGCGACGAGACCGGAGATGAGCAGACCGGTAAAGAAGAAACTGGCGAGTATCTGCGCAATCAACCCGGCGGCGCGGGACGACGTACGCGACGAGGTGTCTGGCGACGTGCGTGACGCGGCGCGGTAAGGCGTGAAGGGCATGGTTTTCAGTGTTTCTGATGGAAAGAAAGGGGGCATAGCCGCGCCGGAGCGCCACACTGCAGCACGAGGAAACCCACAGGCCGGTCAGCGAGTGCCCGCAGGCTGGTCGCCTTCAGCGAATCGTTGGGCAGCACACCAGCTGTTAGGGACAGCTCACCCGCGCATACCGGAAGTCGATCCCTCCTGTCTGGCCAGAGCGGATTCCCTCTACGCGGGCGATCAGCGAATCCGCTCCCGCCCGCTGATACCGTATCCGCTGTGGGAAATCGTGCTCCGGATTGGAGAAGACCACGGCGCCCACGCCCACCTGGTCTGCGACGAATTCTACCGCTGCTTGTCCTGAGGGCTGCGCGATAAAGACGAGCTGTCCCTCTCGATCAATGATGCGCATCAGCTCAGACGCAACGGTCTTGTCTCCACGGATAGTACGGTTCATCCCGAGCATGGAGCCACCGCGCGGTCGCAGCCACATCTCTTCGACGCTCCTCTCGGCTGAGGCTGCCTGCCAGCAGCCAGCCATCCAACTCAGCTGCTCCAGAGGATCCGGTCGATGCGTTGGGTCGGCACCGAGAGCCATAGAGAGGAAAAGGGGGATGAGAATGCGCATGAGATCGTACGTAAGAAATCGTTGTCGTTGACCCAGGCATCCTGCTGCCATGTATCTGCACCCATCTGAGGCTACGCCCGAGTAGATGGACGGCAAGAGCCCTGACGGGACGCGAGCTAACGGCCTGGCCATCACCTGCGGGCCGCGCAGCCGACCGTCAGGCGCATGACCATGATAGGCCGCCTATGAGAATCGGTTTCGAACTGAAAGCTATGCTTGGTATGGCTTCGCGATCTCAACAACATAGTCGATCGCCTCTTTAAGTACCTCAAGCAACTGCCGACCCTTAAAGCGGTCCTCCAAAAGACCAAATCGAATCGAAAACCCTATCGTGCCCTCCGGCCCGGCACTCGGCGTGTCTGTCTCGATAGATATCACCCAGTCCTCCTTTTCAAGAGGTTGGTCGTTAACTGAGACCTTCACGGTACCTTCCGGAAGGTCTGTTAGCTCGGCCTCAGTACCAACTACTGAGAATACGGACATGTGAAGATGCCGATGCTTGTCGACGTTGTTCAAATAGTTAATCGTCCTAAGTGGCGACTTCTGAGAATCGTCAAATGCGACATAGGGTTGGACTGATCTGATGTAGTCGATTGTCTCCTCGCTACAACCGAAAAGCCTACGCGCACCTATCGCGCCCTCGAGCTGATCGTCAGAATTTGTGACCGGAAACATCAATCGCCTAGCGCGCTCAGGTGGGTTTTTACCTGAATCCACAATCGCTAGATAAAACACTAAATGATCCAAGGCGCATCGAAGGTTGAAGAGAATGTCGCCGGCAATGATTGACCACTTGAGCGCATCCGGCTCTTTTCTAAACCGGACTCCAGTGACAAACTGCGTGCGCTCCTTGTTGCACTCTTGCAGAACTTCTATCGGCCCACTATTCTTCCACCGCTCGACTTCAGCATTCAGTTCTCGAAATAGTTCGATCGCACGATTGATTTTCGCGTTCACGAAAATCATCGAATAGTACTTGTTGGTCGGAAGATGGCCTCAGATGGGCGGCCTAACGGCTCGGCAATAAGCGGCAGGCGCAATGACCACCCTCTTGCGGGGCAACAG
>JBBDTI010000062.1:0-26835 GCA_040904565.1 Rhodothermales bacterium
CGTTTCGTCGTGGTAGTAGCGGGGGCAGGATTTGAACCTGCGACCTCCGGGTTATGAGCCCGGTGAGCTACCAGCTGCTCCACCCCGCGATGTGTTTCATTAAAGGCCGCAACGGACAGGTCGGTTCCGCGCGACGCTGGGGACCCCTCCGCATGTGCAGGCTTTCATGAAAGCTGCAAGGAAGAGCGATCGAGCGTGTCTTTTGTGTTAAATAGCGCCGGCACACCGCCTGTCCGCGTGCTCATCAACCTCACGTTTAGGAGATTAGGATTCGTTAGATGCAACACGATCTCTGTTTGATTCGATATGGCGACACTCCACCCGTTTCGCGCCGTGCGTCCGTTGCCGGGAAAGGCGCAGGAGGTGGCGTGCGTTCCGTACGACGTCATCAATACACCGGAGGCACGAGCGCTCGCCGCCGGGAAGCCGCACAGCTTTCTCCATGTGATACGACCGGAAATCGACCTTCCTGAGGGAGTCGACGAGCATTCCGAGGAGGTGTACGAGCGCGGCGCATTCAATCTCAAGAGGTTCGTGGAGGGCGCCGTGACCGTCCGAGAGGATGAACCATCGGTATATGTATATCGGCTCATCATGGACGGTCGACCACAGACAGGTATTTTCGGTTGCGTGTCCGTCAAAGAGTACGATGAGGATCTTATCCTGAAGCACGAGAAAACCCGGCCCGTGAAGGAGGAAGATCGTACCCGCCACATCCTTACACAGCGTGCACATGCCGAGCCGGTGATGCTCACGTATCGTGACAGCAACGCGGTCAACGAGATCGTCGATGCGGAAGTCACGTCGGAACCGCTGTTCGACTTCACGGCGGATGACGGGGTTCGGCATACGATCTGGCGCGTGACGCGTCGCGACGATCTCGTAGCCGCCTTCGCGACCGTGCGCCCGCTCTACGTTGCGGACGGGCACCATCGCTGCAAGGCAGCCAGCCGCGCGGCTGAGGAAGTTCGGAGATCTGGTGAACCGGTTCCGTCAGAAGTCGACTACTTTCCGGCCGTGCTCTTTCCGGTCAGCGAGATGCACATTCTCCCGTACAACCGGATCGTTCGGGAACTCCCCGTGACGCCGGAGGCCTTCCTGGACGCGCTCGATTTGAAGTTCGATCTGGTCGTGGACTCCGGTAAGACGGTTCCGGACGAGCCGGGTACCGTGTGTATGTATCTTGACGGATCGTGGCATACGTTGACGCTTCCGGAAACGTCCGGCGACGGGATAGCGAACGAGCTCGACGTGGCGCGCCTCAGCGAGCACGTAATGGAGCCGCATTTGGGGATCACCGATCCCCGCCGCGATCCCAACCTCGATTTCGTCGGTGGGATACGAGGGACGAGCGAGCTGGAGCGGCTCGTCGACAGGGGAGATGCCGAGCTGGCCTTTTCCATGTATCCCACGAGCGTGGAAGAACTGCTCGCCGTCTCGGACGCCGGCATGCTCATGCCGCCGAAGTCGACGTGGTTCGAACCGAAGCTCCGCAGCGGACTTCTCGTTCATCTGTTCGATTAAGTCGTCGGGCGAGCACCGGCACGCCGGCCGCCACTGTATAGGGAGCTTGTACGTTCGGAGAGGTGGACCGACAGGCAGTATGTACGTACGATTATCATTGAACGATTACCCTACGGTAGACGGTCATGCACGTACTTTTGGCCGACGCGATAGCTGATGCTGGAGTGGAGCAGCTGCGCGCGGCCGGACACCGAGTCCTCGTTTTACCCCAACTCTCGGGAGACGCGCTGCGTACGGCGCTCGTAGATCATGCTCCCCAGGTGTTGGTCGTACGGTCGACGCGGGTGACGAAGGATATCTTGGATGGTAACCCGCAGCTCGAGCTCATCGTTCGAGCCGGCGCCGGGTATGACACGATCGACGTGGCGGCCGCCTCCGATCGCGGTATCTTTGTTTCGAACTGCCCCGGCAAGAATTCGGCGGCCGTGGCTGAGCTTACGATCGGACTACTTATATCGCTGGACCGACGTATTCCGGATAATGTAGCCGATGCCCGCGAGGGACGCTGGAATAAGACAGCGTACGGTGGTGCGGCCGGCCTCCGCGGCCGAACGCTCGGGGTGATTGGGCTGGGAAATATCGGTACGCGGGTATCGGAGCACGCCCTGTCTCTCGGGATGTCCGTTATTGCATGGAGTCGATCCCTGACCGACGGCCGAGCTAGCGAACTAGGCGTACGGTGGGCGCGGCATCGTCTACAGGTTGCCGAGGAAGCGGACGCGGTGACATGGCACGTAGCAGCCACGGAGGAAACTCGAGGAATGGCCGATCGGACGTTTTTCGAGCACATGAAGGACGATGCGTTGTTCATCAATACGACGCGAAGCAGCGTGGTGGACGAATCGGCACTTCGCTGGGCGTTGGACGAGAAGGGGATTCGAGCTGCGCTCGACGTTCTTTCGAGCGAACCATCGGCGAAGGCCGGAAGCTTCGAGCACCCGCTGGCCGTGCATCCGTCCGTGTATGTTACCCACCACATCGGCGCGTCGACGCAGCAGGCACAAACGGCGACTTCCGAGGAGGTAGCGCGGATCGTAACGGTCTATGATGAGACGGGACATGCGCCGAACTGCGTGAACTTGGAGGAGCATTCGCCGGCGACACACGTGCTGACGGTTCGTCACCTCGACCGCGTTGGCGTGCTCGCTGCCGTCCTGGACCAAGTCCGCAAGGCCGGATGGAACGTACAGGAAATGGAGAATCTGGTGTTTTCAGGCGCCGGGGCGGCCTGTGCGCGAATCCGGTTTGACGGCGACGCACGAGGGGACGTGCTGTCGCTCATTGAGGATCATCCGGATGTACTCGCGGTATCGATGATAGAGTTAACTTGACGAATCGCGACATAACATCATCGAGCGTTCGCCCGCCAGAACTGGTTGCGCGCTTCGACCAGCCGTAGCCTGGCGGATCATGTGGCCGGCCGGGTGCGGCAGGTGTCGTAATCGTCTGTCATTTGCAGATTCAGACGTCGAAATAGTTTACACCCAACATAAATCCATATGTCAGCTACCGACCGCGAAACGCTTACGCCGACGAAGACGTCCGCCCGCCTGCATAACTTCTCAGCGGGTCCGGCCGTGCTGCCGGAAAAGGTACTCCAGGAAGTTAAAGACGAGCTCCCCGCATACCGGGACGTCGGGGCATCCGTCATGGAGATAAGCCACCGGTCTGCGACCTACACGGAAATCGAGCAGGATGCCAAGCGACGCATTCGCCGTCTGCTGGGCATCGGTGAGGAATGGCACGTGCTGTTCCTGCAGGGCGGAGCCTCGATGCAGTTTTATCAGGTACCTTTGAATTTTCTGCCGGACGATGGTGCGGCAGACTATCTTACCACGGGACGCTGGTCCGTAAAAGCCCTCGACGAGGCTGAATTTGTGGGGGACGCCCGGGAAGTAGCCAGCAGCGAGGATCGCAATTTTTCGTACATTCCTCCGTCCGACACTTGGGATCTGAATGAAGACGCCGCCTACCTTCACTTCACATCCAACAATACGGTCGTCGGAACGCAGTTCAGGGAAGAACCCGTCGCCGACGTTCCGCTGATATGTGACGCGTCGAGCGATTTTTTGAGTCGTCCGCTCGAGATGGGGCGCTACGGACTGATCTATGCGGGGGCGCAGAAAAACGTCGGTCCGGCTGGAGCAACCGTGGTTCTGATTCACGATGCATTTCTGCAGCAGCGCAGACAGCCGCTCCCGACGATGCTCGATTACGGAACGCATACCGCGAAACTTTACAATACGCCGCCGGCTTTCGCCGTCTATGTAATTGGAAAGGTGCTCGCGTGGCTGGAGGATCTGGGTGGTCTGGAAGGGATCCGGGATCGCAACGAGCGGAAGTCTGGAACGCTCTATGACCGAATCGACCGTACGGATTTTTACCGGGGGACGGCGGACGTGGACTCCCGTTCGCGGATGAACGTGACGTTCCGCCTGCCCAGTGAAGACCTCGAAGCGCAGTTCCTCGATGAGGCGAACAAGCACGGACTGCTCGCGCTGAAAGGTCACCGCTCCGTCGGCGGTCTCAGGGCGTCGATTTACAATGCGTGTCCGGAGTCGTCCGTCGAAGCGCTCGTCTCCTTTATGGATGAGTTCGAGCGGAAGAACGGCTAGGCCGTCACCGGACGGTTTACACGTCACGCCCGCGTTCGTTAGTATATTAGCGGTCTTTTCACGGGCCTGAGTGGTGCGGGAGAGTCCGCTTTTTTACATAGCTACAAAGTATCTCGCTCGGCGGGGTTTGAATTCGGGCTGCCGTAGCGCGTCAGCCGGCAATGAAGCCGCCCGCCGTTCACGTACTCACTTTCTGCTCAGGAGGATATGCCACTAACCGTAGGTATTCCGAAGGAAACGGCATCCGGCGAACGTCGCGTTGCCGTCGTTCCTGAAGTAGCGCGGAAGCTCGTCGATAAGGGCTTTGACGTCGTCATTGAACGCGGTGCCGGAGAGGCAGCCTACTATGCAGATGAGGCTTATCAGGAAGCGGGGGCACGCATAGCAGATAGTGACGCGGTGCTCGGATCGGACATCGTCTTCAAGGTGCAGCCGCCGGCAGATCCCGAAGTTCTCAAGATGAAAAGGGGGGCGGTGTATATTGGCTTCCTGAGTCCGCTCGACGAGCCCGAGGTGACCCGTGAGTTAGCCGACAGGGGTGTAACGGCCCTCAGCATGGAGCTGGTGCCGCGCATCTCACGCGCCCAGAAGATGGATGCGCTCTCTGCCATGAGCTCGATCTCCGGATACAAGGCGGTCCTTTATGCCGCGTGGACGCTTCCGAAGTTTTTTCCTCTGCTCACGACGGCCGCGGGAACGATACGGCCGGCCAATGTGCTCGTTCTGGGTGCTGGTGTTGCCGGCCTCCAGGCAATTGCTACGGCCCGGCGGCTGGGCGCACGCGTATCGGCGTACGACATTCGTGATGCGGTGAAAGAGGAGGTGCAGAGTCTCGGCGCGAAGTTTCTCGACCTTGCCTTCGAGACCCAGCAGGCCGATGATACCGGTGGTTACGCCAAGGAACTCGTCCAGGAAAAGGCGGAACAGCAGACCGAGCTGCTCGTGCCCCACATCGGCAACTCCGATGTCGTGATTACGACGGCTCTGATCCCCGGCCGGCCCGCACCGACGCTCATCACGGAGGAGGCGCTCGCCGCGATGGCACCCGGGTCGATCATCGTGGACCTGGCAGCTCCGAACGGTGGGAACTGCGCGCGCACGATACCGGGAGAGGACGTGACCGTCAACGGCGTTACCGTTTCCGGGCCGCTGAATCTACCCGCTAGCGCGGCTGTGAATGCCAGTGAAATGTACGGCCGCACGCTCATGGCCCTGCTGTTGGCGTTTTCCGACGGCGAGACGTTCACGCCCGATTTCGAAGACGAGATCTTCGTCGGGGCATGTGTCTCACATGACGGAAACGTTGTAAATGAGCGTGTAAAGAATCTGCTGGCTGGATAAGCGGGACACTCGACCTCACATCAGCTTATACGTGATTCATGCTACATAACCTGGTCATTTTTATTCTCGCGGCTTTTATCGGCTTCGAGATTATTAGCAAGGTCCCTCAGACGTTGCATACGCCGCTTATGTCTGGAACGAATGCCATCAGCGGGATCACCATCGTAGGCGCACTCGTCGTTGCCGGCATGGTTGACGCCGAATGGGCGAAGTGGATCGGATTTGCCGCCGTTGTTGTGGCCACCATTAACGTGGTGGGCGGTTTCCTGGTCACGGACCGCATGCTTCAGATGTTCACGAAGAAGCGTCCCACCCCAACCGAATAGATCACGGCCGCAAACGCAGCATCATTTCGCCCGCGAGACCTATGATTCAGACATTTATCGAACTGGCCTACGTGGCTGCCGCAATTCTCTTCATTCTTGGAATGAAGCGGCTGCAGTCGCCCACTACGGCGCGTGCCGGCAACCAGATGGCGGCCGCCGGTATGCTCGTCGCGGTCGTTGCGACGTTGTTTCTCCATGACATCCTCTCCCCAGTCGAGATGATATCCGGGCTCGTCATCGGGGGAGGGATCGGCGTACTCCTGGCTCGGAAGGTGGAGATGACGGGAATGCCCGAGCTTGTCGCCGCCTTTAACGGATTCGGTGGTCTGGCTTCCGCGCTCGTCGCCGGGGCTGAGGTCGCTCGGTACCTCATGACGCTGGAGGCAGGGGGCGCCGGCGATATGTCACCCGCCATCGCGCTGGCGCCGCTCGATGCGACGACCATCATCACGATCGTGTTCAGCGTGCTTATCGGCACGATTACGTTTTCGGGCAGCTTCGTGGCTTTCGGAAAGCTCGGGGGATACGTATCCGGCAATCCGATCGCGTTTCCGGGAATGCGTCTATTGAGCGTACTGGTGGTGCTGGGCGCGCTCGGCTCGGCCGGTTACATGCTTACCGGTGCGGGGGATTCGTTCGCCGCAATGAACCTCGAGCCGATCGTGCAGGGGGGGCTCGCGCTGGGCGGACTGGCCCTTTTGCTAGGAGTTCTGCTGGTTATTCCCATCGGGGGGGCGGACATGCCCGTGGTCGTCGCATTGTTGAATTCGTATTCCGGACTTGCAGCGGCCGCTACGGGATTCGTCCTGGATAATACGGCGCTGATCGTGAGCGGTGCACTTGTGGGGGCATCTGGACTGATCCTGACGACGATCATGTGCGACGCGATGAACAGGTCGTTGATCAACGTGCTGCTCGGTGGCTTCGGAGGAGATGACGGAGGTGGCGGACCTGATGTTGAGGGCGCCCGCGATGACCTGACGGTGAATGAGACGACCGTCGAGGATGTGGCGATCCAGCTCGCTTATGCGGCGAAAGTGATCATCGTCCCGGGATACGGGATGGCCGTTGCGCAGGCGCAGCATCAGGTGCGGGAATTATCCGACATGTTGCAGGAAAAAGGCGTCGTCGTAAAGTACGCCATTCATCCCGTAGCCGGTCGCATGCCGGGCCACATGAACGTGCTTCTCGCCGAAGCAAATGTTCCCTACGAGCAGCTTTTCGAGATGGATGAGGTTAACAGCGAGTTCAGCACGACGGACGTCTCGCTGGTTATCGGTGCCAACGATGTGGTGAATCCGGCCGCACGTTCGGATGAAAGCAGCCCGATCTACGGCATGCCGATTCTGAATGTGGATGAATCGACGACGGCGGTCGTCATGAAGCGAAGTCTGCGTCCGGGTTATTCGGGAATCGAAAACATGCTTTTCTACAACGAGAATACCCAGATGCTCTTCGGGGATGCGAAGGACTCGCTGATGGAGCTCATTACGGCCGTGAAAGAGGTCTGATCGGCCTGCCTGTGCAGTAGTCTCGCTGCCGATCGCTCCGTTTGCACGCGGCGTTCGTCGGTGAGGATCGCGTCCGAAGATGGAGTCAGCCGCAGGGGAGCCATCCAGCCGGTCAACTCTCCGCGCGCATCGATTGAAGTACCGGCGCAAGCACCTTCCATACATTTTCCGCGACGAGGCGATGTCCTTCCTCGGTAGGATGGATGCCGTCTCCCTGCATGAGCGAATCGACGCCGCCCACTCCTTCCAGCAGAAAGGGGATCAGGTACGTGTCTTCGGCTTCAGCAAGTTCAGGATAGACCGCTCTGAATCGTTGCGTGTAGTCGTGCCCCAGATTTGGGGGGATCTGCATGCCTGCCAGAACAATGCGAACGTCTGGATAGACGTCGCGGGTCTTTCTGATGATCTGGCGCAGGTTCTCCCGGGTTACGTCAACAGGGATGCCTCGGAGTCCGTCGTTGCCTCCCAGCTCGAGCACGAGCACGTTGACAGGCTGGCGAAGCACCCAATCGATACGCCGGAGTCCTCCGGAGCTCGTTTCCCCACTCAATCCGGCGTTGATCACGCGAAAATTCCAGCCGAGCGAATCGATGCGCTGCCGAATAAGCGACGGAAAGGCATCTTGTTCGTCCAGGCCTGAGCCCGCGGAGAGGCTGTTCCCAAGAAAGAGCACCGTCGGCGCCGACGTATCGTCGTTATCAGCCGACTCGCCCGTTCGCCCGTTCTCCGGATCGACGGCCATACCGTCAGCCGGCCCGACGGACACGGTATCGGCGGTGGACGCGGAGTCCGCCGCGGAGGGTTGACCGGATTCCCGGCCGGTGCCGCAGGCGGCCCAGAGAACCGCGAGGAGGACTAGCAGGTATAGCTTGCTGAATTTCATATTACAACGTGAAGTCGAAGATCGTCCTTTCGCAAACACGCCATCCGGAACCCCTGTTTCATTGTCGTTTGATTGTCGCGGCGTATGGCTCCAGTACTTTCAGTCCACCACCTTACCAAAACGTACCGCAGTGGCACGCGCACGCTCACGGTGCTCGACGACGTGTCATTCGACGTCCGCCCAGGTGAGACGTGCGCGGTGGTCGGTCCGTCAGGCAGCGGAAAAACGACGCTGCTTGGACTATGTGCCGGCCTCGACCGCTCGTCGGACGGGACCGTAGACTTGTGCGGACACCGCCTGAACGACATGTCTGAAGACGCGCTCGCCAGACTCCGCAATCAGGAAGTGGGGTTCATCTTTCAGACGTTTCAGCTGATACCGACCCTGACGGCGCTCGAGAATGTCATGGTCCCCTCCGAGCTTCGCGGCGATCGTAGCGCACGTGAACGGGCGCTAGAGCTTCTCCGTCAGGTCGGACTGGAAGATCGAACGACGCACTATCCGACTCAGCTTTCCGGCGGGGAGCAACAGCGGGTCGCGATTGCCCGCGCGTTTATCAATCGGCCTACGGTGCTCTTCGCGGACGAACCGACGGGCAACCTGGACGCGGATACGGGGGCAACGATCGAGGACCTGATCTTCGATCTGAATGAAACGAGGGGAACGACCCTCGTCATGGTGACTCATAATTTAGACCTCGCCGGGCGTACGGGGCGCATCATCAGCCTTCGTGGTGGTGAGATCGTCTCCGATGAGTCCACGAAGATCGGAGACATGCGTTCAGCCGTATCGTAAGGGAGAGCAGTATGTGGGATTCATGGATCTTCAAGATGGCCTGGCGGGACAGCCGCGGCAGTCGCCGCCAGCTATCGCTGTTCCTTTCCTCCATGATCGTCGGCGTGGCCGCCCTGGTTGCCATCACGTCGTTTGGACAGAATCTCGAACGCGCGATCGACGACGAGGCCAAGGCGCTGCTGGGCGCCGATCTGATCATCGAAGCAGACGAGCCCTTCGGAGCGGAAACGGAGGCGCTGATGGACTCGCTCGGCGGCGAACAATCCCGCCGCGTGTCGTTCGCGTCGATGGCCTATTTCTCCACAACAGAAGACACGAGACTCGCGAACGTCCGTGGCATAGAAGGAGGCTATCCGTTCTACGGAAGCGTAGAGACGACCCCGCCGGAGGCGTCTAACACGTATCTGGCAGACGGCCATGCGCTCGTGGATGCCTCGCTGATGCAGCAGTACGGCATTGAGGTCGGAGACAGCGTGAGCGTGGGCCGAAACACGTATGCCATTGCGGGGCGACTGGACAAGAAGCCCCGGGAAAACGAGCTCATGGCGGTTTTCAGTCCGAGCGTCTATATCCCGCTCGCGGGGGTCGACAGTACCCTGCTTGGGATGGGGAGCCGAGCCGAATACGACGTAGCGTTCAGATTCGATGACGGGCGAGACGTGGAAGCGCTCGTCGACGAGATCGGTCCACGATTGCGTGAGAACGACGTGGGATTCGATACGGTGGAGGAAGTCCGTGAGGACTGGGACGAGATCCTGACTAATCTGTACCGATTTCTGAGCGTCGTGGCTTTCATCGCGGTGCTGCTTGGCGGCATCGGCGTAGCGAGCGCCATCCATGTCTACATTCGCAGGCGACTCTCCACGATCGCCGTCCTGCGATGCGTGGGCGCCGTGGCGGGTCGCACGTTTGCCATCTATGCCGTGCAGGCTGCCGTAATGGGGTTGATCGGTGGTCTGATCGGCGCCGTGCTGGGGATCGGCATTCAGGTGTTCGTCCCGTTCGTGCTGAGCGATTTCCTTCCGTTCGACGTTCCGTTTACGTTGGTCTGGGGCGCCGTTGCGGGCGGACTCGCGCTCGGCGTCGGCGCTACGGTGCTCTTCGCGCTGCTGCCCCTCGTTTCGATTCGACGCATCTCTCCGCTGCTGACTCTCCGTGCGACGGTCACGCAGGAAGCGAGCGACGTAAGGGATCCTTTGTGGTGGGGCGTCCTCGCCGTCATTGCCGTAGGGATGACCGCCTTTGCCGTGTCGAACGCCCCCGCGCCAGAGGTGGGTCTGGGCTATGCGGGCGGACTCGCCGCCGTCTTCGCCGCGCTGCTCGGGGTGGCCCGTTTGATCATGTGGGCGACTCGAAGGTTCTTTCCGACGGGCTGGGCCTATACGTGGCGGCAGGGCCTGGCGAACCTCTTCCGGCCGAACAATCAGACGAGCACGCTGATGCTGTCCCTCGGCCTCGGCACCTTCCTCATAGCTACCCTCTTCGGGGTACAGCGGACGCTGCTCGGTCAGATAGAGATTGCAGGAGGATCTGAACGGCCCAACATCGTGTTGTTCGATATCCAACCCGATGAAATCGATGCGGTGATGGAAATCGTCGACGAGAACGGCCTTCCCGTGGTGGCCCGCGTGCCGATCGTCACGATGCGTCTTTCCGCCGTGAACGGTCGATCGATCGAAGCCATGCGAGAAGACTCCACGGTCGACCTGTCGTGGGCTCATAGGCGTGAATACCGTTCCACGTATCGTGACTACCTGAACGAGTCCGAACGGGTCATCGAAGGAGAATTTATCGGTGAAACCGATCCGGAAGAAGACGTCGTCCCTATCTCCTTAGAGGAGGAGATCGCGGGCCGGCTCGATGTCGGCATTGGAGACACGCTGACGTGGGACGTCCAGGGGTATGAGGTCATCGGACGCGTAGCGAGTATACGACACGTAGATTGGCAGCGGATCGGCACCAATTTCTTCGTGGTTTTCCCGAACGGCGTCCTGGAGGAGGCGCCGCAGTTTCTCGTACTCCTCAGCCGTGCGGAAGACACCGCGGCATCGGCGCGGCTCCAGCGAGACGTCGTCCGAGCCTTTCCGTCCGTTTCCGCCATCGATCTTTCACTCGTCCTGAGTACGTTCGACGCGATCTTCTCACGAGTGTCCTTCGTCGTCCGCTTCATGGCTTCGTTCAGCATCCTTACGGGCCTCATCGTGCTGATCGGAGCCGTCGTAGTCAGCCGCGTGCAGCGAACCAGGGAGAGCGTGCTTCTGAAAACGCTGGGGGCATCCCGGCGGCAGGTCGTTCGCATCATGATCGTCGAATACCTGTTCCTCGGCTTCTTTGCGGCGCTGACGGGTCTCGTCCTTTCTTTCGCTTCGGGCTGGGGATTTGCCGCGCTCGTTTTCGAGACGACCTATAGGCCGGATCTTTCTGCCGTGGTGGCTATGCTTGTCGTCGTTCCAGTGCTCACGGTTGCGATCGGACTCATTAGCGGGCGAGGAATCTATAAGCGGCCGCCGCTCGACGTACTTCGGGCGGATGTTTAGGCGAATCAGATAGGGATCAATTTGAGCGTCATTCCATATCGCACCTAGCGTTTATGAGGACGCTCCGGCATCGGTCTGAAATTGCAGTAGACAGTCATGGAAAAGGTTGATGATCCAACTGACCTCGACCTCGTCAAACGACGGGTCGACGACGTCAGGGACCGAATCGCATCGGCTTGCAGGCGGGCGTCCCGCTCGGTAGACGATGTGACGCTCATTGGCGTAACGAAGACGTTCCCGGTCGCGGCCGTACACGCCGCAAGGGCTGCCGGACTCACCCGTTTCGGGGAGAACCGGGTACAGGATCTTGTCGAGAAGATCGAGGCGGTACCCGGCCGGCTCCGAGGGGGAGATGTCGAATGGCATATGATCGGGCATCTGCAGCGCAATAAGGCGAAGGACGTGGTCGATTACGCCGATTTCTTCCAGGCTCTCGACAGTCCCCGCCTCGCCCGAGAGCTCAACAAGCGGGGGCGCCGCGAGGATCGCGTGGTTCCGTGCCTCGTGCAGGTGAATATCTCCGGCGAGGAGAGCAAGTACGGCATTCGTCCGGCCGATACGCACGACTTTCTGGATCAAATCGGCCGATTCGACTACCTCAGGGTGGAAGGGTTGATGGCCATCGCGACGTACTCGGAGGATTCCGACGTCGTTCGTCCGGAATTCCGACGGATGCGCGAACTGTTCGAGACGTACGTACCGAAGAACGGGTCAGGCATCGTGATGGAGAAGCTCTCTATGGGGATGAGTAACGATTTTGAACCGGCCGTAGAGGAAGGTGCTACCCACGTTCGGATCGGCAGTGCTATCTTCGGAGAGCGAGATTATTGAGAGGGATCTGTCGTTCGGACACCCGCCCCGCCGGTGGGGCGGGATGCGGCATTGTTTCGCGTTCGTGCCGACACCGTTCGAACGAGTTGTACCGTTTCGTCCTCAACCGACTCCCCATATTTCACTATTTTCAACCGGTTGCCCGACGACCGTCTGATCGAAGAGAGGAACGATTATGAGATTGACGCCACTCGACATTCGAAAGCAGGAGTTTTTGCGGGGCTTCCGCGGCTTTGACGCTGAGGAAGTGAACGCTTTCCTGCAGATGGTCGCCAATCAGTGGGAGGAGCTGCAGGACGAGAACCGTCGGCGCGAGGAACGCATTCGTGAGCTCGAGAACAAGCTGACGCACTACGAGCGGGTGGAGGAGGCCCTCCAGGAGGCACTTCAAACGGCGCGGGAATCCTCTCGCAAGACGCTCGAAAATGCGGAAGAAAAGGCGTCCATGATTATCGAAAAGGCCGAATCGCGGGCTGAAGACATCACTCGTGAGGCGGAGAAGAATCGTCACGAGCTGAAACGTGAAACGGTGAAGCTGAGTGGTCGTCGTTCTGAGATCGTGACGCGGCTGAGAGCCTTTCTCATGTCGGAGATGGAGCTGCTGGCCCGCTACGAGGGCGACGATCCGGTTGGATTTATTAAGCTGCTTCCTGCGGAAGAACGGAAGCTGCGCCGGCTTTCCGAGCGGCTTGAGGAGGAGGACGAAGCCCGTCCGGACGACGCCCGCCCGGACGACGTTCGGGATGAAGATCGTGATGCCGTTCACGGTTGGGACACAGGATCGGCGACTGAAGCAGAACCACGCGATGAGTCTTTGCTGGACGAGGACGTTGCAGGACCGGAGCACGATCTCGAGGCGGATAACGGCCGCGGCAGTGGCGCAAATTCCGACGACGAGATGTCGCTGGAACAGGAGGGCGGAGTCCCGCCCATCGAGTCCTCCTCTGCGGGAGATTCGGACTGGTCGTCGCGGTCGGTTCACGGAGAGGAACCGGCGGATTCGGACCAGACCGCCGGGCAGCGCTTGTCGTCGGAGAGGACGGATCAGCGGCGAGACACCCTGCCGTCCGATTCGGATACCTCCCCGGACGAACGAGGGGACGCCGGCCGCGGATGGACGGCGGAGACGGTCGTGTCGCGAGCATCGGGCGACGCGCCTTCGGCGGACGAGCCGTCGCCGCCACGAGATGATGCGGATGAAGAGTCCGATAGCTCGCGCGCCTCGTCCGAGGAAATCGAAAAGATACGTCGCATCTTGAGTGACCTGGACTAGACGGGACGATAGTGACCGCGATGACTGAAAATGGAACGAATTTGTTCGACGTCGGGGCGTATCGCCGCGATGTCGAAGCGGCGGCTGCCGCCATCCGAGAACGGGTCGATCTCGACGCCCGGATCGGACTCATACTCGGTACGGGCCTGGGGAAGCTGGCTGCAGAGATCGAGGTGTCGGAGACGATACCGTATGACGAGATACCGAATTTTCCGCTATCCACGGTTGAGTCGCACGACGGCCGATTTCTGGTCGGGAATCTGGACGACGTGCCCGTATATGCGTTGCAGGGCCGATTCCATCTGTATGAAGGCTATGACGCGCGCCAGGTCACGTTTCCCGTCCGCGTTCTAGGCGTCCTCGGTATAGAAACGCTGCTCATTTCCAACGCCGCGGGAGGCATGAATCCCCACTACCGAAAGGGGGATCTCATGCTGTGCACCGATCACATCAATCTACAGAACGATAATCCGCTCGTCGGTCCGAACGTGGATGATTGGGGCCCCCGCTTTCCGGACATGAGCGAGCCCTATGACGTGAAGCTGCGTCAGATCGCTGAGCAGAAAGCGCTGGAATTCGGCATCAAGCTTCATCAGGGCGTCTACGTCGCGGTCGTGGGCCCGAATCTGGAGACGAAAGCGGAATATCGATTCCTTCGCCAGATCGGCGCCGATGTCGTCGGCATGAGCACGGTTCCGGAGGTGATTGCGGCGCGGCATATGGACCTGAACGTGCTGTCGATGTCTGTCATCACGGACGAGTGTTTCCCCGATGCGCTCGAGCCGGTCTCGCTCGAAGCCGTCCTCGAGGCCGCCGGAGAAGCCGAACCGAATCTAACCCGCCTGATGCGATCCGTCGTGTCCACCGCCGGCACCGGATCGGTACGTTGATCGAGCCGGTAGAAGTGGGACAAGAGCTGGAGGTACGTCGTGGATGCCGAAATCTGGGATGAAGACCGGTGGGAGGAATTCCTCCAGGAGACGGATCGACAGCTGGAGCGCTATATGTCGATCCTATTTCTATTTCTGAAGGATGATCCTCCGGCGGGAGAGCCCGGAAGCGCGAAGAGGAAGGACTGGGAGGGCAGGTTGCGCGTGTATCTGTTGTCGCACGGCATGCGTCCGGATGCATCTGGGCCTCGACAATGGGGCGAAGCATTAGAGGACGACGACGGGGACGGGCAGCCGCCCGAAGACCATTTCGTATTCTTTGAGATGGAAGAGGCTGAATCGGCGGCGTCGAGCCTGGAACGTATCGCCCTCTACGACGACGCGCACCGTCTGGCTACGCGCGTATTGAGATGGTCGAATACGTTGCCAGGGGTGTTGAAAGACAGCACGTTCGTGCAGTTCTGCTCGCACGTGACGACGATTCCTGCCAATATCGCGAAAGGACATGGGATCGGGTATGAGATGGAGATGATCGGAGGGAACATTGCGTGCGCAAAACGGGCGCTCGATGCGGCCAATACGGCACTGGATCTGCTTCGCGAAATGAAGGAGGCCGCATACATGCGCGACGACGTCTACCGTCCGCTCTACGAGGACCTGTTCCACGTCCGCAACGATCTTGGCATACGCGTTCAGGAGTTGAGAGCTAGATTCGACCTTGGCGTTGACTGAGATGGATCACTCATTGGATGCCGCGGCTCTTCCCGGAATGAAGGAGGCAACGCGTCTGCGTCACGAAGCTCTCGAGCGATCCCCACTCCTGGCGCGGCTTACGTCCTCGCAATTGTCGCACAGTGAATACGAATGTGTCCTGCGGAGCATGCTTGGATTCCACGACGTGGCCGAATCGAGGCTGGCACAGGTGTCTGATCGTCTTCCCCTCGACACGTCGGTACGAAAAAAGGCACACCTCGCCGCTCGTGACCTCCGGCACCTGGGCATGTCGCCCGAATGCATCGCGGCGATTCCGCGCTGCGCATCCATCCCGGAGATTTCGAGCGTCGACGCAGCACTTGGACTCCTCTACGTTCTGGAAGGGTCTACGCTCGGCGACGCGCGCAAGGTGGCGGGAAGTGTGCGGTACGATTGAAACTCGCTCTGCGGAGACGGCACGCTGCGTCCCCTCGTGCGTGCCGCACAAGACACCTTCGATGTGCTGTCGGAATGGATGGCGCGTGAGGAAACAGGATGACCGAACGAGGAGGCAGTATCGGTGCTTCAATCGACGTCGAGGCGTGTGCGGAGGAACCGATTCGCGTTCCAGGGGCGATTCAGCCGTTCGGCGTCTTGCTGCTCGTAAACAGCTCGGATTACGTCGTACGTCAGGCCAGTGCCAACGCTGGAGACCTGTTTAATCGGCCGTTGGACGACGTTTTAGGCCGCAGCCTGTCGGATCTGTTCTCGAACGGTTCGTACGGGCGTCTGATGCGGTGGCTTTCGAAGGTCCGCGAGCGTCCGGCTACGCTCGCCGATTTTCACGTCGATCCCAGCGGCGACGGCTCTCGATATCGTCCCGTTGCCCATCGCGTCGAAACGGGATATGTGCTGGAGCTGGAGCGCGAAAGCGCCGACCTGCGTGGCGAGCATAGCAATGGCAATGCCCGCGACGCCGAAGAGCACCGGGCCTCTCTCTCCGGCCGGAGTACGTGTCGACCATCTCCTAGGCCGGCGAGCCGGCAAAGGCGGTGCAGCTTGACGCTCAGGACGGCTCGAAACAACTCCGGCCGCGCACGTCCTTCGCGACGTGGGCGGAGGAAAGGAGAGGACATTCGCGTCCGTGGGCAGCGCGGGAACAGGCTGCGGCAGATCGTCTGCGCAGAGCGATGATGGATGTCGTCATCGGTCGGGCGGAAGAGGTTCGAAGGCTCAACGCGTCACTCCAAACGTTGAATACGAAACTGCTCAATCGCGATCGTGAACTGCGTCAACTGGCCGACGTGACGGCACACGACTTGCAGGAGCCGCTTCGCAAGATCCAGTCCTTCTCGGATCTGATCCGCGGCGGAGAGGCGGACCGGTTGAGCGAGGACGGTCGGCTCTTTCTCGAGCGCATAAATGCGGCGGCCGCGCGTATGTCTGCTCTCGTTTCCGGCATGATGTCGTACACAGACGTGCTGGTGGGCGAAGGGTCGTCTACATCCGTCGATCTCGGTCGTCAACTCCGAACTGTGTTGGAGGATGTGAAGGGGTCCGATAACACGGACGAGGCGACGGTGACGCTTCACGGAGACGAGGACATTCTTCCGGAGATCTATGGGGATCCCGGGCAACTCCGGCGGCTTTTCCGGCACGTGCTCGAAAACGCCTTCAAGTTTCGGCATCCGGAACGTCCGCCGCACGTGCACGTGCGCGTCGGCACACAGGACGCCGGCGTGCAGCGGATACGCGTCGAGATCGCGGAGGGAGGTACGCGTATCGTCATCGAATTCCCCACGAAGGCCGAATCGGACGCTCGTCCGGATTAAGAATCCGCATAATCTCCTCCGTCAGGCGGACGGCTTGCTCGGCCGGGAGCGCCGGCCTCGAACAAGAGGGCGGATATGCCGTATCTTTCCGTCCTCGAAACACCCTCGTTCGCGATCTACCGCAGAGTGTCACGTACATGTCGAAGTTTGAAGAAGTAAAGCGCGTTCAACACTCCGAGCTTGAAAAGGAGATCCTGTCGTCGTGGCGCGACGACGGCATCTTCGAGAAGAGCGTGGAAGAGCGTACCGGTAGGCCGACCTTCGCCTTCTATGAGGGGCCGCCCACGGCAAACGGACGGCCGGGAATCCATCACGTGATGGCGCGGACGATCAAGGACACCTTCTGTCGTTACAAGACCATGAAGGGATTCCGGGTCGAGCGAAAGGCAGGATGGGACACGCACGGCCTGCCCGTGGAGATCGAGGTCGAGAAGGAGCTGGGCCTCGAGGGCAGACATCAGGTTGAAGACTATGGCATTGAGAAGTACAACGCGAAATGCCGAGAGAGCGTCCTTCGCTATAAGGAGCTCTGGGACGACCTCACGCAGCGAATGGGCTACTGGGTGGATCTGAGCGATCCGTACGTCACGTTCGAGAATCGCTACATCGAGACGGTCTGGTGGCTCCTCAAACAGATGTACCACAAGGGCCTCCTCTACAAGGGGCACAAGATTCAGTGGTACAGCCCCGGATCGGGCACCGTGCTTTCCTCGCACGAGGTCAGCATGGGGTATGAGGAAGTGCAGGATCCCTCCATCTACATTCGTTTTCAGGTGACGGGGGAGCCGAACACGTATTTTCTGGCGTGGACCACGACGCCGTGGACGCTCGTCTCGAATGCAGCGCTCGCCGTCGGCCCGGACCTCGATTACGTCAAGATCCGGCACGACGATCCGCATCAGGGCGATGAATATCTCATCCTCGCCGAGGCACTGCTCGAGGTCATCGACGAAGACCACGAGGTCGTGGAGCGATTCCGAGGGGCGGACCTTGTCGGTATGACCTACGAGCCCCTGTTTCCTTATTTCCTCGACGTCGTCGAGGAGGGCACCGCGTGGCGCGTTATCGAGGCCGATTTCGTATCGACGGAAGATGGGACCGGCGTCGTCCACATTGCGCCCGCATTCGGTGCGGACGACTACGAGGTCGGCCGTCGTGAAGGGCTCCCGGTACTCAATCCCGTCGACTCGGACGGCACGTTTACGGACGAGGCCGAACTGGTCGAAGGATTGTGGTTCAAGGATGCGGACAAGCCCATCGCACAGGATCTGAAGCAACGAGGGCTCCTGTACAAGCACGAGACCTACCTGCATAATTATCCGCACGACTGGCGCAAAGGCACCCCCTTGATGAGCTATCCGGTCGAGAGCTGGTTCGTCCGGACGACGGCCGTCAAAGATCGACTGATCGAGCTGAACGAGAGCATCAACTGGCAGCCGGCTTCCATGGGTTCGGGCCGGTTCGGGGAGTGGTTGAAGAACAACGTAGACTGGGCGTTGAGCCGCCGTCGATACTGGGGTACGCCGCTGCCGATCTGGCAGTCCGACAAGGAAGGATCCGACTACATCGAGGTGATCGGATCGATTGCGGAGCTTCGTGAGAAATGCGGCGACCAGGTGGCCGGGTCGGACGACGAACTGGACCTGCATCGCCCGTTCGTGGACGACCTGACCTGGCCGGCCCCGGATGGCGGAACCATGCGACGGGTTCCGGACCTTATCGATGTCTGGTTCGATTCGGGTTCGATGCCGTTCGCTCAGTGGCATTATCCGTTCGAGCACGAGAAGGAATTCGCGGAGACGTTTCCGGCGGACTTCATCGCGGAGGGAGTCGATCAGACGAGGGGATGGTTCTATACCCTCCATGCGATCGCGACGATCGTGATGGATTCCGTCGCCTACAAAAACGTCGTCGTAAATGGACTCATTCTCGACGAGAACGGCGAAAAGATGTCGAAGTCGAAGGGCAACGCCGTCGATCCATTCGAAACCATCGAGACCTACGGCGCCGATATCGTCCGATGGTACATGATGAGCAATACGTCGCCCTGGGAGAACATCAGGTTTTCCGAGCGCGGACTCGTCGATACGCTGAGAAAGTTTTTTAACACGCTTGAGAACGTCTATTCCTTTTTCGCGACGTATGCGAACATCGACGGATTTTCGTTCGATGGTCGTCGCGTTCGGGTCGCAGATCGATCCGAGCTCGATCGATGGATCATCAGCCGGCTACACAGCACGGTTCGAGAGGTAGACGGATTCTACGATACATATAATCCGACGAAGGCGGCTCGCTCGGTCGAGCGGTTCGTGGAGGAGCTGTCGAACTGGTACATTCGTCGATCCCGGCGTCGCTTCTGGAAGGAGGCCGATTCCGGTGCCGACAAGGAGGCTGCCTACCAGACCGTATACGAGTGCCTCGTCGCCATCGCAAAGATGATGAGCCCCATTGCGCCGTTCTACAGCGACTGGTTGTATCGCGCGCTGGGTGCCGCCACGGGCCGGGAAGACTACGCATCGGTCCACCTCGCCTATTTTCCCGAGGTCGACGAGACGGAAGTCGATGCCGACCTCGAGCGTAGGATGGGGCTCGCGCGCACGATCTCGTCAGTTGTTCTTTCTCTCCGGAACGCGAGCGAGATCAACGTGCGCCAGCCGCTGCCGCGCATCATGGTCGTCACCGGTGCGGGGGTCGATCGGGTCGACGTCGAGGGGGTACGAGATGTTATTCTCGACGAGGTAAACGTAAAAGACATCGAGTATATCTCCGGATCCAGCGGCGTCGTAAAGCGGTCCGCCAAGCCCAATTTCAAGCGGCTCGGGAGCCGACTGGGGAAGCTCATGAAACCGGTCAATGAAGCCGTCCGGTCGCTCGGCGATGAAGAGATCGGCCGATATCTGTCCGAGGGCTCGATTCGTATAGACGTCGATGGGCAGGACGTCGAGCTGGGTCCCGGAGACATCGAGGTGACGAGTGAGGGCATTGCCGGATGGCTGGTCGATCAGGAAGATGACGTCACGGTAGCGCTCGATACGTCGATTACCGACGATCTGCTCGCAGAGGGATTTGCACGCGAGGTCGTAAACCGTGTCCAGAACCTCAGAAAGCATGCTGATTTCGACGTAACCGATCGGATTATCGTCCAGTACAGTGCCTCGGAAAAGCTTTCCGACGCCGTCCGCGCACACGGCACGTGGATCCGGAACGAGACGTTGGCTCTGGAGTTGGAAGAATCCGACGAACCTGACGGCGAAGTAACGGATTCCTTCGATGTCGGGGATGAGACGCTTCTCGTCGGCGTTCGGCGCACTAACGGTCCCAGCGAACGATAGACTGCCCGGTGCATTATTCATGCAGCGGGCGGTGTAGTTAAGCGACGTACGTACATCTATAGTGATCTCTTATGGCCGAGAAGAAATCAGATAACGTGGATTCCGGGCCCGTATCGGTGCCCGCTGACGCCTCGTCCACCGCAGACGCGCCGGGAGACGGCGTAAAGAAAAAGAACACGTGGTTCTCCGACGACGATTTCGAGCGTTTTGAGACGATTCTTCTCGATCGCAGGAAGGAAGCCGTCGAGGATATCGAACGGATGCGCGCGCAACTCGAAGATGCTCGCGAGCAGGCCGAAAACGATACCGCGTACAGTTTCCACATGGCGGATGCCGGAACGGACGCGATGGAGCGTGAAAAGCTCTACCTGATGATAGCGCGTCAACAGAAATACGTCGGTTATCTCGATCGCGCCCTTCAGCGTATCGAAGATCGAACGTACGGTATTTGTAAGGTGACCGGAAAACCCATCTCCAAGGAACGATTGGAGGCCGTGCCGCACACGGAAATCTCCATCGAGGCCAAATTGAAGCAGAAGAAATAGCCGTACCGTACGCTGCGGCCTCATCCCTGCAGAGATAGTATGCAGGCGAGCTACGGCCGATCGTGCGCACACTGCGGCACCTCGGACGGCGAGCAGGGAGGTGTCGTGTAGGCCGCGTAAGTGATAATGATGCGAGTTCTCTGGCTGACAGGATTGATCATCGTCGTGGATCAAGCGACGAAGCTGCTCGTGCTCCAGACCATGTATCTGGGCCAGCAGATCTCCCTGATAGGGGACTGGTTGAAGTTTACGTTCACCGAAAACCCGGG
This sequence comes from Rhodothermales bacterium, assembly GCA_040904565.1. Taxonomy (GTDB): domain Bacteria; phylum Bacteroidota; class Rhodothermia; order Rhodothermales; family VXPQ01; genus JBBDTI01. The sequence goes on from JBBDTI010000062.1 coordinate 21,198, forward strand.
AATGGCCTTCGGGATTACGGTGGGACCGCGCGGACTCGTGACGATGTTCTCGATCATCGCCACGATTCTCATCATTTTTTATCTCTATCGCGTACGGAACGATTACTATCCGTATCGCGCCAGTCTCGCACTCATTTTGGGCGGGGCGGTCGGAAACATCATCGACCGAGTGTTCTACGGGACCTTCTTCAAAGGCGAACCTCTTTTCTTCGGCAAGGTCGTCGATTTCATCCACGTCAATCTGTGGAGCGGTTTCATCGCCGAGTCGATACCGTTTATCGGCGGAACATATATTTCGCTTTTTCCGATCTGGAATGTGGCCGACATGGCCATCGTAGTCGGCGTCGTGGGGATCATCGCATTTCAAAATCGACACCAGCAGGAATTGTACGAGCGCGAGCTCGCGCTACGTGGGCCGGACGTTGACGTCCCGGCAGGGTATGTCGCCGACGGCGACGACCGAGAGAACGCGCGATCCTCGTCCTAGACGCCGGGAACGTCGGACGGCAGGAACCGATGCGGAACGGCAGGAGAAGCCGTGTCGGGCTCCGATTGACGCCGCCAGGAGGTGATGCCGTCTAGAGACTCCATCTGGCGGCCAGCAAAATCATCCTGGGGAGGAGCGGTCGCTCTTCCTTCTGTAAAAAGCCGCTCTCCTCTCCGGTATAGTATGTGTCCTGGTCGAAGATGAGATGCCATTCCGCCTCATTTCTACGGTTCAGGACGTTGAGGACGTCGATCCGCAGCTGGAGGCGGGAAGAACCGATAGGGAGGTCGTAGGCAGCACTCAGATCGAGCTGGTAGATCGGTGGGAGCTTGTGTGCTTCGGGAGAGCCGAGCTCGTATCGATCTATCTGCCGCTGTGCCTTCGGGATGAGGTCGGGAGGCAGGTCTGCGGCGATAGATCCGAAGGCACCGACGAAGTCGTAATAGCCCTGTCTGAACGCCCACGTACGTCCCCAGATGCCCTGCCACCGGGCGAGAAAGGTCAGGTTGGAGAGCGGTTTCACGTCCAGCGCAAACTCTACACGGTGCGGTTCGCTCCACGGCGCGGAGACGGGGCCGGCATCGCTCGTGTAGAGCGAGTCGTTCCGTTTCGCCAGGTTGAGCTCGTAGCGCACCTCGGCGCGGCCCGCTCCCAGATCACGGCGCACCTGAACGCCTGCGCCGCGAACGGTCCCGTCGACGACGCGCAGGATCTGATCTTGCGTGAGGTCGGTCTGTCCGCCGTCGGCATCCGTATTATAATTCACGGCGAGTATGCGGTGCTGCCGCTTCAGGTATCCCTCGAAGCGAATCGACCAGTCTGAGTCCGGTCGGAACAGCAGCTCGGCGGCATAATGAGTGGCGGCGGCCGGACTCATGGATCGGTCCGAGGCGAGCCAGAAACGGGTGTCGGAAACGAGGGCTCGTGGGCTCCGGCTGCTTACGTCGAACTGTGAGACGAACTGCCGGTACAGACCTGTGCTCAGGCGGGCAGAGAAAGGGCCGACCCTGCTCCGTGCCCGGTCGTACCGGAAGGCGAGTCGAGGTTCCAGGTACGTCGTGGAGCGCGGTGCGAGGTACGTGGCACGTGCACCGATGTCGGCCGTCCAGCGCTGGCCGAGGGTCATCTCATCCTCCACGAAGCCGGCAAGGCGCCAGCTGGACGACTGGTGGTCGATGGCGAAGCGCTGCGTGCCGAGGACACGAAACTGAGATCCCGTCTGGATGATTTCGGTGCCGACGGTGAGAGTGTTGCGATCGTCCAGCGCGTAGTCGAAGCGGCTTTCGGCTGCCACCTCATAGATTCTGTTGCCGTCGTCGATGCGTTCCAGATTCTGATCCGCAGTTTCCAGTGCGTCGACATTGCTGGAGCTGTCGGGTACGCTGTAGTCGTGCCGAACGCGGTAGTAGCTGCCTCTCAGACCAAAGGAGGCGAGAAGCCTCGAACCGAGAACGACTTCGTACCGCGTTTGCCCGATTCCGGTATCCCACGTGAACAGATCGCGATACCGGTCCGGTCCGTCGACGGGGGGCGTCGAGCTGAAGGCTCCCGACTCCGGATTGGCTCTGTCCGTTCCCAGGCTCGTCTGACCCACGTAGGCCGACGCATGCAGGCTCTTGAGCGCGTCGAAGCGGATGCGACCGGCTGCATGCAGGTCCCGGAATCCGATGCGGGGGTTGCCGGTGGTCGGGTCGACGTCGTCGAAGCGCGGATTCGAATCCGATCTATCGAACAGCGTGAAGAGAAAAGGATCCGACGTATTCCATTCACTCAGCATATGGTCGAGCGGGGCCGGCGCATACAGGTCCCACAGGCTCATCCTTCCCGCCGCCGTGAACGCGGCCTGGCGGGTTCCCGGCCTACCCGTACGGAAACCGACGCGGGCGTTGACACTCAGCGGGTCCACCTGCAGGTCCAGCCGGCGATCTTCAGAAAAGTTTACATCGTGGCGTACGTCGACCACGCCTGAGATTTGACTTCCTTCCGAGGCGCCGAACCCCGCCTTATGAACGGTAATGTTTCCGATGGCGAACGGGCTGAACGGGCCGACGAAGCTCGCGAAGCTGAGGGGCAGGAATACCGGCGCACCGTCCAGCGTCAGCTGATGCTCGCCGGTTTCGCCCCCCTGAACGTGAATATCTGCCGTCGCGTCGCTGACCCGGACCCCGAGCAGGGCGTTGAGTCCACCAAGAACCCCTTCCGCACCCGTACCCGGATTGCCGATCAGATCCGCCTGGGCGAGCGATTCAGAGCCCAGATCGGAAGAAGGGAGTCGCCATTGCAGGCCGTCGATGACGATGGGTTGAACGACGATCGGATCGGCCTGGAGGGCGAGTTCGGCCTGTGTTTCCCCACCCGGTGGAACATTGACGTTTGCAGCTGCCGACTGATATCCGACATGCGTGGCGATGACGATGTAGTTGCCCGGTGCAAGGCGGGAAAAAGTAAACATCCCGGCCTCGTTGGCCGTAGTCCCGCTCGTGCGATTGGCCAGCATCACGTGAGATCGAGGAAGGGGCTGCCGAGTCTCCGCGTCAACGACGATGCCCTGAAGACCACCGTAGAGGGGGACCGTCTCAGGGGTCTCCGTGAGTACGTAGAGTCCGGATGAGAGGCGATAGAAATCGAGCCCCGTACCGTCCAGAACGCAGCGAAGAAGCTCTTCGGCCGTGCCCTCCTGCATGGCACAGTTTGCTCGCTTGTCCCGCACGAGCGGCGGATCGTAGGCGAGGTCGATCCTCGTTTGTGCGACGAGGGATTCCAGTGCCGTGGAGAGCGGAATGCCGCGTACCACGAATTCGTAAGTCCGTTCGGTCGTCTGGCCGAAGACGCTGGACGACGGGAGAAGAGCCGCGCACAACGCAAGGAACACCCACCTGAAGGATCTGCTTAGCTGCAGGGTACTGGACGGCATTGCGCGGTTCGTCAACCTGACGGGAGAGAAGGCTGCGCATAAAAAGAAAAACACGACGCACGGTTCCATCCGTGCGTCGTGTTTGAATATAAACAATTGCTATCGATAAGGAGGGCACTCTTGTGGATTTCATGCCCGCCGGTTTACGGCCAGTAGACCTGATAGCCGTTCGCCGTAGCGCGATAGCGCAGTCCGTGAGCCTGGGCGATCGTAGAAATCACCTCTTCGGCCGACCCTGGATCGTGAAGATAGACGGTGTACGGTTCGGATCGAAGATCCAGTGGGGCGTCGATCTCCACGTCGAACCGGCGTTCGATCTCGTCGAAGATCACACCGAAAGGTTGCCCGTTGAAAGCCAGAGCCCCTTCGCGCCAGGACAGCTCACGGTCCAGGGCGACTTCCGCCGGGACGGACGGATCGTTTGCCGCGCGAACGATACTGCGGTAGCCAGGCTCGATGATGACGGATCCCCTGGTGCCCCTCCGCGCATCGACTTTCACCCGACCGGAGGCTACGGCGACAGATGTGACCGGGACGCCTTCATCCGACCGGACTCGCACGTTAAATTCCGTCCCGAGCACGGTCGTTCGTGCGTTTATGGTTTCTACAACGAACGCATTATCGTCCTCTACGACGTCGAAATAGGCTTCTCCATCTAGCTCGACGGTGCGTTTGCCCAGAAACGTCGCTCGATAGGACAGGGTGGAGCCGCTGTTCAGCTCGACGTTCGATCCATCGGGGAGAACGGCATGGGCCTGGCCGCCGAACGGAGCCTCAACGGTGATCGGACGAAGCATGTACCCGATGCCCAGTAACAGAGCCAGGACGGCGGCTGCGGCAACCGGACGCCAGGTTCTCGACGAGAGGAGCTGAAGGCGAGGTCGAGGCATCTCCTCGCGATCGGTTCGTCGCGTCGATGCCGAAACGGTTGACCAGACCTCTGATTTCCGTCGCTGATCCGACGGGCTCATAGTAGGTCTGCCGTGTTCGGAAAGGCGCCAGGCTTCTTCCAGCGCACGCCGATCCCTGACGGCTTGGTCGCTGAGCCACGCTTCCACCGAAGGCGGTGGGGGCGATTTGGAAGATTCCGGCATCATGGTTGGATGGTTTCGGAGTGATAGTTTTCAAGACGCGCGCGAAGGTCCTGCAAGGCAAGAACGATGTGGTTGTTGACCGTGCGCGGCGTAAGATTCATCATGCGAGCAATCTCTTCGTGACTGAGCCCTTCGTACCTGCTCAGCACAAAGGCTTCCCGGCGCCGGTTTGGCAGGTCGGCGATCCATCGCTCGATGTGTCGCCCGAGCGCCTCGACTTCAACGTCGCGCTCGATGGTAGAGGGCACCGCAGGTTCACGAAGGCTGTCGTCGATAGATTGCGCGGCTCTCGTTTTTTTCTGTCGTTCGTGGTTCAGTGCATAGTTGCGGACCATCTGATACATCAGGGCTTTGAGCGATCGGGAGGGATCGACGTCTTCCCGGATCGTCCACAACTTCATATAGACGTCCTGCAGAACATCGTGCGCGGCCGACGGCTCGCGGACGATATACCGTGCAAATCCGAAAAGTCCGTCATACGTCGCTTCAAACAGCTCCGCGTAATCGGTACGATCCGAGTTTTGAAGCCCACGAGCCCAGCTCGTGAACTGTTCGTCGGATATCGCTCGCATAAGGCCTTACAGCGTGTGCTTGTGGTATATATACACGGCGCTACCCCCGTATACCTAATGCGAGAAGAGGCAGGCCTGGGTACTCGAGAAAATCTCTCACCGCGCCGCCGTTCGGAATCGTGGTAAACGGACTCCGCGGCTCAGTTAAAGTAACACATCAGGTGAGGTCGAGCCGATTCAAACCGGTCGATCCCGCCCCCTTCAGGGACGTACGTGTTTGGCACGTTGTAAATGGGGAGGCGTCTGGTAGTTCCATGTCGATGGACTGCCGTTCGAGATCGGTAATCCATCGACGTTTCTGGTCCGGTCGGCCGTCGTGGCGCGAGGGGTTCGGAATGCAGCAACCGGTAGGCCTACGGTCGGGCGTGGACGGAACCCGAGGACCTCAGCGGTATATCAGCGATGCGGTTCCGGCCGCTTTATTTATGCGCCGATTTTGCCGTCGCAGAATCCCCGCGGGAGCCAATCTTTAGTACACATACATGTCTGACGACAGGCAGAGCCGGATACGGAATTTCTGCATTATTGCTCATATCGATCATGGCAAGAGTACGCTGGCCGATCGACTCCT
>JBBDTI010000063.1:0-19068 GCA_040904565.1 Rhodothermales bacterium
ATCTCCGGCGCGCGGGCTATAAGGCCGGTGAGGTCTGTGCGGTCTGTGGAGTCTGCGTGGTCCGTGGGGTCTGTACGGTCTGTGGAGTCTGCGTGGTTCGTGAGGTGTGTGTGGTCTGTGGGAATGGGAATGGGGATGGCTGTGGTGAGTGCCGTGGTGCTGGCCGTAGGATTTTTTGGCCGGCGGGGTGATATTTACCGGCTACTGGTGTCTATAATAATACGCGATGACAACTGCCGAGGTGGACGCGCGTATAATCTATAATTAGGGTCAGGCTACAGCAGGGATCAAAACTGGAACCGACTGATGCTATCTACGCCTTATATCGAACGCGCGGAGCCGCATGAGGATCATACGATCACGCTGCATTTCGAGAACGGAGAACGAAAGCAGCTCGATATGAAACCGTATCTGGAAACGCCGGCGTTCAGATCGCTGCAGGATCTGTCTCTATTCCGTCAGGTACGGGTCGTTCACGGGTCTCTCGAGTGGCCCGGCGAGCGCGACCTGGCGTACGATTCGCTCTATGCGGAAGCAATACCGATGGAAGAGGAGGGGTAGGTAGAGCCCTTGAGCTAATGGCTGAACCTCGTACACCATCCGATTCTGCTGCGTCGCCGCTACCCATGCTTCCTCGGATCGTCAAGGTCGAGGCAGAGACGGGGACACATAATATTGTGGCCACATTCGCATCCGGTGAGAAGCGTCGCTACGACGTGACGCCGCTGCTTGGCAAGGGTAATTTTCAGCGAATCCAAAATGAGGACGCATTCGCCGCGGTGAATGTAGACGAGATGGGCGGTATCGTATGGGATGCCGGCCCGGACCTGTCAAGAGATACGGTCTACTTGGTAGGCGAGCCTGCCTGATTCGATCGCGTACGTGTTTCTTAAGGACCCAACTTGGGGATCTGTAACTGGGACTCAACGGCTGGAGATAGCATGTTGACACGTTCTGCCAAAATCATATTGCGGGACGCGCTCGCGTTGGATGAGTCCGACCGTGCGGCTGTTGCCGGACTGCTGATTCAAAGCTTGGACGACGTTCCAGACGAGGGCGTCGAAGATGCCTGGGCCGCCGAAGTTGACCGACGCGCTAAGCAGATTGATTCCGGTGAGGTCGCCACTATTCCGTGGGAAGAAGTGCGGGTTAATTGGTAGATAAGAGCGCGTCGGCTGACTGATGCAGCGTTGGACACGGTACGTATGGCGGGCCCTATCAAGGTCGAATGAAATTGGGACCGGAAGAAATCGAATTCACTACGGAGAGTGAAGGCATGGCCCTTTCTGAAGTGCTCACGACCCTACGTTCGCTCAGTGCCAACGTGGCCGATCTTACCGAGAATGTGATATCCTTGACGGGAGAGGTCAGGTCATTGAAGTGGATCGTCCCACTGATCGTGGCGGTTGAAGTTGCGCTAATTACCGTTGTTGTCACGCTGGCAGGCTGATCACGATCGTTCCGGTCTGCTCGATTTCCAGTCATATCATCACGATCTCGTCCATAATTCGAGGCCTGACACGAGGTTTAAGCGCGTCCTTCATCACCAGATCGACCTGAATGCCGAGCAGGTCACTCAAGTGGTTCTCAAGCTCAATGAACTTGAGGAGACTCGGCGTCTCATCGAATTCGACCAGCACGTCCAAGTCGCTCTCGTCGCGTTGCTCATGCCGCACGTACGAGCCAAAGAGCCCAATCGAGCTCACGTTATAGCGCGACGATAAGGAAGGGAACTCCTGGTGGAGCATTTCCTGGATTTCTGAAATGCTTCGCCTTTCTGGCATCTACGTTGGTGGTCAGGATCGTACGGCGTTGGGCGATGGAGTGGAAGGGCTTGAACAGCGGTGCCAACCAGTTTTGCTGGTCGCAGTTCGTCGTGGTCTCGACTGACCTCAGCCCGAATATTACATATGCAGGGTTGGACACGTTACATTTGCAGGGTTGGACACGTTACATTTGCAGGGTTGGTTTAATATAAAGCATTAAATAGTGGAAACTTTTCGGAAACAATAATCGTCGTTTGACATCAAGCTATTTTGATGAGATACGTTGTTAAATTACGCCGAAGGACGTCATGAGCACGTATCTACCGAGAATCGTTGACGCGGAACTGATTGAGCGTCTTTCGTCGTCCGGGGCCGTCGTTATTGAGGGTCCGAAAGCATGCGGGAAGACGGAGACGGCACGGCAGGTTGCTGCAAGCGAAGTACTACTTGATGTTGATGCGTCTGCGCGTGAAGCCGTTGCCGTAGACCCGACGCTCATACTGAAGGGTGACGTCCCGCGTCTAATCGACGAATGGCAGTTGGAGCCTGCTATCTGGAACCACATCCGCCGCACTATCGACGCGCGCGGAAAACCGGGACAGTTCATCTTGACGGGAATCGGCCGTCCCTTCCGACGATATTACACGGCACACAGGTGCAGGGCGACTTACTCGTTTGCAGATGCGCCCCATGTCTCTGGCGGAAACTAACCATTCGACGTGCGGCATATCACTCCAGAAGCTGCTCCGAGGAGTTCCTCCCAGCGATGCTTCCAGCGATTTGACCGTCCGCGACCTGGCGGAGGTTGTAGCCATGGGCGGTTGGCCTGGACACCTTTACCGCGATTCCAAGCAATCGATTCGTGCCGTAAGAGACTATCTCAACGAAATACGCCACGTAGACATCGGTCGCATCGATGAAACGAGGCGCGACCCCGAAAAAGTAGGAAGGTTTCTTCGATCCCTCGCTAGGAATGTGGCTACGTGTACGTCTATCTCGACCCTCGCTATGGACGCCGGCGGCGCAGACGGACCGTTATCCGACGACGCCGCGTCGGCCTACCTGGCGTCCCTCGAGCGCCTGATGATCGTCGAAGATCAGCCGTCCTGGGCTACGCACCTTCGCTCGAAATCGATTCTCCGAGAATCTCCAAAGCGGCACTTCGTAGACCCCTCGCTGGCCGTCGCGGCCTTGAATGCGTCGCCTGATCGGCTGCTTGAGGACCTGAACTTTTTCGGATTCCTGTTCGAGTCACTTGTCGTTCGCGACCTCCGCGTATACAGTCAGGCACTCGACGCGACCGTCTACCACTATCGTGACAATACGGGTCTGGAGGTGGATGCGATCATTCAGGACACGGAAGGCCGATGGGCGGCGTTCGAGGTCAAGCTAGGAGTAGGGCGTGTTGACGAAGCGGCCGAGAACCTCTTGAAATTTGCCAATCGCGTCGACGTGAATAGGATGGGGGAGCCGGGCGTACTTGCCGTGATTACGTCAACCGGATACGGTTACGTCCGAGATGATGGGATAGCTGTCATTCCGATCGGGTCGCTTGGTCCGTAATGCAATGGGTCCCCGTTCGGTCAGGGTCCCTTGCGACAGTGCCCCTTGCTCGATTCGTTCACCCCCCCTTATCGAATAACTCAGTCGACTGAGTTATTCGATAAGGGGACTGAAATAGAGTACCCGAGAATAGAGTACCCGAGGCCGTACCGTTCAGGGTGAGAAGGGAATCCAGCGGCCGCGAACCCACTATCAGTTCAGCTAGAGCGCAGGGCCGCACACGAAAAAAGGCACCCCCCACTGGATGCGGGAGGTGCCTTCAGGCCCGGTAGGAGACAGGCCGCTTCTGTGTGGACGTAGTGCCTACGGCAGATCTTGTACGTACAGGCTCTTATTCGTCGTTCCCGACGGCACGCCGCTAATGTTGGCGCGGGCCTTACTGACCAGGTTCGCGCGGACCGCCTCCGGCGACATATCCGGATGCCGGGCCAGCATGAGCGCGACGGCGCCCGTCACGAACGGCGCGGCGATCGACGTGCCCGACGTGTAGTTGACGGCGTTGCCGCTCGTGAGCGACTCGACGTCCACACCCGGAGCGCTGATGTCGATCACCGAGCCGTAGTTTGAGAACGGAGCGAAGATGCCGCTCTCATCGAAGGCGCCCACGGTGATGGCTTCGGGCACGTGGGCCGGCGAGACGGTCGAGGCATCGATGCCCGAGTTACCGGCGGCGACCACGTAGGTGATGCCGCTGGCGATCGAGGTCGAGATCGCGCGGTCCAGCCCAGTCTGAGCCGTCGTACCGACCTCGGCGCCGAGGCTGACATTGGCCACCATTGGGATGGAAGGATTTGCGAGGCGCCGCTCGGTCAGGTATTCCACCGCGTGGATGACGCGCGAGAACGGTGCGGTACCGTCATCACCGAGCACTTTCAGGGCGTGCACCCGCGCACCCGGGACGACGCCGACGGCCCCCTTGTTGTTGTCCGACGCCGCGACGGCGCCCGACACGGCGGTGCCGTGGGCGTTGATGTCGAGTTCGGATGTAAGGCCACAGTCTCGCACGTCGCCGCTCGTAAAGTCGAGACACTCCGTGACGTTCAGGTCCGCGTGGAAAGCGCCCGTATCGAAGATGTACACATCGATGTCGACACTTCCCTTTCCATCGCCCGACTTCGTAAACGTCTTATCCGCCCCGATCGCCGGAATTGCCCACGGCGTCATCTGCTCAGTCTGAAGCAGGCCCAGCAGCGTGTTCGTGGTCAGCTCGACGACGCCCAAGGTCTCGTTGACGAGCAGATCGATAAGTCCCAGCTTGATGTCGGGCTCGACCCACGCTACGTTCGGGTCCTCAATCAGCTCCTCGAGAAACGCATCCAGATTATCGAGAGGGACCGTCCCGGCGAGTCCGTTCACTACCGTCGTGAACTCGTAGCGGATCGCATACTCATACCGGATGGCGTACTCATAGCGGATGGCATATTCGTAGGGGGACGCCACGTCGTCGTCGTATCCGATGATGAGGCCTACGACGGATAGATCGTCGTCTTTCGACGGCACTTCCTGCGTGGCCTCGTCAAAGTACTCCGCCAGATGGACCTTGCTGTGAGTCACGTCCGACGTACTGGTGCCGGGAACGACCTCTGCGTCGGATGCCGTGGGGAGGTCGCTGCAGGCGGGCGTCAGCGTGAGGATGGCCGTAAGAACGACGGCCGTAATACTGCGAAAGAAGGGAGAAGGTGCTCTCATTGGTCGAGACGAATCTGTGGTGAACAGGCAAGACATATCCCGGGAGAGCTTGTGGGGTATCGGCGGGCGCGCGAAAAACTTAAGAGCAAATCCCGGAAAAGCGGGGATACGCGTGCAGAAGTCTGGTAAACCCGCCCGCGCGAGCCCGGCTTTGTACCCTGGAGAGCGGCAGGGGCTTTAGTCGGGCCGCTGATGGACGATCACAGAAGTAAGGCGCCGACGGAATATTGACTCGCGGTCGGATCCTACGCGATCGTACGGATCCGGAAACCGCCCTCCGTCCTCCCATTTTCGGTAACTCCTTCTCTCGATGAACGACCTTCGCCCAAACAAACGGCCGTCGCTCCGTCGCTTGACGGCCGCGATGACGAGCGTCGTTCTGGTCCTGGCGTGTCTCGCCGTGCCGGCTCGCGGGCAGGCGTCGGTCGATGTCACGTCGCTCGACCCCTCACTGGGTATGACGCAGTACGTCCACGATACGTGGACGGTCGAGGACGGACTGCCTCAGAACGCCGTCCTTACGATGAAGGAGGCGTCCGACGGCTATCTCTGGATCGCTACGCAGGCGGGACTCGTCCGCTTCGACGGGCTGCGCTTTGAGGTGTACGACCGGCAAGACGGGCTTGGCAACAACGAGGTGCGCTCGCTGGCACTCGGCAAGGACGGTGACCTGTGGATCGGCACGCACGGCGGCGGGTTGACGCACATGGCGGAGCACGGCACTACGACCTACACGGCCGAAGACGGCCTTCAGAGCAATCTCGTGCGGGCGCTCCACCGCAGCCGTGACGGCACGCTTTGGATCGGTACGATCGAAGGCGGATTGGCGAGGTTTGACGGACAACGTTTTGAGCAATTCGACGCAAACGACGGCCTGGCCGGCAACGTCGTCCTCGCCATCGAGGAAACCGACGACGGCAAGCTCTGGATCGGCACCGAGGCCGGACTCACCATCTACGACGGCAGAACGTTTTCTACCGTTCAAGACGAACGCATCATGGACCGCCTCGTGTGGGCTATCGAGCCGGCCGTCGGTGGGGGCTATTGGGTTGGGCTGTCGGGCGGCCTCGCTCTGCTGCGTGACGGCCGCGTAACCGCGTACTACGCCGAGGAAGACGGCCTCTGCGGCAACGTCGTCGACGCACTGCTCGTAGACCGACGTGGCACGCTCTGGATTGGAACGCTCGGCGGCGGGCTCTGCCGGCTCGTCGGCGAAACGTTCGAAACGATGCGCGAGGAGGACGGCCTTGCCAGCAACCGCGTGCGCTCTCTTCTTGAGGATCGAGAGGGCAATGTCTGGATAGGCACCGAGGCCGGCCTCACTCGGCTCCGGCAGGGTAAATTCATTCACACGACCGCCCGTGAGGGGCTTGCTGGCGACATGGTCATGACCGTCCTAGAGGATGAGGACGGCGCTTTATGGGTGGGTACGAAGAGCCACGGACTCACGCGCATCCGCGGGGCCGAGATGCGTCAGGTCTCGACGGCGAACGGGCTGCCGAGCAACTACGTCTCGGCCCTCGATGCCGGGAAATCTGGGCTTTGGATCGGCATGTACGGCGGCGGCGCGTGCAGGCTCGACGTCGCTCGACTGCAATGCGTCGACCGGGCGGACGGTCTGCCCAGCTCCAACGTCTACGCCGTCCTGGAAGACGATGATGGCCGGGTCTGGATCGGGACCGATGCCGGCCTACGTATCCTGGAAGACGGGCAGCTGACAGTGCCGGAAAACGAGGCCCTCGCGAGCGAGCAGATCAGCGTGATCCATCTAGCTGAAAACGGTGACATCTGGATTGCGGCGCACGGCGTGTACGTCGTCCGTGGCGAGACCGTACGCAGACTGGACGACGAGCAGGGGTTGACCGACGTCATCGTCACCGTCCTTTTCGAGGATGTGGACGGCACGATGTGGGCCGGAACCTACGGCGCGGGCCTCTGCCGAGTCCGGGACGATGACGTTCGCTGCCTGACGACGGAGCAAGGGCTTCTGAGCGACCAGATGCTTCAGGTCATCGTCGACGACCGGCGGATGCTCTGGATGGGTACGCAGCAGGGACTCGCTCGGATCAGCCTATCCGACCTCTCGGACGTGCTCGAGGGTCGGAAGGCGACCCTCGGCGTCGAGCAATTCGGCCGGGCGGACGGAGCCGAATTTACTGAGGTGAACGGCGGCACCCAGCCTTCATCCTGGAAGCTGCGGGATGGGCGCCTGGCCTTCGCAACCAATTACGGCCTCGCAATGGTCGATCCGTCCACGATTCGCACGAACCCCGTGGCTCCGGCCGTCCACGTCGAGGCCATCGACGCGAACGGCGGGCCGGTGAGTGACATCCAGGACGTTCGCCTCGCGGCCGGCACGAAGGACATGCACATCCGTTACACCGGAATCAGCTTCACCGCCCCCGAAGAAGTCCGCTTCAAATACAGGCTCGAAGGCTACGACGCCGACTGGGTCGACGCCGGAAGCCGGCGCGAGGCGTACTACACGAACCTGGCGCCCGGCGACTATACCTTCCGCGTCATCGCGGCCAACAACGACGGGGTGTGGAACGAGGAAGGGGACTCCGTCACGTTCTACCTCGAACCGTACTTTTACGAGACCTGGTGGTTTGCGCTTCTGTGCGGTCTGTTAGCCGTGGCCCTCACGGCCGCCGGCTATCGCCTTCGCATCCGCCATTTGCGCGAGCGCGAGCGCGAGCTCGAACAGCAGGTCGACGAACGGACGCGCGATCTCCGGATCGAAAAGGAGCGGACCGAAGAAGCGAAGGTGGTCATCGAAGGCCAGGCGGATCAGCTGCGCGACCTCAACAGCGATCTCGAAGAGCAGGCGGAGAAGCTCCGCGATCTGAACGAGAACCTGCAGACCAAGGTGCAGGAGCAGTTCGATCTGCTCGTGAAGGAGCGTGAGCGGTACGAATCCGACCTGATCGACGCAAAGGAGCGGGCCGAGGCCTCCGACCGACTGAAGACGGCCATCCTAAACAACCTGAGCCACGAGTTCCGCACGCCGCTGACGGCCATACTGGGCTTCACCGAGATCATCGCGATGGAAGCGCCCGACGACCTGCAGGAATTTACCGGAGAGATCGACCGCGGCGGCAAGCGGCTGCTCCGGACGCTCGACGCGCTGCTCGAGTTTTCCCGGTTGGAGGCCAACGAGTCCGGCATGAGCCCGACGTCCGTCGATCTCACCACGACCGCCTTCTCCGTCGTGCGCGATCTCAAGAAGGTCGCCGAGAAAAAGGACCTTCCCCTTCACTTTAAAGCGTCGTCACCCATTCGCGCGCACCTCGACGTGGGGGCCCTCGAAGAGATCGTCTGGAATCTGGTCGACAACGCCATCAAGTTCACCCGTGAGGGCAGCGTGGAGGTGACGACGGGCACCGACGGTGATCGCGCTTTCATCCGCGTGATCGACACAGGCGTGGGCATCGGCGAGGACTTCCGCGAGCGGATGTACGATGCCTTCGCGCAGGAAAGCGACGGGTTCGACCGTGCTTTCGAGGGGGTCGGACTGGGTCTTACCATCACCCGTCGTCTGGTGGAGCACATGGGCGGCGAGATAGAGGTGGAGACCGCCGTGGGTGAAGGCTCGACCTTCACGGTGTACTTCCCGGTGACTGCTTCTGTGGCTGCCAATGGAACGGACCCTTTGACGGCCGCTGCAGCTGCCCCTCAGACGGACGCTGCCGCTGCATCTGACCCTGCGACTGCCGCTGCTAATGACCCTGCGACTGCCCCGGAGAAGGAGTCGCCGAATAAGCCGGTGAAGTAGCCGCCGTAGGCGGTCCGGCCGGCCTCGGCGTACCGCACATCTGTGCACGCCGTACCGTCCGATATTATGCTCCCTTTAACGAATAACTCAGTCTGGTGAGTAATTGGATAAGGGAGTCTGAGTAGACCTCCAAATGTGGTTGAGTATTCAAATGTGGTTGAGTATTTCGCGAAGAGGGTCGCGACATTCTCACGAACCAGGATCGATCGGGGCGACGAAGAGGCGGAGCCAGGCCGCAAAAAACGGGTCTTCCAACCGGTAGCGCGTACGCCCCTCGTACTCCTCCCGGCGGGCGAGTCCGGTGGAGACGAACGCCTGGAGCGCCGTGGCCATCGTGCTTTGTGGAAGATCGTAGCGGTCCAGTACGTCACGGGAAAAGAGCCCCGTTCCGTTCTCGCGGACGATGGCCAGGAGCGCATTTTTTTGCGTGGATGTAAGTCGGTTCCACATTTGCGAATAGAACGGATCGTCCCGGCGTACCAGACCATCGAGAGCGGATCGCACGTCGTGCGGTTCGAGTGCGGGTGGGCAATCTCTGTTTCGAAGCGTGTTCCAGCATGCGTAGGCCAGGCGCTGTACGTTATAGGGGACGTCCTCCGCGAGATCCAGGAGCGTAAGCACAGCCTCATCGCGCACGCTAAAGCCGGAGTCTTCGAAGCTCTGCTTGAGAAACGGGACAAAGTCTTCTCGCGGGATGGGTCCGAGGAAGAGGCGCTGCCCGAGTCGATAGAGTGGACGTGCCGCGTCGCTGGTCATCTCAGCAAGCATCGCCGTCTTGGACCCGGCAAACACGTAGGCTATGTGGTCGTGCCGTTGAATGGCGGCCCGAATCTGTCGCTCCGTCGCGAGTCCGTCACCTTGCTCGATCACGTGCTGAAATTCGTCGATGACGACGGCTACGGATCCGGAGTACGTAGAGGCCATCCTGTCGAGACCATCCAGCACGCTCGTCAGTAGCGCGGGATCGGAGAGCGACTTCTCGGCCGTGATGCTTGCCGAGAATGAATTGGTGATAGGATGGAAGCTGATCGTCGGGCGAAGCGACGTAAAAAAATCCCGCAGGCTCTTTCCTGCACGCTCTATGGATCCCGTCAGTCGCTGGGCGGCCTCCGAGAGTATGCCTTCCGCAAGCAGGCGCGTACTCGGATATGCTTCGGCATCGTGTCGGAGCACGACGATTCCGTCCCGCTCGGCTCGTTCGGCCGCCGCTCGAAGCAACGAGGTCTTCCCGAACCGGCGCGGTCCGATGAGAAAGAGGCGTCCCCGTTCGCGAAAGACGCGTTGTACCACATCCAGCTCTTCCTGTCGGTCGACGAGCTCGCTCCCCGATAGTTCGCGGCCGAATTCGAAAGGGTTCTCTACAGACATGACGTTGATGCCTCTGGTTAGCCGACGATTGCTTAGCCGACGCTGTCAACGCAGTATACTGCGTAAATATACGTTTCGTAAATATGCGTTGCGCAAATATACGTAATTCCCGCAGCGAGATGCAACGCGGCAGATCCTTCCGGAGAGGCGGAACGAATGAGGCTCGTCAGCCGATTGATTCGACCGGTACGGCCCCATTTAAGCCGCCGAGGCCGCGTGGCTTCGTTATTGTAGCTAGAGTTCGTACGGCGCTGGTCGCCCGACGTGTGAACTCAAGACATCCACAAGACCGTTATGTACAACTTCGCTATTACCGGCGTGGCCGGTTACATCGCGCCGCGCCACCTGCGGGCCATCAAGGATACCGGCAATCATCTCCTGGCCGCCTGCGATCCGCACGATTCGGTCGGCATCCTGGATTCGTTTTACCCCGATGCGGCGTTCTTTACGGAGATCGAACGGTTCGACCGGCACCTGGAAAAGCAGCGGCGGCGGGATCCGTCTAAGCGGCTTGACTTCATGACGATCTGCTCGCCGAACCACCTGCACGACGCGCACGTGCGTCTGGCTCTCCGGCTTGATGCGAGCGCGATCTGTGAGAAGCCGTTGGTACTGAAGCCGTCCAATCTGGACTACCTCCAGCAGCTCGAGCGCGAACATCCCGGTACGGTGAACACCGTGCTGCAGCTGCGCGTGCATCCGAAGCTGCTCGAGCTCCGCAAGAAACTCCGGGCCGAGGCGGGCGGGCTGCACAGCAACGGTCACAGCAACGGTCACAGTGAAGGTCACAGCAACGGTCACGCCAAACGCCACAGCATTCGCCTCACCTACATCACCTCGCGGGGAACGTGGTACAAGTACTCGTGGAAGGGGGATGAGGAGAAGTCGGGCGGCGTGGTGACCAACATCGGCATCCACTTCTTCGACATGTTGATGTGGCTCTTCGGGCCCGTCGTGCAGAACCGCGTCCACGTGCGGGAGGCCGAGCGGGTCGGGGGGACCATGGAGCTCGGAAACGCGGACGTGCAGTGGTTCCTGTCGATCGACGAAAACGATCTGCCCGCGGAGGCTGCCGGCAGGCGCACCTACCGCTCGATCACGGTCGACGACGAGGAGATCGAGTTTTCGGGCGGATTCACCGATCTGCACACGCGCGTCTACGAGGAAACGCTGGCCGGCCGTGGCTTCAGCATCGCGGATGCGCGTCCGGCCATCGAGCTGGTGCACTCCATCCGGCAGGACCGTCTAACGGCGCCGACGGCCGACGCCCACCCGCTCGTCCGGCCCGGCATGGTGGCCCTGGCGGCGTAGGACGGAGCAGGCGGCGGGCTCGCCGGCAGGCAGCATCTCGAACAGAAGTGACGAAAGCGGCCGCGGCGGTGTCTGCGGCAGGTGCCCGTTGATCGCGACCCCCGGAAGTGCGACCTTGGTCGTGTCATGACGGTCTGTTGTGTCTGACTGTCTGTGTCTGACTCTACATCTGCCCGGATCTCCCCGTCCAACAACACGACCCGCGCCATGCCTAGCCCATTAGAAGCCGGCCTCACCACCCGCCTGATTTCGTGCTTCACCACCCGCCTCACGACCCGCTTCACCACCCGACTCATCGCATGCTTCACCGCGGCACTGCTTCTGCTCGCACCCGCGGCCGCCCAGCACGCACATCCCCACACGCACGTGGGCGACCGCACGGTCGATTTTCCGGACGTGCCTGGATATCACACGCTCGCGTGCGACTTCCACGTCCACACCGTGTTCTCCGACGGGAGCGTCTGGCCCGACATCCGGGTCGAGGAGGCGCACCGGGACGGCCTCGACTGCCTCGCGGTGACAGACCATCTCGAGTATCAGCCGCACGCGGACGACATCCCGCACCCGGACCGGAATCGGTCGTACGATCTGGCCGCCGGCTATGCGGAGGACAGCGATCTGATCGTGATCCGTGGCGCGGAGGTCACGCGGTCCATGCCGCCGGGCCATTCGAACGCCATCTTCATCGACGACGCCAATCCGCTTCTGGTGGAGGACGCGCTGGACGCCTTTCAGGAGGCGGGCCGTCAGGATGCCTTCGTTTTCTGGAACCATCCCGCCTGGGTCGCGCAGCGGCCGGACGGCATCGCGAGTCTGACGGATCTGCACCGCCGCCTCCTCGACGACGGGCTGCTGCACGGCATCGAGGTCGTCAACGACGACACCTATTCCGACGAGGCGCTGCAGATTGCGCTCGATCACGACCTGACGATCCTCGGTACGTCGGACATCCACGGGCTCGTCGACTGGCAGTTCGAGGTTCCGGAA
This sequence comes from Rhodothermales bacterium, assembly GCA_040904565.1. GTDB lineage: Bacteria > Bacteroidota > Rhodothermia > Rhodothermales > VXPQ01 > JBBDTI01. Next base: position 12,460 of record JBBDTI010000063.1, read on the forward strand.
GGCGGGCACCGGCCCGTCACGCTCGTCTTCGCGGAGGATCGATCGGAGGCCGGCATCCGGGAGGCGCTGGAGTCGATGCGGACCGCGGTATGGTACAGGGATCTGCTGATCGGACGGGAGGAGCATCTCGTTCCGCTCATCGCCTCGTCGGTCGCCGTCGATACGGCGGAGTACGGTGAGGACGCCTCCGTGCTCTGGGTGACGCTCGAGAACAGCTCCGACGCCCCGTTTACGCTCCGCAATCTGACGGGCCTCACGTTTCACGACGCCGCCGACATCGTGACCGTCGCGCCGCGGACCACGACGACCTTTCGGGTGAAGCCGGGAGAGCGCCTCCCGCGGATCGACCTCGCCTTCGAAGTGCTCAACGCCGTGACCGCGCCGAACACACATCCTCAGATCACCTTCGAGGTGGCGGCGGACACGACGCGTCAGGAGGAGTGATCCGGCGGGTGAGAGTTTTATAGAAGATGGATCAAATTCCCGGTTGACGTCGTCTTACCATCATCTTACCTGGATTCATCTCATTCGGTGGACATCTACTGTTAGGACATCCACTACGAGGAGCCCATGATGGAGACCACGACGCTATCGAGCAAGGGACAGGTCGTCATCCCTAAGGATGTCCGCGTTCGGCATCAGTGGGTGCCGGGCCAGGAATTCGACGTGATCGAAACCCGAGAGGGCGTGCTCTTGCGCCCGCGGACGGGCGTCCCGCGGACGAGGATCGAGGACGTAGGCGCTGCGCTAATGTACGGGGGGCCGCGGGTATCGGAGGACCGCCTTCGGATTGGCGATATCCCATACACGGAACCGTACACGGCGACAGGAGCTGCGGTGGACGCGGCGGGAGGAGATGAGGTGGACGCGACGGGAGGAGATGAGGCGGACGCAGCGGCAGGAGCTGAGGTGGACGAGGCGGCAGGAGCTGAAGAAGAGTCCACCGAGGACGATACGGATGCGTGCGATTGACACGAATCTACTCGTGCGGCTTATCGCCCGGGACGACGCGGAGCAGCTCGCGGCGGCCCGGCGCGTAATGGAGGCGGGTCCGTGCTTCATACCTGATACCGTTTTTCTCGAAACGGCCTGGGTGCTTCGAAGCCGGTACGGGGCCTCGCGCGAGCAGATTTATGCGGAGCTGATCACCGTCCTCGGTCTCCCGAACACGCGAGTAGCGGATCCGGATCGCATCCGGGACGCCCTGGAATGGTTCGAAGAGGGGCTCGACGTCGGCGATGCGTTCCATCTGGCGGCCTCGCAGCACGCCGACGCGTTCGTGACGTTCGATCGTGAGATGATCGCGCGGTCGGAAGGGATGGGGCGCTGCCCGGTCGAGCAGCTGAAATGAGCCGCTGCCCGGTCGAAGGACTGAAACGTGCCGCTAGCGTTCCGCCCGGCAACATGTCTCGGATCCAACATGTTACTGTGATAGGTTACTATGAGGTGACATTGGTGCGTGGCGATGCGAACGTCAGCATGAAATGAATGGTGCGAAGGGAACGGAGGGGATCTTCGGAAAGCTCGTAAGCTACGCCGTCTGGAAGGTGCAGGTACCTGGGTATCTAGGAGAAGAATAGACGCTTGATTCATCATGCACGAGCATGTGTCCGACATGCAAGAGCAGGCATCAGCGGAGCTTCAGCGCTGGGCCGATAGCTGGGTTGTAGCAGGTGAACGGCTGGAGCGAATGCGAAAGGAGCGCCTCCGCAATTTGACCAGCGTAGAGGCTCGACGGGTCATCGCCCAAATCTTTTCGGAACCTACGCCCGTACCGACGCCGCGTGAATCGGGACTTGTTGAACAGCAGCGACGTTTTCGGGCACTGAAGTGAATGATTCGCACGTGCATTGCTGAAGATCTCATCGTGATGAAAGCATTCGCCAATCGCGATCGGGACTGGGCCGACCTGGCCGGAATCATTGCGCGCCAGGGCGAGGCAATTGACTGGAATCTGGTTAGCGATGAGCTTGGGGAGTTGCTGGAAGTAGGAGGGGACGAAGGGAATGAACCTGCCTAACGAAGCGGTATGGAGGTACCCAACAAAGGAGAGGAGCCGCCCATAGAATCTGATTACGGCACCACATCCAGACTCGTTTCCACGCGATTTCCAGGAATGAGAAGGCGACCCCCCAAATTTGGCGAAAAAACGCGTTTCCACGCGGGTGGAAAGACGGCGGCGATACACGGACAAGGGATGTGATCCGGTTAACGCTGCTACGCGAGGGACCGACGCGCGAAGACGGACGCGGAAAGTGCGGCTTCGTAAAACGATCGGCCTGGAGTGAATGTCGGCCGGGCAGATAAAATGCCAGGCGCCGTCCTCAGTAATGCCAGCGAAGCCGCCGTCCGTCGTCCCGAGACGATTCCACATTCCGTGGACTCGTCGTTACCCTCTCCGAATCGATCGGTGGGTTCGTCGATGCCCCCTCCGAATCTAGGTGTACATGGTGGGGCCGGCCTCCGATTGCAAGGATCGGCACCTGATGTTGTTGGAGGGCACCGGTTTCCACCCGCCCATCCCCAGCGTAGCACGCGCCGTCGCCCTCGTGCCATGCCCCGTCGGTCTCGATGAGCTCCGCAATCTCCTCGCTACCTTCCCCGTCTCCCGTCTTCGCGGGCAGGCGGCGAACATCGCGGCCGGCACCATATCGATAGGCGTATTTCTTGGGCGTGTCGAATCCGTTGAGCACGCCCCCGACGACGTGCGCGTCGACGTGATTCAGGAGCGTCATGCAGTACTCGAGATCGGCCATCTCCGTCATGCCCGCTCGTGCCACGACGACGGTTACGTCGCAATGAGCGGCCAGCAGGGCGGCGTCCGTGGCGGCGAGCACCGGAGGCGTATCGATGACGATGACGTCGTAGACCTGGCGGAGGCGTTGAAGCAGTCGGTGCATCCGGGACGAACCGAGCAGTTCGGCCGGATGGTCGACGCCCCGTTCGACGGCCAGCACGTGCAGGTTATCGATACCGGAGGCGGTAAGCTCCAGGTCGTCTACCAGCTCGGGGCTGGACATCAACGTGACGAGGGAAGCGTTCGAGGGGCGGCCGAAGAGCTGGTGGACTTTCGGGCACCGCAGGTCGGCGTCGAGCAGGAGCGTTCGTCGTCCGGCCTGTGCCATGACGACGGCGATGTTGGCGGCCGTCGTCGTCTTTCCTTCTCCCGGGCACGCGCTGGTGACGACGATGGTTTGTACGGCGGTTTCGGGGCAAGAGAACCGAATGTTGGTGCGCACGTGGCGGAAGGCCTCGGCCGCGGGCGACATGCTGTTGACGAGCGTGACGACGCCGGTGCCGATCTTACGGCCGTTTACCTCGATGGTGTTATCCCCACCGAATCGAGATCGGATATCGCGATGCATGTCCGGGATGGCGCCTATGACGTTTCCGGTGGCCCGCCGGGCATCATCCAGCGAGTAAAGACAGGTGTCGCGGCGCCGACGGGCCGTCGCTCCGGCCAGTCCGAGTGCGATGCCGGCAAGGAGACCGAGAGCGATATTCTTGCGCTTGTTCGGGCGGGCGGGAGCCGACGGCGCGAGGGCCTCGCGAATGATGGTTGCATATCCCAGCTTGGATTCTTCCGCGATGCGCAGTTCCTGCAGCCGCTCGACCACCGCCGCATACATCCGCTCGGCGGACAGCCGGTCTCGCTGAAGCTGGGCCAGCTTGATCGACTGTTCCGGCAGTTCCTGTAGCTTGCTCTCCTGCTCGCGCAGGCGCGCCTCGACCACCTGGATTTTTGCTTGCAGACCCGTCGTGGCCACGCGGTCGTTTACGATCTGCCGGTTCAGGTCCGTGATGTGCCGCCGCCCCTCGGGACCGGACAGTAGATCGATCCCTCCGCCGGCCATGACCTCATCTACATACTGCGTGGAGAGCGCTTCCAGCTGCCGCCGACGTGCGTCGATTTCGCCGTCGAGGTCGGACAATTTCCCGTCGGCTGCATCCGTCAGTCCGTCACGGGCCAGCACCAGCCGGTTTCTGGCGAGTTCCAGCTCGACGAGGTTCTCCTGCGCTTTCGTGATTTCGGCCCCGAGGGCGGACGAGATGCCTCGAGAGAGCTGCGGGTAGAGCTCCTCCAGTTCGCGTTCGCGCTCGCGGAGCGAGGCCTCGCGCATCTGCAGGTCCACCCGAGCCTCGTCGCGCAGCGTTTCGAGCTCGCCGATCTGTTTGACGAGACGCTCCCCTTCACTGTCCAGTGAAATGGCGCCCGTCCGCGTCATGTACGCCTGCGTCTCATTCTCGATAACGCGAAGCTGTTCGCGCCGCACGGCCAACTGGTCTTCGAGATATTTGCGGGATGCGGTGAGGCTCGCGCGGCTTGCCTCCTGCGTCAGGTTGACGTATTCCTCCGAATAGAGATTGGCCAGGATCGCCGCTTCCGCGGCAGCGGAACTGATCGCGGTTACTCGGACGACGTCCGCGTCGCGGCCTTCAGATTGAACGCGGATATACCCCCACTGCAGGCGCTTTGCTATCTCGGCGACGCCCAGCGTGTTTCCGTTTCCGTCGTGGACGACCGTCAGCTCGTCCCGCTGCTCCATGTCGAGCAGGCGGGAGGCGACCTTTCGGGCGATGGGCAGCGAGCTGCGCAGGACGATCAACTCGTTGGACATGGAGTGCTCACCGCGGCTCAGCAGGCCTCCGCTCGATAGGTCGATCTGCCCGCTCATCTGTTTGTCCGGGTAGATCATCAACAGCGCCGACGACTCGTATTCGGCCTCGAGCGTCGAGTTGTAGGCCAGGGCGATGGCCGTCGTGGCGACAATGGACAGGAGGATGATCCATTTTTCCCGTTTGATGAGATCGAGCGAATCCCGCGGGCGGGCGTGGGTCGGGTATCCCGCATAGCCGTAGTAGCCGTTCGGGGACGATTCCGGGGGCGACTTCGGGGATGATTCCGGAGGCGATTCCGGGGGCGATTCCGAGGATCGCTCCCGTGCGTTATCCGAACCATGAGCGTAGGGATGCTCGGATGAGTCAGTTGGCATGTGCGCGAAACGTTCCAATCTATAAGGATGCACATTGGGAGGATGCACACGGGCGACGGGACGCGTGCGCTGGGGCGCCGTCCCACTTCGTACTGCCGCTTTCTACCTACGAGTTAACAAGAAACGTGCCTGTCCACGAGTTGGTCGGCTCAAGAGCAGGGTCAGCCACTGCCGGAGCATGTTGGGGGAAGGATTTTCCGCGAGCAGTCGCCGGATCGAAGGCGCGTCTGGAACGTTCCCCGATACAGGTCGGCGGAAAATGTCCGCCCGCAACACCCCGCGCAAAACACCCCGCGCAGGACAACACCCGCAACGAAGCTAGCCACAGACGCACCCGCAAAGCACTTCATGTACAACTTCGCCATCACCGGCGTGGCCGGCTACATCGCGCCGCGCCACCTTCGAGCCATCAAGGACACCGGCAATCATCTCCTGGCCGCGTGCGATCCGCACGATTCGGTGGGCATCCTGGATTCCTACTTTCCCGAGGCGGCCTTCTTCACGGAGATCGAGCGGTTCGACCGGCACCTGGAAAAGCAGCGGCGGAAGGATCCCTCGAAGCGGCTCGACTTCATGACGATCTGTTCGCCGAACCACCTCCACGACGCGCACGTGCGCCTGGCCCTCCGGCTCGACGCGAGCGCGATCTGCGAGAAGCCGCTCGTAATGAAGCCGTCCAACCTGGACTACCTCCAGCAGATCGAGCGGGAGTACCCCGGCACGGTCAACACGGTGCTGCAGCTCCGCGTGCATCCCAGGCTGCTCGAGCTGCGCAAGAAGCTGCAGGCGGACCGGCGGCACGACAAACGTCACAGCATCCGCCTGACGTACATCACCTCACGCGGGACGTGGTACAGGTATTCGTGGAAGGGCGACGAGGAGAAGTCGGGCGGCGTCGTGACCAACATCGGCATCCACTTCTTCGACATGCTGATGTGGCTCTTCGGGCCCGTCGCGCAGAACCGCGTCCACGTGCGGGAGGCCGAGCGCGTCGGCGGCGCGCTGGAGCTGGAGAACGCGGACGTGCAGTGGTTTCTGTCGATCGACAAGAACGACCTGCCCGAGGCGGTGCGCGAGCAGGGGCAGCGGACCTACCGCTCGATTACGGTCGACGGCGAGGAGATTGAGTTCTCGGGCGGATTTACCGACCTCCACACGCGCGTGTATGAGGAGACGCTGGCGGGCCGCGGCTTCCGGATCGACGACGCTCGCCCGGCCATCGAACTGGTATACGACATCCGGCAGGCCCCGGTTACGGCGAAGACGGGGGACGCGCACCCGATTCTGGCGGGGTAGCGGTGCCCAAGGCCGGCGCGCACCCGATTCTGGCGGGGTAGGCCAGCCCACCTCACGCCCCCATCCCGAGCCGCTCGGCGAGCCCCGGGGGGAGTCCGGCGGACCGGATTTTCTTCGCGGCGCGGTCGACGTCGTAGGGAACGCGGACGATCTCGCACGTGAAGGCCTCCGCATCGAAGACGGCGAACGACGCGCGCGGATCGCCGTCGCGCGGCTGCCCGACGCTGCCCGCGTTGATGAGATAGCGATGGCCCGGCCGCACGCTCAGCACGCCGATCTGGTCGGCGACGAGTCCGGGAACGTGCGTGTGGCCGATGAA
>JBBDTI010000063.1:19168-21283 GCA_040904565.1 Rhodothermales bacterium
TGATCGTGATTGTGCCTGGCGGCCGTGCGGCCGTCGATCGGCAGGTAGCCCTCGCCGTCGCCCCGGGCCACGGCTTCGTCGTGGTTGCCGAGCACGGTCAGCGCACACCGCCGTCGGACCAGGTCCACGCACGCCGCCGGATCCGCGCCGTAGCCCACGACATCCCCCAGACACACGATCTCCTCGATGCCGCGCGCGTCGATCTCCTCGAGGACGGCGGTAAGCGCCTCCAGGTTGGAGTGAATGTCCGAGATGACGGCGATGCGCATGCTATCGTCGGAGAAAACGGCTGCCGGTGGCTCGATGATGGGCGGATAATACCCTTTCTACAACACGTATCGGCACGGCATCAACTCATTTGAATTGGGGCATTTTCGTTCCTTGCAACGTATGGTGCCGCCGCAGGCGTCGAACGGCTCGGCGTAACGTACGTTCTCGCCGTTTCCGTATTGTGGCATTTCTGGCGTGCCTTGCCGGGTATCCGCGAGAATTTCCAGGGATGAACGGGAGTTCCGAACGTACTATCTTCCAGCCGTGGCATACCGGCGCGGCGTCTGATTCGAAACGTTCCGTACGCGGGGGAAGCCGCAACGAATGAGACCGTACAGCAGTGCCGCGCTGAAGGCTTCAACGCCGCCCGCGCCGCTGCCGCCGGCCGCCACGCAGGATTCCACCGTGCACACATCACCACTCTGAAATAGATCCTTCCAGATCCCTTGAAATTAGCAGTCATAGGTACCGGCTACGTCGGACTCGTCACGGGAACGTGTTTCGCCGAGATGGGGAACGACGTCGTATGCGTCGACATCGACGAGAACAAGGTCGATAAGCTTCGCGCGGGTGAGATCACCATTTTCGAACCCGGGCTCGAGATCTTTTTCGAACGGAATCGCCGCGAGAAGCGGCTCAGCTTCACGACCTCGCTACAGGAGGCGGTGGATGCGAGCGACGTGATCTTCCTGGCGCTGCCCACGCCGCCCTCGGAAGACGGCTCCGCGGATCTGTCCTACGTGCTGGGCGTGGCCGGAGAGCTCGGTGAGCTCCTGCGGGACGACCCGGAGCGGGGCTATAAGATCGTCGTCAACAAGAGCACCGTGCCGGTCGGGACGGCCGATCGGACCCGGGAGGCCATCGAGGCGGCCGGACTCACGGCGGGGGTGGACTTCGACGTGGTGTCCAACCCGGAATTCCTGCGCGAGGGCGTGGCCGTGGACGACTTCATGAAGCCGGAACGCGTCGTCATCGGCACGTCGTCCGACCGGGCCGCGGAGACGATGACGCTGCTCTACGAGCCGTTCGTCCGCCAGGGCAACCCCATCATGGTGATGGACGAGCGCTCGGCGGAGATGACCAAGTACGCCGCCAATGCCTTCCTGGCCACCAAGATTTCGTTCATGAATGAGATCGCGAACCTCAGCGAGAAGGTGGGTGCGAACGTGGATAAGATCCGCGCGGGCATCGGGTCGGACAGCCGGATCGGCAAGCAGTTTCTCTACGCGGGGATCGGGTTCGGCGGCAGCTGCTTTCCGAAGGACGTGCAGGCGCTCGCGCGCACGGCGGGCGAATACGAGTATGATTTCCAGATCCTGGATTCCGTCCTGAAGGTGAACGACGTTCAGCGCGCCCTGCTCGCCGCCCGGGTGCAGGAGTATTTTGGTGGATCGGGGGGCGCATCGCTCGAAGGACGCACCATCGCCGTGTGGGGGCTCGCCTTCAAACCGAATACCGACGACGTCCGCGAAGCGCCCTCCCACATCATCATCCGCAAACTGCTCGACGCCGGTGCGCGCGTGAAAGCCTTCGATCCGGAAGCCGTGGAGACGACCCGTGCCGTGCTGGGCGACGAGCCCACCTACGCGACGGACCGGTACGAGGCGCTCGAGGGGGCCGATGCGCTGGTGATCTGCACGGAATGGCACGAGTTCCGCCGGCCCGATTTCGAGAAGATGAAGGAGATTATGAAGCGTCCCGTCATCTTCGACGGCCGTAACGTGTACGAACCCAAACGGATGGCGGAGCTCGGGTTCGATTACTTCAGCATCGGGCGCCCGCGCGTGCAGGCAGCGGGGTAACGCGCTCCCTCGGCGGACACCCACGAAATCCACCCACGAAATC
>JBBDTI010000063.1:21383-26403 GCA_040904565.1 Rhodothermales bacterium
TTCAACACGCAGCGGATCGACCATCTCTATCAGGATCCGCACGAGGAGGAGGTCGATTTCTTTCTGTACTACGGGGATCTGACGGATTCGACGAACCTCATCCGCATCGTGCAGGAGGTGCAGCCGGACGAAATCTACAATCTGGCCGCGCAGAGCCACGTTCAGGTGAGTTTCGACACGCCCGAATATACGGCGAATGCCGACGCGGTCGGCGTCCTGCGCGTGCTGGAGGCCATCCGGATTCTGGGGATGACCGACCGGGTGCGCTTCTACCAGGCATCCACCTCCGAGCTTTACGGCAAGGTGGCGGAGGTGCCGCAGACGGAGTCGACGCCGTTCTACCCGCGGTCCCCTTACGGCGTGGCGAAGCTCTACGCCTACTGGATCACGGTGAATTACCGGGAAGCCTACGGCATGTACGCGTGCAACGGGATTCTCTTCAACCACGAAAGCCCGCGGCGCGGGGAGACGTTCGTGACGCGGAAGATCACGCGGGCGGCGGCGCGCATCAAGCTGGGCCTGCAGGACCGTATTTATCTGGGGAACCTCAGCGCGCAGCGCGACTGGGGCCACGCGAAGGATTACGTCGAGGCGATGTGGCTGATGCTGCAGCAGGACGAGCCGGAGGATTTCGTGATCGCCACGGGCCGGATCCACACGGTGCGGGCGTTCTGTGAGATGGCGTTCCGGGCGGTGGGGATCGAGCTGCGCTGGGAGGGCTCCGGGAAGGAAGAGAAGGGATTCGACGCCGAGACGGGGAATCTCATCGTCGAGATCGACCCCCGCTATTTCCGTCCGACCGAGGTGGATTTCCTGCAGGGGGACGCGTCACGGGCGCGGGAGAAGCTGGGCTGGGCGCCCTCGCATTCCATCGATCAGATGATCGAGGAGATGGTCGCGCAGGACCTCTCCGAGGCGCGCGACGAGCAGACCGTGGCGGCGAGCAGGAAGTAGGTGCATAGGCGACGTCGCGTCCCCGGATTGGGCTTTTGTCACCTGGCCGCGGACAAGTTCGCGCAGAGATCGGACGCGCAGCCATCCCTACGTTACGACAACGTTCCATTCACGGTCACGTTTGCGCGCTCCTGCGTATTGACTAAACAGGGCGGCTGAAGTACTCTGAAAGACGGCACTCATTTCTTGCCGACCGCTGTTTGAGGGATGTGCGCAACGCCGAGTTTCTGAGCCGGGCCGGTTCGGCGCGTCATTGTTTGACCGATACATTTCTGTTGTCGGGCGGGCTTTTTCCATTCTGCGCCCATCTATATCAGGAGGCCCTCTATGGCGAACGAACTGAAACCTCACTCCTCACTCTCTGGGAAAACCGGCGATACCTACTGTGGGCTCGTAGAAATATCCGGTTTTGTAGCGCCGTCCACGGATGACGGGATTATCGAGATCTGGAACGAGCTCGACGGGGAAGTCCGCATGCACGTTCCAAAGGATTTGATCACCGGTAGCCGTCGGGACGATCAGGGCCGCGTTTTCGTCACCGTCCCGTCCAACGCCCGGATTCGGGTGACGCAGCAAGCCTGCGATGAGATCGAGGCGTTCATGCTCGAAGGCCTTACGGACGAGGTCCTGCATCCCGACGCGATCGTCCAGGCCTACGCGCATCTGAACGCGCAGAAGGGTAAGACGACCAAAGAGGCCAAGAGCTGCAAGAAGTTCTGCCGGACTATTCCATGGTGGCGCTGTGCGGCATCGGTCATCGTCGTCGTAACCGTGAACATCTGCACGTCGACGTGGCCGTGCGAGACGAAAGCCGAGGCGGTCCCAAATCTGGGCCCGGGACCGATGCCGGAATAGACTCCCTGCGCGGAATGCAACGTAGGTGGATGGATTCGGTGGTTGGGTTCGGTGGTTGGGTTCGGTGGTTGGGTTCGGTGGTTGGGTTCGGTGGTTGGATCGAGGATGGATCGATAGATGGTTCCGATGGCTGGCTCGATTTCGATGGAGGATTGCGTGGCCATGCTCCTTCAAAGGGGCATCATCCTCCCATCCGACGTGGTGAACGACAGCCTTCACGTCGTCGATCGGTCGAGCCGTAACGTGATGTACCTCGTGCGCACGGGCGAGTCCGGATGCGTGGTAAAGATGCCGGTGCCGGGCGAGCCGGGAACGGACGTCACGTTTGATAACGAAGTAAGATTCTACGAATGGATGAAGTCTGAGCCGGGACGTGCCTTGAGGGACGTCGTTCCCCGCAGCGTCCTGCTCAGTCGCGAGCCACCGCTCGTTGTGTGCGAATACGTCGGCACCGGGATGTCCCTATTGGAACAGGCATTCCCGGCGGCCGGCGACGTTCGCTTCTCCGGCCATGCCCGTCATCTCGGGGTCCTGCTTGCGCGCATTCACGCTGTAGACGTCGACACCCTGCTGGATGCGTTCTGGGCCGATCCGCCCTGGATATTTTCCGTAGGCCGCCCCCGTCCGGCCATGTTGCATTCGGCGTTTCCAACGGGATTCGAAGTAATTCACTTCGTGCAGTCGTCGCAACCGCTGTCTATGCTGCTGGACAGGCTGCGTCGGACGTGGCGGCCGGAGTGCCTCGTACACGGCGATTTCAAATGGGGGAACGTGTTGCCGACGGATGACGGGATGGTCGTGGTCGATTGGGAGCTGGCGAGGCTGGGTCCACCGGCGTGGGATCTCGCGTGCGTCCTGCAGGACTATGCATCCGTCTGGTTCAATCATCTCGTCTACGACGGCTCCGTCTCGTTTGCGGAGGCGATCTCGCAAAACACGATCGAGCTCGCTGACATCCAAAAGGAGTGTCGGACGTTCTGGTCGGCCTACCTGGATGCGCGTTCCATCGACGGGGCGCAGGCGAACGACTTGCTGTCGGAGACGCTTCGTCATCTGGCAGCTCGCCTCGTCCAGGCGGCCGTCGAACATGCGGGTGGTGACGGTGAGCTGCCCAATCAAGCCCTGTACCGTCTCCAGTTCGCCGCCAACCTGGCGAGAGACCCCGATCGCTACGGGTTCCAATTCTTCCGGATTCCGCAGCGGCTCGATCTCGTCACCGTGGCGGAGGGTGGATGATGACGCGTACCCGTCTGGTTGATCTTGACCGTGTGGCGCTCGTGCGTGCATTTTTTCGCGATTTTCGGGTGACCGAGGCCGGTTTTCTCCTGGGAGGCGTTGAATATCCGGTTACGGAAGCGGGTGGCCGTACGCTCGTGAGCCGCATCGACGTACTCGAAAGCTGCATCTATCGGGGCCTCCACGCACGGGATCCGCGCTTCGGAAGCACGATGCCGTCCGTCACGCCGAGCCATCGGTTAGCGTTGATGGCGGAACTCTCGGCTGCGAGTCCAGGTGGACACGCATGGCATCCGGGGTGGACGGTAACGGGACGTGAGGGAGATCTCCTGGTCGTTACGAGAGGGGGCGTTTCTTTTCTGGCAGATCCCGGGGAAGTGCGTACCTCGAATGGGCGCGCGGAAGAAGGGACGGAGGTCTGGCTTCGCATTCCTGCCGTTCAGCGCTCCGTCAACCATGGATTCTATACCGTGATGGGAAGCGCGCCGCAGCGCGCCGGTGAACGAACGGGCGTGCGGTTGTACTGGAACGTGCACGCGGAGGCCGCTCCTCGCCTCCTGGCCCATCTGGTCGCCGTGCTCGATGCCGGCGGGATGCCGTTTACGTTCAAGACGGCTTCCGAGCCGGAGGACTATGCGCGCAGCGATGCGGCGGTTCTGTATCTGGATCGAGATGACCTCGTGCCCGCGATGGATCTACTCGGCCCGGTGTATCAAGACCTGCGGGACGGGATCAGTCCGGAGGTTTCCGTTTTCGCGTATCAACTTGCACCCGGACTTTCCGCCGCGGAACACCTCGAAAGCGAGCCGCATAGTTTCGGTCAGGTCAGGTCTAGGGAGCTAGCCGAGGCGGTGCTTGCCGCATTTTCCGATGCGGGTCCGACGGACCACGTCGAGGGCGGTGAAGGCCTGGATGATGCTCGTTTGGACGATGTAGGTCTGGATGATCGAGGCATGGACCTCGCCCTGGACGGTGCCTTTCGGAAGATGGGATGGAAATGGACGCGGTCGTACCTGTGGTCGGACGCGTCCGAGGATTTTGAGGGGCTGACACTTGAGGGCGCGGATGAGCGAAATCTGCCGTACGTCACCCGAGGAGCCGGCCCCGCTACCACCGATGTCGGATCGTTCCGCCTGCTCGATGCGGCGAGGCGCTTTGCCGACTTCCTACACGAACGGGCGATCCGGTCGGATGATCGGTGCACCTGGATGGCGTACGGGGACGGTGACGCGGACGCCCCGGTACGTTATGCGACACTCGGGCCGGACGTCTACGAAGGGGTGGCCGGCGTCGCCCTCTTCCTCTGCGAGATGCACCGCGTCGATGGTCGCAGTCAAGATGCCGAACTCGCCCGGGCCGCACTCCGGCAGGCGGCTTACCTGCTCGATTCCGGTGCCTACGGCGGTACGCGCACCTCGCGGGGTTATTACACCGGGATGGGAGGCGTCGTCCACGCACTGGCCTACGGCGCCGGAGTACTTGACGATCGGGAGCTCCGAGATGCGGCGCGCCGGTGGTTCGACGAGCTGGCCGACGTCCCGGCGCACCCCGACCAGCTCGACATCATCGCCGGCAACGCGGGCATGATTGCACCTTTGCTCGATTTGTCCGAATGGTTGGACGACGGAAACGCGGAACGACTGGCCTACGATTGGGCGGACGAACTCGTCCGTTCGGCGCGTCGATCCGATAAGGGATGGATGTGGGACGTGGAAGGCATTTCCCGACCGCTCGCCGGCTTTTCACACGGTGCCTCCGGATTCGGCTGGGCCCTCTCCGTGGCTCATGCGGCTTTCGGGGAGGATCGTTTTCTAAAGGGGATGCAGAACGCCTTTGCGTTCGAAGACAGCCTGTTCGATCCCACCTTAAGCAACTGGCCCGACCTGCGCGACGCTGATGCGCGGGAGGAAGGCTATTCCGTTCGGGCCACGGAGACGGGCAACCGCAGGTTTATGGTGGCATGGTGTCACGGTGC
>JBBDTI010000064.1:0-104011 GCA_040904565.1 Rhodothermales bacterium
GTTCGCGTGGGCCGCGTTCCAGCCCGAAACGGCGCTCTGGACGGGAAACGATTAACCCCGCGTCCTGTCATCGGCGCCGCGCGCGACCTCGTACTTCGAGGCCGTGCGTCGGCAGCACCGGCTCAACCGTCGACAGTGCGCCTCGACCCTTCGGACGCGACTGCCGGACCATCTGCAACATCACAGCGGACGGGGCACCGACGTATGGGCGGCCATGGCCAGTTCGGCGACATAACCGGCGTCGGAACGCCGCTCGATGGCGTTTCCCACGACGATCACCGACGCACCGGCACGCACCTTGTTCGACACCTGCCTCGGCTGGTCTATTCCGCCCCCGACAATCAGCGGTATGCGGCACGTTTCCGCGATCGCTTCGATCATCGCTTCGGGCACCGCCTCGTCCGCCCCCGATCCTCCATCGGCGTAGAGCATCCGCATCCCCATCATCTCGGCAGCCAGAGCCGTGGCGGCCGCGACCTCGGGCTTCGATCGGGGAAGGGGCATCGAGTGACTCATGTACTGCGCCGTCGTCGATCGCCCAGACTCCACCAGCATGTATCCGGTCGGGATGGGTTCGAGCTCCAACCTTCGAATGATCGGCGCCGCCTGCACGTGCTGCCCGAAGAGGTATTCGGGATTGCGGCCGCTGATGATGGAGAGATACAGGACGGCATCCAGCGAGCGCGTTACCTGATACAGGGATCCTGGAAACCCGATGACCGGCAGTTCGCAGGATGCCTTGAGCCGCGCGACGTACGGCTCCAGCTCAGTGGGGTTGAGCAGGCTTCCGCCCACGAAAAACGCATCGACGCCCGCCTCGGCACACATTTCGGAAAACGACTCGAGCCGCCTCTCCGGCAGCTTGTCCGGATCGATCAGCACGACGAACGCCGCACCCTTCGCACGGCACGTCGCTCCAAGACGATCGTAGACGTGTGATGAGGGCACGGGAGAAGGAAAAGACACCGTGAACGGAAGTACGTGAGCGTGGCGAACGGCTCATCAAACTAGCAGCATGCGTCAACATCCGCAACAGCCGCCTAGGCACGCATCAACTCCCGGACGACGTCGTCCGCGTTGTCCAGCGCCTCGTCCAGCTTCTCCGGCTGACGGCCGCCCGCCGTAGCCAGCGTCGGCCGCCCGCCGCCGCCACCACCGACGATCCGAGCGAGCCTTCCCACGAGATCACCCGCCTTGAGCCCCTTAGACGCCACGACGTCGTCGGCCACGCCGGCGACCATATAGACTTTCTCTCCCTCGGGATCGACCGTTCCCAGGATGGCCACGGATCCATCCCCCAGCCGATCCCGCAGCGTCTGCCCGAGTTCGTGCAGTGCATCCATCGAAGCGGGCTCCAGGCGTCCCGTAACCAGCCGTACGCCATCGACCTGCCGGGCCGCTTCAATAAAACCATCGAGACGGCCGGCCAGCTGCTCCCTCCGCAGGTCAGCGACGGTCTGCTGGAGCCGCCTGTTCTCTTCAATGATTTCGTGGACCTCCTCCGACACGGATCGCTGCAGCCCTTTGAACTGCCCTCGGACCCGATTGAGCTCTTCGATTTCCCGTTCGATATGCTCCAGCGCCTCTTCCCCCGCGACGGCTTCGACGCGGCGTACGCCCGAGGCCACGGATCCCTCCGAAACGAATCGCAGCACGCCAATCTCTCCGGTCGCCTCGACGTGCGTCCCGCCGCATAACTCTACGGAGAACCCGGGGTCGAACGTGATGACGCGTACGCGGTCCCCGTATTTTTCTCCGAAAAGCGCCATCGCCCCTCGCTCTCGCGCTTCCTCAATGGGCACGTCTCGTGCCTCGTGTCTCGGCACGTTTCGCTGGATCACCTCGTTAACGCGTGCCTCGATTTGCTGAAGCTCCTCGTCGGAAACCCGGTCGTAGTGACTGAAATCGAACCGCAGCCGGTCGGGTGCCACGAGTGACCCTTTCTGCTGGACGTGCTCGCCGAGTAATTCTCGCAGCGCGGCGTGCACGAGGTGCGTGGCGGTATGGTGTTTTTGAATGCGCGTGCGGCGCGCCGCGTCGACGACGGCCCGAACGGGTGCATCCGGAGCCTCAGGAAGTCGATCGACGACGTGAACGATGCGGTCCTGGAGCTTCTGCGTATCCTGAACCTCGATCCGTTCGCCGCCGACCTCCAGAACGCCGACGTCTCCGACCTGTCCGCCACTCTCGGCGTAGAAGGGCGTCCGATCGAGTACGACCTCGTATCGCACGTCGTCCCCGTCCACCCGTACGCTGCGCATAGCGCGGACACTCGCCTGATCGACCTCCAGCTCGTCGTATCCGACGAAAACGAAATCCTCACCCGGCGTGACGGACGTCCATTCGTCCACGCGGCTTTGATCGATCTTGAACGACGTAGCGGCCCGGGCGCGATCCTTCTGCTCGTCCATGAGCACGTCGTAGCGATCCATGTCCACCCCGAGATCCTCCTCACGCGCCATGAGCTGCGTGAGGTCGATCGGAAATCCGTACGTATCGTGCAGCAGAAACGCCACCTCGCCGGGCACCCGGCCGGTCGATGCGGTCGCGGCAAATTGCTTTACGACTCCCTCACGGCCCGGGGCGTCGTAGGCATTATCGAGCAGCGCCATGGTCTGGCGATCCGCGAGAAGATCTTCGACGACCGATTCGGCCGCTGCCCCATCCTCGCCGGCGAGCCGATGCACGTACGGCGTCACCTGTTCGAAGAAGCCGATCCCCGTACCGAGCGTCTCAAGAAAGTTTTCCTCTTCGGATCGGATAACCTTTTCGATGTATTCCCGCTGTCGGCGAAGCTCGGGAAACGTGTCCCCCATCTTCTCCTGCAGCGGGTCGACCAGCCGGTAAATGAACGGCTCGCGAATGCCGAGCGTCTGATATCCGAATCGGACGGCGCGACGCAGAATACGGCGAATTACGTAGGAACGGCCGACGTTTCCGGGCGACACGCCGTCGGCGACGGCGAATGCGATGGTCCGCACGTGATCGGCCACGACGCGCATCGCCACGCGACACCGCTCACGCTCCTGCCGGTCGTCCACTTCGATCGCGTGGTACGACACGATTTCCGGCCGGGGAGACAGCGAGGCGACCGTATTGAGCAGTGGTTCGAACAGATCCGTGTCGTAATTAGACGTCTTCCCCTGGAGCACGGCGACGAGCCGCTCGAATCCCATCCCGGTGTCGACGTGCCTTGCCTTCAGCGGATCCAGCGTTCCGTCCGGCAGCGCGTTGTACTGTATGAAGACGAGGTTCCACAGCTCCATCACCTGGGGATGATCGGCATTTACCAGCTCGCTGCCGGGCACCTTCCCCCGCTCTTCGTCCGACCGCAGATCGATATGAATCTCGGAACAGGGACCACAGGGTCCCGTGTCGCCCATCATCCAGAAATTATCCTCCGAGCTTCCCGGGAGCACGTGATTCGGATCGATGCCGGTATTGCGCCGCCACAGGTCCGCGGCCTCGTCGTCCGGCTCCAATCCAAGACGTTCGTCACCGGCATGAACGGTCGCATACAGCCGCTGGGGATCCAATCCGTAGACGTCGACGAAGAGCTCCCACGCCCACTCGATCGCCTCCTTCTTGAAATAGTCGCCGAACGACCAGTTACCGAGCATCTCGAAAAAGGTGTGATGGTACGTGTCGAGACCGACCTCTTCGAGATCGTTATGCTTGCCGGAGACGCGCAGGCACTTCTGTGTATTTACCGCCCGGCGATACGGACGATCGCCCGTGCCAAGAAAGACGTCCTTGAACTGGTTCATCCCCGCGTTCGTGAAAAGCAACGTAGGGTCGTCGGCCGGAACCAGCGAATCGCTCGGCGCGACCTCGTGTCCTCGTTCCTCGAAGAACGTCAGAAACGTATTCCGAATCTCACGCGATGATCTCATGTCACTCATATATCGGTAATGCCGTGCGGCGGCACGGCTAGCATTTCATCGGATTACTAACGAACGCGGCATCGAGACAACACGACCGACTCGACCGGGCGAATCGATCCTGGGGTGCCACAATACGGATCACGCGTGTACAGATCACGCGTATACAGATCACCGCTTACGAAACGGGATCGGCGATTGTGCCCGTCCTATTGATTGATGCGTCCATTATTGCTGCCGCCGCTGCCGCGCCGCCACGTCGCTCGGGACGCCGGGCGAGACGTAGGCCGACCCAGCATCGAAGAAGCGCCACTTGAGATCGATGCCACGGGTAATGCCGATGCGCGACGAGGTCTCGATGCGGGGCTCCCGGTAATCTGCCGGTCGCCTGACGTAGAGTGGGGGCTGCGTCAACAACCCGGTGTGAAACGCTTTGTCGATATCGAAGGCCTGCGTCAGCTTTCCGGGTCCGCTGGCCAGGTCGACGTCGCTCCGCGCGGCCTCTCTTCGCGCGTACATGGTGTCCAGACCGGAGAGCGGCTCGACGGCACGGAACAGGACCGCTCCACCGACACCCTCCCGTTCCGTTACGACGTTCAGCAGCCAGTACGTTCCGTAGATGAGGTATACGTACACCGTGCCGGGCCGGCCGAACAGGTCGTAACCGCGACCGTCCGGCTTGATCAGTCCCGTCTCCTTGTCGACGATCCCCCACCCATGGAAAGACGGGTCGTCCTGTGTATACGCCTCCGTTTCCACGATGCGACCGACCAGTTTCCCGTCATCCACCTCGCGCACGAGGTGCATGCCGACGAGCTCCCGCGCGACATCGAGGGTCGGCCGATCGTAGAAGGTGGGCTGCAATATGTTTGTCGGCTCTGGCACGGACGTCCGTAGCTCACTGGCGCTCTCGATCGAGCACGATCATCGTCAGACGACTTACACTGACCAGCCGGCCGGCCTCGTCGTCGATCCGTATCTCCCAGACCTGCGTGCTGCCGCCAAGATGAAGCGGGCGGGCCGTTCCGGTCACCATTCCTTCCGTGACCTGGCGGACGTGGTTCGCCGAAATATCGAGTCCGACGCACATCTGCGTCGACCGATCGACGCACAGGTTGGCGGCCATACTCCCGAGCGTCTCGGCGAGGGCCACGGACGCCCCCCCGTGCAAGATGCCAAACGGACGGATTGTCCGCCCGTCGACGGGCATGGTACCGCGCAGAAAGTCCGGGCCGAGTTCCGTATACTCGATGCCGAGATGTTCAATCATCGTTCCACGCGCCAGCTCCGTCGCCTTTGTGAGATCGACGTGGCCCGTCCATATCGAAGTGCCGTCACTCATCGTTCGCTTTCTCCATTACCGTTCTCGATTCGCGTTCTCCATCGCCGTTCTCCATCGCCGCTCTCGTTTGGCGTTCTCCATCGGCGTTCTCGGAGGAGTCAAGATTTTTCGCCAGATTGGTAAATTCCTTCAGTCGGAGCGTGGACCTGCAGTGTAGTAAAACGGGATGACGATCGAAATCCTACTCATTTTTTGGATGCTTGCCACGCTGCTACTTCCCGTTTTCTGGCCTTTATGATCGTCCTGGTGAACGCGTTCGTGAACATGTCGATCGGCACGTCAGACAACATTTCAGTGAGCGGAACGTCCGAGAGGGTGAGTTGCAGTCCAACGAACTTTGACCGCGATCCATTGCCGCGTACGTCGACCCCTTCGTATCTCCGAAGTCATACGCCTCAAGGTTGACATGCATCTGCGCAACGTCCTTCCTATCACGGATTGGCTCCCGTCCTATTCAAAGGCGGATGCACGTAGCGACCTCAGAGCCGGATTGACGGTCGGTGTGATGATCATCCCCCAGAGCATGGCCTATGCCGTGCTGCTCGGCGTACCGCCGATTTACGGCCTGTACGCTTCGCTCGTGCCTCTCTTTATCTATCCGCTCTTCGGTACGTCACGCCAGCTGGCGGTAGGTGTGATCGCCATCGATATGCTCGTCGCCGGCTCCGGTCTCGCGCTCGTTGCCCAGCCCGGCACGGAACGCTACATATCCCTGGCGATCCTGCTCGCGATGATGGCCGGCATCATGCAGCTCCTGATGGGCTTTCTCCGTCTGGGATTTATCGTCAATCTCCTCTCAAGGCCGGTCATATCCGGCTTTACGTCGGCAGCGGCCCTCGTGATTTGCTTCAGCCAGATCGACCATCTGCTCGGTGTCGAGCTTCCGCATACGCAGTATGTCTTCGTGCTGGCCTACGAGCTGCTTGGCGCCGTAACCGACCTTCATCCGCTTTCGGCGCTCATCGGTACGACCGCTATCTTCCTGCTCGTATTGATCCGACGCTGGAAGCCCCTCTTCCCTACACCGCTCGTGATCGTCCTGCTCGGGACGCTCGCCGTATGGCTCCTCGACCTGTCCAGTCGCGGTATAGACGTCGTGGGAGAAATTCCAGCCGGACTTCCAACGCCAAGCGTGCCGACCGTGGACGTTCGATCCCTGCGGGTGCTCCTCCCGACAGCCATCACGCTGGGGCTCATCCAGTTCATGGCCGTCATCTCGCTGAGCAAGGTATTCGCCGCCAAGCACCGCTACCGTCTCGACGCGAACGGAGAGCTCATAGCGCTCGGCCTGTCCAACGTCCTTGGCAGCTTTTTTCGCAGTATTCCGGTATCAGGCTCGTTTTCGCGATCGGCTGTAAACGACCAGGCGGGCGCACGCTCTCCGCTCGCCAACGTGGTGGCGGCCCTCCTCGTCGGCGCCACGCTCCTGTTCTTCACGCCGCTCTTCGAATACGTACCCATGGCGGCGCTCTCGGCCATCATTATCGTGGCCGCATTCGGTCTCGTCAACGTCCAAGAAATCAAGCTGCTCATTCACATGAAGCGGGTCGACGGAGCCATCGCTCTGTTCACCTTTGGAGCTACACTCATCGCCGGCGTCCTGGAAGGTATCCTCCTCGGTATCGGTGCATCCGTCGTGGCGATCATGTACCGGATCAGCCGGCCGAACATCGCGGCGCTCGGCCACCTGCCCGGGACGCAATCGTTCGGCGATTTCGATCGACACGAGGAGGCCCGCAGTGTAGAAGACATCCTCATACTCCGCGTCGATGCCTCGCTCTCGTTCGCCAATTCGGAATACCTCCGGGACTACATCCTGCAGCGCACCGTGATGCGCGAAGGTGGACCGAAGATCATCATTATCGACGCACACAGCATCAACGACGTCGATACGACGGCCGTAGAGCTGCTGCTGGATCTGGTCGATACGCTACGCAGCCGGGGCGTCGATCTGTACTTCGGAGGTACGAAGGGCGCCGTCGCCGACGTGATGTTCAGAGCGGGCCTCGTTGACAAGCTCGGCCGCGACCATTTCTACGTCAGCTCGCACGAGGCCGTGCGACAGGTCCTCACAACGTGGGAGCGGCATGAAGGATATATCGCCGCCACGGAGGAACAGGTCGACCTGCCGGGGCGCGCAGATCGCCCTCAGGAAATGGACTGATGGGCCGCCGATCGCGGCGCCATAAAAAAAGGCCCGAACCGGAATCGGCACGGGCCCTGGAGCGGAAGACGGGAGTCGAACCCGCGACCTTTTGCATGGCAAGCAAATGCTCTACCAGCTGAGCTACTTCCGCTTGTTTTGCAGCGCCTAGTGTACGAACGGAGGCGCGCGCCTGTCAAGATACCTCCATTCGCTTCACAGGAAGCTCAAGCAAGCAGGCACGTTCATGCGCCTGGGAGTCCTTCTCGCTGCGCGAACGTAAAACGGGACGTCCCCCATCAGGTTCCTGCCTCCAGCTTCCGTCGCGGCGATCACAGGCTGAACCCGATACGTCCCTCCGACCCGGTCCCTATCTTCCCGTCACGCCCCTCACCGTTCAGTTCGATCGCAAAGCTTTTCGAAATTTCCACTCCACCCAGTTCCTTCCAGAACGCGGTGGCCTCGTCGTTACCCGCCAGCACCCCGGCCCGCAGCTCGCGCGCCCCTATCCGTTCGCCCCAGCGCCGGACGGCAAGTACGAGATCCGTGCCATGCCCTTCCCGGCGACAATCCGACTCAACAAACAGCTCGTCAACGTAGACCGCAGGTCGGTCCCGATAGATCGGCGGAGGCGCCCAGCGCTCGGCCGTGATAAATCCGCACACGCGGTCCCCCTCCAGCGCGACGAACATCCTCCTGGACTCCGCCTGTAACCACTGATCGAAGTCGTTCTTCCACCGCTCCTCCGCATCGTCGGATGGGGAGAACCGGTCGTCGATCGACGCCTGTGCGTCCATCAACGCCGCCCAGAGACGTCGAACGGCCTCACGATCGCCCTTCTCGACGGCACGTATCATAGCCTCACGCAGCGGCAACGCCCGCAGCCTCCGACCGTTTCTTCAGATAGCCCTGCTGGATGAGCAGCTCGGCGTTCAGTATCGCCCCGCCGGCGGCACCGCGTACGGTGTTGTGCACGAGGGCGACGAACTTTACGTCGAGCACCTCGCACGGACGAATTCTTCCGACCGAAACCGTCATACCGCCCCCCCGATCGGCGTGCCGACGCGGCTGCGGAAAATGGGCTTCGTCGAACACTTCAACGAAGGGTGCAGGTGCCGTGGGTAGCCCGTAGTGAGCGATAGGACTCTCGAACCGGGCATACGCCTCCCGGACGTCCCGAGCCGTCACCGTGCCGTCGAATTTGATAGAAATCGCCTCGAGATGGCCTTCGAGCACGGGGACGCGGTTGCACTGGGCGCTCACGCGGATGGCGGCTTCGTCGATGCCGGTATCCGTCAGGCGGCCGAGCAGCTTCTTCGGCTCGATGGCCATTTTTTCTTCCTCGCCCCCGATGTACGGCACTACGTTGCCCAATGCGTCGAGCGACGCCACGCCGGGATAGCCTGCCCCGGACAGCGCCTGCATCGTGACGACCTGGACGGTATCCACGTCGAACCGATCGACGAGCGGCTTCAGCGCACACACGAGTCCGACCGTACTGCAGTTCGGGTTGGTCACGATGAACCCATCACTTCCCCAGTCCTGCCGCTCGATAAGCGCCGTATGATCCGGATTGACTTCCGGAATCAGAAGCGGCACGTCGGCCTGCATGCGGTAGTTGCGCGCGTTGGAGATCACCGGATACCCGGCCCGTGCGAATGCGCCCTCAAGGTCTCCTGCCACGGAGGCGTCGAGACCCGAGAAAACGAAGTCGGCTTCGAATCCCGGCGTCGCCTCCAGAACCTCCATCTGCGCCACGTCCGCCGGAATGGGCTTCGAGCCGATCCAGTTGGCGGCATCCTTATAGCGCTTGCCGGCCGACCGCTCCGAGGCGGCAAGCGCAGAGATCTCGAACCAGGGATGTCCGTCGAGCAATTCGACGAATTTCTGCCCCACCGCACCGGTGGCGCCGAGTATTCCAACTTTAAACGTCTGCATGCCTGTATGTTGTCCTTCTTAGTCCACGTAATCCGTATCCCGACGCCCTCGCCACGGCCGTTTCGCCGCCTAGCGCGTCTCCTCCGTCACGACCTCGTTCGTCCGACCCGGCCGTCCAAGCTCCGCATCCACCCACGCTCGAATCAGTGCACTCAGCTTCTCGTGTTCGATG
This sequence comes from Rhodothermales bacterium, assembly GCA_040904565.1. Classification (GTDB taxonomy): domain Bacteria; phylum Bacteroidota; class Rhodothermia; order Rhodothermales; family VXPQ01; genus JBBDTI01. Next base: position 9,477 of record JBBDTI010000064.1, read on the forward strand.
AGGAAGGCGTCGTGACCGTGATGCGAGGAGATGATTTCAAGCTGCGCGTTCGGCATCCACGACGCGAGCTCCTTCTGCTCTTCCACGGGATACAACACATCCGAATCCACGCCTACGACGAGCGTCGGCTGCTCGATGGATGCAAGCACGCGCTCGTACGCACCCCGGCCGCGGGCCACGTCGTGCGTGTCCATCTGCTTCGTCAGCTCGACGTAGCAATTCGCGTCGAACCGGTCGACGAGCTTCTTCCCCTGATAGCGGAGGTAGCTCTCGACGGCATAGAGATCGTCCGCGTCCGCCTGCGGCGAACGACCGAACCGGGCCTCGAACGAGCTGCGCGACCGGTAAGAGATCATCGCGATCATCCGCGCCGCCGCAAGCCCGCTCGCGGGCTGCTCTTCATAGCGCCCGTCATTCCACCGCCGATCGGAATAGATGGCCTGCCGCTGGGCCTCACTGAATCCGATGCACCATGCCGAATGGCGCCCCCCGACGGCGATAGGTACGATCCCGTCGACGAAATCGTCCTCGAACGCCCACTCGAGCGCCTGCATACCTCCCATGGAACCGCCGAGGGCAAATCGGGCGCGTCGGACGCCGAGGGTCGACAGCGCCGCGCGATGCGCCCGAACCGTGTCCCGGATCGTGATGGCGGGGAACGCGGGACCGTACGGACGGCCCGTCTCCGGCTCTTCGCTCAGGGGAGAAAACGACCCGTACGGCGAACCCAGCACGTTCAGACAGATCACGAAGTAGCGATCGGTGTCCAGCGCGCGACCGGGACCGATGAGGGGCCCCCACCAGATGTCGGCTTCGGAGTTGCCCGTGAGCGCGTGACAGACGATAACGGCATTATCACCGTGCGCATTCAGCTCACCCCACGAGTCGTACGCGACGGGCACATCCGCCAGCGTCCGGCCCGAATCAAGCGTCAACTCCGAAACCCGGATATAATGAGCCATCCGTGATGCCCCGTATGGTTAAGCCGACACCAAATCGTCGACGGCTGCGAAGGCCTGTTCGAAGTCCTCGATGATGTCATCGATGTGCTCGATCCCCACCGAAACGCGAACGAGGTCCGGCGTCACGCCCGCGGCCAGCTGCTCTTCCGCGGCAAGCTGCTGATGCGTCGTAGACGACGGGTGGATGATGAGCGTCTTCGCATCCCCCACGTTGGCGAGGTGACTCGCCAGCTTCACGCTGTCGACGAGCGCCCGGCCGGCCTCGACGCCTCCCTCGACGCCGAACGCCAGCACGGCACCGAATCCGTTCCGGAGGTACTTCTTCGCCCGCTCGTGGTAGGGATGATCTTCGAGGCCCGGATAGCTGACCCACGAGACCTTGTCCTGCTCCCGCAGCCATCCGGCCAGCGCGAGGGCGTTCTCGCAGGAGCGGCCGACGCGCAGCGACAGCGTCTCCAGCCCCTGAATCAGCAGAAACGAGCCAAATGGGTTCTGTGCCGGACCCAGGTCGCGGAGCCCTTCTACGCGAGCGCGGATGGCGAACGCCGCGTTGGCACCCAGCACGCCGTCGGGACCGAACGTCTCCCAGAAATTGAGACCGTGATACGACGGCGAAGGCTCGGTAAAGGCCGGAAAACGGCCGTTATCCCACGGAAACGACCCGCCGTCGACGATGACGCCGCCGATCGTCGTGCCGTGACCGCCGATCCACTTCGTCGCACTCTCGGTGACGATGTGAGCACCATGCTCGAGCGGACGGAAAAGGTAGCCGGCCGCTCCGAACGTGTTGTCGACGACGAACGGGACGCCGTGCTTCTCGGCCACCTGCGCGAGGCGATCGAAGTCTGGAATGTTGAAGCGTGGATTCCCGATCGTCTCGACGTAAATCGCTTTCGTCCGATCGTCGATGAGCGACTCGATCGAGGCGGCGTCGTCACCATCCGCAAACTTGACGTTGATGCCGAGACGCGGAAACGTCACCTTGAACTGATTGTACGTACCGCCATACAGATAGCTGCTCGACACAATATTGTCGCCCGCCTGCGCCAGCGTCGTCAATGCCAGCAACTGGGCCGACTGCCCGCTCGCGGTAGCCAGCGCCGCCACGCCTCCTTCCAGCGCCGCCATGCGCTGCTCGAAGACGTCCGTCGTCGGATTCATGATGCGGGTGTAAATATTCCCGAACTCCTTCAACGCGAAAAGATTCGCGCCGTGCTCCGCATTGTCGAACGTGTAGGACGTCGTCGCGTAGATGGGTACCGCCCGGGCATTCGTGGCCGGGTCCGGTTCCTGTCCCGCATGCAACTGCAGGGTCTCGAATCGGCGCTGGGGTGCATCTCCGTTGTTGCTCATGATCCGACTGTCTTCCGTTGGTGTCAGAAAAGGGTGAACGTGCGGCTCTCCAGAACCGATCGCACGGGATGGAACCTGAGTCGCCGGATCAGACGTGGCTGGAGGACATAAAAAAACCTCCTCCGCGCCGACGGGCGGAAGAGGCAACATCCGTAACGGACAGCAAATCTCTCCCGCTCATCTTCCCTCGCGCGACTCCGCTGCGTCCATATCCGCACAGGAGCGAGGCAGGACTTGGCACCTTTCATCGTCCTGAGCGACCTTTCGGTGGCGACGGACGAGGCGGTTGCCAGGGCTTCAAAGGGCCTGCACCCTCCACCCTTCTGGATGAGCTATTTGAAACATCGTTTCATTGATCGGTAAAACAGGCCGTATTCGAGGCATGTTCCGAAGGTCGTTTTGAAAAATTCCAGGAGCCGGCCTCCCGCCATCTACGTATCGATCACCAGACGAGCACATCATCCGTGAGTGAAGCCACGCCAACCGCCCAGAACGAAGACACCGTGACGGATAACCTCATCGACGGACGTGCCGTTGCTGCCGACGTACGGAGTGACGTACGAGAGGAGGTAAGCGCATGGACGTCGAAAGGAAACCGGCCCCCTTCTCTCGCCGTCGTCCTCGTGGGCGACAATCCGGCATCGGCCTCGTACGTGCGCGGTAAAATGAAGGCCTCTACAGAGGTCGGCATCGACAGTACCACGCTGCGCCGGGACAGCTCCGTGACGGAAGACGAGCTGGTCGGCATGGTCCAGGACCTGAACGAGGACGACGGCGTCGACGGCATTCTCGTCCAGCTCCCGCTGCCGGATCATATCGATGAGAAACGGATCATACACGCCATCGCTCCCGAGAAGGACGTAGACGGCTTTCATCCCGAAAACGTAGGGCGCCTGTTCGTCGGCGATCCGGCCTTCGTCTCCGCCACGCCGGCAGGCATCATGGAGCTGCTGCGTCGGAGCCGTATCGAAACGAGCGGGCGCCACGCCGTCATCCTCGGACGCTCCAACATCGTCGGCAAGCCCGTCGCCGCTCTCCTGCTGCGGCGCGGGACGGACGCGACGGTGACGGTGTGCCACAGCCGGACGAAGGAACTAGCGGCAATCACCCGCCGCGCCGACCTGCTCATCGCCGCCATTGGGCGCGCTCATTTCGTTACGGCGGACATGGTCAAGGAGGGCGTCGACGTCATCGACGTGGGTATCAACCGGATCGAGGATACGTCGCGAGATCGCGGCTACCGGCTCGTAGGCGACGTGGATTTCGACCGCGTAAAGGAAAAGGCCGCGCACATCACTCCCGTACCCGGAGGCGTCGGCCCGATGACGATCGGCATGCTGCTTCGCAATACGCTGGCCGCCGCGCGAGGTGACTACCGCTAGTAGCCCCCCGTTCGTCGTCTCCCACGGGAAACATCCGCTTTACACCGCGCCGGCACCGGAACGCCGACCGCGTTTCGTCCTTCCATCAGCCAACCACGTTCCTGCAGCCCCCTATCGATGCCGATGGACCCGCTCCCACAACAGGCGCCGCTCGCGCAGATTCCCCCGGCCGACTCCCTCGCGGCCGACACGTCGCAGGTCGTCGATACGACGAACACCATCTCATCGATCGGAGACCGCGTCGGCGATGCGGGGCGCCTCCTCATTTCCGGCGAATATGAGCTCTTCGCCGACAGGCTTTATGCCGGGTTTGCCGACCTGATCGTCGGGCTCATTCCGAAGCTCCTGCTCGCCGTCTTCGTCTTCGTCCTGTTCTACGGACTGTATCGGTCCGTCTATTCCCTGCTCCAGAACGTCCTCCATCGAAGCCGTCGGGTCGACGCGGGGCTCGAAAAGCTCTCGATGAAAACCTACAAGGTCGTCGGAAGCCTGTTCGTCGGGTTGATGGTCCTCGATCAGCTCAACGTGAACATCGTGACGGTCCTGACCGCTTTCGGCATCGCCGGTATCGCCATCGGCTTCGCGGCCCGCGATACGCTCGAGAACTACATTTCCGGAATCACGATTCTGCTGGACAAACCCTTTCGGATCGGGGACAACATTCGCATCGAGGACGTCTACGGAACCGTCGACGACATCACCCTCCGGTCTACGCGAATTCTAACGCTCAATAACGCGTATCTCGTGATGCCGAATACGCAGATGATCAACCAGAAACTCATCAATCACAGCATCCTCGGGGTCGTGCGCGTGGAAGTCCCCTTCGGCATCGCCTACAAGGAATATCCGCAAGAAGCCCGCGAGGTGGTCCTGAACCTTGTCCGGGGCGATGAACGGCTTCATCCCGACTACGAACCGTCCGTCGTGGTTACCAAGCTGAATGATTCGAGCGTCGACATGACCCTTCGCATGCACATCGCCGATCCCAGGCTTGAAATGCCGGTTAAGCTCGAATACTTCGAAAAAGTTCGCGAAGCCTTGCGCGAGGCAGACATCGAGATCCCGTTTCCTCATCTCCAGCTCTTCGTGGACGAGGCCAAGGCGTTCGAAGGGTCGCCCCTGCTGCGCAACGACGGGGATGTGGACAACTAGCGGCCCGTCTCGTGACATCCTTGCCTCCCCCACACAGCGCGTTGCGAGAGCGCCTTCGGCGAATTAACGGTTTATGCAAAAATCTCCGGAGCCTCCAGCAGAGAATGCTTCTTCAGCGCTCAGCGGCAGATTCGACGAGGAATGGATCGGCCCCCATCTTGACAGGTCCGCGCCTCGGCGGTATCATGCTCCGCATGACCGTATCAAACGGACATACCTTCAGGCACCTCCTACGTGAACGCCCGCAGCGGATGGGTCCGGCGCGGGGTGCCTAGCAACGGTTTCGACCGAAGCCGCACTCGCTTGGACAGGCGCTGGTTCCGTTCCGGATCAGCGCCTTTTTCATTCTCCGGCTTACAATAATCACGACAACCATACGACGATGGCCATAGTACTTGCGTTCAGCGGCGGACTCGACACGTCGTTCTGCGTCCCCTATCTAGCCGAGACATTCGACGAACCCGTCATTACCGTTACGGTAAACACGGGCGGACTTACGGAAACGGACGCGGAGGCCGTGGAGGCCCGAGCCATGGAGCTGGGCGCCGCGGAGCACGTGCTCGTCGACGGCCGGAAAGACCTCTTCGACCATCACCTGAGCTACCTGGTCAAGGGCAACGTCTTGCGCGGCGGTGTCTATCCGCTCTGCGTCGGACCGGAGCGCGTTACGCAGGCACGGCACGTCGTGGGCGTAGCGAAAAAGAAGGGCGCCCGCGCTGTCGCACACGGCTCGACCGGTGCGGGCAACGATCAGGTGCGCTTCGACGTGGCCGTCCGCCTCCTGGCCGACGACCTCGACATCATCACGCCGATACGGACGGATGGACTCAGCCGCGACGATACGACCCGGTATCTTACGGAGCACGGGTTCGACGTACCGAAGAAGACCACCACGTACTCGATCAACCGGGGGCTCTGGGGTACGACCATCGGCGGCAAGGAAACGCTGGGGACGACCGACCCCCTTCCTGACGACGCCTACCCGGATACCGTGTCTCCGTCGAAGGCACCCGACGAGGCACGCGAGCTGACGATCGCGTTCGACGCCGGACTACCCGTCTCGCTCGATGGTGATGCACTCGATCCCGTGGCGCTCGTGGAGCAGCTCATCGCCCTCGGCGCGGCGCACGGCGTGGGACGCGGCATCCACGTGGGGGACACCATCCTCGGCATCAAGGGCCGGGTGGCCTTCGAGGCACCCGCACCAGCCATCCTCATCCCGGCACACCGCGAGCTGGAGAAGATCATCCTTACCCGCTGGCAGCGATACCAGAAAAACCACCTCTGCGATTTCTACGGACAGCTCCTGCACGAAGGGCAGTATTTCGACCCGGTCATGCGCGACATCGAAGCCCTCGTCGATTCGTCCCAGGAAACGGTCACCGGTACCGTGCGCGTGCGCATCAACAAGGGTCGGGTCGACGTCCTCGGCTGCGACAGCCCGTATTCGATGTTCGACGCCGCCGTGGCGACCTACGGGGAGACGAACGAGCTATGGGACGGACGCGATGCACAGGGCTTCTCGCAGATTTACGGCGTCCAGGCCCTTCTCGCCCACAGGGTGCGAAACCGATCCTGAACGGAGCCTGCACGCCGGAAGCACGTACGAATCGATTCAAGCCGGCCTCTCGGCCTCGCCGATGCCGCGCGTTGACGACCACCTATAGACGACGCAAGGACATGAAAAAGAAGATCGCCCTCCTGCACGGAGCGGGCTACGTCGGCGGCGAGCTGATCCGTCTTCTGCTCGCTCATCCCGACGTTGCCGTCACCACGGTGACGAGCCGATCCTTCGCCGGGGACCCGGTGACCGCGGCCCATCCGCACCTTCGGGGACAGACCTCCCTGTCTTTCACAGACCCGGGCAACGTAGAACTGAGCGGCGTCGACGCCGTACTTCTCGCCGCCGAACACGGCAAAGGCGCTCAGGTCGTCGTCGAATTGCTAGACAGCGGATTCGACGGCCCGATTGTCGATCTGAGTGCCGACTTCCGCTTTAAGGATGCCGCACTCTACGACGAATGGTTCGGCTTCACGCATCCAGCGCCTGAACTCATCGCCTCGTTCGAATACGGATTGCCCGAAGTGCATGCGCCGTATCCTGACGGAACGCGGTACGTCGCGAATCCGGGCTGTTTCGCGACGGCGCTGGCGCTGGCGCTCTGGCCCGTGTCGCGGCACCTCGATACGTTTCGCGCGTCCGTGACGGCCCTGACCGGAGCGTCCGGATCGGGAGCCCGCCCCAAGCCGACGACGCACTTTCCAACTCGAGAGGGGAATGTCCGTGCCTACAAGATCCTCCGTCATCAGCACCTGCCGGAGGTGCGCCAGGTGCTGGGGCCCGGTGCCGACGTGCAGTTCATTCCGGCATCCGGCCCGTGGACGCGCGGCATATGGGGAACGGCGCACGTGGAGCTGCCGCCGGACGTCCGGCCGTCCGACGTAGACACCTGGTTTCACGCTGCGTATGACGACAAACCGTTCGTACGCACGTACCCGAACGAGCTTCCCGAGCTGCGTTATGCCGTACATTCACCGTTTTGCGATGTCGGGTGGATGGTAAGCGGCCGTACCCTGGTGATCGGATTCGCTGAAGACAACCTCCTGAAAGGAGCGGCCAGCCAGGCCATCCAGAATCTCAACCTTCTCATGCACCTGCCCGAAACGTCGGGCCTCATTTCCACCGATCTGGCCGTTACGTCCGCCTATTCATGACAAGCAAAGAGGCCATCGAGCGGGAAGACCGCTTCCAGATTCCTACCTACAACAAGATGCCCGTCGTGCTCGTACGCGGCGAAGGCAGCTTCGTATGGGACGTCGAGGGCCGCAAGCTGCTCGACCTGTACGGAGGCCATTGCGTGGCCCTGCTCGGCCATAGCCCGGGGCGCGTCGTCCACGCCGTGAAGAAGCAGGTTGACGATATGCTCTTCTATTCGAACGCCGTATACAGCGGCACGCGCGCCCGCGCCGCCGAGCGGCTCGCCGGCCTCGCTCCGGAAGGGCTGCGGCACGCCTTCTTTTGCAATTCGGGCTCGGAAGCCAATGAAACGGCGCTGAAGCTCGCCCGCAAACACACGGGTCGGTCGGGGATGATTGCCATGCACGACGGCTTCCATGGCCGTACGCTTGCCAGTCTGGCCGTCACGTCGAGCGAGACCTACCGGGCACCCTACCAGGCCATTCTTCCACCAACGACCTTCGTCCCGTTCGGCGACGCCGCGGCCGTGGAAGATGCCTTCCGCCGGAGCGACGACATCGCCGGCGTCATCCTCGAACCGATTCAGAGTATGGCCGGCGTCGTCGAAGCCGACGCATCCTATTATCGCGACATTCGGAAGATTTGCGATCGCAACGACGCCGTGCTCATCTTCGACGAGGTGCAGACGGGCGTCGGCCGCACGGGTACGTTTTCCGTGTCCGAGCAGTACGGTATGTGCCCGGATCTCATCACGCTTGCGAAGAGCCTCGGAGCCGGCATACCGGTCGGTGCGGTCCTGGTCTCCGACGAGATCGCGGGAACTGTTGAACCGGGCGATCAGGGGTCGACGTTCGGCGGCGGCATGGTTGCCATGGCGGCCGTCGAGGCCACGCTGCAGACGCTCGTTGACGAGGACCTGATGCCGCGCGCCGCGGAACTGTTCGACCGCGTGGCTGGCGGCCTGAACGGTCTGGTAGCGGATGTCCGCGGCCGGGGCGGGCTGATCGGCCTCGTCCTCGACGAACCGGCGGCACCCGTGCGAAGCCGGCTTCTCGCGCACGATATCCTCACTGGATCCGCCGCAGACCCCAACGTAATCCGACTCATGCCTCCCATCAACACTCCCTTCGAAGCCATCGACGCCTTCGTCGACGTCTTCGAACGGATAGTGACATCCGAACCTAGCGCCTCCAACGTATGAGACACCTGATCGACTGGCAGTCCATCAGTGACGAAGTCTGGCACGCCGCCGTAGATCGTGCCATCTACCACTTCGATCACGCCGGAGAGTGGACGCAGTCCGCGGCCGGACGTAGTATCGCACTTCTGTTTTTTAATCCATCACTCCGGACGCGCACCTCGATGGAGCTGGCGGCCGCACAGATGGGTGCATTCTCCAGCACGCTCACGCCCGGCGATGGGACGTGGAACTTCGAGTTCGAGTCCGGCACGGTCATGGACGGCGACAAGGCCGAGCACATTAGCGAGGCCGTAGGTGTCCTCTCGCGATACTACGACGCTATCGGCGTCCGCATGTTTGCCTCACAGACGCACTACCAGCAGGACCGGGATGAACGCCTGATCCGCACGTTTTCGTCTGCCGCCGACGTACCCGTCGTCAACCTCGAATCCGCCTTCTACCACCCCTGTCAGGCGCTGGCGGACGCGGCCACTATCAAGCAGCAGTTCGGGGAGCCGAAGGACCGAAAGTTCGTGCTCACCTGGGCCTACCATCCCCGCCCACTCCCGATGGCCGTGCCCAACTCGGCGGTCCTCATGGCGGCTCGATCCGGAATGGACGTCGTGGTCGTTCGTCCCGAGGAATATGCCCTCGATTACGGCGTCATGGAGCTGGCCCGCTCTTACGGTTCGAAGGTCGAGGAGACGGACGACCGAGAAGAGGCATATCGGGACGCGGACGTGATTTATGCCAAGGCGTGGGGCGGACCGCTCGTCTACTCCGATCCCGAGCATGAGGCCTCCGTCCGCGCCGGCAAGACGGACTGGTGCGTGACGGAAAACTGGATGAGTCGAACCAACAACGGACTCTTCATGCACTGCCTCCCCGTCCGACGCAACGTGGTGGTCGACGACGCCGTGCTGGATGGACCTAGAGCCGTCCACCTTCGCCAGGCGGCCTTTCGCCTCCACGCTCAGAAGGCAGTCCTCGAGTATATCTGGGGACTCTGATGCATACGACGGTCATCAAGATCGGAGGAGCGCTGGTGTCCAACGACGACGCCCTCGACATCCTGTGGTCCTCCGTCTCAAAGCTCGTAGCCACACGCCGCGTCGTGGTCGTCCACGGCGGCGGAGGTCGGGCAACCGACGTGGCCAGGAAGCTCGATCACGAGCCCCGCGTAGTGCAGGGCCGGCGCGTGACCACGGATCTGGATCTCACGATCGTTCAGTGGACGATGCGAGGCGAGCTCAACAGCCGTCTCGTCGCCGGGGCCGTCGCCCACGAACTCCGTGCGGTCGGAATCTCAGGAGCCGACGGTCCGACGCTGGTGGTCGTAAAGCGGCCCCCGTGGAACGTGGACGGCGAACAGGTCGATTTCGGATGGGTAGGAGACGTGGCATCGGTTGAACCGGCCCTTCTTACGCTGCTGCTCGAGAACGGCTTTGTACCGGTCGTGGCACCTATCGGCGTCGACGCCTCGGGCCGGCTCTTCAATGTGAACGCAGATACCGTGTCCCGCGCCGTCGCCGGCGCGCTCGACGCCGACGAGTACCTCCTCGTTACGGAGTCCGGCGGGGTTAGGCGCGATGCGGCCGACCCCTCCACACATCTGAGCACGTGTGACGAAGCACTCTTCATGGAAGGGTGCACGGAGGGATGGATCGCGGGCGGCATGCGTGTCAAGCTCACCGTGGCCTTCGATGCCCTGGAGCAGGGCGTAGATCAGGTATTTATCGTTCCGCCGGAGGGCATTCTCGACCGCGCTCTCGGCACACGGGTAAAGGCCTCATCGTATCCGACACTATGACCGGAACGGACGTCGTATCGCTCTTGAAAGAGCTCGTCGCCATCCCTTCGCTCAGCGGTGAGGAGAAGGCGGCAGCCGATTTCATACAGGATCTCGTATCCCGGCACGAAATCGGCGTCGGACGCGTTGACGACAACGTGTATTTCTGGCTCGGCGAGGGCGACGACCTCCTGCTGTTGAACACGCACCTCGACGTGGTGCCCCCTTCCGAGCACCATCCCTACGATCCGTTTGCGCCCGTCACAAGGGAAGGACGCATCTTCGGGAGAGGTAGCGTCGACGCCAAAGCCTCCGTCGCGGCGATGACGACGGCACTGCTCACCCTCGCCGAAGAGAGCTACGATCCACCCGGTCGCATCATGGTGGCACTGACGACGTGTGAGGAAACCGGCGGTGCCTATAACGGACTCGAGACCCTTCGGCCCCATTTGCCGGACATCTCCGCCGCCCTGATCGGAGAGCCTACCGAACTTCAGCCCTGCGTGGCTCAGAAAGGCCTCCTTATATTGACCGTACGCGCCATCGGGGAAACGGCCCATGCCGCGCGTGCGCACCTGGGTGATAATGCCATCGAGAAGGCCGCGCGCGACGTGCTTCGATCCGCGGCCCTGTCGTTCGATCGGGTAGACCCATTCCTCGGTCTCCCCACCGTGACGGCGACGACGATTCAAGGAGGATCCGCGCGCAACGTCGTGCCCGATCGGTGCACGTTTACGCTCGACATCCGCTCGACGCCCGTCTATACGCACGAAGAGCTTACGACACGCGTTCGCGAGGAGCTCGAATCATCCGTCGACGTGCACAGCAACCGGATCGTGCCCGTTGCCACGGCGCTGGAGGAACGCATCGTACGCGCGTGTTGTCGCGCCGTACCCGATGCCGAACCCTTCGGCTCTCCGACGACATCCGACTGGATCTTCCTCTCGGATGTCCCCGCGGTCAAGATCGGGCCGGGTGCGAGCGAACTGTCCCATACCGCGCGTGAAAGCATTCCCGTCGACCAGCTCCATCAGGCCGTCGACGTCTACCGTTCCGCCATCGAAGCCTACTTCAGCCTATGACAGATCGACCATCCAGCCCCCTCTGGAAAAAAACGAAGGCGGCCGACGACTGGGTGACTCGCTTTACCGTCGGTGACGATTACCGATGGGACACGCTCCTGATCCCTTTCGACGTGCAGGCCACACGCGCTCACGCATGGGGACTCTCACACATCGGTGTGCTGACGGGCGACGAGTTCGAGGCGGTTTCCGCGGCCCTCGACGATCTGTTGGAGGCGGACGTGGTCGTTCGGCCGGAGGACGAGGATTGCCATACCGTCATCGAACATTTTCTGACGGACAAACTGGGCGATACGGGCAAGAAGATTCATACCGGACGGTCACGCAACGACCAGGTTTTGGCTGCCCTTCGCCTGTACGTCCGCGAAGCCCTCGACGGCATCTCTCAACGGTGCGCTGAGGTCGTTCGAACCCTCTGCAGCTGGGGCGACGAGCTGGACGATCGGCTGATGCCCGGTTACACGCACATGCAACGCGCCATGCCGTCGACGGTAGGCCTCTGGGCTATGGGGTTCGCGGAACTCCTCGTGACCGACCTGGAACGGCTGCGCGATACCCGGAAGCGAAGCAACGTCTCTCCGCTCGGTTCGGCCGCCGGCTACGGCGTCCCGTATCTGGACCTACCCCGTGAGGAGATAGCCGATCGCCTTGGATTCGACGGCATCCAGGAACACGTCACGGCCGTCCAGCTCTCCCGGGGGAAGCTCGAGCTGGACGTGGCACACACGCTCGTGCAGGTGTCGGGGACGCTCAACCGTCTCGCGTCCGACCTGGTGCTGTTCAACACATCGGAGTTCGGGTTCGTAAAACTGCCTCCCGAATACTGCACAGGTAGCTCGATCATGCCGCAAAAACAAAATCCGGACGTGCTCGAACTTGTCCGAGCATCGTATCACCGGATCGCCGCGGAAATGCAGATGCTTGCCTCGCTCCCCGCCAACCTGCCGTCGGGATACCACCGCGACCTGCAGCTCACGAAAGAGTGCGTCATGCGTGCCGTACAAACAGCCGCCGACGTGGCGGACGCCCTGGCCGCCGTTCTGAGCGGGATCACGTTCGACGAAGCTCGCCTGAAGGAAGCCACGACGGCCGAGCTGTTCGCCACAGCCCGGGCTCTCGAGATGGTCAGCGACGGCGTGCCGTTTCGTGAGGCCTACCGGCAGGCGGCCGAGGAGGTCGACCGCATCGACGTACCGACGGCGGAGCAGGCGCTCCAGGCATACCGGGTATCGGGATATCCCGGCCGCTGCCGGCCGAACGTGGTGCTGACGCGGCTGGCGCAGATCGAAGGATTCGGCGAAGGCGACGCATCGCCTAGTCTCCCATCACGGTGACGACGACCTCCCGATCCCGGGGCTTCACGTCACATTCGAGGAAGAAGATCTGCTGCCAGGTGCCGAGTATCGGCGCACCGCCTCCGACCGGGACGGTCAGCGACGGACCCAGCGTGGTCGCCTGAAGGTGGCTGTGGGCGTTGCCGTCGTGCCACGCCTGTTCGTGTCCATAGTGGCGTCCCGGCGGCATCAGCTTGTCCAGTATATCAGGCAAGTCCTGCTGCAGGCCGGGCTCGAACTCGATGGTTCCCACCGTTCCCGTGCTTCCTACGACGTGCACGTTGGCCACACCAACCTGTATGGCGGAACGAGCCACGACGGCTCTCACGGCGTCCGTAACGTCGTGCATGTCCCGATGCCCCTGCGTCGACAGTTCGATGCGCTCCTGGTGTACCATCTCGTCTTGATGTGTCTTCTACGTGCACGAATGAATTCTACCACTCCCACCTCGACAGCTCGTCGAGAAAGTCGTGCGCCGTCAGATCGTACTGGATGGGCGTCACGGAGACGAATCCCTCTTCCACGGCCGTCAGGTCGGTGTTCTCTCCGTCGTCAAGATTTTCGAATGTGCCCGTCAGCCAGTAGTACGGCCTGTTGTTTGGATCGACGCGCTCGTGGAACGACTCGATCCAGCGTGCACGCGCCTGGCGCGTCGCCCGGAATCCCTTGATCTCGTCCCCGGGAACCGCCGGCACGTTCACGTTCAGGAGGATCCCCGGCGGGAGTCCGCGAGCGAAGATCCGCTTCGCGACGACCCGCGCCACGTCCTGCGACGGCCCATAATCTCCCCCCTCCCAGTCGCACAGCGAGATCGCCACGGAATCGATTCCGAGGATCGCCGCCTCCGTCGCCGCGCTGACCGTTCCCGAATAGATGACGTTGACGGCCGTATTCGGCCCACGGTTGATACCGCTCACGACCAGATCGGGGCGGCGCGGGAGCAGCTGATTCACGGCCAGCTTGACGCAGTCGGCAGGCGTTCCCTGTACGCCAAAGGCATCCGTCGCCCCCTCAATGCCGAGTCCGACCGCACGAGCCCGAACGGGGTCTCTCACCGTGATGGCATGTCCGACCGCGCTCTGTTCGTGCAGTGGTGCGACGACGTAGACCTCTCCCAGTTCGGTCATCGCTGCCGCAAGAGCCGCCAGGCCCGGCGCGTCGATGCCATCGTCGTTGCAGACGAGTATGAGGGGGCGCTTACGGCTTTCGGTATGTGGGTGCTCCATAAGAAGACCGGCAATAAAAAGACCGGCGCTTTAAAATTGTGCATTGCAATTCGTACCGCGCAAATTATAGCGTGCAAACCGTACAGCGCAGACCTGCAACGAAAACCGTAGAGTGCGCTCGCGGCCCGTCAATAGCTTTCGTCTTCGTCGGGGAACCGGCGAGACCGGACATCGGATATGTACTCCTGAACGGCCTCCGTAATCACCTCGGTCAGCTGCGCGTAACGGCGCACGAAACGTGGATTAAAGTCGGTGTTCAAACCAAGCATGTCGTGCGTCACGAGCACCTGGCCGTCGCAGCTGGAACCGGCTCCGATACCGATCGTCGGGATCGAAAGCATGGCGGATACTTCCGAGGCGAGAGCAGCAGGAATTTTTTCGAGGACGATGGCGAAGCATCCGGCCTCTTCAAGCATCTTCGCATCTCGCTTGAGCTCCTCCGCTTCCGTCTCCTCACGGGCGCGTACCCGATACGTACCGAAACGATAGATGCTCTGCGGCGTCAACCCGAGATGCCCCATCACGGGAATCCCGGCATCGATGATGCGCCGGACAGCTTCAATGACGACTTCGCCGCCTTCCAGCTTTACGGCGTGCGCACCGGCCTCCTTCATCACGCGAATCGCCGAAACCAGGGCCTCCTTGGAGTTACTCTGGTATGCTCCGAAGGGAAGGTCCACGACGACCAGCGCGCGCTCGACGCCGCGCAGGACCGACTGTGCGTGATAGATCATCGCATCCAGCGTGATAGGCAGCGTCGTCTCGTGCCCGGCCATGACGTTGGACGCAGAGTCGCCTACCAGCAAGACATCCACTCCCGCCGTGTCCAGAATGCGAGCGGAGGTATAATCGTACGCCGTAAGCATGGCGATCGGAATGTCCTCGCGCTTGAGATCCTGGAGCGTCTGCGTCGTGATGCGTTTGGCATCGACGATGCTCGATTCCGCCGCCTGTGTGCTCATCAGAGTATTCCCGGTCCCTGTTCGATTTCGTGCGACGTCAATATACGTCACCATCCGGCGCCGCGCGGAACAGGATCCTACAACCTGCTACGTACAAAAAAGGTACCTGCCGGCGTGGACAGGTACCCTAGTAATTGTCGTCCGGCAAACGCATACCTCGCGCAGCACTCTCGTGACCAGAACTCCTACTGGCTGGCACCGCTGCTCGACGCCGGAGGCGGCGTGTCCTGCGGCATGCTCGTGTCGGTCTCGTCGACGTCCAGTCCCAGATTGCGGGCCACGTCCAGCGTAATGTCTGTGATGGTCTCCGGGTTCACGTAGAGCAGGAGCGGCTGGGTGCCTACCTGAGA
The DNA here is from genome assembly GCA_040904565.1 of Rhodothermales bacterium. GTDB lineage: Bacteria > Bacteroidota > Rhodothermia > Rhodothermales > VXPQ01 > JBBDTI01. The sequence continues at coordinate 24,947 of JBBDTI010000064.1, forward strand.
CCTGAGCACGATATCGAGACCGCGCGCCTCCGCCACTTCATTGATGGCCGTCTGCACCTGCTGGAGCAACGGCTGCATCAGCTGGCTCTCCCGTTCTGCCAGCTGCTGGTCCTGTGCCTGTGCCTGTTCCTGGATGTCCTGCTGGAGATCCATCAACTCCTGCTCTCGTTCCGCTCTCCGCTCGTCGGAGAGAAGCGACTGCTGCCGCTGATACCGTTCCAGGCGTTCCTGATAATCCTGATACAGCGTCTGCAGCTCCTGCTGGTTCCCCTCGTAGGCCGACTGCAGCTGTTGCTGCACCGTCTGATACTCAGGCATGTTGACGATAATGATCTCGTGATCCGTGTATCCGACGTCCAACGCCTGGGCGCGAGCGTCGTGCAGGGATCCGATCAGCAGAGGAGATGCGAAAAGCAGAAGGCTGAGAACTGCCGATACGCGTTTGCACATGTTGCTAGTCATTGTATTCGGTGTGATTACATTCAGATGGGCAGACCGCGGTGCGGATACTGCGTTCAATTCCCATTGTTTTCAACATCGATGCCAAGTTCCTGAAGTACGGCGTCGCTCAGGTCGTATTCCTCCTGAACAAACATAAAAAGAAAATCGCCGCCCTTGTCAAATACGTAGTCGTAACCCTCTCGCTCCGCCACCTCCTCCACGGCGGCCAGGATGCGCTCCTGGATGGGCCGCATCATGCGCTCCTGCTCCTGAAAGAGCTCCCCATCCGGACCGAAATAGCGTACGCGAAGCTGTTCGACCTCCTCCTCGGCGCGCATGATATCCTCTCGCATGCGCTGCCGTTCCTCGTTCGTATACAGCAGTTCGCGCGCCTGGTACTCGCGAAACATCTCGTCTACCTCGGCACGGCGCTCGTCGAGTTCCTGCCGCCATTCTTCCGCCATCCGGTCGAGCTGCTGCTGAACCGTGGCGTATTCAGGCGTTTCGCTCAGAATATATTCCGAATCGACGTAGCCTATCGTCTGCTGGGCGTAAACGTGCTGCACGGGCCCTGCGAGGAGCAGGGCGCCGAGAAGGTAAAAAAACGAGTAGACTTTCATACGCTGGTACGTTTACAGCCGGAAGCATCACATGTTACGCGTCCGAATGTACACTATGCTGGACGATGCATGTGGATAGAATGAACGGTAGGAGACCTGGAACTACCGGGTGAACCGCCGGGTGCGCGCCGTGCAGGGCGACGACCTTGCAGCGGGAGGCTACGATGCCTACTGCCCGAATCCCTGTCCGAGTGAGAACTGGAACGTCCACTTCGTCGAACCGTCGTGACGGTTCGTGATCGCCGGGAAGGCGTCGAAATTGTATCCGTACGTCAATTCGATCATGCCCAGTATCGGCAAAAAGAGGCGCATACCAACGCCGGCTGAACGGTATAGTTCTGACGGATTGTAGTTCTCGAAGCTGTTCCAGGCGTTGGCCGCGTCGAGGAACAGATAGGGCTGAGCAGACAGCTGATCCGTCTGAATAGCCAACCACTTCAACTCAGAGGTATACTTGTTCAGTATCGTGCCGCCCACCGGTTCGTCTTCACGGCGCGGTCCGATGGATGCCGCGGGATATCCGCGCATGTAGATCACGTCGCGACCGAAATAGCTGTAGAAGCCCTGCGTGTCGAACGGCGAGCCGCCGACGATGAAGCGCTCGAAATCGACACGATCTCCCGTGAGCGATCCTACGTAGCCGTAGTCCGTGCTGAAGCCGACGGACAGCTGCGAGGCGAGCGGCACGTTCCAGCTCGTCTTGAACCGCGACTTGTGATACTGTACGAAGCCCGGAACAGGGGGCGCAACCGCAAATGACAGTTCCATCGACGATCCGCTCGAGGGGAAGACAGGATGATCCAGCGAATTCCTCGTCAGATTCTGTTCGAGCGTAATCAACTGGCTGATGCCCTGCGGGATCGTCGCGAAAAGGTCTTCATTCTGGTAATACTGGTAGCGCACGGAGCTGGACGTGCTGAAACGGTCGTCGGGCCAGCTCAGGCGCCGCTCGAAAAAGAAGCGCGCCGAACCGGTCTGAAAAGACCCTCCCGAACTGCGGCCGAATCCTGGCAGCCCGCGACTCCCTCCACCGAACCGAGAATAAGACAGCGACGCGCCGATCGGCGTGGGGCGCCCCCGGTACCATGGTTCGGTGAACGACACGGAGTAGTTCTGGTAGAACGTGCCGCTCGTCTGGAGGGCGAGAGACAGCTTTTGGCCGTCACCGGCGGGAAGCGGATCCCAGGCATCACCGTTCAGAATGTTCTGCGCGGAGAAGTTGTTGAAGCTGAAACGCAGCATCAACACGAGGCCGAACGTACCCCACGTCCCCGAAAGCTCCAGCTGGTCACTGCTCTGCTCGCGCACCGAATAGCCCAGATCCACGGTCCTGGCATTCTCGTTGATCTCGACGGTCGGGCCGCCCCCGAGCGACTCCTGTGTAAAATAGCTGAGCTGGCTCAGGCGACGGATCGATTCCTGAATGGCGTCTCGACTGAACGTCTGTCCGGGCACGGTATACAGTTCACGCCGAATAACATGTTCTTTCGTTTTGGTATTACCTGAAATATTGATGTCACCAAACTGGTACACATCGCCCTCCATCACGTCCAGCGAAATATCGAGCGAATCCCCCGTCACCACGCTAATTCGAGGCTCCACGTTAAACCGCATATACCCCCGATTCATGTAGAGGCTCGTTACGTCGCTGCTGTTGCGATTCTGATAGAGGTTCTGTTCGAGCTCGGACAGGTTGAACGGTTCGCCGCGCTCGAATCCCAACGCGCCGGTCAAGAATTCGTCCGTGTAGACCGTGTTGCCTTCCCATTCAACGTTGCGAACGTAGTACTGAGGGCCTTCGTCAAGGTCGAGTTCGACGATCACACCCGGATCGCCGTTCTCCTGTACGTAGACCGTGTCGCGAACGATGCGGGCATCGTAATAACCCCGATCGTTGTATGCACGAATCACGTTCTGGAGGTCCGTCTGATACGCTTCGCGGTCGAACGTAGCCGCGCTCCAGAAACGCCACCACCTGTCTTCGTCCGTATCACTCATGCTCCGCCTGATCCGGCGGTCTGAAAGCGCCTCATTACCGAAAACGCGGATCTCCGATATTTCGACTCTCAGACCCCGGTCGATAAGAAAGGTAAGGGAGATCTGTCCTTCGGCCGTCTGATTGCGCTGTACATCGACCGTGGAGAGCATGTAACCTTTCTCCCGGAAGTAGTTCTGTATCTCCTGCCTGGAACGCTCGATGTCCGACGGCCGAACGGGACTCCCCGTCAGCAGCGGTACGCGATCGCGCAGATCGTTGCGGCTCCCCCTGCCCACACCCGTAAATTGATACTCGACGAGGCGCGGCTCTTCCTGGACATGTATGGAGAGATAGACCCCGCTCCCGGCCCGGCGATCCTCGACGATCTTGACGTCTGAGAAGAGTCCGAGTCGATAGACCGATCGTACGGCGTCAGCTATCGCCTCGTCTCCGGGCAGCGTGATCGTCTGTCCTAATGAAAGCCCGCTGGCCTGCGATACGATCGAACGAGCACTCTCACTCTCTACGCCCTCGACGGATATGCCGAGAATCTCGTAGGGAGACGGCCTTTGCTGCGTCTGATTCTGCGCCGGGGCCTGTGCCGGGTTCTGCGGCAGCAAGCCCTGGGCAGCGGCCGGCGCAACCAGCGCACCGGACAACATCAACACCGTGAACAACCGAACGATCATATCGAAAACGAACTAGCCAGTAGCGATGGTAAGACGTGCCGGATTCTTTACCGAGACCTGTCCGCGGAGTTTCCCCGTCACAGGTCAATTCCCGGCCTCTTCCAACGGATACGGCTCCTTGCCCGCCCGGACGGGAATCCGGTCTACAATAGATTAACGTTTTTACTCCGCCGTTAGTACCCGGCCGAAGCGACGCTCCCTGTTTTGATAGTCGCGCACGGCATCGTACAGTGCACGGCGCCGAAACGCGGGCCAGTAGCAGCCCGTGATGTACATCTCCGTATATGCGAGTTCCCAGAGAAGGAAATTAGAGATCCGAAACTCGCCACCCGTACGGATGAGCAGATCCGGGTCGGGAATACCCGCCATCATCAGCGTCGAGCTGAAGAGCGCTTCGTCGATGTCCTCGGGCTCCAGCTCACCGTCCCGAACGCGGCGGCTCAGCTCGCGCGCCGCCTCGACGATCTCGAGCCGGCCGCTGTAGGAAATCGCCATGATGAGCGTCATGCGGTCGTTATCCCGCGTCTTGTCCATGGCGTGGTTCAACTCCCGGCGAGCATCTTCAGGCAGCATCGACAGGCTACCCACGGCCCGGAGGCGAATACGGTTCTTTCTGAGCGTCTCCGTCTCTCGACGTATGGTATGGACGAGGAGGCGCATCAGCGCACGAACCTCCTTCGTCGGCCGATTCCAGTTCTCCGTGCTGAACGTGTAGAGCGTAAGATAGTCGACGCCGAGCTGGGCACAGCTCTCCGTGATGTCGCGAACAGACTCGACGCCTTCGTGGTGACCGACGACGCGGCTCTTGCCCCGGTCCCGCGCCCATCGGCCATTACCGTCCATAATAACGGCGATATGCCGCGGAATATCCCCACGCTCCTTCAGGTCGTTCTGAAGGGCGACATCGTCAGGCGACCGCGGGTCGTCTTCCACCGTCGTTTTGTTCGCCGTGGTCTCGTTCTTCACCTGGACCTGATGTCTACAGACGCAAGATATCGTTGAAAATGAGGAACGTCATAAAGACGAGAAGCAGAATCATCCCGATCTGCTGCGTGATCATTCGAAAGCGAAGCGACGGCTCACGACGGACGATGCCCTCGTAGAGCAGGAAGACGAGGTGCCCGCCGTCGAGCACGGGTATCGGAAGAATATTGATGATCGCCAGGGTGATGGACAGCATCGCGACGATATTCCAGAAATACAGCGCGCCGGCATCGGCCGCCTGTTTCGTAATCTGGGCGATCATGATCGGTCCGCCCACGTTTTCGCGAAAGTTCTCCTGCCCCGTGAACACCCTCCCGAGGCTCACGGCAATCCCCTTCGTGTTCGTCCACGTATCGGCGAGACCGACTCCCGCGGCCCCGAAGACCGAAAAATCGCGCCGGAGCTCACCGAACTCCTGAGCGACCACCAGCGACGTCGGCGCGTAGACCCCGAGAAGATAGCTCCCGTCACGCTGCGTCGGCCGTACCGACGCCTCATAGATCGTTCCAACGCTCGTCTCGTCTACCGTCTGCACGAAGGCGGGAACGTCGACCCCCTCTGCAAGCGAATCCGGACGCAGCCATCGTATGCGAATGGGCGCGCCTCCCGACGCCTGAATGATACCGTTCATTTCGGCCCAGTAGCGAATGTCTTCACCGCTGACGGATACGATGCGGTCGCCGCCGCGGAGCCCAATCGAGTCGGCCGGCGTCCCGGCTATGATACCGCTGATGACGGCAGGATCGATGGAGATACCGAGCCCCCTCCGCCTATTCAGCTGCGTGAAGATGTCGGACGGACCCTCCATCGTCAAGGTGTCGCCGTCCCGTACCGCCGTGATCGTAAACGGATCGGCGATGAGAGACTCGATGCTGGCAAGATCTTCGTATTCCTCGAAAACGTTCCCGCTTACGGCGTGAATACGATCCCCCGTGCGCAGGCCCATATCGTATGCGATCGACGAATCGGCGACGTAGATCGCGTCGACATTCTCGGCCGGGATATAGGTCTCACCATACGCCAGCTTGAGACCCGTGAAGATGAAGAACGCCAGGATGACGTTGAAGATGACGCCGGCGGAGATGACGACCATCCGCTGCCACACGGGCTTGGACCTGAATTCCCAGGGTTCCGGCTCCGACTCCAGATAGTCGGTGTCCATGCTCTCGTCGATCATGCCGGCAATCTTGACGTAGCCGCCGAGCGGCGTCGCACCGACGACGTATTCGGTCTCGCCGACCGTCTTGCCGAATATCTTCGGAGGGAATCCGACAGAGAAACGGTCCACGCGCATCCCGAAAAGCTTGGCGAACAGAAAATGGCCCATCTCGTGAACGAACACGAGGATTGTGATCGCCAGAATGACCCAAAACACGTACGAGAGGATCTCGAAGACCGACTCCATATTCCCAAAAATCTAGATCGGAGAGTGCCTGAAGCCGCGGTCGGGTCCGGCCGCAGGTGGCATCGCGTGGACGAGAGGCGCGCAGCAAGCTACAAACGCCGTTTAAATAGTACGTGCCCGAGCGTGTTCCAGTGCTACCCGTCGCGCCTCCTCGTCGCTTGCGACAAGATCCTCGAGACGAGGCGAGGCAACCGGCGGAATCTTTGCGAGGGCTTCACCGACGACGTCAGGAATGTCGACGAATCGTATGCGCTCGTCCAGAAAGAGCCCGACGGCCTCTTCATTCGCCGCGTTGAGAATCGCCGGGGCCGTGCCGCCCATGCGCAAGGCCTCGAAGGCGAGTTCCAGGCACGGAAATTTCGCGTGGTCGGGTGTCTCGAAATCCAGGCGGCGCACGTCGGACCAGTCCACTCTCTCGTGCGGCGCTGCCCAACGTTCCGGATAGCTTAATGCGTACTGAATGGGGACTTTCATGTCCGGCACGCCGAGCTGGGCTTTCGTCGACCCATCGCGAAATACCACGAGCGAATGGATGATGGACTGCGGGTGGACGAGCACGGAAATATGGGCGGCCTCGATGCCGAACAGCCAGCGCGCCTCGATCACCTCCAGCCCTTTGTTCATCATCGTGGCGGAATCGATAGTTATCTTTGCGCCCATGGACCAGTTCGGGTGATCGAGCGCTTCCTCGCGCGTGATGGAGGTAAACGTGTCGGCCGGACGCGTCCGGAAAGGCCCGCCGGATGCCGTAAGGATAAGTTCCTCGATGCTATCCGACGGCTCCCCGACCAGGCACTGAAAGATGGCGGAATGCTCGCTGTCCACCGGCAGCAGCACGCTGTCATGATTCGCCACCAGACCCATGACCAGCTCCCCGGCGACGACGAGCGTCTCCTTGTTGGCCAGCGCAACCTTTTTGCCGGCACGTACGGCCTCGATGACCGATTCCAGTCCGGCGAAGCCTACAAGCGAAGCCACGACCGTATCCACGTCCGGCAGCGTAGCCGCTTCACACAACCCGTCTCTTCCGACGAGCACGCGCACCGCCGTGTCCTGGAGGCCGGACGTCAGCTCCTCCCGCCGAGAGGCATCCGCGATAACCACGCACTCCGGAACGAATTCGCGCGCCTGCTCGATCAGTAATTCCACGTTGGAGCCGGCCGTCAGCGCGTCGACCTTGAACCGCTCGGGAAACAGCCTCAACACGTCTAGCGTCTGCGTGCCGATAGAGCCCGTCGAACCCAGGATGCTGATACGCTGCACGGACCCGTTTCGATATGTTGGATCTTGTCCTCCCACACCCTTCGGACGACTCCGCCGTCCAACTGATCCCCGCACGGCCCGTATCTGCACCATCTTACTTCGTGCGGCACGCAGCGTCCGACCCCTTCCTCCCGGGGCACTCCACCCCCTGCGCGACCCTCCGGCCACCTGAACGACCACTTCGCCGGTGAAACTTACCGCTAGCCGCAGCAATACTAAAGAAACGAATCCACCTCGCCCGCATCGGGCCCTGAACCGCCGAAGCGCTTCGTCCAGTAGCCGCAGTACACTCTTGGATCATAATCTTCCAGCACGCATTCAGCCTGCGTTAGCGCGAGCACGAGCCTGCGTGGCCGTCCTCGCCGTGTCGTTCGCGACCCTGACGGCTCCCGTTCAGGTCGCGGCCCAGCAGATGGACAGTACGCAGGTGGAGCGATTTCAGCTGGCCGACTCGTTTCTGCGCGCCGGGCAGTTCGACCGCGCCATCACACTGCTGGAGGATCTCATATCGGCCTCGCCGGACAACTTCGCGTTCTACGATAAGCTTAAGGATGCCTACGAGAGCGTGAAGCGTTACGACGACGCCGCGGCGCTCGTCGAGTCGAGGATGGGGTCCGAACCCGATCCGTCGCTGCTGTCCGACCTTGCGCGGATCCAGTACCTGCGTGGAGACGAACGGGACGCGTACGCTGCGTGGGACGACGCCCTCGCCGTTCGACCCGACGACCCTGGTACATACCGGATCGTGTATCAATCGCTGTTGGACGTGCGTCAGTTCGAGCGCGCCATCGACGTACTGAATCAGGCGCGTGAAGCTGTCGGAGACCCGAGCCTGTTCCGCCCGGATCTTGCCTATCTCTACAATCTAACGGGCCGCCACGAGGACGCGGCGGCGGAGTATCTCGGGCTGCTCGAATCGAATCAGCAGCAGCTCGGCTTCGTGCGCAGCCGGCTTGGACGCTTCATCGAACAGGAAGAGGCCCTCCGCACAAGTATCGCGGCAACAGAGCGCGCCGTTCGATCCGAACCGCTCCATCGCGCCTTCCGGGAGCTGCTCGGATGGCTCTACGTGGAGGCGGAGGACTTTTCGAGCGCTTTCGACGCGTATCGTGCCATCGATCGGCTCGAGAGCGAAAATGGACAGGTGCTATTCCAGTTTGCCCAGATGGCATCCGACGCATCCGCCTACGACGTCGCCGCCGACACCTATCGAGAGATCCTCGCCAGATACCCGGATGCCCCATCGGCCCCCCAGGCCCTCGCCGCACTCGGCCGGATGCACGAGCATTGGGCGGAGCAGATCGGGGAACGCGTCGTAGAGGGGAACGCAGAGACCGCCCCACATTACAGGCTCGCTCTGGAAACGTATCGCACGTTCCTTCAGCAGTACCCCCACCACGAGCTCTACGCGAACGTTCTTCGCGATATCGGTCGCCTCGAGCAGGACGTATATTTCGATCTGGAAGCTGCAGAAACAACGTTGCGGCAGGTCATCGCGGAACATCCGGATACGCGCGCTGCTGATGAAGCAGCCTTCGACCTGGCGCGCGCCGCTCTCATGCAGGGCAATCTGGACGATGCCAGGCTGCGGCTCAACCGGCTCGTCGAACGCCTCCGCACGGGCGAGATCGCCGAGGCGGCCCGGTTCTGGCTGGCTCGCGTCCGCTTCTTTGCAGGTGAGTTCGACGCCGCGCAATCGCTGCTCGACGTCATTGACGCCCATACGTCGACGGACGTATCGAATGACGCCATCGAACTGAAGCTCCTGATCATGGAGAATAGAGGACCGGATTCGCTCGACGTTCCGCTGAGCCGATATGCCGATGCCCTGTTCGCCAGGGAACAGCGGCGACCCCAACGCGCCCTCGAAACCGTCGACGCGCTGCTGGCCGATTTTCCGGGCCACACCCTGGCCGACGAGGCTCGATACCTGCGAGCGGAGATCTTGCGGTCGATCGGCGAAGCGGATAAGGCCGCCGAGGCGTTCGCGGAATTGCCGGTGCTTCATCCGCAAAGCCGTCTCGCCGACCGAGCCCTCTTCGCCGCGGCAGAGATACTCGAGCGCGACGTCGGCGATGCCGAAGGCGCGATGGAAACGTACCAGCGGCTCCTGGCGAACTACCCGGGTTCGCTTCTGGCCAATCAGGTGCGAACGCGAATCCGCCACCTCCGCGGTGACGGCGCCTGACGACGCACGATCCCACGCTTCATCCCCGCGCATATTTTACCGAACGTCGAGACATGCTGACGCGCATTACCAAGATCCTGCTGCTGCTCGCCGCGATGCTGGTCCGTACGGAACCCGCTCACGGGCAGGACATCCTGATCCCGATGGACGCGGAGCAGTCCAACCACCTTAAGGCGTACGGCGTCGCTTTCTGGGCCCTGGAGCAGGGCCGGCCCGTCGACTGGCTGCTCAACTACCGCGGCGGATCGTTTCTCGCCGCCGGTTTCGCTGGACTCGAATCGGAACTCCAGATCCGCGGCGTACAGTACGAACGCATCGGAGCAGGAACATCCGCCCGGATCGTCGCGGAGGTCGAAAGTGAAGCGAGCAACACGTCGGTCGTTCGGCTGGAGACGGCACCAAGCATCGCCGTCTACGCCCCATCACAAACACTGCCGTGGGACGACGCCGTGCTGCTAGCCCTCGAATATGCCGAGGTGCCGTACGACATGATCTATGACGACGAGGTGCTGAACGGGCGCCTGAATGAGTATGACTGGCTCCACCTCCATCACGAGGACTTCACGGGGCAGTACGGTAAGTTTCTCCAGTACCGGAACATGCCCTGGTACATCGAACAGCAACGCACGGCCGAAGAGGCGGGCGGGCGGCACGGCTTTCGTAAAGTCAGCGACCTGAAGCTGCGCATAACGCAAACGATAAAGGAATATGTCTCCCAGGGAGGCTTCCTGTTCGCCATGTGCTCGGGAACGGATACGTACGACATCGCCCTGGCGGCCCACCAGACCGACATCGTACCCTCCGAATACGACGGCGACCCCGTCGACCCGAATGCCGCCGCGGAGCTCGATTACAATAGCACGGTGGCGTTCGAAAACTTCACGCCCATCTTCAATCCGGCCGAATACGAGCACTCGGACATCGATACGGGTCCGCCCCCGCCCCAGATGCGCAATCCGACGCTGGACTACTTCACGCTCTTCGAGTTCAGCGCGAAGTGGGATCCCGTCCCGACCATGCTCACCCAGAACCACGTCGCAACCATCAAGGGATTCATCGGGCAAACCACGAACTTTCGAAAAGACCTGATCAAGCCCGGCGTGGTGCTCCTGGCGGAGGCACCTGGACGGAACGAGGTCAAATACATTCACGGCAACCTCGGAGAGGGGACCTTTACGTTCTACGCCGGACACGACCCGGAGGATTACCAGCACTTCGTCGGGGATCCGCCCACGGACCTGAACCTGCATAAGAGTTCGCCCGGCTATCGACTCATTCTAAACAACATCCTCTTTCCGGCCGCGAAGAAGAAAAAACAAAAAACCTAGTTCGTTACGGCACGTAGCGAAACTCTCTCCGCCCAACGCGTATGCTGCATCCGATCTCGAGAAAGTACCCGTACGCATGAACGAGACACCTGTCAAAACCGTCGCCGCGTCACGTTGTGTGATGACGGAAATCGTTATGCCGAACGACACGAATGGGCTGGGCAACATGATGGGCGGCCGACTGCTCCATCTGATGGATAAAGGGGCTGCGATATCCGCACAGCGTCATTCGAATCAGGTATGCGTCACGGCTGCCGTCGATACGGTGGACTTTCAGTCGCCCATCTTCCAGGGTGAAATCGTCGTCGTGGAAAGTCAGGTAAACCGCGTCTTCCGCTCGTCGATGGAGGTCGAACTCAACGTGTGGGCCGAAAATCCGCGAGCGCAGACGCGGCGCAAGTGCAATCGTGCCTTTTATACATTCGTCGCCGTCGACGACACGGGTTCGCCCGTTCCGGCCCCACCTATCACGCCGGAGACCGAGGAGGAAGCAGCGCGATATGAAAATGCCGCCAAGCGACGAGAACTCCGCCTGCTGATGTCGGAACGCATGCACCTCCGCGACGCCGAAGGCTTGAAGGAGGACGTGCTCGCCGCGATAAGCGGAGACGATCGACCGTAAGGATTCTTTACTTGCGTGCCTGAAACCTGGTACAGGCACGCTCAATCGTAACAACATCCAACACAATCAAACGGACAACGCCCTCATGTCAGTATCCCCCATTCATTCGACTCCGATACCAGGTATGTCTCTAAAACCGATTACGATATCGCTCATGGCAAAAACGATGGCGTTCGCGCTCGCGGTCGTGATAGCCGTCACGCTTACCGCAGGCAACGCCCAAGCTCAGTCGCCGGGCGGCGACTTCGGCATTGGAGGCCAGATCGGCGACCCGAGCGGCTTGACCCTTAAAATATATCAGCGTCCCGGATTCGCCTACGAACTGCTGGCCGCGTGGGATCTCGACGACTTCTTCTTTCTCAACGGACACGCTCTCTACGAGCGTCCCATCACCAACTCTCCGATCCGTTATTACCTCGGGCCGGGCGTACTGGTCGGTATACACGAGCGTGGGCGGGACGGGAATGATTTCGTCATCGGCATCAGCGGCCAGCTGGGCCTCAATTATTTCGTCGATCAATTTGAGGTGTTCCTGCACCTGACGCCTCGCCTGAATGTCATTCCGAACACGGACGGCAGGATCGGCGGGGGCATCGGACTCCGCTTCTATCCCTGACCCATCCTTCTCGTCCGTCCTGCTCGTTTGACCCAGGGGATCAGCCGGCATCATCAGCCCGATTCGAAACGGGCACGATCGTATCGGCTATCTTGCAGACGTACAGACTGCGGATAGCGAAGGGGATACCAGCGTAGGAGATGTTGTATAAGCGCGTTCTCATAACAGGAGCAAATGGATTGCTCGGTCAGGAGCTCGTGCGCCTCATGAGCACGTATCCCGAGTACGACGTGCTCGCTACCGCACGCGACCCGGCGCCGCGCTTTCAGGACGCTTCCTGCGGTTATGCCCCGCTGGACGTTACGTCGGTCGAAGACGTTCGTAATGTCTTTGAAGACTTCACCCCGACCGTCGTCGTCAACGCCGCCGCCATGACGCAGGTCGATGTCTGCGAGACGGAGCGCGACGCGTGCTGGGCGGTCAACGCGGAAGCCGTCGAGCACCTGGCGCGACAGTGCCATAACGTGGGAGCCCACCTCATTCAGGTTTCCACGGATTTCGTCTTCGACGGCGAGGACGGACCCTACCGTGAGGACGCGCGGCCCGATCCCGTGAATTTCTACGGGAAGTCCAAGCAGGCGGCTGAGAACGCCGCTCGAGGGGCGGGCCTGGACAGGTGGTCCGTAGCGCGGACGGTGCTGGTCTACGGCACCGGACACGACCTCAAGCGATCCAACTTCGCCCTCTGGGTGCTCGAGAAGCTCTCCGCGGGTGAGCCGATCCACGTCGTGACGGACCAGTGGCGTACGCCTACGTACGCCCCGGATCTCGCCTCGGGGATCGAACGAATCGTCCGATACGGTAAGAGCGGGGTCTTCCACCTCTCGGGCCGCGAGTTGATGTCTGTCTACCAGTTCGCCTCCACCATTGCCGACGTATTCGATCTGGATGCCGGACTCCTGCGTCGGACGGACGGGTCGGAGTTCACGCAGACCGCAACGCGTCCACCAAAGACCGGCTTCATCATCCTCAAAGCGGAGACGGAGCTCGGCTTTAAACCGCGCAGTGTGACGCAGGCCCTCCGTCATCTCGGCTCCCGCCTGGGCATCCCCGTAACCGCATCATGACGCGTGGCACACCCCGTGCTTCAGCGCCGGTATCCTGACTTCTTCACCTCCAACCTGCATCCAGTCACGTGATAGACATCCAATTGCTTCGGGAGGATCCCGAACGACTCCGTCGAGCCATTCGCGACAAAGGCCTGGGAGATCCCTCGCTCGTCGATCAACTTCAGACGCTGGACGAACGCCGTAGAACGTCGCTTACCGAGCTTCAGCAGGCGCAGGCCCGCTCCAACGCGATCTCGAAGGAGATCGGCGAGTACATGCGTTCGGGACGTAAGGACGAGGCGCAGGATCTGATCGAAGAGTCGTCGCAGCTGAAACAACGGATCAAGGATCTGGAAGAATCGGCTCGCCAGGTCGAGGAAGAATTAGAGGGGAAGATGCTGGACCTCCCCAACCTACCGCATCCGAGCGTACCGGTTGGACGGACGCCGGACGACAACGAGGTGATCGCGACCGTCGGCGAACTTCCGACCTTCGACTTCAACCCTGTCGCCCACTGGGAGCTGGCCGAGCGTCACGGACTCATCGACTTCGAGCGAGGGGCAAAGGTCACCGGCGCCGGCTTCCCGTTCTACGTAGGAAGGGGTGCACGCCTCCAACGGGCCCTGATCAACTTTTTCCTCGACACGGCGGTGCGAGACGGCGGCTATACGGAGCTGCAGCCCCCCCTCCTCGTGAACGCCGACAGCGCTCGTGGAACGGGACAGCTTCCGGACAAGGAAGCCTTGATGTACGAGGCGGAGCGTGACGAGCTCTTCCTGATACCTACCGCCGAAGTGCCCGTCACGAATCTGCTTCGAGACGAAATCCTGGAGACCGATCGTCTCCCGATAAAATATGCCGCTTACACGCCGTGCTTCCGGAGGGAAGCCGGGTCGTACGGCAAGGACGTACGCGGACTCAACAGGCTTCATCAGTTCGACAAGGTCGAGCTCGTCCGGTTCGTCCACCCCACGACGAGCTACGAGGCCCTCGAAGAGCTGCGCGCCGACGCGGAACGTCCGCTTAAAGCACTCGGCCTACCCTACCGCGTTCTGCTCATGTGTACGGGCGACATGGGCTTCACGCAGACGAAAAAATACGATCTGGAGGTGTGGAGTGCCGGGCAGGAGCGATGGCTCGAGGTCTCTTCCATCTCCAACTTCGAGGACTTTCAGTCCCGCCGCATGCAGATTCGCCACCGCGGGGACGCGCAGAAGAAGACGGAGCTCGTCCACACGCTGAACGGCTCCGGACTCGCGCTGCCGCGCATCGTGGCCGCATTGCTGGAGCACTACCAGCAGGCAGACGGCTCGATACGTATCCCCGAGGCCCTGCAATCCTACACCGGCTTCGAGCGGATCGACCGCGCGGCCGCGGCGGCGATCACGTAAACACGTCGCGCAGTGCCGCCTCGGCGGCGTGGAAGCCGCACATCCCGTGAACGCCTCCTCCGGGCGGCGTCGACGCGGAACATAGATACACGCCTTCCAAAGGCGTTCGGTACGGCGTCGGCGTCGGTACCGGCCGGACCAGCAATTGCCGCAGCGCGGCACTTCCACCGTTAATGTCTCCGCCGATCAAATTGGCGTTGTCGCGCTGCAGGTCGGCCGTGTTCATCACGTGCCGCTCGCCGATGCAGTCTCTGAAACCCGGTGCGAATCGCTCGATCTGCGCCTCGATGCGCTCCGTCACGTCCACCGTCGAACCGTTGGGCACGTGACAGTAGGCCCACAGCGTATGCTTCCCCTCCGGCGCACGGCTCGCATCGAAGCGGCTGTGTTCGGCAGCGAGCACGTACGGACGCTCCGGATGGCGCCCTTTGGAGACGGCGCGCTCCGATGCGGCGATCTCCTGCAGCGAACCGCCGACGTGCACCGTTCCCGCCCGGCCGCAGACCGCGGCCGACCAGGGCACGGGCTCGTCCATCGCGTAGTCGATCTTAAAGACGCCCGGACCATATTCGAACCGCTGCAGCCAGCGTGTGTAGGCCGACGGCAGCGGCCGGTCCGTCATATTGAAAAATTGGCGAGGCGTGACGTCCAGCAGCACGGCGGGCGCCGACGGTATCTCACGCAGCTTCTCGACGCGCCGTCCCGTAACGATCTCGCCGCCCAGCTCCCGGAAGACGTGTCCGAGCGCCTCGGCGATCTGCTGCGCACCGCCTTTCGGCATCGGCCAGCCCACGGCGTGTCCGGCCGCACCGAGCACCAACCCGATCGCCGATGAAGAGATCGCCTCGAGCGGAAGCAACGAGTGCGCGGCGAGCCCCGCAAACAGTGCGCGAGCCTCCTCCGTTTCGAACGTCCGTCGAGAAAATCCTCTGGCCGGTTGGAGCGCCCGGAGACCGAACCGGCCCATGAACAGCACATCGTCCGGCACCCGGAGAAGCGGTCGGAGGATGTTGCTCGTGAGACGGTCGAAATGCGTCACGAGCGGCTCCATCACGTTCCGGTACGACGATCCGTCCACTCCCAGACTATCGCACGTCGCGTCCAGCGAGCGCGAAAGAACGGCGGCACGCCCCCCATCGAGCGGATGAGCCAGCGGCACCTCGGGGTGGATCCATTCGAGTCCGTATCGGCCGAGATCCAGGCTCCGGAAAAAAGGTGAGGCGACCGCCATCGGATGAATCGCCGAACAACGATCGTGCACGAAGTCCGGCCGCGTCAGCTCGGCCGATCGCATCCCACCCCCGATCGTTTCGTTCGCCTCGACGAGCAGCACACCAAGCCCTTGCCGAGCCAGCCGCACGGCGGCGGCGAGCCCGTTGGGTCCCGCGCCGACGACGACCGCGTCATATCCGTTCTGCTTTTCCATCGACACCCCGCTTACCTCGTCGGACTCATCAGGTCGGAAATTGCTTGATATGCTCCGTAGGCGGCTGTTTGCCCGTACCCGCCGCAACGGGCGACGCTTCGTGAATGTAGAACCGGTCGTTGGGCAACGTATCGTTATGGCGGCGTGCCGCGGACGCCGCTTCCAACATCGACGCATCGGCGTTGTGACGCAGCTCGCCGATATTCTTCATGAAGTCGACCTCCATCAGGTCGAAGAGATGCTTGAACGCGGCGCGGTCCCGTTCGAACGCCGCGCCGGACGTCCCCCCGCGCAGCTGCGCATCCATCTTCGAGAGCGAGACGGACAGTGCAAACAGCATGATCGCGTTGTCGGCCAGGCGCGCCTGAACGGCCTGACGCTTGATGATCTCCTCCCGGTGCCTTTTACTCACCAGCTTAACGTGGTGCGCATGCTTCTGAATGAGACGGGACAGCCGGTCTCCGTACGATGCTAGGGCGGGGTGGATGGCATCGATACGAGGTGCCGGAGGCAGGATGCCCGCGAAGAGCTCAGCCGCAAGCGGCACGGCGCGTCGGAGTATGTCCGGATTCATAAGGTTCGATACGATGCGGGACAGATTTTCCGTGACGTCCTCCTCCTCGTCCCACCCTACGGCGTCCTGGACGCTCACCATCGACTCGGCCAGTTGCTTGCCTCCGTAACCGAAGATGAACGACTGCATCACCTCGTTCGACCCTTCCACGATACGATGGATGCGGTTGTCGCGCCAGACGCGTTCCAGCTCATTCTCCGCCATATAGCCCTCTCCTCCCATCAGCTGCATCGCGTCGTCGATGACCTCCCAACCGTAGTGAGAGCAAAACACCTTCGTCGCCGCCGTCTCCACCATGATGTCCGTGTCACCGCGATCGAGCATGCCCGTCGTCATGTAGAGCATGGCATCCATGGCATACGTGTACGCCGCCATCCGAGCGATCTTTTGCTGCACGAGCTCAAAGTCGGCCAGCGGCCGCCCGAACTGATACCGCGTCTGCACCCACTTGATGCTCTGATCCATCGCATGCTTGGCCGCACCGCCGACTCCGGCCGACAGCGTGCAGCGGCCGAAATTCAGACAGCTCAGGGCGACGACCAGGCCCTTACCCTCCTTGAAGAGAAGATTTTCCTTCGGCACGCGCACATCCGTGAAGCGGATGCGTGCCTGCCAGGTCCCTCGGATGCCCGCCTTGCTGCGATTCTTCTCGAACACCTCCACCCCCTCCATGTCGGGCGTACAGATGAGAGCCGTGACGCCTTCCTTCTCCTCACCTGTTTCCGGATCGACGATCTGCTGCTTGGCCATCACCGTAAAGAGGCCGCTGATCGCACCGGAGGTGCTCCACTTCTTCTCGCCGTTCAACACGTAATGTGAGCCGTCTTCCGACAGCACACAATAGGTCTCCTGACCGGCGGCATCCGATCCGGCGTTGGGCTCCGAGAGGCAGAACGCCGACAGCGTCTCGCGAGCTACCTGAGGCAGATAGCGGTCTTTCTGCGTCTCGCTGCCGAACAGCATGATCGCCTTGCAACCGATCGACTGGTGCGCCGACACGACGACCGCCGTCGAAGCGCAGTGTTTTCCGATCAGCTCTAGGACGCGGTTGTAGCTCGTCACGCCGAGACCCAATCCGCCGTACTTCTCCGGGATGGTCATTCCCATCACCCCGAGACCGAACAACCGCCTGATGACCCATTCGGGGATATATTCTTCCTGGTCGATGAGCACGGATGGATGCTCGTCGTTCAGGTAGGCGCCAAGCCGATCCATGAGCGCGTCACAATCGCGGCGCTCCGACTCGGACACTTCCGGATACGGCAGGACCAGATCACCCCGAAAGCGTCCCCAGAACAGATTTTTAATGAACCCCATCCGCCCTGGCTCAGGCCCGAGCATGGTCTCGACGTCCCGCAGCATCTGTTTGTCGGCCGCCGAGACGTTCTTGAGTGTCGTTAATTTCGATTCGGACATGTCAGGTGGTTGCGTTCAGTTGCTGGTGCCGCCGGTCGGCAAGAGGGCTCGTCGACCGGTAGCCGGTCTACCCCGTGCATCGATCGCCCGTGTCTGAAATAAGCATCTATAACCGTGCCGAACCCCACGCATGGGGCTTCCGGTCCCGCGTACGCCTTTGCAAGTACATGGCCGAAAGCGCTTCCGGTTTCTTCGATGTCGCTCTTTCGGAGAAAATTCTACGCTTCCTCGAAAGAAGCGGTCTGCCCAGTCCCTTTATTGATATCGTCTCTTCTCAGTGGATATCCTTCAATCATGCCGACACCCACGTTTTCGGAGCGACTTCAGGCCGTTCAGCGCAGCACGTCGTCTGTGCTGTGCGTTGGACTCGATCCCGACCTGGACCGTCTCCCGAGGCACCTAACGGACGGCGCATCTCCCGCGGAGGCCGTCCTCACCTTCCATCGAGCCATCATTGAAGCCACGGCCTCCGTCGCGTGCGCCTATAAGCTCAACCTCGCGTTCTTCGAGGCTCTCGGAGCGGCTGGATGGGAAGCTATTCGATCCACCCTGGAGGCCATCCCGGACGACGTCCTGACCATTGCTGACGGAAAGCGCGGTGATATCGGTAATTCGGCCCGCTTTTACGCCCGTTCCACCTTCGAGCAGCTCGGCTTCGATGCATGCACCGTGTCGGGCTACATGGGAGAAGACAGCGTCACACCTTTTCTCCAGTACTCGGGGCGCGGCGTGTTCCTCCTTGCGCGGACGTCGAATCCGGGCGCGACCGATTTCCAGGAGATCTCCTGCGGAGAGGCTCCCTTTTTCGAACATGTCGTGCGAACCGCTACCAAATGGGACGCCGACCTGCCCGGAACGCTCGGCTTCGTGGCCGGCGCCACCGACATCGACGCGTTGCGGCGCATTCGAGCGCTCGCTCCGACCGCTCCGCTTCTGATCCCCGGCATCGGCGCGCAGGGCGGCGACGCCGGCGCGGTGATGCGCGTGGCCGCCGCGCTCGGAGCGCCGGTCCTGATTAACAGCAGCCGATCGATCATTTACGCCTCCGAAGGGCGGGATTTCGCCGAGGCGGCTGCTCGCGAAGCGGAATCGCTTCGTTCGCTGCTCGCAGGCACGGATATGCTTCCATAGTCGCGAATCGCGCGCCTCGTGCTCGATACCTGGCTCGTGCGCGATGCCTGGCTCGTGCTCAATCCGGCTGCTTCATGTGCAATCTTCCCTCCTTGTGAGCGCGAGAGGTTATGCCGGAGGCGACCGTGTGTCTTAGGGGGTAGAAGCAACCCCGCGGCCATGCCATCTACCTATTTCTACGGATTTTCCGACGACGTTCTGGAAGTCGTCCTGCACGAACCGAAATCCGGACTCGTACCTGAAGCGCTCGTGCAGGACATCTGGCTGAACCGGCGGATCACACGTCGGGGACTCTCCACCACGGACGGTACCTCGCTCGAGGTGCTGTACCCCGGGCGGCTGAACACCGACGCTGGACCCGACTTCCTCGGTGCGCGGCTACGAATGGGACCGACCCTGTGGAACGGCGCCGTCGAGATCCACGTGACGTCCGGGAGCTGGCTGGATCATCGGCATGGCGACGACCCGCGCTACAATGCGACCGTGCTCCACGTCACCCTGTACGCCGATATGTGGACCGGGCGACTGCGGCGTGCCGACGGTTCGACCCTCCCGGAACTCGTGCTCTATCCCCTCCTCGAGGAACGCCTCCGGTCGCTCCTCCGTGCCTTCTACCTGCGCACGGAGCAGCGTATATACTGTGCCGGCGGATGGGACCGCGTTCCAGACGCCGTGCGCGCCCGATATCTCCGCGAGCTGGCAATGGAACGTACGGTATCGCGCTCACGACGTTTTGCGTCCGGCGACGCGCACCAGGTGTTCTACGAAGCGACGTTTGCGGGGCTCGGCTATGCCAAGAATGCCCAGGCCATGCGCACGCTCGCGCAGACCGTGCCGCTCGAGGCATGCCGCACGGTGAGCGAATCCGCCGACATCGAGGCCCTGTATCTGGGTTGCTCCGGCTTGCTGCCCCAGCCGGCGGCTCTCCTGGAGGCCGATCGCGCGACGGCCGACTACGTGATGGAACTGCACGATCGGTTCGATCGCCTCCGACACCGGCTGGCACTTACCGCCATGCCGGCTTCATCCTGGCGCTTCTTTCGACTTCGACCCGCCAATTTCCCTCCGCTTCGAATCGCTCAGGCCGCGGCACTTCTCCGGCCGGATGGGCTTCCGCGGGAGGATCCGATGCCTCGGCTTTCGGCAGCTGCCCGCGTTCGTGAGCCGCTTGCGGCCCTGCGGGCCGTCTTCGATGTCAGGCTCGATCCATTCTGGGACGAGCATTTCCGGCTGGAGAAGCGTACGACGCCTCACAGCTCCAGGATCGGCCGCCAGCGGATCGATGCCCTGCTCATTAACGTCGTGGTGCCTGCGCTGCTGGCTCTCGCCCGCCAGGCCGGCGAAGACGACGAGGCATGCTGGCGGCTTCTGGAACAACTCCCCGCCGGAAGCGACGAGGTAACCCGCCTGTTCGATGCCCTGGGCACGCGACCGGGCACGGCGGTGGACTCCCAGGGGCTCCATCAGCTCTATCGAACCCGTTGCTCGCAGGCACGATGCCTGTCCTGCCGGATCGGCGAAGAAGTCCTCGCACGAATCCCCCGAGATACCTGATAGGTCTCGCTCCCCTTTAATCCGTTGCGGCGAGCCCCTATTTTAGCCGGGAGACGTTTCCAGATCCATCCAATCCGCCCCACCGTGCTCGTTCGCCTCGTACGCATGACGTTCCGTCCCGACCGGGTCGACACGTTTCTATCCATCTTCGACGAGTCGGCACCACGTATCCGGGTCTTCCCGGGATGCACGCACCTGGAGCTGCTGCAGGACCATACCTACCCGAACGTGCTCACTACGCTCAGCCACTGGGATCATGACGATGCCCTGCAGCGCTACCGAGCCAGCAATCTTTTTCGAAGCACCTGGTCCCGCACCAAACCCCTCTTTGCTGCGCCGCCGGAGGCCTACAGTCACCATCTTCTCCGCGAACATCCCGTACCGGATCGGGCTTAATTCTCTATTGGACTGGCCGATACGTAGGATATAGTAGGTCACCCTAACCGGAGTCTCCGTATCTCCCCACGACGGAACCCCGCAACCGCCGTCCACGCCCTCCATGCCAGAGACCCAGCGCATCACGCCGGCCACGCGCATCGACCGGAAACCGAATTTCGATATTCGCTTTCCGCCCCTGCCCCGAACGGTCGCAGAGGTCACGAAGCTCGTTGCGGACAAGCGTGACGTGCCGGATACGCCCCGACTGGTCAGCGTCGTAAATTCCGACCCCGTCGTCGCGGGATCCGTCCTGCGTCGGATCAACTCGGCGTACTACGGCGTCCGTCGACGCGTCGGCGACATCCACAAGGCCGTGCATCTGCTGGGATTCGAAGAAGTGTGCGATATCGTCCTTACGTCGGGCATGATGCGCCTGCAGGACATTCTCAACTCCGGGGAGCAGGCGCGCATCTTCGACCAGATCATGCGTATGAGCGTGGGCACGGCGTCGTTTTCGAAAAAGATCGCGGCACACCTGAATCTCTATCAGCAATCATCCGCATTTACACTGGGCCTGCTGCACACGTGCGGACGGCTCGTGCTCCTCTACAACCGGCCGGACGATTACGAGGCGCTGTGGTGCACGAATGATTACGGTTTCGCACCGACGGTTACGTCGGAGCAAATCATCTTCGGAACGGATCACGCCGAGCTGGGCTCCATGGCCGCTGACAGCTGGCATCTGCCCGAATTCGTGGTTAAGGTCATACGACAGTACCTCACGCCGGGACATCTCGAGGACCACGAGCTACGGGTGCTTGGACTAACCCTGGCCGTGTCGGCCAATGCGTGCGAACGCCTCTGCCTGGATCCCTCACTCACTGAAGCACGCTTCGAGCCATCCGCCGCACTCCACCTCCTCGCCAAAGCGACGCGCAAGAGTCCGGCTGAAATCGTCGAGGTCGTCGAATCGAGCTGGCGTGAAGTGTTCGACTACACGCACAGCATGGTCGACCCCGAGTCATAGCAACCCGGAACCCGCTCAGTGCCCGTCAGCCCCGTCCGGACCGGCGACCACCTGCACCGGCATGTCCAGCCGAAAATCGGCCCGTAGGGCGGCACCCGACTCCACGCGCCGTACCACCTCATTCACGGTCAGCACGCTTCCGCGGTCCGCTATCCTCGGATAATACGGCGGAACGAGCGCATACGGACGAGCCTCGTCGATAGCTGACGACATCGCTGCTTCGCCGAAGGCATCGTAGACGTAGCGCAGCAGACTCTGATACCTGCCCCGAACCAGATGCCGAGCGCCGACGAGTGCTCCGTACACGCGGCTCAGCGTGCGATAGCCGGCGTCAGCCGAAAGTCGCGCGGCGGTCGCACCGTGTTCGTCCAGAGCCGCAGCGTGAGCCCGAACCAGCTCCGCGTAATGCGCGGCGACGGCCTCGAGTATCGGATGATCCGTCGCGGCCGATTCAAGCGCGCGGAGGTCTGCCCGGGCACGCGCTAAATCTTCCTCGAAGCGATCGAGAACGCGCTCGATCTGTCGATACGTTGCTGCTTCGGTTCCATATCCGCCGTACGACCGGCATCCGGAAACGAGCAGAAATACGATAAGGAGGACGGTCCACGTCCACTTGCGACTCATAGGGTTAGGTAGCGAGAACGGTTCGTAATTCGTCTTTCGGCCCGACCGAAGCCTGCCGTAGATTAAATAATCGTGTCGTCCGGAATGTGAACGTTCTTGGGAATCACGACGATGCCGTCGCGGATGAAATAATCCTCCCCGTCATATTCATCGACGTTGTCGCGGTTTTTAATGATGCAGCGTTTCCCGATGCTCACGTTGCGATCGATGATGGCCCCTTCGATATACGATTCCTCACCCACACCAGGCCGGTCGGGGCCCTCCACCGGATCGCGCAAACCGGGGTCGTGCCACGGATAGTAGTCCGCCCCCATGAAGACCGTGTTCTTGATCGTCGTATTGTTGCCGATGAACGATCGCAGCCCGATCACCGACTGCGATATCTGGCTATTAATGATAACGCTGGCCTCGCTGATCAGCGACTCCTGTACAAACGAGCTCACAATTTTTGCCGGCGGCAGAATGCGTGCGTTCGTATAGAGCGGCGCCGTCGCATTATAGATATCGTACTCCGGATACCGTTTGCCAAGCATGAGATTGGCGTCGAAGAACGAACGAATCGTACCGACGTCGCTCCAGTACCCTTCGAACGGGTAGCTCGCGACGCGGCGGTTGGCGATCGCCTTGGGGATGATTTCGTGTCCGAAATCGTGCTCCTCCGGATTTTCCTCAAGCATTTCCTGCAAGAGACCCTTATTGAACACGTAGATGCCCATCGACGCCAGGAACGTGCGCCCCTGGTCCCGCATCTCCGTGCTGACGGGGCTGTCCTTCCCTTCCAGCTCGTCCTGGGCCGGTTTCTCGTGAAATTCCGTAACGATCCCATCTTCGTCTGTCTTCAGGATCCCGAAAGCGGATGCCTCCTCCCCCCGCACCGGTATCGTGGCCAGCGTAACATCTGCCTTACTGTCTACGTGGTGCCGCAGCATCTTCCGATAATCCATCGTATAGAGCTGGTCGCCCGAAAGAATGAGCACGTGGGAATGGCGATACGGCTTCAGGTGCGGCATCGACCGCCGTACGGCATCTGCCGTACCCTGAAACCAGTCTTTCGACTCGGACGTCTGCTCCGCCGCGATAATGCTGACGAAACCCTCCCGAAAGCGATCGAAAGCATAGGAGCGCGCGATGTGCCGGTTGAGGCTGGCGGAGTTATACTGCGTCAGGACGAAAATCCTGTTGATGCCCGAATTGATAGAGTTGGAAACCGGAATATCGATCAGGCGATACTTACCGCCCAGCGGCACGGCCGGCTTCGCCCGGTGCATGGTAAGCGGGTACAGACGGGTTCCAGCCCCGCCTCCGAGGATAACGGCCAAGAGTTCTTCCATTCCAGATCACCTTACTAAACGTTCCCAAACGCGTTTTCGACAAAGTAACGATGCGCTCCGACTAATGTAGGGCCGTTGCAAGATTGTGCATCTCTCCGATGCACTCCGCGCTAATCGCTGCGAGATACGTCAGGATGCCTCGACCGATCATTGAAACACCTTCTCGCCTCCGACGGTACACAACGCTCGTGCCTCGTGCATTAAGTCGACGTTTGAATACACGCCGACTTGCTTCACGAGGTGCTGGAAGCGCCTTTCCGCAGTACCCTGTCTCATGAGCGAACAATCACTCG
This sequence comes from Rhodothermales bacterium, assembly GCA_040904565.1. GTDB lineage: Bacteria > Bacteroidota > Rhodothermia > Rhodothermales > VXPQ01 > JBBDTI01. The sequence goes on from JBBDTI010000064.1 coordinate 49,275, forward strand.
AACTGCTCGCGCGCATTCGTCGGCGCCTCCAGGCGGCCTCCCGACGGATCACGCTGGCCGATCTGCTTTTCGGTGCCGCTACCACGATAGGGTTGAGCTCCCTCCTCTGGCTGCTTTCCACCGCTGTCGAAGCTGGATTCTGGTTGGAGGCCGGATTCCGAACGGTACTGTTCTGGATCGTCGTCGCTGCATCCGGAGGAGCGGCCGCCTACTACGTACTGGTGCCGCTGCTGCGCATTGCAGGCATCGTTCCCGGACCGTCCGCGGAACACCTCGCCGGCAAAATCGGCGAGCGGTTTCCCGAGATCGGAGACCGTCTCGTGAACCTGCTCGACCTGTCGCAGGGGCGCCGCAGCGATGCTCCCGAAGAGCTCGTCGACCGTGCGGTGCAGATGCTCGGGCGGGACGTCGAGCCGGTGACCTTCGAAGACGTGGCCGATTTTTCGCGAGCCCGGCGCGCGCTCCGCATAGCCGGTATCCCCATCGTCTCGCTGCTTCTTTTTCTGGCCGCCGCTCCGGACACGTTCATCAGTGCCTCGCACCGGTTGCTTTCACCCGGCGCACAGTTCGATCAGCCGGCTCCCTTCCGCCTCCAGGTGGAACCGGGTACGGTGGAGATCGCTCGCGGCGCGGCACTTAACGTTCGGGTAGAGGCTGTAGGAGACGATCGGCCTCAGACGCTCTCGCTCGAAGTGAACCACGCAGACGAGGATCACGTCGATACGATACGGCTGACGGCAGATTCTACGGGTTCGTTTCAACATCATTTCGCCAGCGTTCGGCGATCGTTTCGATACCGTGCCAGCGCGACGCCCGTTACGTCGCGGTGGTACGAGACCTCCGTCGTGGAGTACCCTGTCGTGCAGAGCCTTCAGGCGACGCTGCAGTTCCCCTCGTACGCCGACCTGCCTCCGAGACGGCTCGACCCGAACGTGGGCGATATTTCAGGCCTTCCGGGTACACGCGTCGAGCTGAACCTCTCGTTGGCCGGCTCCGATGCGACGTCGGCCGCCATCCGATTCGACGACGATTCGACCGTGCCGCTCGAACTCGATGGAGACCGTGCCACGGGCTCCTTCACGCTCACGCGCGAAGGCTCGTATCAGATCATGCTGGAGAATGACCGGGGCATTTCCAACCGTGACCCCATCCGGTATGCCATGGACCTTCAAGAAGACGCCGTGCCCTCGGTAGTCATCGTGCGGCCCGGGACGGATGCCGTCCTAACGGATGCTCTCGAACGTCTGATCGAGACGCGTATTATCGACGACTACGGATTCCGCGACCTCACGCTGAACTATCGGCTTGCCGAGAGCAGGTTCAAGACGGCGTCCGACTCCTTCTCGACCATCGACCTGCCGGTGGAAGATAAGCGCCGGCTCGACCAGGTCGTAACGTATGACTGGGACCTCGGCGCATCGACGCCGCTGGACCCCGTGCCGGGAGACATCATCGAGTACTTCGTCCGCGTGCGAGACAACGACACGTTCGCCGGCTATAAGTCTGCCGAAACGCCGCGTCATAGGCTTCGCCTGCCCTCCCTCGCCGAGCAGTACGAGCAGCTCGATCAGGAGCAGGAAGCCGCCGAGTCGCAGGTGGAAAGTATGCTCGAGGAGGCCCGCCGCATCGACGAGCAGTTCAGACAGCTGCGTGACGAGGTGAGGCGGAAGCAGGACGGCGACTGGGAAGATCAGCGGCAGATCGAACAGATCCAGGAGCGGCAGCAGCAACTCGAGAACCGGGTCGACGATCTTTCGAGGCAGATGGAGTCGATCAATGAATCGGCGCGCCGAAACGACCTGCTGAGCCCGGAAACCCTCGAAATGTATGAGGAGATGCAGCACGTCGTCGAAGAGATCAATTCCCCGGAATTACAGGAGGCGCTGGAGCAGCTTCGGCAGTCGATCGAAAACCTGGATCTGTCCCAGATGCAGCAGGCGATCGAAAACTTCGAATTCAATGAAGATCAGTATCGCCGGCGGCTGGAACGTACCCTGGAACTGTTCAAGAATCTTCGCGCACAGCAGCGTCTCGAGGAAGCGGCCCGCCGTGCCGAAGAGATCGCCCGCCAGCAAGAAGAACTGTCCGAAGAGACGGGCAGCTTGATGGAAGAGATGGAAGAGGCGTCCCCATCGCCGGATCCGTCCGACCGGAATGCAGCCGAGGAGAACCCGTCCGACCGGAACGCATCCGATGACGAGCCGTCCGACGCCGAACGCCTCGCACAGCAGCAGGAGCGCTCCCGTGAAGAGATGGAACGGCTCGAGGAGCTGCTCCGCGAGGCACAGCAGCAGCTCGAAGAGATGCGGCGCGGCCCGGCTCGTGAGATGCAGGAATTGAATGAGTCGCTGCGACAGAGGCAGATGCCCGAGCAGATGCAGGACAACGCGCAACAACTGCGGCGGGAGCAGCTTCAGGACGCCCGGTCCGGGCAGCAGCAGATGCAGCAGCAGATGCAGCAATTGCAGCAGCGGCTGCAGCAGATGCAGAGCTCCATGCAGGGGTCGCAGATGGACGTGAACCTGGCCGGACTGCGGCGGGTGCTCGGCGATGTCCTTACGCTCTCCCACGAACAGGAATCACTCCGGGCCGCCCTGCGCGGTACGGTATCGGATGCCCCGGCCCTGCGCGAGGATGCCCGGAAACAGGTCGAACTTTCCGAAGGGCTGAGCACCGTCGTCGACTCCCTCCGGCAGCTCGGCGGCAACATCCCTCAACTCAGCCGGGAGGTGCAGCGCCTGTCCGGACAGGCCCTCCGCGAGATGGGCGCGGCCACGGAGGCGATGTCCGAGCGCGCGGTCGGGGAGGCCTCCGGCTATCAGACGGCGGCCATGATGAACATGAACGAGCTGGCACTGCTGCTGTCGGACGTGCTCAATCAGCTCATGAACCAGTCCGGTTCGGGCGACGGCCAGGGCAACATGCAGCAGATGATCCAGCAGATGCAGCAGATGGCCGAGCAGCAGCAGCAGCTCAACCAGCAGATCCAGGAGTTCCTCAACGACGTGCAGGGCAACCGCCTCAGCGTAGACATGCAGGAACGCCTTCAGCAGATGGGCGCCCAGCAGCAGGCCATCAAGCGGCAGCTCGATCAGCTGCGCCGCAACCCGGAGGCGCGCGGCAAGCTACTGGGCGATCTGGGAAGAATCGCAGAACAGATGGAAGAAACGATCCAGGAGCTGCAGCGCCGCCAGGTTGAGCCGCGTACCGTCGAACGGCAGCGCCAAATTCTTCAACGCCTGCTGGACGCTCAGCGCTCGCTCAACGAACGCGGGCAGGAACAGCGCCGCGAGGCCCAAGAGGGCGAAGATATCATTCGTGAGAGCCCGGCAGACCTCTCACCGGAAGAAGCAGCCGAAAAGCTGCGCCGCGATCTGATAAGAGCTCTCGACAGCGGCTATGCGGCAGACTACGAAGAGCTCATCAAACGATATTTCGACCTGCTCCAGCAGCGTCCGGCCGAGGTGGAATGAGCCGCCCAACTCGTCGATAAGCGCAACAGGCAGCCGCGCGCAACGGAAGCGCCGCGCGCGAAAGCATATCTGGCATTGAATATGCGGCCGGTCTTGAGTAAATTATAAGGCTCCATGTCCGGCGTGGGAGCACGCGGCTGCTCCCCAGCGAGGTCCCGCCTCGCAGGGAGACCTAGCAGGGAGCCCGTCGATCATTTCGTTCTCTGACTAACGACAAGGTACGTGCCGCGAGTGCCTCGCATGAGAGAGCGCAGAAAAGTGTACCGCACCGTTCGCCCCAACTAATCGGAATCACGCAAGTATGGCTAATTCAACGAGGATCCTCTTTGTCTCGGACGAAGTCGAGCCGTTCTCGAAGTCGTCCGCGACGGCCACCTTGGTACGAAACCTCCCCGAACAGCTGCAGAGTGCCGGGGACTATGAAATGCGGATCATGATGCCTCGATACGGGACGATCAGCGAACGCAAGAATCGCTTGCATGAGGTGATACGCCTCTCTGGAACGGAGATCGAGATGGGAGAACGGACGGATACGCTGAAGGTGAAGGTGGCGTCGATCCCCGGCATCCGCCTGCAGGTTTATTTCATGGACAACAATCATTATTTCAAGCGCAAGGGGGTCTATGCGAACAAAAAGGGCAGGCTGTTTGAGGACAACCTGGAGCGCGCCCTCTTTTTCGCGCGATCGTCTCTTGAGACCATTCGCAATCTTGGCTGGGGGCCGGACGTCGTCCATGCCTTCGGCTGGATGAGCGGCTTCGTTCCAATGCTGCTGCGAACAGACTACGCCGGGGAAGAGCTTTTTGAAAACACGAAGGCGATCTTCACACCGAACGTGGTGGACTTCGAGGAGACGGTGAGCGATAGATTTGCCGAACGCGAACTCGCGGGCGGCTCCGGACTCGCAGGGAAGGATCCCAACGCGATCGGCCTTTCTTTTGCCGACGCGGCAATCTATCCGCACACGATAGATCCGGAGGCCGGCGATTCGCTCCAGTTCGGAGATGGAAAGGAAGATAATGTGGAGACCGCACGGTCCGTCTACGATCAGCTCCTCGCCGAAGTCGCCGCCTGAGGCGGCGAAACCCCTCATTTATGCCCCGGCACGTAGGAACTACGCCCCGGGATGTCGCATACGTTAGCTCGCATCGCAGAAACCCCATCGGCTCGAGCCGATCGGGGTTATTGCTGTGCCCCACTCCATTATCATTCTGTCCGTTCGGCTCGTCCACCGGTTATCTACGTGAAGAGACCCTTCCAACGCATATTCCTTCTCGCTCTCTTCGTTGGACTGTTGCTCTCGGCGTGTGACGACCCGTCCAACGTGGGTGAGGGACTGATCGGCCCCCAGAGCGGCATCCCGTTCACCAATCAATTCCCCATTAGCGATTTCCGACCGGCCTCCATCTTCCAGCCGGACAATCTGGCTCCGCGCGTTCTGGCCGGCCGGGTCGAGGATCCCGCGCTCGGCACGTACACCGTGCGGGGCTACGTCGACATCATCGCCGTTACGTCCGCCGGCTTACGCGCGCAACCCGTCGAACGTGCAGAAATCCAACTGACACCGACGTACGTCTACGGTGACACGACCAGCGAAGTCACGCTGGCCATTCGTGAAGTGCTGGAGGAATGGGACCAGGAGGGCCTTCCGACCGATACGTCTTTCAGCGTCGGCCCGGTCATTCGCGAGTTCACGTTTCATCCGACCGACAGCGTCGTGGTCGTCGAACTGCCGTCGGATTGGGTCGCGGAGCATGACGCCATCATCCGCGACGTCGATTTTGGGGAGCTCTTCCACGGGTTCCGTCTGGATCCGATCTCCGGCAACGCCGTCGTTGGATTTGGACCCAACCGCACCGGTCTGTTCGCCGTGACCTCGGAAGACTCGACGGCGTTGCCCGCGGGGCAATCCTACCAGCACGTCGAACGATCGGCCTCGATCGCTCCGCCGCCGGACCGGATTCTCATGCAGGCGGGAAGCGGGCCGGGGGCCGCGTTCTCCGTTAACCTGTCGGACGTCGACCTCCGTACAAGTTCCGTAAACCGGGCCTCGATCGAGATCTGGACGGACACCGTGACGGTGCAGCAAGACCTGCCGCCCCACTTCGTTCGGCCGACGCTCGACGCGCTCGATCTATACGGGATTACCGAAACGGGAAATGCGTCGCTCATCGGGCGAAGCAGCCTGGACGACGACGGCCGCCTCGTGTTCGATTCGCCTAGCGTGGCAGGTGCCCTCGAACGGCAGCTGCTGGGAGAAGTGACCTTCGACCATTACCAACTCCGTATACCGGATCCCAATACGCTAACCGGCGGTGAAGGACAGGAACTCTACTATTATTCCAGCCTGAACCCGATCTTCCTGTACGCCGAGGGGACTGGATCCAGAGCGCCGTTCGTGTTTATGACCGGCACACCGCTCGACTGATTTACGCTGATATCCCTTTTCGACGATTTCATGCCCGTACCATTTGCACGTCTACATGAAGACCCGCCCCAACCAGGGTCGTCTACGTCTGGTGGATGCGGTCCATCCGGCCGGCAACCGCGTAGCCTCCGCCACGCCGTTCGAAGCGTGGTCCGGACAGACGCACGGCTAATCCTCGTTGCCCTGCTACTTACCGCCCTCCTGCCACTGACCGCCTTCGCGCAGAGCAGCAGCGACGGTTCGCTCTATTCCCGCTTCGGACTGGGTGAGATACAGACCTTCTCCAGCGCTCAAGGGGAAGCGCTAGGCCATTCAGGAATCGCTCTGCACTCGCTCAACTATCTCAACATCAGCAATCCGGGTACCTGGGCGGACCAGGTGCTCACCCGGGCATCCGCGGGCTTCACGTATCAGAACCTGCGCATCTCAGACGCTTCGAACGCGACGAGCCGGCTCGCATCGGGCTTCCTGAACGGCGTACAGTTCGGCTTTCCGATTCTCGAGCGGCAGCTCGGCGTGGCCATCGGCTTCGTGCCATACTCGCGCGTGGGCTACCGCGTTGTCAACGAAGGTATCCTGGCACCTGATACGCCGGCCCGCGATACGGTGGGATACGCCGTCGACTTCACAGGATCCGGCGGACTGCAGCAGGTCGTGGGCGGGATGGGATATCGATTCAATCGCAATGTCAGCATCGGAGCCAGCCTGAACGCCATCTTCGGTATCATTGAAAATGGACGACGAACGTCCTTTATAAGCTCCGGTCCGACGGCCGGCTACATCCCAACGAACGTGTCGACATCGACCCGCCTGAACGGCTTTACGGCCTCGATCGGTACGTACATTAACGCCCGCCGACTCATCGGTGAAGACGACTTCATCGGCGTCGGCGCCACCTTTACCCTTCCCGCGACCCTCTCCGGTAAACGAGTCCACACGCTGGGCGAGCAGCTCGATCGCGACACGCTCGGAACCGTCGTCGGCGGTAACGTCGACATTCCGTGGAATGTAGGCCTCGGCGTTTCCTATCACCCCGATGCCCGGTGGACCGTCTCAACTGGAGGCGAATATGCCCCGTGGACGACTTTTCGGAGTACGCTGTCGTTTCCGGGATACGACCCCGAAGAAACGTCCAATCTTTCGGATCGATGGCAGATTGGAACCGGCATTGAATTCGTCCCCGGAGGATCAGATCTTTTAGCATCGTATCCTGCGCGAGTTGGATACCGACTGGGCATATCGTACGAGCAGTCGTACATCAGCCCAGCTGAATCGGGCGCGCTCCGTACGCTGGCCGGTACGGTCGGATTCAGTCTTCCCACCGTGCAATCCGGCACGCGTCTTGATATCAACATGCAGGTAGGCCGGCGCGGGAAAACGGAAGGTGCCCTGGTACGGGACGTTTTCTACCGGCTCGCCGTCAGCGTAAATATCGGAGAGCGCTGGTTCCAAACGCCAAGACTCCGCTAAGAAACTACGCTGCGTTCGTCGGGTGTAATATTACGTTAGGCTGTGAGGACCAATCATCATCATCTTTTTGACTATGAACTCTCTACTCGCACGTATCTCGGGCCTCATAGCCGCGGTGCTTTTGCTGGTCGGCGTGTCCGGCATGACCCAGCCCGCCATGGCGCAGGCCGAACAGGTCAGCGACCAGGACAAGGCGGTGCACTACAGCCTCTACTATGAGGACTTTAAGAACCAGAATTTCCAGAGTGCCCTGCCTAACCTGAAGTGGGTAATCGAGAACGCCCCGGAATATCCTCGAAACGATGACCGTAATTTCGAGCGTCTGATCGAGACGTTCGAGGGCATCGCGGCGAATGCCGGCGATGAAGCCACCGCAGCGGCCTATCTCGATTCCGCCCTCGTGTGGTACGACGAATCGGTCGCCGCAATGAAGGAAACGGGCATCGAATTCAATGAAGTGCAGTGGCAGCTTCGCAAAGGCCGCTTCGTGCAGGAAAACGCCGAGCTTCTCGGAGATGATATTCCGAGTCCGGCCGAGATTTATTACGAAGCGTTCGAGATGGCGGGGTGCGAGCTCGATCCATACTATATCCGGTTCGTGATCGACGACGTCGTGCGCCGGGGTGAAAAGCAGCGTGCCGTAAATCTGACCGACGAAGCGGAGGCGTGCTACGCCGACAACGCGGATCTCGTGACATACCTCAACGACGTGCGCAACAACCTTTTCACGTCTCCGGAAGAACGGATGGCCTTTCTCGAATCCCGCTTGGAGCAGAATCCCGACGATTACGAGATCGCCTCCGAGCTGTTCGACATCTACCTCGATCTCGAATACCGCGAGGAAGCGGCCGAGCTGGGTGACCGTCTCGTAGAGATGCAGGAATCCGCTCGAACGTACCGCCGCCTCGGCGAGCTGCACCTCCAGGATGGAGATACCGAACGTGCCATCTCCTATTACGAGCGCGCGCTTGACATGCCGGGCGCGTCAGATAGCGTGCGCCGCGATATCCTCTACAACCTGGGCATTGCGATGCAGCAGGACGGCTCTCTTTCCCAGGCACGATCGTATTTTCGGCAGGCCATGGAGATCGATCCCAATTATGGCCGGGCGTATATCGCCATCGGCGACCTCTACGCCACGGCGGTGTCGGCCTGCGGCACGTTCGAGCGTGAGGATCGCGCCGTGTACTGGCTCGCCGTGGACTATTACCAGCGCGCCAAGGCCAATGACCCGAGCGTCGCCTCACAGGCAGACCAGAAGATCGCCACGTATCGTCGGAGCTTCCCGGACCAGGAGGCCCTCTTCTTCCGTAATTGGGAGCCGGGTGATTCGTACCGGATCGACTACGGCTGCTACTCGTGGATCAATGAGACCACGACGGTAAAGGCTCCGTAAGGCCATTCGTAGACCCGTATATTAACAGGCTCCCAGGTCACGATACATCGAAGATGTCGGGCGGTATCCGCCGTCCAGGAAGGCCGATTCGCCGCAGCGAGTCGGCCTTTTTTTGTCGGATTCGTCGGTTCTTGGCACGCAACAGACGACCGTGGACCTCGTTCTCCTTGCCATTGCCCGCCCGGATAGCGAATTTGTCCCTCGTTCGTACCAGTGCCTACCACGCCTTATAAGAAGCAGATATGCAGATAGAACAAGTTGTCGCCCGGCAGATTCTCGACAGCCGTGGTAATCCGACCGTCGAGGTAGATGTCCACACGGACGAAGGCATCGTAGGGCGTGCCGCCGTGCCGAGCGGTGCCTCGACGGGGGAACACGAAGCCGTCGAGCTTCGCGACGGAGACGACGACGTTTATCTCGGTAAGGGCGTGCTTCAGGCCGTCGAGAACGTCAATCATACGATCGCCCTCGAGTTGATCGGATGGAATGTCATCGATCAGGTCGCTATCGATGATTTCCTGATCGAGCTCGACGGAACGGACAACAAGGGGCGCCTCGGGGCGAACGCCCTCCTGGGCGTATCCCTGGCCGTCGCCAAAGCCGCCGCAAAGAGCCTCGGAATCCCGCTCTACCGGTATCTTGGCGGAACGAATGCCGCCACGCTGCCCGTCCCCATGATGAATATCATCAACGGTGGACATCATGCCGACAACAGCGTCGACATGCAGGAGTTCATGATCATGCCGATCGGTGCAGGGACCTTCGAGGAGGCCCTCCGCATGGGAGCCGAAGTGTTCCACACGCTCAAAAAAGTGCTCGGCGACAAGGGATACGGTACGGCTGTCGGCGACGAGGGTGGCTTTGCGCCGGACCTCGGCTCGAACGACGAGGCGATCGAAGTCATCCTCGAGGCGATCGAACAGGCGGACTACGTTCCGGGGCGCGACATCTATATCGCCCTCGACCCCGCCACGTCGGAAATGTACGAAGACGGCCACTACGTCTTCTGGAAGAGCGACCCCAACACAAAGCGGTCCTCTACCGATATGGTTTCGTTCTGGGAAAACTGGGTTCGCCAGTACCCGATCATTTCGATCGAAGACGGGCTGGACGAAAACGACTGGGACGGTTGGAGAGAGCTTACGCACCGTCTCGGCGACCGCGTACAGCTCGTAGGAGACGATCTGTTCGTCACGAATACGGATCGTCTCCAGCAAGGGATCGGGGACGGTGCCGCCAACTCCATCCTCATAAAGTTCAATCAAATCGGTACGCTTACGGAGACGCTCGAAGCGATCGAGTTGGCGCAGACGCACGGCTATACCGCCGTGATCAGCCACCGGTCCGGAGAGACCGAGGATACGACGATCGCAGACCTTGCCGTCGCCACCAATGCCGGTCAGATCAAGACGGGATCGGCCAGTCGCAGCGACCGTGTGGCTAAATATAACCAGCTGCTCCGTATCGAGGAGGACCTGGGAGATGCGGCCTCCTTTCCGGGCATCGACGCATTTCGGTTGACGGCAAGGGAGTAAGCGATGAAGAAGCAACGCAAGCACCGTTCACATTGGACCAGACTCGGCCAGTCGATGCTGCCGGCGTCGATGTCCGACCGTGAGATACGGCGCCTGCGCAATCGCCTTTTCGCAGCGGCTGCGGTTCTGCTTCTGGTCTGGCTTACTTTCTTCGATAGCCACAGCCTGGTCAAGCGGGTCACCTGGCACCACGAGGTTCAGGAGCTTCGGGAAGAGAACGAGCACCTGACCGGTGAGATTGACCGGCTCGAACGCGAGGTGCGTCAGGGTCTTTCCGATCAGGCCGTGGAACGGATTGCCCGGGAAGAGTTCGGTATGCGGCGACCCGGTGAAACGGTCTACCGCATTCAGCCGTCCGACTGACCCTCCCGTCCAACGTCGTATCATTCCACCACGCACCATGCATACCACCGGCAAGTCGAACGACGCCACAGACTACCGGTACGCTGTCGGCATCGACCTGGGCGGAACGCGCATCAAGGCAGCCCTCGTCGAACGCGACAAAGGATCCGTCTACGAAATCGCTCAGGAAACGGAAGCCGAGCACGGTCCTGACCACGTCCTGGATCGTATTGGCGAACTTGTGCGCAAGATCGACGCCGAAACCCCCGACCTGCCCCTAAGCGGCATCGGCATCGGTGCACCAGGCGCCATCAACTGGGAACGGACCTCGGTCATCTATCCTCCCAATCTGCCGGGATGGGAAGTGGTCGACATCAGGCAGGAGCTCTCCGCGCGCCTAAACGACGGCCGGCCGGTGTTCGTAGAGAACGACGCCAACCTGGCCGGCCTCGGTTCGGCCCACTACGGCATGGGACGACCGTTTCCCTCCTTTATCATGATCACGCTCGGCACCGGCGTGGGCGGCGCCATCATCTACAACAACAAGATCTTCCGCGGTACGACGGGAGCCGCCGGCGAGATCGGACACGTAACCATCGATTTCGAAGGGAATGTCGACCGCTACGGCATCGCCGGAGCCATCGAGGCATACCTCGGTCAAAAATTCCTGTCGCATTACGGCCGCTACAAACTCCTGACCCGCCACGAAAGCAGGGTTCACGAACTGGCCGGCGACGACCTGAAGGATCTTACGCCCCTCGTCCTCTACCAGGCTGCGCTCGACGGCGACGAACCGGCCCGCGAGGTGTTGAATTGGGCCGGACACAAGCTCGGCGTCGTCCTTGGATCGGCGATCAACCTGCTCGATATCCGGAAGGTCGTCGTTGGGGGCGGACTCTCCGCCGCCGGAGATTTCATTTTCGAGGCGGCTCGACGCAGCGTCCGCGAATATGCCATTCCGGACCACCGCGACGACATCGAAATCGTCCGAGAAACCCTCGGAAACGAGGCGGGTATGCTCGGTGCAGCCCATCTCGTATTCCAGTCTCTGGACGAAATGGACCCGGCAACGCTCTAGACGGCACAGCTTTTGCCGTTTATACGTCGAATGCGTTATTCGTCCCATTGCCCCCCGTTAGCTACGCCGTGACCCGTGGCCGCCGAGCATTTCTTGCCTTCGTACTTTTCCTGACGGGGGTCGTCTCACCCTCGGTGACACCGTCGCTGGCACAGGAAACGGATCAGCCCGGCGAGCTCCCCAACCCCGTGCGGGCGCCGACCGATACGGTGCGCGTCCAACCCGCCGATACGCCTGAAGGTCAGCCGCCTGCCTCATCCTCCGCGGCCGAGCTGGATGAACCGGTCCACTTCTCCGCCACGGACTCCCTCGTGATCCAGTTCGGCGACGAGGGGGACGTAGGGAGGCTCTACGGGGACGCACAGGTGTCGTACGGGGGAGCCGAACTGACCGCGTATCGGATCGACATCCTCTTCGACATCGACGAGCTCCGAGCCCGCGGCGTGGAAAGCGATACGGGCACGGTCGGGCGGCCGGCCTTCACGCGGGACGGCGATTCGTTTCAGGGTTCCGAGCTCGCCTTCAACCTGCGCTCCGAGCGGGGGCGCGTCGTTGGCGCACAGACGAGCATGCAGGACGGATTTATCCGCGCCGACGTCGTGAAGGTCGACCGGGACAGTACCATCTACGTCACCCAGGGCAGCTATACAACCTGCGAATGTATCGAAGATCCTTCCTATTCGCTCCGTTCGAGGCGGATGAAGATCGTCGATCAGGAATGGATCTACACCGGACCCATCCAGCTCTTCATCTTCAACGTACCGACGCCGCTCTGGCTTCCTTTCGGCTTCCTACCGGCCCAGGAAGGTAGAAGGAGCGGCCCGCTTCCACCCCAGTACGGAGAGGACGACCGGGGCTTCTATCTACGCGAATGGGGCTGGTATCAGGCCATCAACGACTATATGGACGCGCAGATACAGTTCGGTTTGTGGACGCGAGGGAGCTGGCAGATCAACCCGCAGTTCCGCTACGCCAGGAGATATGCTTATTCGGGACAGGTCAGTCTCGACTACGTCCAGAACCGGAGCGGGGAACGAGGGGACCCCGACTTCTCCGAATTCGGAAGCGGCCGGCTGCGTTGGAGCCACAATCAGGATCTCACGCCGACGTCACGATTGAACGCCAACGTCGACCTGTCCTCGTCCAGCTACCTGCGCACGTCCTCCGAGCAGTACGACGATCGCGTGCGCCAGACCATTCAATCCAGCGCCGGTTATTCCAAGAGCTGGCGCCAGTCCGGCCGCAACCTGTCCGTCAACCTCAGCCATCGCCAGAACCTCGCCTCTGGCACCGTTAGTGCCCGGCTGCCCAGTTTAAGCTTCCGTCAGAACACGCGTAAGCCCTTCGAACGTGAGAACCGGATCGGCGCCGAGCGATGGTACGAACGCATCTCGTACGGCTACAGCGCGTCGGTCGACAATAATTACTCGTTCTCCCCGTCCGACACGACCGACATCTCCTGGTACGAGGCGATGTTCTCCCCTTCGAAATATCGGCAGGCTACGGGCGCCTCCGAGCCGTTCGAATTTCAAGCTTCGCACCGCCTCAACACCGGCGCCAGCTTTACGGTCAATCGCCTGCCGGTCATCGACCGCAACGTTCGCGTAAACCTGAGCCCGAGCGCCAACTATACGGAGGACTGGTTCATCCAGACGGAGCGGCGGGGCCTCGACGAAGATTCTTCGCTTGTCGTAGAGCGCGTGCCGGAATTCTTCGCCCTCCGCCAGTTTTCCACGGGTCTGTCGGCCAATTCGACGTTCTACGGCCAGTTTCCCGTGAGAATCGGCGCCTACGAGGGTCTCCGTCACACCGTACGACCCACGATGAGCTTCAATTACCGCCCCGATTTCTTTTCGGACAGATGGGGGTATACGGATACGTACGTCGATGCCGACGGACGCGAACAGCGCTACGCGCTCGTCCGCGGCGTGCAGCGATCCCGGCAGCAGTCCCTCTCCTTCAACATGGATAACATCTTCGAGACAAAACGAGTCGAGGTGGACACCACGGGGCAGCAGACCGATCGCACCGTGCAGCTTCTCAATCTCGGCCTCTCGAGCGGGTACAATTTCGCGGCCGACTCCCTAGGACTCGACGATCTGCGATTGCGCGCCCGCACGCAGATCGCCAACAAGTTCAACCTCAATGCCTCCGCTTCCCTGTCGCCGTACGCGCTGAATGCCGATCGCACGCGGGAAATCGACCGTCTGGCCGCAGCGGACGGACTGCTTCGATTTGCCCGTCTGACACAATTTCGCCTCAGCCTGAACACCTCGTTCCGAAGCGACCGGTCAGGGCCCGAGAGACCGTTCGGAGCCTCCGGTGGGATGACGGGGGGAACCGGCTTACCCGGCCAGGATCCGACGGCCTTCCAGAACGGCTTCGGGTCGTCTCGCTTCAACACGCCGACCGGTTACGCCGACTTTGCGATCCCGTGGTCCCTCCGACTCGATTTCAGCTACAGCTATTCGAAACGCTTTTCGGAATCCACCACCGCGGCCACGCTCAATTCGACGTTCGATTTCAATCTGACGCCGGACTGGAAGGTGCAGGGTAGGTCGGGCTATGACTTCAGCGCGAGCGAGATCGTCTACACGAGCGTATCGATCATGAAAGACTTCGACTGTTGGGAGATGGCCGTCAACTGGGTCCCGTTCGGCCCCTATCAGTCCTACAGTTTCGATATTCACGTGAAGAGCGGCCAGCTTCGCGATCTCCTGCGCCTCCGACAGCCGCGATCGGACGTCGGCGGTCGATTTGGGCGTCTACTCGACTAAAAGGCCTCTCACGAAAGGACGCTCATCGTCAAGTCCGAGCTCGTCAAAATGTACGCCGACCGAATATAACGATTCGGCAACGCCCCCGAGACCGCCGCGCGCGAAGGAAACTGCCGGTCCGCTCCGCGATATAAGCCGGCAATACGATTACTATCGCCGTTCTGTGCTGTTCGGTGTTTTCCACCCGGGCGGAGAAGCAGTACGCTGCATCGTTCACACCTTAACGGCAGGCACACACGGTGTTCAATCACCGTGATCGATCCCCGTAATCAACTGGAGCTTTTCGGCGGAATTGTCCGATTCGAAGGCCCCCAAGCCTATGATTGCACAACGCATACAGGCTCTCCGTCGCCGACTGGACCGACCCCGTAACCGGGATGCGCGGCAAACGACGCGTGACCTCGCGCTTACCAGGCGCCTCTATACCACGTTCGAGAGCGACCTGGAGCTGGCCGACGTACAGGGCATTCAGTTCTACGTCCAGAACGGCGTCGTGACACTCTACGGCACCGTCCGGCACGAGCTGGATCGGGAGATGCTCGTCTCCCTCGTTCGCGACATAGCGGGCGTACAGGGCGTCGTAGCGCACCTGCAGCTCGTCGAGTCGAGATTTCGGGACGGCACCGGGGTCGAGGCGGACTAGCACGCTTCACGGACCCATGCATTTTCTACGCGGGTAAAGCCGAGGTGCTCGTAGTAGCTTGCCGAGATGTCGGAGTCGCGCAACACGAGATCCGTCCCCTCGCACCGGTCCAGCACGGCATTAATCAGCGCCTTCCCGACACCCAACCGCTGCACGTCCGGTTCGACCGCCAGATCGCAGAGATAACTAAACAGGACGCCGTCCGTCAGGACGCGCGCGATGCCGACGATGTGGCCCTGGTTCCACGCCGTCAGGACCAGAGAAGCATTCTCAAACATTTCCCAGATCTCCTCGTGCGCCTTTACGGCGCGAAGCAGCGGAGCGCGACGGTACAGCGTGACGATCCGCGCCGGGTTCAGCCCCTCGAGCCCTTCTCGAATATCGAGATCCGTAATCTTTCCCTGCTTGCCCGTGTCATGCATAAGACGAGCCATCGCGTACGCAAAACTAATTTAACGACGTTACACATCTATCCGTTCATCCTGGCCGGCCCGTCGACCCGATCGTCGCGGACCCATCGAACCGAAGTAGCCGCCAGTCGAATCCGGTCGACGGACGCTTCGCCCGGATCGAGCCAGGCCCGAAGGCTCAACCCATCGACCTCGACCCACCACTCCGCCAATGTACCGAGAAACTGCCGGCTGACGACCTGTGCCTCGACGCCGTTCGACGACACCTCGAAGTGCTCGGGCCGAACGGCCAGCACGCGCCCGGGCGGAGGGTCCCCTCCGGCAAGACGGGATGCCAACCGTCGATCGCGGACAATGTTGCTTCCGCCTAGAAATTCGGCTACGTAGGCCGTCTCCGGTTCGCGGTAGAGCTGCTCGGGTGGACCCACCTGGATCAACCGACCCGCTTTCATCACGGCGATGCGATCCGAAAGTGCCAGAGCTTCCTGCTGGTCGTGCGTCACGTACAGACTCGTCGTGCCGAGCCGATGCTGGAGCACCTTGAGCTCCCGCCGCGTCTGCTCCCTCAGCGTCACGTCCAGGTTGGACAACGGCTCGTCGAACAGCAGCACGTCCGGCTCCACTGCGACGGCCCGCGCCAGGGCTACGCGCTGCTGCTGGCCGCCGGACAGCGCCGTGACGGGCCGCTCTACGAGCGCTTCAAGCTCTACGCGCCGCAGGGCTTCTTCCACGCGCCGGCGACGCGTGGAAGCGTCAACCTTCCGCACGCGGAGCCCGTACGCCACGTTCTCGCCGACCGTCATATTGGGAAACAGCGCATAGCTTTGAAACACCATCGCGGTAGGTCGCCGCTGCGGATTCATCCCCGTCACGTCACGCCCGGCGATATGAACCGATCCGGCATCCGGCCGCTCGAACCCGCCAACGATCCGCAGGAGCGTCGTTTTGCCGCAACCGGACGGTCCGAGCAGCGAAAAGAACTCGCCCGGCTGTATCTCGACGGACACGTCGTCTACGGCGACGATCGACCCGAAGCGCTTCGTAACGCCGTCGAGCGTAACGCCCGCTTCAATCTGGGAAGAGATGCTCACGGGGAGATGATGCCGCTGGGTGGAAGACCGCCGGTACGAGACGTTAGGCTGTGACGGAAGAGTCGAGCGCACGCGTCACTTTTTCGGCCGCCTCCTTGAGCAGAATGGCGGTCTCGATCTCGAGGCCGCTCTCCTTGAGGATGGCCTGGCCCTCCTCCGCATTCGTCCCTTGCAGCCGTACGATGAGCGGAACGTCGATGTCTACATTCTTGGCCGCCTGAACGACGCCCGATGCCACACGATCGCACCGAACGATGCCCCCGAAGATATTTACCAGGATCGCCTTCACGTTCGGATCCTTCAAAATTAGCCGAAAGCCTGCTTCGACGGTCTCCGCACTGGCCGATCCTCCCACGTCCAGGAAGTTGGCCGGCTCACCGCCCGCCAGCTTGATGACGTCCATCGTTGCCATCGCCAGTCCCGCGCCATTCACCATGCACCCCACGTTTCCGTCGAGCCGGATGTAGTTGAGGTTATGCTCGCCGGCCTCAACCTCGAGGGGGTCTTCCTCGTGGATGTCGCGCAGCTCGGCAAGGTCCGCATGCCGATAGAGTGCATTGTCGTCGAGATTGATCTTGGCATCGACCGCAACCAGGTCGCCGTCCGACGTCTTGACGAGGGGATTGATCTCGGCAAGCGACGCATCCATGCCCGTATATGCGGCATAGAGCGCGTTGATAAAACGAGCCGCCTGCTTGAGCGTCTTGCCCTCAAAACCGAGGGCGAACGCCAGCGAACGCGCCTGAAACGGCTGCAGTCCGATCGTCGGATCGATCCACGCCTTCATGATCTTTTCGGGGGTCTCCTCGGCGACCTTCTCGATTTCCACGCCTCCTTCCGTGGAAACCATGATGACGTTCATGCTCTTCTGCCGGTCGAGCGTGACCCCGACGTAGTACTCCTGCTCGATGTCTACGGCATCCGCGATGAGCAGGGCACGCACCTTCTGCCCGTCCGGTCCGGTCTGATGCGTAACCAGGTTCATGCCCAGTATGGCATCCGCCTGCTCCCGCACCTCTTCGACGCTCCGAGCCAGCTTAACGCCACCACCTTTGCCGCGTCCACCGGCGTGAATCTGGGCCTTTACGACGAACATCGTCGCTCCGTCGGCCTTCATCGCCTCCGCAGCCTCCACGGCCTCCTCTACGGAACGAGCGACGCGACCCGGCTGCATGGGTACGTCGAATTGCTCGAGTATGTCTTTGGCCTGATATTCGTGAAGCTTCATGCCTGGAGTAATTGACTCATCCAATGAACGGAATGCCGGTACACGGGCCCCACACGGCGGTCTACCCCGTATATGCCTGATCGCAGGCCGGCTGCACGTAAAAGTACGGTATGCCTCTTTAAAGATTGTACGTATTAAGCCGGGAGAACCCTCGGGGCGATCGTTTTCAGCGTCCGCTCGTAGGTGTTCGCCCGACGGATCATCTTTCAGCAGGTCGTCGTTCCCGCGACTCCGCCATGAACCGTATCGACCGCCATATCATCTCGCGACTGGTGCTGGGCTTCACGGTCCTGGTAGCCGGACTGATCGTCTTCTTCATCGTGCTCCACTATGTGGAGTACATCGATGACTTTTTCGACCGGGGTGCCACGATGCGACAGGTGTTCCTGGTGTATTACCCCAGCTACATCCCTGAAATCGTCAAGCTCACCTCTCCCCTCGCCCTCTTCCTTGCGTGCGTCTATCTCACGGGAAAGCTGGCGCAGAGTCTCCAGATTACGGCGCTGCAGACGACGGGGGTGTCCCTCTACCGCCTGATGGTTCCCTACCTCATCGTGGGCCTCGCCTTGACGGGTTTCATGTTCTGGTTTAACGGATGGATCGTTCCGGAGACGAACCGTACCGTACTCGCGTTCGAGCAACAGTACCTGAAAGATGCCTCGCAGGTAGTCGACGTGAACGACATCCACCGGCAGAACCGGCCCGGCACGTTTGTCACGGTGGGATACTTCGACCGGCGCTCGAATATCGCGCACCGCGTCTCGATCCAGCAGTTCAACGATGCGAACGAACTACGGCAACGAATCGACGCTCCCACGATGAGTTGGATCGATTCCCTGTCGACATGGCAGATCCAGAATCCGGTCGTTCGCCGATTCACCGACGACGGCGAACATCGTCGGAGGCTGAGCCGGATCGATACGACGCTGGCGATCCTGCCGCGTGATCTGGCCAGAACGGAACGCGACGTCGAGTCGATGACGATTCCTGCTGCCGCGGAGTATATCCGGGACCTCGAGCGGTCCGGGGCGGGAAACATCGGGCGAACGAAAGTCGCCTACTACGCCAAGTATTCCTATCCGATCGCCAATCTTATCCTCGTGCTGATCGGCATGCCTCTCGCCGCCGTGCGGCGGCGAGGCGGCCAGGCCGTGCAGGTCGGACTCGGACTCGTCGTCGCCTTTATCTATCTGGCCGTTCAGAAGCTCACGGAGCCCTTCGGCTACTCGGGCGTGCTCTCCCCACTCTGGGCCGCCTGGCTTCCGCACCTGCTTTTCTTCCTGGGTGCGTGCGTCCTTATCGTCACGTCCAGGAAGTAGCGGCAGAACGAAGCGGCACCGTCACGCTTCGCCGCTCATTCCCCCGAACTGAATCGGCTGACCCGGAGGTGTACGCTCTTCAATATGGCCGTGCGCCGCTTCGTATTTCTCGATATTGTCGGCGAGCGCATGCAGCAGCCGTTTCGCGTGCTGCGGCGTAACGATGATGCGGTTCTTGACGCGCGCCTTCGGCACGCCAGGCATCACGCGGATGAAGTCCAGTATGAACTCCTCCGGTGAATGCGAGATCATCACCAGATTGGAGTAGACCCCTTCGGCCGTCTCCTCGTCCAGCTCGATGTTGAGTTGCTGCTGCGCTTGTTGTGGATCAGGTTCCTTCATTCGGATGTGCTTTTATGCTTGCTGCCGAGACCGCTCAGCGCCAGTGCGCCGATCAGGTCGCTCTTTGTGATGATTTCGTAGGTTTCTCCGGATTCAGGCTCTACCAGCACGGCCCCAGCGCCCTGCTCGAGGTAGGCCGACAAGTGTTCGAGGTGTAGCGCCCGGGGTACGATCGGAAAGGGCTTGCCCATAACCTCTCGAACCGACTGCGAGCGTGCTTCCGGATCCTCGATCAGGCGATTCAGGATGACGCTCTCCGTCAGGCTTCCGACCACGTCCTCCCCATCAATGACGGGCATCTGAGAGATGCCGCGCTCCGCCATTCTCTTGATGACGTCTCCCAGCGTCTCGTTTGGCGTCGCCGATAGGACAGGCCCGCCGATCTTCCTCGAGCTGAGTACCTGCTTGACGGTGAGATCCGGCTTGCTCTCCAGAAAACCGTGATTGCGCATCCAGTTGTCGTTGTACGTCTTGGATAGATACCTGAAGCCGGAGTCCGGCAGCAGGATCACCACCACATCGTCCTCGGTGAGTTCCTCCGCATGACCCTCCATCCACTGCAGCGCTCCGGCCACAGCCATTCCTGACGACTGTCCGCAAAAGAGCCCCTCCTCCCGAGAAAGGCGCCGCGTCATCTGCATCGCTTCGCGATCCGTCACCCGCACGTAGTCGTCGACGAGGTCGAAATCCATGTTTTCCGCGAGGATATCCTCACCGACTCCCTCCGTCAGGTAGGGATAGATCTCATTTTCATCAAACTCCCGCGTGTGGAAGTACTTGAAATACACCGAACCGTACGGATCGATACCGACGACCCGCACGTCCGGATTCTTCTGCTTCAGAAATTCCGACGTGCCGGAGATGGTACCACCCGTACCGGCGCCGGCGAAAAAATGCGTGATGCGTCCATCCGTCTGCTCCCAGAGCTCGGGGCCCGTAGAGCGAACATGCGCCGCCCGGTTCGCCGGGTTGTCATACTGGTTCAGATAGACCGAATTGGGGATCTCCTCGGATAGGCGACGGGCGACGGAGTAATAGGACTTCGGATCGTCGGCCGCCACGTTGGTCGGACAGACGATCACTTCCGCCCCCAGACCGCGAAGCACGTCGAGCTTCTCCTGACTCTGCTTGTCCGTCGTCGTGAAAATGCAGCGGTAGCCGCGCGCGACGGCGGCGATGGCCAGCGCCGCTCCCGTATTGCCGCTCGTCCCTTCGATGATGGTTCCGCCCGGAACCAGCTCGCCGCTCTCCTCCGCTGCTTCGATCATGGCAAGACCGATACGGTCTTTCACGGATCCGCCCGGGTTGAAGTACTCCACCTTCGCAAGCACGGTACAGGGCACGCCTTCTACCAGCTTGCTCAAACGCACGAGGGGTGTATCCCCGATCGTGCTGACGACGTTATCGTGCCACATAGCGTGTCGGCTTGTTCTTGACGACTTCCCTGAACGTACGTCCACCCCGCCCTTTCGGTCCGCCCCCGGCAAAATCCATTGCGGAAGGCCCGAGCCGTCTTCGCGGACCGGCCTTCAGGACCCTCCCATCCACGAACCGGCTCCTGAATTTCTGGCCGGATGTGCGTAGCTTACGCCTGACCTCGTCTTTTGCTCGCCCCAGACATCGCCGTTCCGTGGAATCCTTTCCGCACCTCGAACCTGAGCTCCTCATTGCCAACTACGCACTCGACGCGACGAGCTACTACAGAAATGAGGCATGGGAGCAGACGGTCGGCAGTGACTGGTCGCGCATGTCGGGAGAGGACAGGGCCCGCGCCGTTCAGTTCCTGAAGGAGGCCGCGGACGGGTCCCTGGTCACAAACCAGTTCTTTATGCTGAAGATGCCGGACGCGGCGGATCCCGTCCCCGTTCTGCTCAACTTTCTGCCCGCCCACGTCAAGCCGGAAGACCCTTCGGAAGACGGACCGCCCGCGATCGGTGCCGTAACGGTCACCGGCGAGGTGTTGCGCGAGCCGGCCACGTGGACGCAGAGCCAGACCCAGCGAAATCGGCTCGAAACGCTGGGACGTATGACCATGGGCATCGCGCATGATTTCAATAATTTGCTCAGCGGTATTCTGGGCTATACGGAGCTCCTGAAAAACTATGCCAAGGAGGAGCTCGCCGACAAAACGCTGATCGAACATCTAGACACGGTCGAACAGGCGGCTCTGGATGGGGCCGCGCTGATACGGAAGATCCAGCAGTATATCCGGCAGGAGCGGCAGGAGCACTTCGCTCCGCTCGACATTCCGACGTTGATTCAGGACTGCATCGCGCTCACGCGTCCCTACTGGTACAACGAGCCGCGCCGTCAGGGTATCGCCATCGAGGTCGAGCAGGAATATGAGGACGTACCGCCCGTCATGGGATCCGCGACGGAGCTCCGAGAGGTCTTTCTCAACCTCATCCTCAACGCCGTGCAGGCCATGCCCAACGGCGGACGGCTCGTCTTCAGGACCGACGAATCCAGGAAGGGCGTGCGCATCCGCATAAAAGACACCGGGATGGGAATGTCGGACAGCGTCCGCGAACGCATTTTCGAACCGCTCTTTACGACGAAGGGAGAGCGGGGCACCGGAATGGGGATGGCCGTCAGCTACGGTATCATCCAGGAGCATGAAGGCACCATCAACGTCAAATCCCACCTCGGAGAGGGAACGCTGTTCGAGATCATCCTTCCCCAGGCGGAGGGCTCGGGCCAGGAGCACATCTCCGATCCGGAGGAAAGACCGAGCGAAACGGCGCGCATCCTCATCGTCGACGATGAGGAGATGGTCCGAAACATCCTCGTAAAGCTCCTCTCGCTGAAAGGTCATGACGTGGTTTCGGTCGGCTCGGCTTCAGAAGCCCTGGCAACGCTCGACGGCGAGGTCTTCGACATCGTCTTCACGGACCTGGGCATGCCGGAAATGAACGGGCGGCAGCTCGCACACGCGATCCGTCAGCAGTTCAGCGACCTCCCCATCGTACTGCTGACGGGAGACACGGAGACCGGCGAGCCTGGAGAAGACGTCGACGTCGTCCTTTCGAAGCCGTTTAAGGTCGCCCAGCTGCAGAATACGATCCAGCAGCTTCTGCCCCATTGATGGCGAGCCGGTTGCGGAACGCGACACAATGACAGGAAAGCTCCTTTGGCCTGGTTTTTGAACTTTGTAACACCCTGAATGCGCGTATCCGCATTCGACACCATTGAAGACTGGCCGCGTCGCAGCCCGGCGCAGCGTCGAACATAGACATCAGACACTTTATGATAGACCGAGATATCAGTCCACCTACACACAAGCTCGAGCTGCTGGACGCCGACGACCCGGAACAGAGTATCCCGCTTCCGACCGCGGATGAAGAGAAGGAGATGAGCATGTCGGACGTGCCGGAAACGCTTCCGATTCTGACACTCCGCAACACGGTCCTCTTCCCGGGAGTCGTGCTCCCTATCACGGTCGGTCGCGATGCCTCGCTCAATCTGGTGAAAGACGCATTTAACGACGACCGTCTTATCGGCGTGGTGGCCCAGAAAAGCAGCGAGGTCGAGAATCCGGACCCGAGCGATCTGTATGGATTCGGGACGGTAGCGACCATCCTGAAGCTGATCAAGATGCCCGACGGATCGAAATCGATCGTGATCCAGGGCAAGCGGCGCTTCGAAATCGACGAATACGTACAGACTGAGCCGTATTTCGAGGCGAAAGTATCGGCCATCGAAGAGGACACGGCTGGAGACGACGTCGAGCTTCAGGCGCGAATTCGCTCGATCAAGGAGCTGGCGATTCAGATCGTCAATCTCTCACCGAACCTTCCGAGTGAAGCGGCCTACGCGATCCAGAACATCGACTCGCCGGCGTTCCTGATCCACTTTATCGCGTCCAATCTGCAGATCGACGTCGAGGACAAGCAGGACCTGCTCCAGACGAGAGAGCTGGTCGACCGTGCGGAGAAAGTGATGGGACACCTGAATCGAGAGCTGCAGGTGCTCCAGCTTTCCGAAGAGATCCGGACGCGCGTGAAGTCCGACGTCGACCAGCAGCAGCGCGAGTATCTCCTGCGCCAGCAGATGAAGGCGATTCAGGACGAGCTCGGCGAGAGCGAAGGCGGCGGTGCGGAGATGAAGGAGCTCCGAGAGCGCGCGGGGGAGAAGGATCTCCCCGAACACGTTCGTGAAACGCTCGAGAAGGAGTTCGACCGCCTGGCGCGGACGAATCCGGCGGCCCCCGACTATGCCGTCACGCGCAATTACGTCGACTGGATCCTCGACCTGCCCTGGCTGGAGTACTCCGAGGACCATCTCGAGATCGATCGGGCCGAGGAGGTCCTCGATGAGGATCACTACGGACTCGAACAGGTCAAGAAACGTATCCTCGAGTACCTTGCCGTCCTGAAGCTCAAGGGCGACATGAAGGCACCGATCCTGTGCTTCCACGGTCCCCCAGGGGTCGGTAAGACGAGTCTCGGAAAGAGCATCGCTCGCGCCGTAGGTCGCGAATTCGTCCGCATGAGTCTGGGCGGCGTACGCGACGAGGCCGAAATTCGCGGGCACCGACGGACGTACGTCGGGGCGCTTCCGGGTCGCATCATACAGGGACTCAAGAAGGCGGGTACGAACAATCCCGTCTTCATGCTGGACGAAGTCGACAAGCTCGGATCCGATTTTCGGGGAGATCCGTCGAGTGCTCTGCTTGAAGTGCTCGATCCCGAACAGAACGACAACTTCAACGACCATTACCTCGAGCTCGACTACGATCTCTCCAAGGTGCTCTTCATCGCGACGGCTAATTTCCTGGAAATGATTCCCGGGCCGCTGCGCGACCGCATGGAAATCATAGAGATCAACGGCTATACGCAGAACGAGAAGCTTCAGATAGCGAAGCAATATCTCGTTCCCCGTCAGATAGAGCGTAACGGGCTCAAGGAAGGCCAGGTCACGTTCACCGACGAGGCCCTGAGCCTGATCATCGACGGGTATACGCGCGAGTCCGGGGTTCGGCAGCTAGAGCGGACGATCGGATCCGTGGCCCGCGGCGTGGCCAAGAAGGTAGCCGTCAAGGAAATCGAGTCGGCTACGATCGACGCGGACGACCTGGAGGAGTATCTAGGCGCGCGCAAGTACTTCTCCGAAGTGGCACAGCGGACCGAGGTACCCGGGGTCGCTACCGGCCTGGCGTGGACGCCCGTCGGCGGAGACATTCTCTTCGTCGAAGCGTCCGTGTCGCGCGGCAGCGGACGCCTCATCCTCACGGGGAAGCTGGGCGAGGTCATGAAGGAGTCCGCCCAGGCAGCACTTTCTTACGTAAAATCTCGCGCGGACGAGCTGGGCATACCGAGAGATGCGTTCCGCTACTGGGACGTGCACGTGCACGTGCCCGCCGGTGCCGTACCCAAGGATGGACCTTCCGCGGGCGTCTCCATGCTGAGTGCCCTCGTATCCATTTACACGCAGCGACGCGTCAAGCACGACGTAGCGATGACGGGCGAGATCACGCTGCGCGGACTGGTGCTTCCCGTGGGCGGCATCAAGGAGAAGGTGCTCGCCGCCAAACGGGCCGGGATCGAACACGTGATCCTTCCGGAGAAAAACGAGAAGGATATCAAGGAGATCAAGGACGAGGCGCTGGAAGGCCTCGACGTCCGGTTCGTCACGCGAATGGACGATATGTTCGACCTCGTGCTGGAAAAAGAGCCGGTGACTGATGCGGCCGCGCTGTTCTCCGTCTCCGACAAGGAGAAGCGGCTCGAAGCGGCGTTACCGAAGGATTCGAACGGTGCGCCCGTCGTAGAAGTGAAGGAATCGTAGCGCCCGTCGTAGACCTGTAAAGAGCGTAGCGCCCGCCGTAGACGTGAAGGAGTCGTAGCGGCCGCGAGACGCCGTCAGGCATCCGGTGCGCGAGGTGCGTCGCCGGACGTATCCTCTTCGAGGATTTTTGCCTCGTCGATGTTCGGATCGAGTCCTTCGCGAAAGGCTTTCTCCGCGTCGACGTATACGTCGGCCGCCCGCCGTACCGTGGCGTCGATGGCACCGGCGGCGGCGCGTACGGCGACGCCGCCGAGCAAGACGGCCTTTCCGAGCAGGTTGAGCTCCTCGTATTCGATGCGCCGATCTTCAGAATCGTTCATGGCTTCTCGTCCGCGTCGGCTGAAGGGTCGGACGCTGAATCGGAGGGAGCGTCGTCATCCGACGCGTCCGCTGCCGACGTGTCGGTTCCGCCGGTCGATGCGTGGACGTTCGACGGCGCCTTTTCCGTTTCGGGCGCCGCGCCATCGGCGTTCTCCTCCCGCGACTTCTTCTCGGCGCGTTTGCTGAATGCGTTGTTCAGCTCGTCGGACACGGCCCGGCCGAACGCATCGATCCCGCGAGCCAGGGTCGTCACGGTAGCTTCCAGTAGAAACACGACCTTCTCTTCCGAATTCAGCTCGTCGAAGTCCGACCGAACCCGCTGATAGTTCTCCTTTCGCTCCTGCTCTCGGTCACTCATGATGACACCCTCGGATCTGTACGCACGTACGCGTTGTAAATTAAAGACCTTGAACCTTTTGAGTAGACGAGAGATGTACCGGCAGGTTTCACACGCATATTGTCTAGCCGCTGCCGCATGATGGAATCGAACGAGACGCGATCCGATGATCCGCGTGCGCCCGACGAAGGCTATGCGGAAGGCGTCGTGATCCGGTCCACGGGCAGCTGGTACGACGTCCGCGTCGGCGACGAGGTCGTGCCGTCGAAGATCCGCGGGAAATTTCGCCTGGCGGAAGGTGACGAGACGAACCCCGTAGCCGTGGGCGACCGCGTAACGATCCGCCTCGGTGACGACGATACGGGCTACATCACCGAGATTCACGAGCGGATGAACCAGCTCAGCCGGCGAGCGGCCGGGCGCCGTGTCGGACGCGAGCAGGTCATCGTCGTGAACATAGACGCCGTCTGGATCATCCAGTCCGTCCGCCTTCCCAAGCCGAACCCCGGTTTCATCGATCGGGTGCTCGTTACGACGGAAGCCAACAGCATCCGGGCGGGCATCGTCATCAACAAAATGGATCTGGCTCGGGAGAAGGACCGCGAGCGTCTCGACGAGCTTCGATCCCTGTACGAGGGCCTGGGTTACCCCGTGCTTCAGACCAGCGCCGAAACGGGTGAAGGCGTCGACGTGCTTCGTCAACGGCTTCAAAACCGGACGAGCGTCCTGACGGGACCCTCCGGCGTCGGAAAGTCGTCGCTGCTCAACGTCATAGAGCCGGAGCTGGATATTCGTACGGCGGAGGTGAGTGAGAAGACGAGGAAGGGGCGTCACACGACGACGTATGCGGCCCTCTTCCCCCTCTCGGGAGGCGGTTACATCGCAGACACGCCCGGCATCCGTGAGTTCGGCGTGCTGAACGTCGAGGAGTGGGAGCTATCTCACTACTTTGTAGAATTCCTACCGCACATCGAACGCTGCCGCTTCCCTACGTGCACCCACGACCACGAGCCGGGGTGCGGCGTCAAGGAAGCCGTAGAGAACGGCGACATTTCCGAACAGCGCTATGGAAGCTATCTGAATATTCTGGATTCGATCCAGCGAGGCGTCCGGGACGTAGGCAGATAGCACGCCCTGGACAGATAAGCGAAAGGTACGCCCCCGATAGGCGCAAAGCATGCCTCGAATGGCCGAAAAGCACAGCACGGGCGGGCGGGCAGAAGTCACGCCCGGGATGAGACCGGTTCTAGCGTTCGGCGTGCTCCGGCGGCACGCCGAGCTGTTTCGACGCCTCTCCGGGGGCGGACGACGTGAGTCGCTTTTGCTGCTCTTCGAGCCGGTCCACCTTCTCTTCGAGCGGCCGCACGGCCTCTTCGACAGCGTTGCGTACCACGGCGGCAAGCTCGCTGGTCGTCATGCTGGCATTCTCCTGGCTTCCCTGGAGATACGACACGACGGCGCGGGTCACGCTCACCAGAGCCCACGAGCCGAAGATGATGCCGGTGATCGCAACAATGAAGACCCACATGTCGGGAAACATAGTGCTACGAACCGGAAGTGAGAGATTCCACGTACGCTATATATGCTAGGTCACAATACCCTCGGCCGCAATTCCCCATCGTCACAATACCCTCGGCCGCAATATCCCATGATCGCAATTCCTTCGGTCGCAATACCCCAGGTCGCATGCGGCACACGTTCGCATGATACGTCGCCCGTATGCATCACCTATCCTATTTCTTCCGCCGGCGCCCGCCCTTTTTGCTCTGTTTCTTCTCGATCAGCTCCAGGGCCAGCTCGAGCGTAACGTCTTCGGGCTCGGTATCCTTCGGCAGGGAGGCGTTCGTCTTGACGTACTTCACATACGGGCCGTACCGACCCTTCCACACCTCGATCGGATCCCCCGTCTCCGGATGGTCGCCCACTTTGCGCAGCGCGCCGGACTTCTTCGTTTTCTCGGCGAGTAGCTTGAGCGCGCGATCCAGGTCGACCGTCAGCACGTCGTCCTCACCTTTGAGCGATGCGTACGTCCGTTCGTGCTGCACGTAGGGACCGTAGCGGCCGATGTTGGCCTTGATCGGCTTCCCGGTGTCCGGATGCTCGCCCAGCGTTCGGGGCAGGGCCAACAGATCGATCGCCGTCTGGCGATCGATCTCGGAAGGCTGCAGGCCTTTCGGCAAAGAAATACGTTTGGGCTTCCCCTTCTGCTCGTCATCGTCGCCCAGCTGAACGTACGGCCCATACGGGCCTTCCTTGACGAGCACCTTCATGCCCGTCTCCGGATGCGTGCCGAGTTCGCGATCCGCGGCGTTGCCGGCTTCGAGGAGTTCCTTTAAGTCCTCCTTCGTCAGATCACCGGGTGCCAGCTCGTCCGGCAGCGAAGCCGTGGCCCGCTCGCCGTCCAGCTCTCCATCCACGTATGGACCGTACTTGCCGACGCGCACGACGTACCCGTTCCACTTAGGGGACTCGATCGTAGATACCTTCCGGGCATCGATCTTGTCGAGACCGGTCTCCACCTGGTGCTCGAGTCCCTTCTCGCCAAGGAAAAATTTCTTGAGGTACGGCGTGGCTTGACGCTTCCCGGCCGCAATATCGTCGAGGATCTGTTCCATTTCAGCCGTGAAACCGACGTCTACCAGCTGCTCGAACTGATCTTCCAGCAGATGCGTGGCGGCAAACGCCGTGAAGGTCGGGATGAGCTGCGAGCCGTGCTTCCGCACGTACCCGCGTCCGACCACCGTATCGATGATGGAAGCATACGTGCTTGGCCGCCCGATGCCTTCCTTCTCTAGGATACGCACCAGCGTTGCTTCCGTATAGCGGGACGGAGGCTTCGTCTCGTGGCTCGAAACGTCCACCTTCTTGCAGTCCGGCCGATCGCCTTCGGCCAGCTCGGGCAGCGGCTGGTCGCGATTTTCGAGCGCGGCCTCCGGATCGTCGGAGCCTTCTACATAGGCCCGGAAAAAGCCGGGAAACTCGACCGTCCGTCCGGATGCGCGGAAGCGAGCCGCCTCGTCGCCCTCTCCGGCTTCGATATGTGCGGTGATGAGGCGCAGGCGGGCATCCGCCATCTGACTGGCCACCGTTCGCTTCCAGATCAGATCGTACAGCGCGCCCTCGATACCCGTCAGCGTCAGCTCGTCCTTCGTCTTCATATCACGGCCGGCCGGCCGGATCGCCTCGTGCGCTTCCTGCGCGTTGGCCACCTTGCCGCGGTACTGCTTGGGAGACGGACTCAAATAGTCCTTTCCGTAGCGCTGTTCGACGGCGCGGCGGCTCCCGAAGACGGCTTCCTTCGAAAGCTGCGTGGAGTCGGTACGCATATAGGTGATGTACCCGTTCTCATACAGCCGCTGCGCGACCTGCATCGTCTGGCGGGCCGACAGATTGAGCTTGCGGTTCGCCTCCTGCTGGAGCGTGGACGTAATAAACGGAGCGTAGGGCGACCGGGTCGAAATGCGGTCGTCGATGTTGACGACGCGCCACGTTTCGCTGGGCAGTCGTTCGGCGAGACTCTGGGCATCCTCCTCACTCCAGAGTAAGACGTCTTCACCCGCCGCCAGGCTTTCCTTGAGCCGCCCCGTATTGTCGTCGAAATCCTTCCCGGTGGCCAGGCGCGTGCCGCCGTAGTGCGTCATGACGGCTTCGAAGCCAGCGCCGTCCTTGTCGAGTTCCGCCTTGAGATCGAAATACTTCGCCGGCACGAAGGCCATCCGCTCCTTCTCCCGAAGAACGAGAAGACGGACGGCTACGCTCTGCACGCGACCGGCCGAGAGACGCGGTGCGATCTTCTTCCACAGCAGCGGCGAAAGGCTGTAACCTACCAATCGGTCGAGAATGCGGCGGGTCTCCTGCGCGTCGACCAGACTCTGGTCGATATCGCGGGTCTCCTCCAGCGCACGCTGGATGGCTTCCCGCGTGATCTCGTGAAAGACCATGCGACGCACGGGAACGTCCGGCGAAAGAACCTCCACGAGGTGCCAGCCGATCGATTCGCCCTCGCGGTCTTCATCCGTCGCGATGTAAAGCTCTTCGGCGGACTTCAAGGCGGTGCGGAGCTGGCGAACTACCTTCTGTTTGTCACCCGGGACGACGTAGATGGGCTGGAAGCTGTCTCTTACGTTTACACCGAGCCGCGCCCAATCCGTATCCCTCAAATTCTCCGGTATCTCAGACGCCGACGCCGGCAGATCGCGAACGTGCCCCATGCTCGCCTCCACCTGGAAATCCGAGGGAAGGAAGTTGCGAATCGTTCGTGCCTTAGTCGGGGACTCGACGACAACCAGTCGCTTCATAAGAAAAGACGTTTCCTATATAAATAAGTGGGATCTGCAGCTCGCCGATCGGTCGAAGATGGCATCCGGGTCGACGTTTGACGCGTAAGCTACCCTAGGTACACAGACACGGGCGAACGCGTTTCGTCACCCGGCCGAAGCCCGAATTTCATCGGTGCCGCAATCACACGCGCTGCACCACACATCGTTCCTCACGTCGTTTCACGCTGCCGGCGGTCCGGTGTGCTCTTTCTCCGCGCCAGATCTGCACGGCGTTCCCTTCGGCGGCCGGTTCGAAAGCATTCGGGCCGGATCGATTCGATTTGATAAAACGGTGGATTCGCCGCGTCCTTCGATCTTTCGTCCCGACTGCGTTCGCCAATGTGGGCAGCGCTTTGTAAATTCATCATCCTGGCTCCGGCCGTCACGGTGACGGAGCCGTCCGTGCAACAGCGTGGGAAGATTGGATATGGGAAGGAAGCAAGTGATCGCCGGCTCGGCACTGTTATTCGGTGTTGCGGCGGGCTCGGTAGTCGGCATCGGACTCGTCGAGACGGCCCGGGGAGATGTCGGCGGCGCCCCCGGTATCTCGCGTGCCCTATCTCGAATCGGACGCTTCGTCGGAGGCGGCATGCTGGCCGGCATCGGCGTCGTGGCCGCGTCGGCAACGCTGTCTGGACTCATTGTTTATACGGGATTAACCGAAATGCAAGAACTCGACGTGTTCTGATGCCGTCCAATTACATTGGTTGTTGAACGCCGGAAGTACGGCACGGCGCCATCGGCCCGGCTTAGGATTCACACCAAGGGTTCACAACAACGGTTCACAACAACGGTGCGGCCCATCGCATTGCCTCTGTAATCGCGGTCCCTTGCTCTTTGCAGCGCCGGGGCATGCCCCATGGAGCCACTGCGACGGCAGACGCACGGCTGATCACTCGGTCCTACACCAAACACCATCAGACGACGGTATACAAGACTGCATTGCGACGTCGACACGGTGCGACGTCTTCGCCTTTAGAGACACTCATCAGGATCATTTGCATATGGAAACGCAAGTAAAAGGAAACGGACAGGCTGCGGCCGCCGACTCGACCAAATTCGTATACAGTTTTGGAGGTGGTACGGCAGAGGGCGACCGAAGCATGAAGCCCCTGCTGGGCGGCAAAGGTGCAAACCTGGCGGAGATGAGTTCGATCGGTCTGCCGGTTCCTGCCGGTTTCACGATTTCTACGGAGGCCTGTCATTACTTCTCTTCCAAGGGCCGCGAATGGCCGGCGGGTCTCGAAGAGCAGGTCGATGAGGCCGTCGCGCGCCTCGAAGCGGAAATGGATGCCACGCTCGGCGATGCGGAGAATCCGCTGCTGGTCTCCGTACGGAGCGGCGCGGCCGTTTCGATGCCGGGTATGATGGACACGGTCCTCAACCTGGGCATGAACGATGACGTCGTCGAGGGCCTGGCCAAGCGGACCGACAACGTCCGCTTTGCCTACGACGCCTATCGCCGCTTCATCGACATGTTCGGCAACGTCGTCATGGGTGTAGCCCACGAGCGGTTCGAAGAAGCCATCGAGAAGCTGAAGAACGAGCGCGGCGTCGAGAACGACGTCGAACTGACGGGAGAGGACCTCAAGATGCTCGTCGATCGCTACAAGGCGATCTATCGCAAGGGCACCGGCCACATGTTTCCGGAAGATCCCCGCGAGCAGCTCACGTTCGCCGTCAACGCCGTCTTCGCCTCGTGGGATACCGACCGGGCCGTCAAATACCGCCGGATTAACAAAATCACGGGCCTCCTCGGAACGGCGGTCAACGTGCAGGCGATGGTCTACGGCAACATGGGCGACGACAGCGGCACGGGCGTATGCTTTACACGGAACCCTTCCACCGGTGAGAACAAGCTGTACGGCGAGTTCCTCGTCAATGCCCAGGGCGAAGACGTGGTAGCGGGCATCCGTACGCCGGAAGACATCCAGGAGATGGCGGATGAATTCCCGCAGGCCTACAAGGAGCTGGTCGAGGTGACGAACCGCCTCGAAAAGCACTATAAGAACATGCAGGACATCGAGTTCACGGTCCAGCACGGGCGTCTCTTCATCCTGCAGACGCGCAACGGGAAGCGAACCGGCACGTCGGCCATTCGCATCGCCGTGGACATGGTGAAAGAAGGCCTCGTCGACAAGGAATTCGCCATCCGCGACCTCGTCGAGCCGAATCATCTCGATCAACTCCTTCACCCGCAGTTCGAGAACGTGGAGGCGTACAAAGACGACGTCATCGGACAGGGACTCCCGGCCTCCCCCGGCGCAGCGGTCGGTAGAGTGATCTTTACGGCTGACGAAGCCGAAGCGTGGAAGGCGGAGGGCAAACAGGTCATCCTGGTCCGCATCGAAACGAGTCCGGAAGACGTCGGCGGTATGGACGCCGCGGAAGGCATTCTTACGTCCCGCGGCGGCATGACGTCGCACGCTGCCGTCGTGGCCCGCGGATGGGGCAAGCCGTGCGTCGCCGGCTGTTCCGACATCGTCATCAACTACCGCGAGAAGACATTCACGAACGGCGAGGTCACCGTCAGGGAAGGCGACTGGATTTCGATCAACGGTACGACGGGCGAAGTCGTCACAGGCAAACAGCCGCTCGTCGAGGCCCAGCTCAGCGGCTCCTTCGCGGAGTTCATGGAGTGGGTCGATTCCTACCGCGATATGGGCGTGCGGACGAATGCCGATACGCCGGGCGATGCTCGAAAGGCCATCGAGTTCGGGGCCGAGGGCATCGGCCTCTGCCGCACCGAACACATGTTCTTTGAAGGCAACCGTATCCAGGCCGTGCGCGAAATGATTCTCGCCGGGTCGGAAGAGGACCGCAGAAAGGCGCTGGGCAAGCTTCTTCCCTATCAGAAGGAGGATTTCATCGGCATCTTTAAGGCGATGGCCGGGAAGCCCGTCACGGTGCGCCTCCTGGATCCGCCCCTGCACGAGTTCCTGCCCCACGACGAAGCGGGGCAGGAGGAGATGGCCTCGAATCTGGGCGTTTCCATCGACGTGGTCAAAGCCAAAGTCGAAGCCCTGCACGAGTTCAACCCGATGCTGGGCCACCGCGGATGCCGCCTGGGCATCAGCTATCCGGAGATCACGGAAATGCAGGCCCGCGCGATTCTGGAAGCGGCCGTCGAGCTTAGCGAAGACGGCGTCGACGTCCAGCCCGAAATCATGGTCCCGCTGATCGGTACGCTCGAGGAGTTTTCCAACCAGAAGGCCCTCATCGAAGCGACGGCGGAAGACGTCTTCAAGGAAAAGGGCGCCCGCGTCGAGTATCTGATCGGTACGATGATCGAGATTCCGCGCGCGGCACTCATCGCCGACGAAATCGCAAGGGAAGCCCAGTTCTTCTCGTTCGGTACGAACGACCTTACGCAGATGACCTTCGGCTACAGCCGCGACGATGCCGGCACATTCCTGCCGTTCTACGTCG
Source organism: Rhodothermales bacterium (assembly GCA_040904565.1). Lineage (GTDB taxonomy): Bacteria > Bacteroidota > Rhodothermia > Rhodothermales > VXPQ01 > JBBDTI01. The sequence continues at coordinate 83,000 of JBBDTI010000064.1, forward strand.
AGAACAAGATCCTGCCCGACGATCCGTTCCAGGCCATCGACCGGAAAGGCGTCGGCCAGCTCGTCGAACTCGGGACCAAGCGCGGGCGTGCGACGCGGAGCGACCTGAAGGTCGGCATCTGCGGCGAGCACGGCGGCGAGCCGTCCTCGGTGGAGTTCTGCTACAACGTCGGACTGAACTACGTCTCCTGCTCGCCTTTCCGCGTGCCCATCGCGCGACTGGCGGCGGCGCAGGCCGCACTACGGAAGTAGTCCGGCCACCGCGACCGGCTACGGTCGCGGTACGAGACGTCGAATCTACGGCATCAGCCTCTCTCGCGGAACGCGGGAGAGGCTGTTTGCTTTTCGGGGTACCGATTACGCGGCGCTACCGCGCTGCGTCTCGGTCTCTCGCTACCAGGGGCGGAGCGGGATGGTCGAGCTCCACATCGTCGAATGCCGACGTGCGTCCCGGCAGGAGTTGTGAACGGTCTCGCTTTTCGAGCCGCCGTTCGAGCTGGTCAAACCGGCGGTCCACGACCTCCTCGACGGCATCGGCCACCAGGGCCTTCAGCTCGCTGGTCGTGATACTCGGTTCCGCTCCCGAGGCGGGCGGCGTGACCTGATTCCTGTCCCTGCGGTAGTCCAGCCAGAGCTTCAGCATGCCCAGGAGCGATCCGAAGATGATGGCGACGATGAGAACTTCGTCCATGGCGAATAAGATGGGATATGAAAGGAAGTAAGGCGCGGATCGGCTCGGTGACCGACGTCGGAATGCTCGACCGCCGACATACAGCGCGATATACGGCGCGACTCGACGTGCTTTCCTCGTTACGTTACGGCGGAGCCACGGTTGCGTCAACCTGCGCTGCACGACATGTGAAACGTTCCGGCGCGGTGCCACCCACCTTCACGCCACGTCGTTACCCCGCGGCACGAACGCCTGAATGCCCGTCAGCTCGCGGCCCAGGATGAGCCCGTGGATATCGTACGTCCCCTCGTACGTATTTACGCTCTCCAGATTCACCATGTGATGGATCACCCGGTATTCCCCCGTGATGCCGTTGGCGCCCAGCATGTCCCGCGCCATACGCGCGATCTCGAGCGCCTTGCCGCAATTGTTGCGCTTGGCGAGCGATACCATGGACGGAACGAGCTTGCCTTCGTCCTTCAACCGACCCAGCCGCCACGCAAGCAGCTGCATCTGCGTGATTTCCGTCACCATGTGCGCCAGCTTCGTCTGGATCAGCTGCATGGCGCCGAGCGGATAGCCGAATTGCTCGCGGTCCAACACGTAGCCGCGGGCCCGCCGGTAGCAGTCTTCCGCCGCCCCCAGCACCCCGAAGGCGATGCCGAACCGGGCACTGTTGAGGCATTCGAACGGACCTCGGAGTCCCTCGATATCGGGAAAGGCGTTCGCGGCGGGCACGAATACATCCTCCATCACGATCTCACCCGTGGCCGCCGCGCGGAACGACATCTTGTTGCCGATGACGGGTGTGGAGAACCCCTCCATGCCCCGCTCCAGAACGAATCCGCGTACGAACCCTTCGTCGCCTCTCGTCTCGCGGGCCTTCGCCCATACGACGGCCACGTCGGCGATCGGCGAATTGGTGGCCCACCGTTTCCTGCCGTTGAGGATCCATCCGCCGTCCGTTCGCACCGCCGTCGCCGTCATCGATCCCGGATCCGAACCATGATCCGGCTCGGTGAGCCCGAAGCATCCGATCAGCTCGCCGCCGGCCAGACCGGGCAGGAACCGCTCGCGCAGTTCCTCGGTCCCGAAGGCATGGATCGGATACATGACCAGCGACGATTGCACGGACGCGAACGATCGGTAGGCGGAATCGACCCGCTCGAGCTCCCGGGCAATGAGTCCATATGCCATAGCGCTCAGCCCCGAACCCCCGTACTCCGTCGGGAGGGTCGGACCGAGGAAGCCCCGCTCTCCCATCTCTCGCGGAATGGCCTCATGAAATATCGCCTTCTGATTGCCCTCGAGCGCGCGCGGCTCGAGTTTCGCCTGCGCGTACTCGCGGGCCGACTCCACGATCTGCCGCTCCTCCGCGCTCAGCATCGACTCGAACAGGTAGGCGTCGTCGGGATCCATGCGTGGCCTGGCCATGGTCGTCAGAGGTAGGTTCGTACGTACGAGAATGGATCGGCTGCATCCGGGTCCCTTGCCGCAAACGCTGACCCTAATTTCCGCTATTTTGTCGCGCGGCCCGGCACGACCCATCCCCGGTATTAAACGAAGATTTGCGCAAACAATCCGTCCGACGTACGATGCGTCGTCATCCTTCCCCATTCCATAGTTCATCATGAAGCTTCTTCGCGTACTTCTCCTCGTCGCCGTGGCCGCGGCATGCGTCCGGCCCGCGTCCGCCCAGCCCGCCAATTCGCGCGTCGGGCTCGGCTTCAATACGATGGCGAGCACGGCTGACGGACTCGGGGTCGGACTGAGAGGGCGCCTCTCGATACCGATCAATGCCGACATTTCGGCAGCGGCCGATTTCGGCATCACGGGCTTCGTCCTGGGTGGACGCCAAAATGCCGATTACATCCTCGACCCGCAGATTTCCGCCATCGTGACGCTTCCCCCCAGCCGCAATCGGGTCGGGTACGTTCTGTTCGGACTCGGCGGCTACATTCCCGTTGGTGGAGGCGAAGGCGGGCCGACGCTGCACGTCGGCCTGGGCCGGGCGCACGCTCTCCAGGAATCCTCGTTCTACTACGAGATCGACCCGGCCCTGGTGATCGGGCGTGAGGGCGTGGACCTGGCCGTACCGCTGCGCTTCGGGATCATTCTGTAACGGGCGTGCGCCGGTGTGCGCGAAAACGGGGCTGCAACGGTGAACGCGAAAACAATCGCGTCGAGTCCGGCGTTTGGAGATCCGCACATGGCCGGCCTGTATCTCCATATTCCCTTTTGCACGCAGCGCTGCGTCTACTGCGACTTCTATTTCACGACGACGCGGCGCTCGCACGGATCCTTCGTCAACGCCCTCGGCACGGAGCTGGAATTCTACGCTTCCCACTACGCCGATCGTGAACCCGTGGAGACGATCTACCTGGGCGGCGGGACGCCCTCCCTGCTCTCCCTCGAGGATCTGGCCCGTATCCTTCAGACCATCCACCAGCACTTCGATACGGACGGAGTCCGCGAGACGACCCTTGAAATGAATCCGGATGATGCGACGCCGGAGTATCTGGACGGACTTCGGTCCATCGGGATCAACCGCCTCAGCATCGGCATTCAGTCGTTCTATCCGAGCGATCTCGAGTTCATGAACCGGAGTCACACGCCCGAACAGGCGGAGGCGTCGCTGGAATACGTGGCGGCAGCGGGCTTCGATACGTTCTCGGCCGACCTCATCTTCGGTATCCCGGACCAGCCCGAGGAATACTGGTACGCGAACGTCCAGAAGCTCGTCCGACTCGGCGTCCCACATATCTCGACGTACAGCCTCACCGTCGAGGAACGTACGCCGCTCTACAAAATGGTCGAGCGCGGACTCGTTCATCCTGCACCGGACGAGGAGCTCGAAGCGCGATATCGGTTCACGATGGAGTTCCTGCGGGAACACGGATACGAGCACTACGAGGTGTCCAGCTTCGCAAAGCCGAATGCGCGTTCGCAGCACAACCAGATCTACTGGAATCACAGCAACTATCTCGGATTCGGACCTTCCGCCCATTCGTTCTGGTGGACGGGCCTGCCCGCCGAGCGGTGGTTCAACGAGGCCAACCTCCGGCGGTACGAGGCGCTCCTGCAGCAGCACAACGTACCCATAGGCGGCAAGGAGGCGATGTCGCTGGACATGCTGGCGAATGAGTATATTCTGCTGCGGCTTCGGACGTCGGACGGACTCGATCTCGACTACCTGGAGACGAAGTACGGCGTGGACCTGCTCTACGAGAAGGAGCCCGCTCTCGCCGATCTGGAAGACGAAGGCTATATAGATGCGATGGGAGACCGCCACGTGCGGCTCACCGATTCGGGAATGCTTTTATGCGACGCGATTACGACACGACTTTTGCTGGACTGACGGCCAGGCGGACCGGGGCGGTGCTGGCCCTGGCCATGCTCCTGCTCGGCGGCTGCAGGTCGCGGGACGACGACCTGCCGACCATCCGGACGGACATCCCGTTTCGATCCGACGGTACCCTCACCTTCATCGGCCCGGCGGGCGACACGCTCGACGCGATTCAGATCGAGATCGCCGAGACCGATGAGGCGCGGACGCGTGGACTGATGGGGCGCCGCAGCCTGCCTCCGAAGAGCGGCATGTTCTTCATCATGGAGGAAACGGACACGTCCGGTTTCTGGATGCGCAACACGCCGCTGCCGCTCGACATCATGTTCGTCGCTCCCGACTCCCAGATCATCAACATCGTCGAGCGAACGACTCCCTACTCGGAGGAGATCATCCGTCCGGCCGCCCCCAAGAAATACGTCGTCGAGGTCCGCGCCGGGTATGCGCAGCGGACGGACCTTCCCGGCGGCACGCGCATCACGTGGACCCGATCGACGACCACTACCGGATCATGAAGCCTGCCTGGCCGCTGCTGCTCAACGTACTGCTTATCGGAGGTATCATCGGATATACGGTTGGATGCGGTGGCGAGGAGCCCTCCCCGCGCGATTCCGCTCCGGAGTCGACCATCTCCTTCCGTGACGACGGCGACCTGTCGTTCCTGCGCGGCGACGCTGAGGTGGTTACGATCGATATCGAGATCGCCGAAACCGATTCGGCGCGTCAGCGCGGCTTGATGCAGCGTACGTCACTGCCCGATCGAAGCGGGATGTTCTTCATCTTCGACCGGCAGGAACGGCAGAGCTTCTGGATGTCCAATACGCCGATCGCTCTGGATCTCCTCTTCGTGAACGAGGACTCCCAGATCGTCGACGTCGACAGATACGCCCGGCCGTTCAGCACGGACCCCATCCCGTCCGACGCGCCCGCGCGCTACGTCATCGAAGTCCCGGCCGGCTTCGCCGACACCTACGGCCTCGTCGAAGGCGAACGCGTGACGTGGACGCGGGAATAAGGACGGCCTCTAAAGGCCGAAGGACTCTCCGCATGCACACGTCCTCGACGCCTGCGGATTCATGAAGTGAAACCCCTCCCCGTCGAGTCCATCCGAGAAGTCCAGCTCCGTTCCGGAGAGGTACAGCGCGCTCCGCTTGTCGAGCACGACGCGAATGTCGTCGACCTCAGCGATGCGATCGCTGTCTTGCTCGGTCGTATCCCAGCCCAGGTCGTACGTCAGCCCCGAACAACCGCCCGGCACGACGGCTACGCGAAGCATGCTGGTCGACAGGTCGACGCCCTCCTGACCGGCTATGGAGCGAATCTGCTGAAGAGCGCGGGCTGTGATGTGGATCGTTTCCATACGTGCGTTAGAAATCGTTCCTGTGCGGCACCTCGGAATGGTGGTAATGCGGCGTTGCCCGTCAGGTTTCACAGCCGCCGTGTCAATCCTTCGTCAAGACCGGAACGAAGAGGGAGTGAATAGGGTTGTAATCGTCCGTTGACAGATTGATATCGTGTCAACGATTGTTTACAATCAGGTTCGCTCAGAAACCGAGCGCAGGGTGCGATACGGTACGGTGTACGGTACGCGGTACGGTACACCGTCGACGGCCATACACTATACGCTGCACGGTGTACGCTACACGGCGTACGCCACGCAATGTGCGTGTCAATTGCGTGACAATTGCGTGACAATGGAGCCCGGCGGCGGGCCGGCACGTGCCCGACGCATCGCCTCATTAAACGTCGCCTCATTAAACGACTAAGAGTATGCCTACCACGGAGACGCAATATCTGCAGGACGTCGCGGAGAGCGACTACAAATACGGCTGGGAGACGAAGGTAGAGGCCGACACGATTCCCAAGGGCATCAGTGAGGATGTCGTCCGGATCATTTCGGCCAAGAAGGAGGAGCCCGAGTGGCTGCTCGACTGGCGCCTTCGCGCGTACCGGTACTGGAAGACGCTCGCGGAGGACCCGGACCGGTATCCGCAGTGGGCGCATCTCGACTATGAGACGCCCGACTTCCAGGATATCACGTACTACTCCTCGCCGAGCAAGAAGCCGCGATACGACAGCCTCGACGAGGTGGATCCGGAGCTGCTCGAGACGTTCGAGCGCCTGGGCATCCCTCTCGGTGAACAAGCTAAGCTTGCCGGCGTCGCGGTAGACGCCGTGCTGGACAGTGTCTCGGTCCACACTACCTTCAAGAAAGAGCTCGCTGAAAAGGGCATTATTTTTTGCTCGTTCGGGGAGGCCGTTCAGGATCATCCCGAGCTCGTACGGAAGTACATGGGCTCGGTCGTGCCGTACACGGACAATTTCTACGCGGCGCTCAATGCGGCCGTGTTCAGCGACGGCTCCTTCTGCTACATCCCCAAGGGCGTCCGCTGCCCGATGGAGCTCTCGACGTATTTCCGCATCAATCAGGCGGGTACCGGGCAGTTCGAGCGCACGCTCATCGTCGCGGAAGAGGGCAGCTACGTAAGTTATCTCGAGGGCTGCACGGCGCCGATGCGCGAAGAGCATCAGCTCCACGCGGCCGTCGTCGAGATCGTCGCCGAGAAAGACGCCGAGGTCAAGTATTCGACGATTCAGAACTGGTATCCCGGCAGCGCCGACGGGAAAGGCGGCGTCTACAACTTCGTAACGAAGCGCGGCATCTGTAAGGGGGACCACGCCAAGATCTCGTGGACGCAGCTCGAGACGGGCTCGGCGATTACCTGGAAATATCCCAGCGTGATTCTGAAGGGCGACTATTCGGTCGGCGAGTTCTATTCCGTGGCCTTCACGAAGGGCCATCAGCAGGCCGACACCGGCACGAAGATGACCCACATCGGCAAGAACACAAAGAGTACGATCATCTCCAAGGGCATCTCGGGCGGGTTCAGTAACAACTCGTACCGCGGCCTGGTGAAGATCAATAAAGGCGCGGAGAACGCGCGCAACTTCTCCCAGTGCGACTCCATGCTGCTGGGCGATCGATGCGGGGCCCATACGTTCCCGTACATCGAGATCAAGAACCCCACGGCACAGGTCGAGCACGAAGCCACGACCTCGAAAGTGGGTGAAGACCAGCTCTTTTACTGCTTCCAGCGCGGAATCGGTGAAGAGCAGGCCATCAAGCTGATCGTCAACGGCTTCTGCAAGGACATCCTCTCCAAACTCCCGATGGAGTTTGCCGTCGAGGCGCAGAAGCTACTGGAAATCGAACTGGAAGGGTCGGTCGGTTAGTTGTTGGGTTGACGGTGGATGGTGTTCATATTGATGCGCTCCTCCGAAAACACCGGTCAAGGGTCATCGCTCACCCGCAAGACATTCGAATACCAACGCACAAAAGATAGAAACATGGCACTACTTGAAGTTAAGGACCTGCACGCACGGATCGAGGATGAGGAGATCCTGAAGGGTGTGGATCTGTCGGTTAAATCGGGAGAGATTCACGCCATCATGGGCCCAAACGGTTCCGGGAAAAGTACGCTCGCTTCGGTGCTCGCCGGACGTGAAGAGTTCGAGGTGACCCGCGGCACCGTCTCCTATCAGGGGGAAGATTTGCTGGAGATGGAACCGGACCAACGGGCCCTCGCGGGCATATTTCTCGCGTTTCAGTATCCCGTCGAGCTGCCGGGCGTGAGCATGAACAACTTCCTGCGCCAGGCCGTCAACGAGCAGCGCGAGCATCGGGGTGAGGATCCCATTGGGGCCGCCGACTTTCTCAAGCTCATGCGCGAGAAGGCCGCGCTGGTCGAACTCGACCCCCAGCTGATGAGCCGGTCGGTCAACGCAGGCTTCTCGGGCGGCGAGAAAAAGCGAAACGAAATCTTCCAGCTCGCCATGCTCGGTCCGACGCTGGCCATCCTGGACGAGACGGACTCCGGACTGGACATCGACGCGCTCCGTACCGTCGCGGACGGGGTGAATCAGCTGCGCGGCAACGACCGCTCCTTCGTCATCATCACGCACTATCAGCGTTTGCTGGATTACATCATCCCGGACGTGGTCCACGTGATGGTCGACGGGCGCATCGTTCGCTCGGGCGACAAGCAGCTCGCACACGAGCTCGAAGACAAGGGGTACGATTGGATCCGCGAGGAGGTGGCCGTCGCGTAACACCGGCCGCATCGGACGTCACAAGCTTGTTCTGAACTACTGGACGGAAATGTCGAATACCACGCAAGATAGAAATCTCGAAAAGCAGTTTGTAACGGCCTTCGAGTCGAACGTCGGACGTACGCTGAACGGCACGAATACGAAGCTCCGTACGCTGCGGACGAAGGCGATCGAGCAGTTCGAGAAGATGGGCTTTCCCGCACGAAAGGACGAAGCCTGGAAATACACCAACATCGGCGACGTGCTCACGCACGACTTCCAGGTGCGCGCCCTACCGCCGTTCATGGAGATCGACGCCGTAGATCTCGAACCGTTCGCCATTCCGGGCCTCGACGCCCATCTCGTCGTGCTCGTCAACGGCCGGTTCTCGCAGCGGCTCTCAAACCTCGGTGACGTTCCGGACGGCGTGATCATCGAGAGCCTCGAATCGGCCGGTGAGACGCACGGCGACCTCCTGGAAACCTACTTCGGGCGCTATGCCCACTACGACGAGGAGGTCTTCACGGCGCTCAATACGGCCTTCACGGTAGATGGACTCTTTCTGTACGTTCCGAAGGGGCATGCGCTTGAAAAGCCGGTTCACGTGATCAACGTGCAAAAGGTGGATGAGGACCTGTTCCTGCAGCCGCGCAATCTATTCGTCTTTGAGGAGAACGCGCAGGCAAAAATCGTCGAAACATCCGTTTTGCTCGGCGGCGGGCGGACCTTCACGAACGCGGTGTCGGAAGTCCACGTCGGCGAACGCGCCGTCGTCGATTACTACCTCCTCCAGGATCAGGGGGATGAAGCCTCACTCGTAACCAACACCAACGTGTACCAGAAAGGCTCGAGCGTCTTTACGGCGGCTACCGTAACGCTTTCCGGCGACGTCATCCGCAACAACATGAACGTATTGCCGGACGCGGCGCACTGCGAAACCCATCTGTACGGACTCTTTCTTTCCAGTGGCACGACGCACGTCGACAATCACACGCACGTCGACCATGCCAAGCCGGACTGCGAGAGCAACGAACTGTATAAGGGCGTGCTGGACGATCAGTCCACCGGCGTGTTCAACGGTAAGGTGTTCGTTCGACAGGACGCACAGCGCATCAATGCGTTTCAGGAGAACAAGAGCATTCTCCTGACCAAGGAGGCAACGATGAACTCCAAGCCCGAGCTCGAGATCTACGCCGACGACGTGAAGTGCAGCCACGGTGCCACGACGGGACAGCTCGACCGCGAGGCGCTGTTCTATCTTCGCTCCCGGGGACTGCCCGCAAACGTGGCGCGCGGCATGCTGCTTCACGCCTTTGCCGGGGACGTCATCGAGAAGGTGCGCGTCGAACCGCTCCGCCGCCTGCTCGACAAGCGCGTGTCCAACCGATTCGGATGGTAAACCATTGACGGACCAGGATACCATGAGTACGACGAAGACGCGCAGCAAAAACGCCGATTCGGCTACGGCCGCCGTACGCTTCGACGCCGCCGGCATTCGGACCCGGTTTCCGATCCTGCAGCGCGACGTGTACGGGACACCGCTCGTATATCTGGACAATGCCGCTACGTCGCAAAAGCCGCAGTCGGTCATCGATCGCATCACGCGGTATTACGCGGAAGAAAACAGCAACGTCCACCGCGGCGTGCATTATCTGAGCCAGCGGGCCACCGACGCCTACGAAGGGGCACGCACGAAAGCGGCGGCGTTCATCAACGCGCCCTCCGACCGTCAGATCGTCTACACGCGCGGCACGACCGAAGCCATCAATCTGGTGGCCTCGTCCTTCGGGCCCATGCGGGTCGAGGCCGGTGACGTGGTGCTGATCACGACGATGGAGCACCATTCCAACATCGTGCCCTGGCAGATGCTTTGCGAGAAGCAGGGTGCCGAGCTGCGCGTCGTGCCGATTTCCGATACCGGTGAGATCGTCTACGAAGAGTTCGAACGGCTCCTGCCCCAGCGCGTAAAGCTGCTCGCCCTCAGCCATGTGTCGAACACGCTGGGGACGATCAATCCGATCAGGCGAATGATCCGTGCCGCTCACGATCTGGGCATTCCCGTCGTCGTCGACGGCGCGCAGGCTGTTCCACACATGCCGGTCGACGTGCAGGAACTGGACTGCGACTTCTACTGCTTTTCGTCGCACAAGATGTTCGGTCCGACCGGCATCGGAATCCTCTACGGCAAGTCGGAACACCTCGACGCGATGCCGCCTTACCAGGGCGGCGGCGACATGATCGAGACGGTATCCTTCGAGAGAACGACCTACAGCGATCCGCCGCACCGATTCGAGGCGGGCACGCCGAATATCGCCGGGGCGGTCGGGCTCGGGGCGGCCATCGATTTCATGGAGGGCCTCGACCAGTCCGCCGTACGCCATCACGAAAACGCGCTGCTCGAGTATGCCACGGAGCGCATGTCGGAGATCGACGGCATCCGCTTCATCGGAACGGCCGACCATAAGGCAAGCGTGCTCTCCTTCCTGATCGGAGACGTGCACCCGTACGACGCCGGTACGATCCTCGACCGGATGGGCATCGCCGTGCGCACGGGTCACCACTGCACGGAGCCCCTCATGCGGAGGTTCGGTATTCCCGGCACGGTGCGCGCCTCCATGGCCCTGTACAACACGCGGGAGGATGTCGATCGGCTGGTCGAAGGAGCGAAGAAGGTACGAGACATGTTCGGCTAGACGAATCAGCAAAGACAGCATGGCCGAGAAGGCAACCATCCAGGAACGAGCCCGCGACGTCGTCGAGGAATTCAATCTGTTCGACGATTGGATGGGGAAGTACGAATACCTGATCGAGCTGGGGAACTCCCTCCCTCCGATCGAGGACGAGTACAAGACGGACGACTACAAGATTAAGGGCTGTCAATCCCAGGTATGGATTCGACCGGAGACGGCCGACGGACTCGTTTTTTACAAAGGTGACAGCGATGCCCTGATCACGAAAGGTCTCGTCGCGCTCCTCGTTCGCGTCCTCTCCGGCCAGCCGCCGGAAGCCGTGGCGGAGGCCGATCTTTCGTTCCTGGATGAGATCGGGATGAAAGAACACCTGTCATCGACGCGCAAAAACGGCCTCGCGTCCATGGTAAAGCAGCTCAAGCTGTATGCGCTCGCACATACGCAGAAGGCACACCATTAATCAGGCAGGCGCAAGATGAGTGAAGACATCCAGCAGAAGACCGACACCGAAGCGGTATCCAAGGACGACATCGAAAAAGAGGTCGTCGAGGTCCTCAAGACGATCTACGACCCGGAAATCCCGGTCAATATCTACGATCTGGGGTTGATCTACGAGATCAAGGTCCACGACGATCGCTCCGTCTTCGTCAAAATGACGCTGACGGCCCCAAACTGTCCGGTTGCCGACATCCTCCCCCAGCAGGTCGAGTCCGCCGTCGGCACGATACCGGACGTGGAAGGCAGCACGGTTCAGCTGACGTTCGATCCGCCGTTTACTCCCGACATGATGTCGGAGGAAGCGCGGCTCGAGCTCGGCTTCATGTAGAATAGGGCTGCGAGACGTCCCGAGTGAATCATTCCAAGACCATAGCGATAGCAAGAGGCGTCCTGGCCGAAGGCCGTCTGTCGGACGCGGAGCGGATGATCGATCCGCTCCTCGACGATACGACGTCGGTCGACCCCGAGCCGGGACAGCTCATGCTCCGGTGTCTGAAGGCGCGTATCGCCCTGCTGCGCCGTGGTGACCATCGCACGGCCTACGAGCTGCTGCGGCCGTACGACGCCTCCGATCGCCGTGCATCGCTGGAATCCGGGCTCCGTGCGGAAATAGCGCTCTGGCTGGGATGGGCCAGCGCCTGGCAGGAGGACGATCTGTACGACGACGCACGCGCTCTCAATCTGCTGGACGCCGCCGGGCAGGCGTTCGAAAAGGAGGTCAATCCATCGGGACAGTGCTGGGCGCTGCTCGGACAGGCGCAGGCCTATTTCACGATTGACGAACACGGGCTCATGGTACAGGCGCTTCGTGACGCCTCCATGCTGCTTCACAAGCTGGAGGATGTGTACGCCGAGGCATGGCTCCATCACCTCTCGGCGATCGGAGCACGCCTCGAAGGACGCTACCGAACCGCCTCGAGTCATGCCGACGAGCTCGAACGGATCGCAGACGCGATGGGCGACGGCCTGGCGCTCGGACGCGCACTGGCTCACCGCGCCATCATCCAGTACGAGTCGGGCAGGAAACCGGAAGAGATCTGCGAGACGGCCCTTCGCGCTGAACGATTGCTCGAGCGTGCGTCGACTCATGGTTCCCATGCGCTCCTCATGGCGCTGCACGCCCGTACCGGCGCACTGATTCGCCAGGGACGATGGGACGAAGCGGAGAACGTTATAGTGGCCGGACTAAAATCGACGCGCGATGTGGGCTCTTCGCGCGAGATGTTAACCGTGCACCGTGCTCGCATCGCGATGCGCCGGGGAGACGACCCGGCCGCCCGCACGCTGCTGGAACAGGCTGCCGGACGAATTCACCGGCGGCGACGCCTGCTGCATACTCTCGTCGAGCGGGAGCGTAGTTGCCGTGCCCTCTCTGCCGGACGCCCCGAGGAAGCACGACGACACGTCGAGCAGGCTCTGCATCACGCACGGGATGCCGATCACACCGGCTGTCACCTGCTCGCGCTCCTGCAGCAGGCCGAAGTGGAAATTGCCGCCGGCCGTGAAGGTCCGGCTCGCGAGGCAATGCGCCTGGCGGAGGAGCACACGGACTACTTCAGCCTGCTTCCCGTTGCCGCACGGCGATTTTTCGTACACGGTCTCCTGTCGGAGCTTCGCGAACGTCCGGAGGAGGCTCGAGCGGCGTTTGCGCAGGCGCTTTCCGCCTATTCATTGATCGGTGACGTGTACGCGGCGGCAAGGACGCAGGTATACCTTGCGGCATTGCGTTCGACGCACGTCGCCGGGGAATCTCGCTCCCTCGCCAAAACGGCGCTGGAAACCTTCGAGTCTCTCGGAGCCCAGCGCGAGGCCGAGCGCGCACGCAAGGTGCTCGACAGGGAGGCCGAGCAGGCCTCCGTAGTCCTCGATCCCGGTGAGGCCGCCATCGGCTCCGTCCTCGCCCGATCTGCGCTTTCCGTCGAACTCGTAGCCGAGTCGTGGCTTCAGGCAGCCGAAGAGCTGGCGCCGGGGCGATGGCTCGTCGTCTTTCGCTGCGGCGGACCCGGCTCCTGGACCCTGATACATCGACATGGCAACGTCTCGTCGGACCTCCACTATCCCGATCCGTCCGCGGACCGCGTCTGCGGCGATGGGGTGGACTGGATCCGCCTTCGGGGCCTCCCCGCTCCAGCCTTTTTCTTCGGTATGGAGTGCGGCGGAGACGATGACCCGGCGTGCGCGGCGATCGAGCGCAAGCTCATGCCCTGGATACCCGTCGTCGGACTCGCTCTGGAGCACGCGTTGCTGCGATCCGATCGGCTCGCCAACGTTTCCAACGGAGGCGGTGATGCATCATTGGCGCTGGACGTCGAAGGCTTTATCTATACGAGCCCCGGCATGCGGAGCGTAGCCCACCAGATCACCCGGGTACGAAACGGGCACTCTCCCGTCCTCATCTCGGGAGAACCGGGTGTCGGCAAGAGCGTCGTGGCACGGACCATTCACGATTCCGGCGACCGTCACGACGCGCCGTTCATCCCGTTCAATGCCTCGAGCATAGCGCGGGCGGACGTCGAGACGGCCCTCTTCGGTCGCGACGGAAAAGTGGGCGCCCTGCATGCGGCCCATCGCGGTACGCTGTACCTGAACAACGTCGGGGAGCTGCCGGTGGACGTACAGCCGCGCCTCCTGCACTTCATCGAGCGGGGTCACGTAGACCGGTCGCACGGCGACGAAGAGGAGCTCGACGTGCGCGTTCTGGCCTCCACCGGAGTGGACCTGAAGGAGCGGGTACGGGAAGGCGGCTTCCTGGAGGATCTCTACTACCGGCTCAATGTCGTCCACATCCACGTACCTCCCCTGCGCGAGCGTCGAGAAGAAATTCCCCTTCTGGTACATCATTTTCTGGAGGATCTCACGCACGGCCGCTCCGGCAGCGCTTCGGTCACGAGCCGTGCCCTCGACGCTCTCATCAAGTATGACTGGCCGGGGAACGTCCGACAGCTGCGCAACGAGATCGAGCGCCTCCTCGTGTACGCCGCTACCGAGCCGGTGTCGACGATCGACGTGGACGATCTCTCGGAATCGATACGGCGCGGATCTTCGGGAGATGCCGTGTCTATGGAGGCCGACGGGTCGCTCGACGGCGTCGCGCTGAACGGACGCGGACTCGACGAAATCATGGCCAATGCCGAGCGGTCGGTCATCGAACAGGTGCTCAACCGGCACGATGGACAGGTATCGTCATCCGCCGAAGCCCTGGGGCTCTCCAGGCAGGGGCTCTACAAGAAGATGAAGCGGCTCGGCATCGACGCGTCATCCGTTGCACAGCGATAGAGAATGGCAGGTACGTCAGACATGAAATCAGGCCAGGAGCGGAACACCGACAGCGCGGGTACGACCGGCCCCAACGACCGTGGCCCGGACCACGGCTCCGATCAACGCGACCCGCCGGGCCTGCAGCTCACGCACGCCGCCGTCATGACGACGGACCTGAAGCGTGCCGTTACGTTTTATCGCGACATCCTGGGCCTCTCCGTCCGCGTCGTAGAGGACGATCCCATACGTAAGGGACGTCGCCGCGCCATGCTCGCCGACACGTCGGGACGCGACGTCGTAGAGATTATCGAGATGTCGGAAATGGCCCACCCGTCCATTCCCGGCCGGGGCGGCATCCATCACGTCGGCTTTCGCCTGCCTCGGCGTGAGTGGCACTCCCTGCGGTCGCGGATGGACGCTGCCTCGTACCGGTACGAGGAGGTCGAAGGACGCCTGTTCGTCAAAGACGTCGACGGACTCGTACTGGAAATCGAGCAGGCATAGCGGAGCCATCCAACCCGGACGCGTCAGTGCCCCTCCCGGGTACGGAGCGTATTCGGGAGCTCATCGTCGTCGTCGTCGCGAATCTCGACGCCTTTTCTTTCGAGGAGCTTGCCGCACATGCCGATCGCCTCGACGATGGCATCCGTCAGGTGCCCGCTGCGAATTCCCTTGCTGATGCGTTCGACGATGTCGACCCACTCGTCCTCGGATACCTGCTGATGGATGCCGGCATCCCCGAGCACTTCGATCCGATGTTCGAGGAGTGAGATGAAGATCAAAATGCCGGTCCGATCCCGCGTGTCGAACACCTCCTCCTCCACAAACGCCTTCATGGCCCTCCGATGCACGGCGCGCGCCATCGCGTCCGCCCCGGCGAGCAGGCGCTGCACGACTGGTACGAACGCGCCGACTGCGCCGCCCAGGAGTCCGGCCGCGAGCGTCAGGCTGGCCGTCCCCCAGCCCGTGTGCAGCCAGCCCAGCCCCCATCCATCGTAGAAATGAAACACCAGCATCGCCGCAAAGAGTGCGAGTCCGGCCGCCAACCCCGCTCCCTTCCATATCGCAACCTCATAGGACTCGCTCCGCGGCACGATAAACGGTACGATTTCACCGGACGTCCGCAGTTCCGCCTCCGCGACGGCTTCCTGAATACGCCGCAGATCATCTTCCGTAAACAAGTCTTTCATAGCAAGTCTTTCATTGCATACGCTGCTTAAAAACCCACGTGAGATCGGTCGGCGCGAACGGTACGTCGTACTAAAAGCCTGATGAAACGGGCCAGCAGAGAAACTGTGCGGATCAAGGCGCGCGACAAGCCGAGAATGAGGCGTACTCACGTACGCCGCAGTGATCGGCGAGGAGTGCAACGCGGAGCTGCGCAGTTTATCAATGGCCCTACGGGGCGTTCGCCTGCTGTCGTCTGACGGATTGGAGCCACGCCTCCGCCCGCTGATCGTAGATCGACCCGTCCTCGGCGAGCTCAGCGACGCGTTCGAACTGCGCTACGGCCTCTTCGACGCGGTTGATGCGCAGCAGAAAGACGGCCCGGTTGTAGTTTGCCGCGAGGTGATCCGGATCGGCCTCGAGAACGGTGTTCGTCTGCTCGATAGCCTGCATCGGATTTTGGGGGTCGTACTGGTAGGCCCACGCCATCCGTGCCCGGGCATCGAGATCGTCCGGACGTTCGGCAAGCACGTTTTCGAACGCCTGAATGGCCAGCAGGGCGACATCCGTCTTGCGGTCGTTATTGACCGACTCCATCCAGTCGAAGAGCAGATCCGCCGCCCGCTGCCAGTCCGCCGGCCCCTCCGTCGCGCGAGCGAGCCGCTGCTGCTCGATGGCCGCCCGGTCGATGCGGCCGATGTCGATCAGAAACGCCACCAGCTCTCGGTGCGCATCACGAGCCTGCGGACCTTCTCCCGAACCGATTTCAGCGCGGAGCGAGTCGACCACGGGCGCATAGCGCGCGCCGATCGGAATGGCCTCGTATTCGTCTATCACGGCAGCACTGCGAACGTCGGCCGGAGCCTCGGCCGTCGTTGCCGTCTCCGAATCACTTCGCTGCGACGATACGACCGTGATCAGATAGAGTGCTACCACGACGAGGACGGCGAGTCCAACCAGCAGCGCGACGTGCCGCGTCATCGCTGTATCCTCGCCAGGCGACGCCACCTCTTGGCCGGACGACGAGGTACCGGAACCCGACGCCTCGTCGTCTCCAGATCGGTCATCATGCCCGGACCGGCTCGACGTCGACACCGTGCCCGCGTCTACCGGACGCGTACCGCTCCCGAACGCCGGCGTCACCTGCTGGAGGGCCGTACCGCACCGGCTGCAGAAATTGGCGCCGGACGGATTTTCCCAGCCGCAGGCGTTGCAGTAGACGCCGTGGGACTGCGCAGGGGCGCCGGGATCAGGGATGTCGTCCCGGGCCACCTCCTCAGGCGTGGCCTGCGCTTCATCCTCGTTGGATAGGGGTGATCCGCACAAATCGCACCGCTCCGTGCCCGGAGTCAGGCGGGCGCCGCATTCGGGGCATACGTGATTGCTCATGCTCGCGATACTTCGTTCCCTGTCGTCATCGTGCTATGTCTTCCGCTCTTTCTTCTTCCTCGCCTTCATTGCCCGGTCGACGCGCTTCCGGAGATCCTTGGACGCCTTAAAGACGGGCACGTAGCGTGGCCCGATGCGGACTTCCTCATTCGTCTGTGGGTTGCGGGCTTTTCGTGCCTTTCGATGTTGCACGCGGAACGAACCGAACCCTCGCAGTTCGAGGCCGTCGCCTTCTTCCAGTGCATCCATCACACACGTCATGAAGCCGTTCACTACCGCCTCCGTCTCAATCTTCGTAAGTCCGGTGCCCGTCGCAATGCGATCGATAATGTCTGCTTTTGTCACGGCCGAGGTATCGAATGGGTCATCCTTTTTGCGAGCGTGAAAACATAACGCCGCGCGTACGTGCATGATTCCTGACGAAAAAGCCCGAAACGCACGTGCTCTCCCATGCGTAGTTGCTCCGCACCATTCGATGATCAACCTTCCGCATACATGACGACCAGCTACCGGATCGGCGCCTACCTCGTTCTTTACTGCCTCTGCATCACCGCCTCCGCTGTCGGACAGGTACCGAGCGACTGGCAGCAGCGCGTGCACTATGAGATGGACGTCAAGATGCTGGCGGACCGGCACCAGATGCGCGGCGATCAGACGCTGCGCTACGTGAACCATTCGCCCGACACGCTTTCCCGCGTCTTCTACCATCTCTATTTCAATGCCTTCCAGCCGCACTCCATGATGGCCGAGCGGAACCGGCATCTCCCGGATCCTGACTCCCGCATCGTGCCCCGGATATTCAACCTCAACCCGGAGGAGATCGGCTATCACCGGATCGAGTCGCTGACGCAGGACGGCACCCCGGTAGATTTCTCCATTTTCGATACCGTCATGGAGGTGGATCTCGCCGAGCCGATCCTTCCCGGGGCGGAAGCGGTGTTCGAGATGTCCTTTCGCTCGCAGGTACCACTGCAGACCCGGCGGAGCGGCCGGGACAATCAGGAGGGTATCGACTACTCGATGAGCCAGTGGTATCCCAAAATGGCGAACTACGACGAACGTGGATGGCACGCGGATCCGTACGTCGGACGCGAGTTTTATTCACCGTTCGGCACGTTCGACGTCCGCATCACACTGCCGTCCGACTACGTCATCGGTGCGACGGGCGTTCTACAGAATCCGGACGCCGTCGGTCACGGGTATGCCGGGATGTCGCCGACTTCATCCCCCGCAGATGCCGACTCGCTGACCTGGCATTTTCGGGCGGAAGACGTACACGACTTCGCCTGGGCGGCCGACCCGGACTACCTTCACGACGTGCTCGAGATGGAGAACGGCACGAAGATTCACCTCCTCTATCAACCCGACGTGGCGGATACCTGGGAGGAACTCCACGAGGGGGCGCCCGACATGCTGGCGTTCTTTGAGAAGGAGTACGGCGACTATCTCTATCCCCAGTTTACGATCGCGCAGGCCGGCGACGGAGGCATGGAATATCCCATGATGACCTTCATCACCGGTCGGCGTCCGACATCCTCCCTGCTGGGCGTCACCGCCCACGAGGCGGCGCACATGTGGTTCTACGGGATGATCGGGTCGAACGAGGCGCATCATGCGTGGATGGACGAAGGGTTTGCGAACTACGCCACCACGGAAGTGATGGCGCACTTGCAGGACCGTCCGAATCCGTCGCACGCGTCGTCGCACCTCGCCGTCCTCCAGGCCAAACACTTCGGTCTCTTCGAGCGGATGAATACGCGGTCGGACTGGTTCGACACGAACTTCGGCTACTCCATCGCCTCGTACGCGGGCGGTCAGATGCTGGTCGACATGCTGGGCTACGTGATCTCCGACTCGCTGCGGGACCGTTTTTTTTACGCCTATCACGAGCGGTTTGCGCTGCGCCACGCCGATCCGTACGGCGTGGAGACGGTCGCGGAAGAGGTATCCGGACTCCGGCTCGACTGGTTCTTCGAGCAGTACGTGCACGAGAACTGGACGCTGGACTACGCGCTCGACCGCCTCCGGTCGACCCGATCGGGTCAGGGCTGGCAGACCCGCGTTACACTCCGGCGAAAGGGCCGAGCCGCCATGCCCGCGGACGTCCGACTGACGCTCGCCGACGGATCCGTCCGATGGGTCCACGTCCCGCTGAGCGTCGCCCAGGGCCACAAGCCCGTGCCGGACGATTGGCTCGTCGTGGAGCCGTGGGCGTGGACCGTTCCGACCTACACCTTCGAGATCACGACCGACCGGCGCGTCACGTCCGCCGAGATCGACCCCCTGCTCCGCACCCCGGAAGCGACGCGACTGAACAACGGCTCGTCCCTCCCGATCGATCTGCACTTTTTACAGCCCCCGGGCCAGAGCTGGAGCCGATACCAGGTGGGCTGGCGGCCCGCGGCCGGATACGCCCATAACTGGGGCGTCGGTGGCGGCGTTCAACTTCGAGGCCGCTATCTGTTCAACCGCTTTTCGACGCGGGCCACGCTCTACCTCTGGCCCCAGGTCCTTTTCAGCCGCGGCGAAGACCCCGCCGTGGAGCCGCTCCTGCCGTTCGCGGATCCTTTCATACAGCACTCGGCCGCGGACGGCATCGATTTCGACGTATCCATTGCTAACACCTTTCTGGCGGGCGGACTGGTAACGTGGAGGCTGCGAAGCCGGAAGCATCTCGGCATCCTGCAGAACGACGCCGGCGTTTCCATAGTGCCGGATCCGGTCGATTTGCTTACCGGCCGCGAACGCCGGTTAGCGGTGGGCGTGCGGCATCAACAGCGCACGTCCGATCGATCGCTGTTCAACCACGCGTCGGAGGGCTTCCTGCCCGCGTCCATCGTATCCGCTCACGCTCGCCTATCCGCCACGAGCGACCGCGCTCGCTACGTACTGGCGGGTGAAACGGGCGGCGAACTCGGCGCCCGGGGCACGGGCCGAACCGCGAACCGCGTCTGGGCGGATCTCGGCTGGGGCGTGCCGGTTGGACCCTTTACCGCTTCCGTTAGGGTGCTGGGTGGACTCGGAGATGGGCACCTGGCGCGGCACAAGCGATTCCGGCTGGGTTCCTCCACGTTCGAAGACCGGTGGGGCAATGCCGCCTACCGGAACGTCGGCGGTGCGCTTGAAGCGCCGCTGGACGACGCGCACTGGGTCGCCTTCTCCGGTCCTGGGCCGGTCGCCTACCTGCGCCGCCCCTCGGAGCTGACGGACGGCGCGACGGGACCGATCGCCCGGTCGAACGTCGCAGCCATTAGCGCGCGACTCCTGACGCCCAGACACAACGGACACCGCCTGCTTCGGCCGCTTCGCGCCGAACTGTTCTTCGGGGCCGGGCAGACGTGGAACGGGCACTGGGCCTCCGACTTCGATCCGGAGGAGGTGCTCGCGGACGCCGGCATCGGATTTCGCTACGATCTATCCAGACTTTCAGGCATCGACCGATGGAGAAATCAGTCCGACCTCCTCTCCAACCTCGTCCTGACGGCTCGCTTTCCCCTATGGGCCGGCCGGCCGCAGCAGACGGATGAGCCGGACCCCGTGGCCTTCCGATGGCTGATAGGCGTCCAGATGGATGATCTGCCCTGGCACTGAAGGGCCGTTGATAAACTGCGCAGCTTGGCGTTGCACTCCTCGCCGATCACTGCGGCGTACATGAGTACGCCTCATTCTCGGCTTGTCGCGCGCCTTGATCTGCACAGTTTCTCTGCCGGCCCGTAGACATCGGGTGCTTCAACAGACTTTTTACCGCCAAACTCATATTGGGTCGCGCCGTGTTGGTGTAACGCCGTCGCTCCATGTTCGAACGAATGCTACAACCTAACAAATCAGGATTCTCCCCCATGCGCCTTTGTACCGTCATCGCCATTGTATTTGGGATCCTCCTCGGCGCGTGCGGAGGTCCGCCCG
>JBBDTI010000065.1:0-25213 GCA_040904565.1 Rhodothermales bacterium
GTGGAGATGGCGGGAATCGAACCCGCGTCCGAATGGACGCACTCACAAACCTCTACGTGCGTAGTCGGTCTTTTTATGCTCACCCACGTCAAGAGCCAACCGACTCAAGCCTGACGCTGGGCAAAGGCTGGTAGAGTTTCGCTATGACCTATTCAGCCGGTATGGTCATAACTAGTTCATCTAAGTCGATGCCTCAGTGCAGGCCGATGAACGGGCACCACATGAGACAGATAGCAGCTTTACGCCGCCATCGCGTACGAGTAATCGTTCGCATTTACATGTTCCCAGCAGAGATTAACGAGCTACGCTGAGAAGCTCGACACGCAGCTTGCAGCACGTTTGCCACCCGTCGAATCCTGGACATCCCCATAATTTGAAAGAACTTGACGCGTCTCCGCGTCGCACTATTTATCAACCTCACATCCGTTATGATGTTCCCTGTGAAGGGGGTCTGGGGGCGTTCTGCGGACCTCTACCGCAGCTCCGTTCCGTCCCGCTCGAACGGCGTGCCGGCGAGCTCTAACCCGTGTTTTTTGAAGGCCTCGTTCAGTTCCGGGATGAAGCGTGACTCGATGCGGCCCGTCAGGTACATGATCTTGCCCTTGTCGCCGATAAAGTACTTCCGATACGGATGTACGTAGAGGCGAACGTGGTCACGGCCGAGGGGTGTGACCTGGAGCGACGCCCCCACCCTATAAATTCCCCAGTTGGACAGTACACGCTCTTCCGTCTCAATGGCGTGGGGAAGATCGGTCGCCACGGTGTCCCATCCGGCATCGTCAAGCGCCGCAACGATTCGATCTCGTACCGAGGCCGACCTCGCGGAGGCGGTCTCCGTACCGCCTCCGGCATCATCCGTCGAATCACCGGTGGATGCTGAACCCGAGCCAGGCAGTGAACCCGCCAGTGAATCAGGCTGCGAATCCGCCGGTGACTCCGGCGCCGCATCCACGCTCGACACCGGCTTCTCGACGGAATCGGAGGCGGGCACCCTGTAGTCTCGATACAGCGGTGAGAGCGTGGGCGAGCACGCGGCCAGAAAAATCACTGCGGCGAGCGCCGCCACGATGCCGATGGTTGTGTCGCCTGGCTTCATATCCTCTCCTGATTGCAGCGTGACATTATCATTGTATCCCGGGGCCGACGATTCGTTCGCGCGACCAAATAAACACCCGCTGCGCCGCCGAACAAGGCAAAAAACGGCATAAAATAGCCAGGCAGCGCGCTCACCCAAACACGCTGCCTGGCACTGCGGAGGTTATCCGCATGGGGCACGGCCTGGTTAGAAGTGAGCCGTGCCATAGCTTCGGAAAAGGAGGCGTCCCGAAGCTACTTATTATATGTGACAATACCTGTGCCAACGTTTCCGGCTGCACGAAAAACAACTTGAACGCACGGTCACTTGCCGGTATTGCTCGTAAGTGTTTGATTAATCAGACACTTACGTACACTCTAGGGGTCACTGACGTGTCGCGCGAGACTCCGCTGCAGCATCTACGCAAATCAACCGTATAGGTCTCATCATCTACGGGCAGGTAGAATCTCTGTCCTCAATGACCCTTTGCACATATGTATATATGCATATGGGTTCGGTTGGATCCCATACATAAAGGGCACAAATAGGTGGGGATGGGGGAAGGGAACTCGACCGGCACTACGCCACGTGCTCGGTGACTGGAGCGCCGCGTACGTCACGAGGCACTAGATCGCCATCGTTGCCGTACCGATGGTTTTCCGCAGGAAGCTGATCATGATCGGGTTGAACGTCTCGGGACGCTCGATCATGGGGGCGTGGCCGCACTTATCGATCAAGTGCAGCTCGGAGTTCTCGATCCGCTCCCTAAATTCGTCCGCCACGTCAGGTGGGGTGATGAGGTCGTTACGTCCCCAGACGAGCAGCGTCGGGACGCGGATGTCGGAAAGGCGAGAGGCGACCGTTTCCTTCTTCGTCGAGCGGGCCATCTTGATCAGGCGAGCCACCCGCGCGCGATCGTTGATGATGTCGACCATGTCGTCGACGAGCTCGTCGGTTACGTGCCGCGGTTCGAAGAACGTGACGGCGGCCCGCTCTCGGATGAACTCGCGGTCGCGGCGGCGCGGCGTCCCGGTCCCCATCTCCGCCTCATAGATGCCGGAAGATCCGGACAGGACCATGGCAGCCACGCGCTCGGGATAGGATAGCGCATAGAGGATGGCAACCTGCCCGCCGAGAGAATTACCGACGAGCGTGACGTTTTCGATGTCGAGATCGGTCAGAAACTCGTGCACGAAGTCCGAAAGTCCCTGCACGCTGGTCTGCTTCAGCGGCAGTCCGTAGACGGGAAGGACAGGCACTACGACCCGGTATCCGTTCACGGACAGATCGCCTATCGTCGCAGCCCAGTTGCTCAGGTCTCCCAACATGCCGTGCAAAAGCACCACCGTGGGGAGATCCGTGGACGGGCCCTCGTCGATATATCGATAGGCCCCCGTTTGATGAATCTCGTACTGCGGTATCCGCATACCCTAGACGTTGCGCGCGCTATTTACAAAAAACGTACGGCGGGACATGACTCCGAAGATACGTGGCGTCGTCGGCTAAAACCAATCTGCCTGGGTATCCCGGTGAATCTCATCCTATATCCTACCGATCGTTCGACGATCGGCTCCATATGGACCGTGCAACGATTCTCGGATCGTCGCGACAAGGAAACACCGTTCAGATCCATCCGTTATTATGGTCTACGTTGGAGAATCAAACATATACCCTATATCCGACACGGAGGGAGTGCCTATGCCATGCGGACGTAAGCGTAAGCGTCATAAGATTGCCACGCACAAGCGAAAGAAGCGACTTCGCAAGAATCGTCACAAGAAGAAGGTGAAATAAGCGCCCTCTTCCCCGCAGGTTGGTTCCTGCACATTAAGCTGCGGTCGGTTCTCCGGCGGTGGCTTTTTTTGTTTTTAATACATTCTTACGCGTAACGGCGCGGCAGGATGTCGTCCGTTACGTGCATTGCCTGTATCTTTAAGTGATATTTCATCGACTTGAAACACCTTGCTCGCGCCGGGCTCGCGGGATGGTAATGCACGATCCCGTCACGTAGCACGTTAGCAACGTAGACGTTGCCCGTCCGACTCGGAATGCAGGCACGCCGCGGCGCGCTCGGATGCGCTTCGTGGTACGAACGGTAATTCACCGCACATACATTCAGTGCGCACGGCACATGAAAGATTACACTCTTGGAAGCGTCATACGAGCAGGGGCCTGGGGAATGATCGCAGGAGGAGTTACCGGTTTCGCGTTCGGACTCTTCCTCGCACCTGAAGAAGGCCAGAAGTTGCGGCGACGCGTCGCGTATCAACTCGAGCACGTAGCCGGACAGATCGGCGTGTTCGTCGAGCAGATCTCGAACCCGAACGGTGACAGCGAGGCGCGCCGGACGGGCGATCAGCTTGTGGAGGACGCTCGAGCAAAAGCCCAAAAGATCCGCGACGACATCGACGCCCTCCTGGGCGAAGTGCGGAGCGGGGAGGCGTCCCGTTCCACCGATACGGAGTAACGACACCGGAACGCGATTCGAATCACGCCAGAGAGCGCGCCCGGTTGCTTCACCGGTATTCGGTGCCGCGTCGCGGGCGTCTCATTTAATCGACCCATCACCCGGCCACAGCCGCCATACGTATGCCGAACTTTTCGATTCTTCTTCCACCGTCTGAGATCACCCAGGAAGGCGGAAATCCTTTCGCGCCGGATATGTTCGACTATCGTACGTCGAACACGTTCAATTATTTCAACGAGCTGAATTCCGAGCGCCGAAAGCTTATCTCTGCACTGGAGGCGGCCGTCGAAGACGGGGAGAATCTGGAGAAGGTGTTTGCCGTGAAGGGCGATGCCCTCGAAGCCGCCCTCGAGATCAACGCGGAGATCTACAACGCGCCGTTGATGTCGGCCCTCGACCGGTTCAGTCCGGGCGTCATGTACGACGCGATGGATTTCCCCGGTTTGCCTACCGGTGCGCAGCGCCGGCTGCTGGAAAACGGAATTATCTTTTCCGGCCTATTCGGACTTCTTCGTCCGGATGATCTCATTCCGGACCACCGTCTTCCCATGAATGCCGTCGTGCCGGAAATCGGCAAGCTGTCCGATTTCTGGCGCCCGCTCATCAGCCCCGTCCTGAATAAGGAGCTGGACGGCGCGTTCGTGTGGAATTTCCTGCCCCCCGTCGAGATGTCGGCATGGAAGGACGACAAGTCGTACGACCGCATCATCCGCGTGACGTTCTACGAGCAGGAGGATGGGAAACGCACGAAAGTGAAGAAGAACATCCCCGTCCTCGAAGGGAAGCTCGTCAATTACATCGTCCGCGAGTCGCTCGAGGATCTGGAGCCGCTGCTCGAATGGACGCATCCGGACGGGTATCAGTACGATCCGGATGCCACGGAGGAGGATGAAGAGAAGCAGACGATCGATCTGGTGCTCGTGAAGGGAGCCAACTTCCAGCGCGAGGTGGAATGACTGTAAGGCGGTCTCCCCTAATTCGGTATCTTTCCTTTCTCAGCCGTTCAGGCTCATGAGGATGCGAACGCCGCGCAGTACGAGGTGGGCATCAGCGGCCTCGACGCCTTCGAGGTGGTCGCAGAGTATCCGGCTCCATCCGCCCGTCGCCACGACCACCGTCTCGCCGTCGAGTGTACGGCGAATACGGCGCAGGAGTCCCTGCACGCTGTCGATAAAACCGTACATCACCCCGGCCTGCATCGCCTCGACGGTAGACCGGCCGACCGGCGAATCCGGCACTTCGAGCGGCACGTCCGGCAGCTGGGCCGTCTCGCTGTGCAGTGCACGCTGCATGAGAGCGGGACCCGGGCCGATCGTTCCGCCGTGATACACCCCGTGCCGGTCGATCACCTCACAGGTAAAGGCCGTCCCAGCGTCGATCGCAACGACATTGCGTCCCTCGCCGCCATACAGTACCCACGCCGCCGCGGCGGCAGCGATACGATCGGTACCGAGCGTCTCAGGTGTGCGGTAGGCCATTTCGAAGG
This sequence comes from Rhodothermales bacterium, assembly GCA_040904565.1. GTDB lineage: Bacteria > Bacteroidota > Rhodothermia > Rhodothermales > VXPQ01 > JBBDTI01. The sequence continues at coordinate 5,029 of JBBDTI010000065.1, forward strand.
GGAGGTGCATCGTATGCCGCACCTCGGTCACATGCAGGTCCCGGGAGCTCAGGAGGCGGGAAAGCCGCTCGGCGCTGCCTGGTACGACGGAGGCGATTCCGGCACACTCGATCTCGCGGCCGTCCAATACGGTGTCGAGACGCTCCGCGGCGGCGTCGTGAGTAAGATCGAACGTGCGATCCAGACGGCTCCCATCGAAGAGACCGCCCTTGATCGAGCTGTTGCCGACATCGAATACGAGCCACATGGCGTCTATACGTGCATCTAATCGGTGTGCTGGGTGAGGTCAAGGGGTGCGCCGCCGTGCAGGGAGAGGGGTCCCTGCTTTGCAGGACGTGGCGTGCGTAGCGGTTATCTGGTTCCCTACGTCGACCTGGTGACTTCTCCTGCATGGTACACCTTCATCCCCTCGTCCGTCGCGAGGATGAGTCCGCCGCTCTCGTGGAGCCCGGCCGCTACTCCGCGCATGGATCCACCATGCCCGGCGGTGTCCCGAGCCGTGCCAGGCTGACCTACCCCACCCCCGGCGGCGCACTTTCCAGCGCTTTGTCCACCAAAGCGAAGCTCAATCGGTTCATTCAGGTCGCGCATGCGAGCCATATAGCGCCGCCGAAGACCACTGTCGCCGTCGGCCAGCTCGTCGAAGGCGTCCTCGAGTCGTCCAAGAAGGTCAGCGAGGAGGTCGGGGCGGCTCGCGGGACGGCCCGTCGTGAGAAGGAGCGACGTCGCTCGCTCCTCCAGATCCGGCGGAAAGGAGTCCTGGTTCACGTTCAGCCCGATGCCAAGGACGACGGCGCGAGACGCTTCCGTGTCGCTTCCAGAGCCACGCGTTTCGAGAAGCATTCCGCAGCACTTGCGGCCTTCCAGGAGTACGTCGTTGGGCCACTTGATCTGCGAGCGTACGGGTTCGGTAACGGCGTCTACCGCTTCGGCGACGGCCACGCCCGCGGCGATGGTGATCATACCCCACCGGTCGGTTGGAAGGGAGGGCCGGAGGACGATGGAGAACGTCAAGTTTATCCCGCCCCGTGCAACCCACGGCCGGCCCATCCGCCCGCGCCCCTGCTTCTGGAGTTCCGCATAGACGACGGCGCCATCCGGCGCACCCTCCTCGGCCCATTTCAGTGCCAGTTCGTTCGTCGAGCCTACGACGTCGAACGCGCGTATCGCCCGCCCGATGCGATGCGTGTGGAGGCGCGAGGAGGCGCGGGCGACGAGATCGGCCGCCGCTCCGTTCGGGTGTGTCATCTTCTGGTCGGTACTGAATGCCAAAGTGAACGGTTAACGTGCCAAGATACGCCCACCAAGCTCCGTTCTGTAGTGCCTGCCGTCACGGGTCCGTGCGAGCATGCCTTCATTGGACTCAGGTGGAACGATTCTTGACCGTGTTATTAATCTGGATGATGGATTGTTTTGATGATGTTGCCGAGAGGTTTGGGACGATGGTACGGAAAGGTAATCTGACGTGGGCCGCGGTGCTGCTCCTCACGGGTCTGGCATTAGCCCCGATTCTGTCGCTAGGAGCCGTGCTTCCCGTTTCGGCACAGAATCTAAGATCGGAGGATTTGGACGTCCAGTTTTACCGTGCCGAGACGGCGCTAAAAAGCGGCGCCAGCGTGCTGGAAGCGAAGGCCCGCATCGATCGCGTCCTCACAGCTCGTCCGAACGACGCCGAAGCGTTGAAGCTGCGGTCGAGAATCCTCATGTCGATGGATCGGTACGACGACGCGCTCCGTGATGCGAAGCGGGCGGTCCAGCTGGTACCTTCCGACGGCGAGGCGTACGTCATTCTTAGCGAGGCTGCCCGTCTGGCCGGCGACGACCACCTTGCGGTCGAGTCGCTCGACGCCGCTGCCGAACGGGTCATGGAGGACGCCGAGTTTCACCTTCGCCTGTCGTGGAACGCAGCGCTGCTCGGTCACCTCGAGCGCAGCGAGGCGTACGCGCGTATCGCGCTGGCCCTCGACCCGGAGCGGGCGGCGGCCTATTACCAGCTCGCTCGCGTATTCGTCCAGCGCGATCAGCTCGCGGATGCCGCGTCTACGTTGGCTCGCGGGTTGGAGCAGGATCTTCTCGACCCGGTGGTCATCCTGTCAGATTCGCTGCTTGCTCCCTTATCCACCCATGAACAGCTGGACGGGATGCTGAATTAGCCACCTGGATTCGCCACCTCTATTACGCCGGATCGCGGCACACGGGACGGCGTCTCGCTCTGCCTGCGTGGGTTCAGTCGGCCGCGTTCACGCTGCCTATCTCCACACGGCCTGTGTTCACGCTGCCCGCTTGAAGCCGGAATAGCTAGTGACGCTGCGAAACCGCTGGACGGGTCGGAAGGGGAGGTGGATCAGCGTCTCGAACCGCGTTTCGTGTGGGAGCCATGCGCCGGAAGGCAGCTCGCGGACGCTCATGAAGAGCGAGGTTTCTTCGCGGAACCAGAGTGCTGCGTCACGGCGGTCGATCCGGATACCCACGAGCCGGTTCCCCGACGGATCGACGAATACCTGCGCGCCGCGTATCGATTGCCGGTCTCCTACGCCCGGCAGCGCTCGAACGGAGACGACAAACACCGAGCGTCCGTTCAGCGTCGTGTCTCGCACCTCATAGTCGTAGGCCTCCATGGATCGCTGTTGGGCGTAGGCGGGATCTTCGGGAAACACGTAATCGGGAAGGTTGGACGACAGGTCTCCTTCATCGCTGCGCCCGAGAAATCGGCGAGCATAGCCGAAGTCGAAGTCGCCGGCGGACTCCAGCTCGACGATGCGGATGCCGCCGGGCTCGTGGTGGATGCGACGCTCCTGATAGGCAATGCGCCCACCGTCTGCGTCCAGCTGCTCCGTACGCTCGTGACGAATGAAGGTCATCGTAGAGAGCTCTTCATAGGCAGCGCGCATGGCCTCTTCGTCGATCTGCTGAAGCAGCGATACGATCGAATCGGCCCTGGCCAGTTCGTCCGGCGAGCGAATCGGAAGGACGTCCGAGTTCACTCTCGAGCCGATTCCGGAGTCTGCCTCCGACGACGCGTTCGGTCCCGCTCCGCCGCAGCCGGTCGCCAGCGCGACACTCGCCGCAAGAAATGCTGCCAGGCACAGCGCGACGGGTGACGCGTTACAAGGTTGTTTGAAACGAACGATCGACGAAGCGAGCACCAATTTATCAGGTATAGCGTGGAAAAGTACGAGCGGGAGTTGTCTGCCGCCGCACGAGCGGCAAGGCAGGCAGGAGAACTCATCAAGGCGCGCGCGGGAAGCATTCGGGAGGCCGACGTACGCAAAAAAGGCCTCAACGACCTCGTTACAGAAGTCGACGAAGCCGCGCAGGCCGTAGTAATACGCACGCTGCAGGAGACGTTTCCCGATGCCCTTTTTCTGGCCGAGGAGGGGGAGGCCTACAGCGACGACGTGGCCGACGAGCCGTTGTGGATCATCGATCCTATCGACGGAACGACTAACTTCACGCGGGGCGTGCCGCCGTATGCGGTGAGCATCGGCTTGCGGGACGGTGACGGGATGGCGGTCGGCGTGGTTCTGGACGTGCCGCGCGGAGAGCTGTTTTCTGCCGTCAGAGGCGAGGGCTTTTTCGTGAACGGCGTGCCCTACGCCGTGAGCCGGACGCAGCGCGTGGCAGACAGTCTCATTACCACGGGTTTTCTATATCGAGAGATCGATCAGATCGACGTCTATCTCGAAGTGCTCGGCGCGTTCATGCGGCGGTCGCGCGGGATGCGGCGACCGGGATCCGCAGCCGTCGACCTGGCCTACGTAGCCGCGGGGCGCTTCGACGGGTTCTACGAGACGGGCCTGCAGGCCTGGGACGTGGCGGCGGGCATGCTGCTCGTGGAGGAAGCGGGCGGGCGTGTGACGACCTTCCGTGCGGACGGCGATCCCCTGTTCGACGAGCAGCTTCTCGCCTCGAACGGACGCATTCACCAGGAAATGATGGATATGCTGGCCCCGATGCGCGACGGGTAGACCGCGTACGGGTCACTCGACGCTGTAGACTAGAAGCGACTCCAGTTCGTATTCGATCTTGGAGCGGTCGAGCCGTTCCAAGCCGCTGCGTTCACCGGGAAGCGTGCAGTAGACCGTCGTGCCGCGCTGCTCGGACGACGTGACGCGTAGCGTGCCGCCGGTCCGCTGCAGCGCATACCGCGCGAGGATGAGCTCGAGCCCGGTGTTCTCCGATACGAACGTGCGTTCACACGAATGCCCGAACGGGTCGTCCAGAATCTGCGACAAATCCCGCTCGATGTAGCTGTCGGGGTCGTGAACCGACAGCGTGACGCCCGAGCTGTGGGCAAACCCGCAGAGTGATGCAGCCGACGCCGATGAGACGAGCCGTGCGCGGCGAAGCAGGGCCAGCACGGCAGCAGCAAGCAGTTTCGGGTCGACGCAGACCGTGAGTCCATCGAATCCGGCCGTGTGTACGTTCCGGAAATAGGAGCCGTCTCTGAGCACGTCCATAAACGGCCTTAGCTCGAAATTCCATCGCACCACGTCTTGCTCCTTATCCGTCAGCAGTTCGGCAAGCTGCGTGTAGTCGAGCACGAGCCGCTGCAGTTTCTCCGTCGATTCCAGGGCGATGTCCATCAGCTCCGATCGAAGGATCTCCTCGTCGTCCCGCTGCATGAGATCCAGAGACGAACGAAGCGGCGCCAGCGGCGTGCGGAGCTCGTGTGAGAGGATGGAGATGAAGTCCTGCTTCAACCGGGTCAGTTCCTCGATCTTTTCGCGCCGGCTGCGCTCGACGGAGCTCGACACCGTCGCTTCGAGGCGCTTGAGCAGCTCCAGCCCGTGCTGAACGACGTGCGTCCGCAGGCGCAGCGAAAGCACGTAGGTGATGACGCAGAAGGCCGCGAGATAGCCGACCAGCACGACCGAACGAAAAGGTTCATCCACATACACGGCCACTTCCGGAAGCAAGACGGGGGCCATCGCGATGTCGGCGGCAAGCGTACCTCCTGTCGCGAGCAAGACGGCTGCTGCGAGCGCCGCCGTTAACCGGGGATCCCCGTATATCGTGTAGGCGAGCAGGAACAGCGTAAAGAAGCCGACGAGGGTTGCGTTGGGGTCGACGACCATCTCGAAGTAGAAGACGTGACGTACGACCAGAAGAGCGGCAACGTCGACGGCCATGTACACCCAACGTACCGCCGCCGAGCGCATCCCTATCGTCGTCCACGCCACGAAATTGGCAGCGACGTAAGCGGCCAGGATGGCGACGACGAGGCTCATCGGCCACGATCCCTGCATGACATCGATGGAGAGAAATCCCACGAGGCCCACCGCAAAGATCGTTCGCGCACCGAGAAACCATCTGTCCAGGTCGCGGCCGCGCTCGACGAGGAAACGCCGTATTCCGCCTGCGAGCTCGGAAGGGTAGTTCGGCTCGGGATCGCCGAGCATGAAAAAGCGAAAAGCGGCAGATGCCGGCTTAATCATTCGCAAAGAACCCACCTCCACTGAACGACATACTTCGGATTTGTACTCTATGCATGAATACGAAGAAAAATACGTAATTAGGAATTTGGCGTGAAGGGGATCGCGGGCGTGCTAGCGTACCACGGCACGGATCACTAGTTTTGTGACCCTGAGACGACACTCTTGCAACGATGAGGATCGACATCCAACATGGAAATATCGGGTAACGGGTTACTGAAGGGAAAGAAGGGCGTGATCTTCGGTGCGCTGAACGAGGACAGCATCGCCTGGTCCATCGCGCTGGCTGCGCATCGAGAAGGCGCTCGTTTCGTTCTCTCCAACGCTCCGGTCGCGCGCCGGCTGGGCAAGCTCGACGAACTGGCCGAGCAGACGGACAGCTCCGTCATCTGGGCGGACGCGACGAGCGCTGAGGAACTGGGCGACCTCTACGCGCAGGTCGGGGAGGAGCTAGGGAAACTGGACTTTATCGTGCACTCTATCGGCATGGGAGTGAACGTCCGCAAAGACCGCCCCTATGAGGACCTGAATTATGACTGGTATCACAAGACGCTCGATATCTCGTCGATCAGCCTCCACCGGATCGTGCATCACGCGCTTGAAGGAGATGCGCTCAACGACGGGGCCTCCGTCATCGCACTGTCGTACATCGGGGCGCAGCGTATTTTTTCGAAGTATTCCGAGATGGGGGATGCGAAGGCCCTGCTCGAAAGTATCGTACGGTCGTTCGGATACCGCCTAGGAAAGCGCGGCATCCGCATCAATGCGATTTCGCAGAGCCCGACGCGGACCGTGGCCGGTTCGGGCATTACGGGATTCGACGCGATGTTCGATTTCGCCGATCGCCTGTCGCCACTCGGCAATGCGGATGCCCAAAGCTGCGCGGACTACGCCGTGACGCTGATGAGCGACTATACGCGCATGGTTACGATGCAGACCCTCTTTCACGACGGCGGCTTCAGCGCCATGGGTATGTCCGACGCCTTCGTCGAAGACCTCGTGGAACTCTTCGGTGACGAGTCCGATGACTAGCAGGGCCTTGCGATGGGTGTTGCGATAGGCGTAGATGACCGTCCAACTTCAGGTAATTGCCAAATGGGACAAACTTTCCGTTCTTCTAGGTGGTACACGTCGGCGAAGCGATCCGGTCGAAGGGTCTACATCGATTTCTCGTGCCGGATGCGTGCAGGCGTGTGCGCATCGCTGCCGGGAGGCGGGGCACGGTCCGGCCGATCAAGAACGTCGAACAATCTCAGCATCAGGAAGAGAAGATGATTCGCATCATCCTTTCGGTCATTGTGATGAGCGTTCTGCTCTCAGGCATTGCGCAGGGTCAGTCCGATTCGGCGGACCTTCCCCTGTATTACGCCGTCGAGCGGAATGCAATCGTCTATTCGGCGCCGGACTCATCAAAGCCCTCCTTCGAGATCAAGCTGCGTGAGCCTGTTGTCATGCTCCGCGATCTGGAGGGCTGGATGCAGATACGGACGGAGGATGGGTCGGTCGGATACGTCTCCGCCCATGCCGTGTCGAATGTCTGGATGCGTGTTTCGAAGAAGTCGAGGACGCTGTTCGTGTATCGCGGCACGGAACTCGTTCGCGAGATTGCGGCGGACTTCGGCTATAATGCGTTCGCGAATAAGGTCAAGCGAGGAAGCTTGCAGGAGCCGGACCACTGGCGTACGCCGGACGGGGTGTTTTACGTCGTTCGCAAAAATCCACGCAGCCAGTTCTATAAGGCTTTCGTACTGAACTATCCGACAGCAAAAGATGCGGAACGCGGACGCGAACAGAATCTTATCAGTCAAGCCCAGTATGACGCCATCGTACGGGCCGAGGAAGAGGTGCGTATGCCGCCGATGAATACGGCACTCGGCGGGTTCATCGAGATTCACGGGCGCGGAACGGGCGCCGGCATAAACTGGACCCAGGGATGCGTGGCCGTGCACGACTATGAGATCGATCATATCTGGCAGCTTGCCCAGGTCGGGACGCCGGTGCTGATCGAATAGGTACGCTCCTGCAAGAGGGACGGCGAACTTCAAAGGAAGAAAGGGGGAATGGACGCCCGGAGGCGCATCATCGCCCGCGGTCGGTCGTCTTACCAACAAGTGTTGCACCATCAGATGTTACTGCGTGTATCGTCGTACGGCCGGCTAATGCCGGGCTTACGCTGGCGGGCAGCCGTTCCTGGTGCGACCCTCACTAGAGCACCCATTTTCGCGTCGAACGAGTAGTGATTTATGTCTGAATCTGTGGCGACATCGACGTATGAGTCCAACAACCATAACAAACATACGGAGACGAACTGGCTCTACCGGAAACATCTCGAGGGCTTCTACTCCGAACTGATCGATGCCATCGGGCGAACGGAATGCGATTCCCTTCTCGATGCCGGGTGTGGCGAGGGGTTCGTGCTCGATGCCGTGGCGAAGGAGTACCCGGATATGCGGCTATCCGGCATCGATGTAAGTGAGAAAGCCATCGAGTACGCCAAGAGCCACTTCGGCGATCGGGCGCGCTTCCGTCCCGGAAGCGTCTATAAACTTCCGTTCTCCGACAAGTCCTTCGACACCGTGCTGTGCAGCGAGGTGCTGGAGCATCTGGAAGACCCGAATCGGGCCATCGAAGAACTGAAGCGCGTCGCGCGGAAATACGTCATCATCTCCGTACCGCACGAGCCCTATTTCCGCTGGTTGAACAAGCTGGGCCGGCTCGTCGGCGTGGCTGAGGATCCCGGCCACGTAAATTTCTGGACGTCAACGACCTTTCCGGCGTTTATTCGGGCGCATTTCGACAATCCTGAGTTCATATGGAAGCAGCTGTACCAGATTGCCGTCGCGCCTGTTAAATGACGACGGAACGGACGCTCACCCCCGGGAGATACTCGTGGACGGCCGTGAATCTTCGCGCTGAGGCCGTTCGTATCAGAAAAGATATCCAGCCCGATGCGACGCTTCCATGACTACCTTCCCGGGACGATGCACGCTCTTTTTGATCGCCGCCGCGTTCCTCGCGGTTACGCTGCAGGCGCGTCCGATTATCCAGGATGGGACGCAGGATGCAGTGCCTGCAGTGGACTCCGTCGTCGTGGAGGGTGTCTCGGACGGTCCCGTTTACGTCGTCCCCATCGAGGGTACCATCGATAATGTGCTCGCTCGATACGTGGCGCGCGCCGTAATGGATGCTGAGGCGTCGGGGGCGGCCCTGATCGTCTTTCAGATCGACACGTTCGGCGGACTCGTGGATGCCGCCGATGCCATTCGCAAGACGATCCTCAACGCGCAGCCCACGACCGTCGCATTTATCAACCGCAACGCGGCGTCTGCCGGGGCGCTCATCTCGTACGCCACGGATCGTATCGTGATGGTCCCGGGCTCGTCTATTGGTGCGGCCACGGTCGTTCAGGGCGGTACGGGTGAGGCGGCGCCCGACAAGTATCAGAGCTATATGCGTGGCCTCATGCGCTCTACAGCCGAGGCCAACGGGCGGGATCCGCGCATAGCGGAGGCGATGGTCGATGAGAGCATTGCTATCGAGGGGATCTCCGAGGCCGGTCAGGTGCTTACGCTCTCCGCGGAAGAGGCGCTGCGGCTCGGCGTGGCGGATGCCGTAATGGGCGATCTGGATGCGGTCGTCGGGCAGGCCGGATACGCGGAGGCCCGTCTCGTGGCCCATCAAGCAACCGCTCCGGAACGTCTCCTTCGATTCCTGAGCTCCCCCATCCTCCAGTCGCTCCTCATGCTGATGATGATGGGCGGCCTGTACTTTGAGCTGCAGACGCCCGGGGTGGGATTCGCCGGAGCTATGGCCGCTATCGGGGCGGCGCTGTTCTTCGCACCGCACTACATGATCGGGCTCGTAGAGAGCTGGGAGATCGTGCTGTTCGGCATCGGCGTCGTACTCTTGCTGGCCGAGATCTTCGTCATTCCCGGTTTCGGAGTGGCGGGCATCTCCGGTCTGCTTCTCGTCGTGGGATCGCTCTTCGCCGCCCTGGTCGGTAACGTGGGCCTGGCCTTCCCGCCGGCCGACGATATCGCTTCGGCCATTCTGACGATGGCCGTTACGCTCGTGCTCCTCGTCGCCCTGATGTTCTCGCTTGGACGCTATCTGCCTTCTTCGGAGCGCTTCAGTCAGCTGGTGCTGGCACCGGATCTTTCCAGCATCTCGGGCTACGTATCGGCCGATACGGTGGACGACCTGGTCGGGCGTACCGGGGTGGCGGTCACGCCGCTCCGACCGTCGGGTACGGCGGAGGTGAACGGCGACCGGGTCGACGTGATCGCCGTCAGTGAATTTATTCCCGCCGGCACGGCCGTGCGCATCGTTCGCGTGCGGGGAAGCCGCGTGGAGGTACGCCGCGCGCAGGCTGCCGCAGCCGGCGAAACATCCTCCGTTTGAGCCGTACACCCCGAAGTCGACACGCCCCACAAAACACACGCCTGCACTGACGTCGCTCCGCAAATGGAATTTCTGATCCCCATAGCACTCATTCTGGTAGGTCTCGCGCTGATCGCGGTCGAGGTGTACCTTGTGCCGGGATTCAACGTCGTCGGCGTGTTCGGATTCGTCGTAATTCTTTTTGCGATAGGATATGCTTTTTCCGAGGCCGGGCTCGTCGGAGGGATCTATTCCCTGCTGGGCACCGTCGTCGTCGGGGGTGGACTGTTTTACTGGATGTGGACCTCGGGGGCATGGGATCGGTTCGTGCTCGCCACGAACCTGCGGGCGGATGAATCCGATACGGAACGCGAGAGCGAGCACCGGGCAAAATATCTCGGGAAGACCGGCACGGCCATGACACCGCTCCGGCCGACGGGCGTCGCCGAGATCGACGGTGAACGAATCGAGGTCGTTACGGAGGGTGAATTCATCGCCGCCGGAAGCAAGGTGCGCGTCGTGGCCATGGACCGGCGCCGCTTCTTCGTGCGCCTGGCCGTGGCGGAGGAGTCTCCCTCGTAGTCCGGGTTCATCCCAGCGCGACGTCCAGCACCATCATTATCGAAAAGCCCACCATCGCCCCCATCGTCGCCAGATCCGTGTTGCCGTGATACTGAGACTCAGGGATGAGTTCTTCGACGACGACGAAGATCATCGCACCGGCTGCGAAGGAGAGTGCATAGGGGAGGATGGGCGTTACGGCGAGAACGGCCCACGCGCCCAGCACGGCTGAAATGGGCTCGACGAAGCCCGATAGCTGGCCGTACCAGAAGCTCTTTCCGGCACTCATGCCTTCGCCGCGCAGGGGCATGGAGACGGCGATGCCCTCCGGGAAATTCTGGAGGCCGATGCCGATCGCCAGCGCGACCGCGGCGGCGAGCGTGCCGCCGGTAGCGAGATCCATCTCGATGGCGGCCGCGCCGAATGTAACCCCGACGGCCAGTCCCTCCGGAATATTGTGAAGCGTGATCGCGGAGACGAGCAGCGTAGCACGCCGCCAGGATGACGGTACCCCTTCCGCATCGCTGACCTCCATACTGGGATGCAGGTGGGGAAGTACGGAGTCCATGCCCCGCAGAAAAATGCCGCCGAGCAGGAAACCCACGAGTGCGGGCACCCACGCCGTCGACCCCTGGTGGACGGCCATGTCGATCGAGGGCACGAGGAGCGACCAGAAGCTGGCGGCGATCATGACGCCGGCCGCGAACCCCATCATCGCATCGAGGAGCCTACGATGCACGCGGCGGGTGAAGAAAACGAGGGAGGCACCGAGCGCCGTTACGCCCCAGGTGAAGCATCCGGCCAGGAGAGCCTGTACGAGCGGAGAAAGGTCTTCGAACCAGGTCGGGATCATGTCCAGGTCAGGATGCCTAATTTCTCGGTGACGACACTTCCGTCGTTCCGGCCGCCGAATTGTTGCTTCGATCGACGTCCGGCAGCATCCCGTTGGGGTCGATCGTCACGCGCGAGACGTCGGTCCCTTCCACGGTCTGCGTAAAAGCGTCGGCATGCATGAAGGCCTCGACGGGGATCCGCCGCCGCTCGGCCGATCCGTCGTCGTATTCCACCAGCAGCTCGATGGGCATGAGGAGGCCGTCGCCGTGTTCGACGGTGACGAGCGTGGTGCCGTCTCGCTCCTCAATGTTGGTGATGCGCTGGTCGAGGGTGCCGGTGCCGAAGATCCACCCGTTCCAGAACCAGCCGAGCTCCTCACCGGCGGCGTCTTCGATCGTCCGGAAGAAATCGGACGGCAGCGGATGCCTGTAGGCCCATCGCTCCGTGTAAGCCCTGAAGGCGGCGTCGAAGCGTTCCGGGCCGAGCACGTACTCCCGCAGCAAATAGAGGCCCATACCGGGCTTCCGGTAGGCCAGAAAACCGAGTCCGTCGCGAGGGATGAGGTCTGGGGCGGTGTAAATGGGCTGGTCGTCGACCTGCTGCATCCCCGCGGCGATGTAGTTCGCCGACAGCCGACTCGCGGCCTCTTCGCCATAGAAGGCCTCCGTCGCGTAGTGATTGATGAAGGTGGTAAACCCTTCGTCCATCCACGCGTGCCGCCGCTCGTTGCTGCCTACGATCATGGGATACCATTCGTGGGCGATCTCGTGCGTGGTGACGCCGAAAAGGGCCTCGTCGCGCGCGCGAACCGAGCAGAAGACGATCATCGGGTATTCCATCCCTCCGACGATGCCCGCGACGTTGATCGCGACGGGGTAGGGATACGGATACCACCGCTCCGAGTAGTGGGCGACGGAGTGGCGGACGTATTCGGTCGACTCCTCCCATCCGGGGTTGTCGGGTGTGCCGAGTCCTTCTTTGGGATAGAAGGACATATTGAGGACGTCCTCCCAGCCGGCCGCGTCCCATATGAAGGCCTGCGACGCCGCCCAGGCCACGTCGCGCACGTTCTCGGCGCGGAACCGCCACGTGAGCGGGCCCGTGCCGTTCGGGCGGGTGGACGCCCGCCCGACCTCGTCGACGTCGACGATCGTGACGGTCTCGTCACTCGAACGCGCGGCATCCAGCCGCGAGCGCTGCGTCGCGGTCAGGACGACGTCCGGATTCCGCAGCTCCCCGGTGGCTGCCACGATGAAGTCCCGTGGCACCGTGATCTCCAGGTCGAAGTCGCCGTACTCCAGATAGAACTCGCCCTGGCCCAGATAGGGCATCACGTTCCATCCCTGCACGTCGTCGTAGACGAACATGCGTGGATACCACTGCGCCAGCTGATACACGGTGCCCTGTTCGACGTCCAGCCATCCCATCCGATCGGCACCGTATTCGGGAATCGTGAAGGAGAAATCGAGGCGCACCTCGACCGACGATCCGCCCGGACGAAGCGGCTCGGCAAGCGTGATGCGCATCCGCGTGTCGTCGATGAGGTAGCTCGCTTCGCGCCCCTCGATGCGCACGTCGCTTACGTCGATGCCTCCTCCATCGAACGCACCGCGCCATCTGGAATCCGGCGGCTGGATGTCCGAGCCGCGGCTGCCCGGCCGGAAGAGGTTCTGGTCGAGTTGCAGCCAGAGGTAGTCGAGCGCATCCGGACTGTTATTGGTGTAGTGGATGGTCTCCGAGCCGCTGACGCGGCGGGACTGGGCGTCCAGCGACACCTCGATCTCGTAGTCGACCTCCTGCTGCCAGTACCGTTCGCCGGGGCTGCCTGAACCGGACCGGTAGGCGTCGGCGTCCGGCAGCTCGGGCGTCACGAACAGGGCCCGGTTGGGGCCGGTAACGTCCTGCGCCGATGCCGGCGATGCGAAGTAGAGCGCGAGACAAAGTATCGCGATGAGGGAGGCAGCGAGGCGCCGTCTGGACGGAAGGTGGTCGTCTCCGCCGGTCGTCAATTTCTGTGCGATCGAACGTTGCGTCGTCTCTCTCTCGGTCATTGATTTCTCTGACCATGATCTCTCCGACATGGATCTCTCTGTTGTTGGCCTCATAGCAAGCGGGACCCTCGGGCGCGTGATCGTGATACGGGTTAGATGCACGGTAGGGTGTGCAGGCGTGGATGCACGGTACGCTGCACGGCCCGGTGCCGTACGGATCTTACAGGAAGGGGGTCGCCTATAAGCCAGGTGGAAACTAGGGTAACGGAGTGATTTAATCCAAGTGATGATTAAATGCGCGACCGGGGATTCAATCCAAATTAGCCGCCGTCGCCGGCGTCCGGTTCGAATTCTCCACTGCCGTTAGCTATTTTCCAACCCGTCCAGTCCGTCTATCTTTCGACCATCCGTATCGCACATGCGTCAGTTCGAGCTTTCGCTGCACCCGCCGCCTTCATCGAGTGACGCCGATTCACAAGTGACGCCGGCTGAGGAGATTCTCGAGGGACTCAACGCCTCGCAGCAGGACGCCGTACGGGTGACGGACGGTCCCGTGTTGATCATCGCGGGGCCGGGATCCGGAAAGACGCGTACGCTGACGCACCGCATCGCCTATCTCATCGCCACGGCCCGGGCGCGGCCGCGCGACATCCTCGCGCTGACGTTTACCAACAAAGCCGCCCGCGAGATGAAGGATCGCATCCGCGCACTCGTCGGCGAGGAGTCGCGGAGCCTGTGGATGGGGACGTTCCATTCCACGTTCGCCCGGCTCATGCGATACGAAGGTGAGAAGATCGGGTATTCGTCGGATTTCAGTATCTACGACACGGACGATTCCGAGCGCATCCTGCGCCAGCTGATGGACCGGTATTCCATCGACACGAAGCAGTACAATCCGCGATCGATCCGCCATATGCTCTCCTCCGCGAAGAACCGGATGGTGTCGCCGTCGGAGTACGAACGCAAGGCGGCGTCGGCCATGCAGGACGTCGCGGCACAGCTCTTCGGTCCTTACGAGGAGATGCTCCGGGCCTCCAACGCGCTCGACTTCGACGACCTGCTCATCAAGCCGATTCGCTTGTTCGAGCAGCACCCGGAGGTGTTGGAGAAGTACCAGAATCGGTGGAAGTTCGTCCACATCGACGAGTATCAGGACACGAATCGGGCGCAGTACGTGCTGGCCAACCTGCTCTCGAAGCGGCACCAGAATCTGTGCGTGGTCGGCGACGACGCGCAGAGCATCTATGCCTTTCGGGGAGCCGACATCGGCAACATCCTCTCGTTTCAGCGCGACTATGCGGATGCCGAGACGGTACGACTCGAGCAGAATTATCGGTCCACCCAGCGCATCCTGCGTCTGGCCGACTCCATCATCAAGCACAACAAGGACCAGCTCGAGAAGACACTGTGGACGGAGAACCCGGAAGGGGAGTACGTCACCCTCATGGAGGCGCTCTCCGAGAAGGACGAAGCCCAGAAAATCGAGCGCACGATCCGCGACCTGACCGTGCGCGTCGGCTACGGCTACGAACACTTCGCCGTGCTGTATCGGACGAACGCCCAGAGCCGCTCGATCGAGGACGCCCTCCGCCGCGGCGGCATCCCGTACCGGGTGATCGGCGGGATGTCCTTCTATCAGCGCAAGGAGATCAAGGACGTGCTCGCGTACCTCCGCCTGATTGTGAATCCGTCCGACACGGCCAGCCTCCGGCGCATCATAAATTATCCCACGCGCGGTATCGGCGATAAGACGCTCGAGCGCATTATCGATTTCTCGCGCGAGCGACGCGTGACCGCGTGGGAGGCTGTCGAGCGTTTTGAAGAGATCGGTCTCGGCACGCGCGCCGATAAAGCCGTCGGTGCGTTCAGAGACATGATGAAGCAGTACATCGAAGCAGCCGAGAGCGATACGCCGGGCGAGGACATCGCACGGGAGCTCGTAAAGGAGACCGGCATGATCGACGAGCTGCGGAAGGAGCAGACGACGGAAAACCTCATGCGCTGGGAGAACGTCCAGGAGCTGCTCAGTGCGATCGCGGAATACACGGCCGGAGATCCCGGCAACCGCAATCTGAGCACCTTTCTGCAGGAGGTGTCGCTCATGACGGACCTCGACGAGACGGACCTGGACGAGGCGCGCGTCACGCTGATGACGCTGCATGCCTCGAAGGGACTCGAATTCCCCGTCGTCTTTATCGGCGGTCTCGAGGAGGGTCTCTTTCCGCTGGCGCGTGCCTCCGAAAGCATTACGGAGCTGGAAGAAGAACGCCGCCTCTTCTACGTCGGGGCCACTCGCGCGGAAGAGCGTCTGTACCTTCTCCACGCTCGAAGTCGCTTCCGCTACGGCCAGCATGAGTCGAGTGTCCGCTCCCGTTTTCTCGACGAGGTGGACGTGGATGTCGTGCGCACGGAATCGGGCGACCGCTTCGAGCAGAAGACGAACCGCTTCGCCGCCGGTCCCGCGGCCGACGAGGGGGGCTACGACGCCATGGACCCCCATTACTACCGGCGGAATCTGTCGAAGAAGCGTCCGAAAGGCGAACGCACCGTCGTCTACGACGAGGGCGAGGGAGAGATCGCGCCGGGGCTCACGGTCGAACACCCGCAGTTCGGCGAAGGGCGCGTGATGAGCACGGAGGGACGGGGCGATCAGGCCAAGGCCGTCGTTCGCTTCGAGGCCGTCGGAGAGAAAAAGTTGATGCTGAAGTACGCCCGGCTGCGCATCGTCGAAAGTTGATCGCGGACCGCTTCAGGCCCGTGCGCGGCGCCGCACGGTCGGTCGCAGCGCCCAGCGTTCGCCGGCCACCGCACGTGGAACTGCAGGTGGACAACTGTTATTGCCCGTGGATATCTCCAGCTGCGTCACCGCGAACGTCTTTATAATTCGAATTAACATGCCGTAACCCCGTTATGCGGATCACCAGCTGCCTGCTACTTTTCCTGCTTCTTTCCGGCTGTGCGTCGGATGACCGGATGCAGGTCGTCGTCTATTCCCCGCACGGCAAGGAGATGCTGGGTGCGTATGAGGAACGCTTCGAGGCGGAGCATCCGGACGTGAACGTTCAGTGGATCGACATGGGCGGACAGGACGCCTACGATCGTATCCGCACCGAACGCCGGAATCCGCAGGCCGGCATCTGGTGGGGCGGAGCCAGCATGGCCTTCGAGCGTGCCGCCCGCGAGGAACTTCTGGAGCCGTACGTGCCGTCGTGGGCGGACGCCGCCCCTGCTACCGCCCGCGGCACCGGCGATGCGTGGTATGGAACGTACTTCACGCCCGAGGTGATCACCTACAACTCGCGCACGCTCGAAGGGGAGACGCCGCCGGCGGACTGGGACGATCTGCTGGATGAAGCGTGGCGCGGACGTATTCTCATTCGCTATCCGCTTGCCTCCAGCACGATGCGTACCATCTACGGGGCGATGATCATGCGGCAGCCGACCGTGGAGGACGGCTATGCGTGGCTGGCACGGCTCGATCGCAACGTGGCGACCTACACGGCCGATCCCACCCAGCTCTATCTGAAGCTCGCGCGGGAGGAGGGGGACGTCACCCTCTGGAACATGCCCGACACGTACATCCAGTCACGGATCAACGGCTATCCGTTCGACTATCTCGTACCCTCGTCCGGTACGCCGGTGCTGACGGACGGCATCGCGCTCGTGGCAGGAGGGCCCAATCAGGAGGCCGCGCGGGCGTTCTATGAGTTCGTCACGACGCGGGAGGCGCTCGTTCACCAGGCGCACGAGTACTACCGCATCCCCGTACGCACCGACATTCCCGACAGCGAGCTGCCCGAATGGATTACCCGGGTGGATGTCACGCCGATGGAGATGGATTGGGAACGCCTCGCCGACGAAGGGGCCGACTGGATGCAGCACTGGGATGAGCAGATCAAGGGGCGTGGGGAAGCCTACCTGGAGGACAGGGGGCTCGACTAGCCCCCCAGCTGGGCCTCCAGCTCGTCGTAAGTGTCGAAGATGAGATGGGCCCCCGCCTCGATCAGCTCATTCGCGGAGAACGACGTCGTAATCCCCGCCACGCGGCATCCCGCACGCTGCGCCGAACGGACGCCGTGCAGCGAGTCTTCCAGCACGAGGCAAACGGACGGATCGAGGCCCATGCGCTCGGCTGTGGTCTGATAGGGCTGCGGATGGGGCTTCGGATGCTCGATATCCTCCGCCGTGACGACGACCTCGAAGTAGGGACCGAGATCGAATTTATCGAACGCGAACTGCTGGTTCGATCGAGCTGACGACGTCGTCAGCGCCATCCGATACCTTGCGCGGGATCGGCGGATCAAGTCGAGCACGCCGGGCACGAGCTCGAGATCGCCGAGCAGGCGTCGAAACGTGGTTTCCTTGGCTTCCACAAGAGTCGCGACGTCGTGGCGACCGCTCCCGAATTCGGATACGATCCGCTCGAACACCTTTACCTCCGTCATCCCTTTGAAGCTCGAGAACTCGGATTCCGGTACGGGGAGATCGTGCTCGCGGAAGATGATGCGCTGGGCCTCTTCGTGGATGGGCTCGGAGTCGATGACGACGCCGTCCATATCGAACAGCAGGGCCTGTATCTGGGGCATGAAACGGGAGTGGGTGTGCATGGAACCGTCACGACGTCGAAACGAGCGGGACGTCAGTAGGATCCGTCGCAATCCGCCCGCGGCCTATGACCTGCCGAAGAAATAGTAGAGTATGCACCCCAGTACCGGAAAGAAGATGATGATGCAGGCCCAGATGACTTTGTCGCCGGTGGACTTCGGGCCGCCGGCGAGTTCGATCAGCGCGATCACGTCCAGTATGACGATGAGGCCCCCGCAGCATCCGGCGGACCAGAAGTTGTTGGCGCGGTCGAACAGGTTCGGTCCGCATCCCGAGAGCAGAACGGCAAAAAGGGTGAAGAGGGACGCAGGGAGCAGGCCGTGTTGGCGGACGTTCATGGGCTGGCAGCGTTTGGTCGAATGAATGGTGACGGCCGATTCCAACGGGGTTCGCAGCGGTAGTTATTGACGGAGCTACCCGTACGTAGATACAGTGCCGACGGCTGCCGTGCAGTACGGACGTTGGCGCGACGAGGTTACGCCGGCCGTAGAACTCTGCACGTGGAACCGGGCGATCCGGCAACCTGTTAAGTCGGCCGAACGCGTTTCCACGGATGGAACTCCTTCGAGTCTCTTCCTTCACGATGAATATCGGCCCCTTACATTTCGGCGACTATCCGCTGTTTCTCGCGCCCATGGAGGACGTGAGCGACCCGCCGTTCCGCATTCTGTGCAAGCGGTTCGGGGCGGACATGTTGTACACGGAGTTCATCTCGAGCGGGGGGCTCGTCTATGACGCCGACGATTCGCACCGGAAGCTGGACATCTACGAGGAAGAACGTCCCGTCGGCATCCAGATCTTTGGCGGGGACATCGAGCAGGTCCGCCAGGCGGTCCCGATCGTCGATCGCGCCAACCCGGATCTCATCGACATCAATTTCGGGTGTCCCGTGCGGAAGGTCGTCTGCAAGGACGGCGGTGCGGGCATCCTCCGCAATCTTCCCAAAATGGAGAAGATCACCGCGGCCGTGATCGAGCAGGCATCGCGGCCCGTTACGGTCAAGACCCGCCTGGGGTGGAACGACCGGTCCATCAAGATTCTCGAAGCGGCGCGCATGCTGGAAGACCTCGGCGTTCGGGCCCTCGCGGTCCACGCCCGGACGCGCAGCCAGATGTACAACGGGAAGGCCCGATGGGAATGGCTCCGACGGATCAAGGAGGAGGGTGTTCGCGACATCCCGCTGATCGGCAACGGCGACGCGACGGATCCGGAAAAGATCAAGGCGATGTTCGACGAGACGGGCGTCGACGCCGTCATGATCGGCCGCGGGGCCATCGGCAACCCGTGGATCTTCCGGGAGGCGAAGGCCTACCTCGAGACGGGCGAGCAGATGGATCCCCCCTCGTGGGAGGAGCGGCTTTCCGTCGTCGCCGAGCATCTCAGCCTGAAGTGCGAGTGGCTGGGTGAGCGCAAGGGCGTGCTGGAGATGCGTCGACAGTATGGCGGGTACTTCAAGGGCTTTCGGAATGCGAGCAACCTGCGCGCCGCCCTTATGGAAGAGGAGACGAAAGCGGGCGTGCTCGACGTCCTCCTCAATTTCAAAGAGGACGAGCCGGACATCCGCCTGCCGGCCACGACGCTGAAGTCGAGAAAAAAGGTCAAGGCCGTCAAGCCGGCCGCCCTTCCGGCCTGAGCGGACGGGCAGAGGGCCTTTCGCTCGAATGCGCTCTACTCCTCCGGGAATTCCGCAGCGGATCGCCGGCTCAGCAGCAGTTCGTCTACCGCGTAGAGGGTCCCGCCTACGACGGCGAAGACGCCCAGTGCGAGAAACGGCCGCCAGATGACGAGTCCGCCAATCGCCCCGAGCACCGCTCCGAGATACTTGATGTAGTTGAGCTGTTCGTTGGACGTATGCTTGATGAGCGCTTCCAGCTTTCGCTCGTCGTACGCCTCCATGTTGCTTATGATCATGTCGTAGACGTCGAGCTGCTCGACGAAACCGAGGACGGCGCGCGTCACCCACGACTCGATCTCGTCGGAACGCGCCTCGATCTTTTCGGGGATTCGGTCGAGCACGTGATCGACTTCGTCGAGCGCGGTGTCGAGCGACGACGGCAGTTCGCGCACGGCCTCTTCGAGGCGCCGCTGGAAATCCTCTTCGTTCCAGAACCGGTAGGCGCGCAGCGCGATGCCCGTCCACCCCGTGCCGGCGAGCGACTGGATCTTCTCCTCCATGAACTCCACGATGCGGTCGCGCACGGCCCGGGAGGATAAAATGTTATCCAGGTAATCGGCCGTAAGGGCCTTGAGATCGCGGCGAAATTCAGGATCCTCGATCACACCCCGGGTGACGGTCAGCGTCACGTCGCGGTACTTCCCGATGATGCCGGAGGACTCGATCTTGGCCTTGATGATCTCTTCATTGATGAGTTCCTCGGA
>JBBDTI010000066.1:0-25138 GCA_040904565.1 Rhodothermales bacterium
CGGCCGATACCCTGGCTCGCTCCGGTAACCAGTACGATGGGCATAAATACGCTCCCCTAATCGCCGTTGATGAGCCGCATGAACTCCGCCCGCGTCGCCGGCTTCATGAACTCGCCGCTCATGGCGCTCGTCGTCGTCGTCGAATTCTGCTTTTCCGCACCGCGCATCATCATGCAGAGGTGCTTCGCCTCGATGACGACGGCCACGCCGAGCGGACTCAACACGTCCGAGATGGCGTCACGCACCTGCAGGGTCAGGCGTTCCTGTACCTGCAGCCGGCGGGCGAACACGTCGACGACGCGCGGGATCTTGCTCAGTCCGACGATCTTTCCGTCGGGTATGTAGGCCACGTGGGCACGCCCAAAAAACGGCAGCATGTGGTGCTCGCACAGCGAATACACCTCGATGTCCTTCACCAGGATCATCTCGCTGTAGTCTTCTTCGAAGATGGCCGAGGTAAGGATCGCCTCGGGATCCATGTGATACCCGTGCAAGAGAAACTGATACGCCTTAGCGACGCGCTCGGGCGTCTTCAGCAGTCCCTCGCGCGAGGGATCTTCCCCGAGCTCGCGGATAATGTCGGCGACGCGATCACTGATCGTCTCGGTCGTTTCCTCGCGGTACAGGTCGTTTCGCTGATAAAGCACCGGTGCGTCCATATCCACCTCGCCGTTCGCCCCGAAGTCGTCCGCGCCCCGTCCCTCGCGACGATCGGTTCGTTCGGTGTCTTTCACGTCTGGATTCTGATCCACGTTGCGATTGCTACTCACCGTAATATTCCGCCGAGTTGTTATGGGTCTCCACGAGCCGAACCTTGTGAAGCCGGCCGGACGGCAAGGCGTCCTCGAGCTCGTTCCAGATGGCGACGGCAAAGTTCTCCGTCGAGGGCATGATGCCCTCCATGAAGCCGACGTCGAGGTTCAGATTGGCATGGTCACACTTGTCGATAACCTTTTCCTGAAGGATACGCTTGAGGGCGGCCAGATCGATGACGAAACCGGTCTCGTCACTCGGCTCCCCCGCAACGGTAACCTCCAGGGTATAGTTGTGTCCGTGCCAGTTCGGATTGTTACACTTTCCGAACGTCTCCCGATTCCATTCGTCGGATTTCTCCGGGTTGTGAAGCCGGTGCGCCGCGTTGAAGCGGGCCTTTCGCGTTACGTAAACGAGCGCCATGTATCGTATCGAATGCCTTTGCCGGATTCGTCGTGATGAGGTCGACGCTTGCAAGGCATCGGCCTCCCCACTTGCACGTTGAAGACAGACCATTGTTCGTTATATTGAACGTCGATCGGCGCAGCGATGACGGCGCAGGTTTCTTCGCACGAAATTGGGGGTGGGATGTCTGACGAGCGAACGCTATTCCAGAAGATCGCGGACGGTGACGTACCGGCCGACATGGTGTATGAGGACGACGCGTGCATCGCCTTTCGAGATATCAATCCACAGGCGCCGACCCACATCCTGATCGTTCCCCGTAAGCCGATCCCCAGCCTCGACGATCTCGATGAGGTAGACGAGCCCCTGGTGGGTCACCTGTTCACGGTGGCACGAAAGCTGGCAGAAGACGAGGGACTCGACGACGGCTATCGAGCGGTCTTCAACTGCGGTCCGGCTGCCGGGCAGTCCGTCGATCACGTCCACCTGCACCTCCTCGGTGGGCGCACGCTGAACTGGCCACCCGGCTGACGATCCCTGACGGACGCCCCTCCGTCGATTCCGGACGAGACCGACGGCTTCCACGACTCCGCCGACAGCAAGCCTATGCGTCCACTTTCCGGGACTCTACCGCGTACGTGTGGAAGCCCGCGGCTGTCGTACGTGGGTGCAGCCGCGCGCCTTCTCCTGCTCGCGGCTTTTCTCACGGCATACCCTGCCGTGGCGCAGAACGAACAGGTCCTGACGACGGGATTTGAGCGCGACGTAAACCGGTATCGGTGGACGTCCACGGCACGCATCTCACAGCAGATAGGCTCCTGGCGCCTCGACGCCGACAACCAGTTTCAGTCGAACGCATTCATTCTCTTCGGGGACCGTCTCAACTTCCGGGACGAGAACCTGCTTACCTGGCAGGTAGAAGGACCGCTGCATGGCGGCATCGACGCTCGTCTCCGCGGCAGGTCACTCTGGTACACGCAAAGCCGCGTCTTTTCGCAGGTCGTCTATTCGGGCTTGCGGTTCTCGCCGCTGGAGCAATTCTGGATCGAGCCCGCCGTTGGATTCGCCTGGGACCGGCGCCCGGGAATCGGCGAAGGAGAATCGCCTCCGCTGCGGGCAGACTTCGGTCCGGCATACGCGACGCGATTGGTCTGGCGTCCATCCCCCATCAACGACTATGAGATCCGCGTCGATGCCGATGCGGCCTTTCAGGTCATCAATCCCCGCCGGGCACGAGAGGTGCGGGTGACGGGGGACGTGGCGCGGCGCTTCGATGACGTGCGCCTCACGAGCCACGTGCAGTACAGCAATTTTCGGCGCGATGCCTATCAGTCTGTCTCCTTCCTGAATCGCACCACACCCACGGACCGCCTCTCGGAAACCGTGGAGGCTACGGCCAGCGACACGCTCTTGGCCGGGCTCGAAATCGAAGCCCCGCTCTATAGGGAGGTGCAGCTGACCGGCAGAATCGACGTCGGGGCCAACAATCGCAGGATCCGAACGCTGCGGGCCCCCGAGGACGCGCTTTTCTTCGATACGGCGTTCAACCGTCGATCGGTAGACGGACAGATCGGCGTCGGGTACGGCGCACTGGGAGGAACGCGCCTGATGGGACATCTGTCGGCCCAGGGCGGGGCGGAGGTGGAACGTCGCCGTCTTACCAACCGCGAGCATCTTCCCGCGACACAGGCCGCCCAGAAGTCGAATCTTCTCGAGCAGGCCGACTACGATGAGGGCCTTCTGGCGTTGCGCGCGCGGGGTCGAGCCGGGCTCGGACGGCTCACCTTCAGTTTCGACGGAAGCAGCAGCATCCGCCGGCACGATACGCCGGAGACGAATCGGGACGACAGAGATGAGGTCTATCACAACGGCCAGGTCGGCGCGCTGGTCGACGTCAATCGCTATCTGACGGCGGACGTGCGTGTGCTTGGCACGTTCTACCATACGGTTTACCTTAGCGCCAGCCGGTCGGCCGAGAACAACGTTCAGCGCTCGCTGCGCCTGCGGCCGGCCCTAACGTGGACGCCCTCAACACGCACGCGTCTTCGAATGGGTACCGAGATCCGCGCCACCTATACGGTGCACGACTTCACCCTCCCCGGCCGCCGCGCCGCCGACCAGTCCGCCCGAGAACTCCGCTATACCGCCGAGGTCGAACACCGCTTCGGCGGTGGCATGGGTCTCTTCGCGGAGGGCAGTGCGAGCGACCTTCAGCTGGGTCGGCTGCTATGGGATGACTTCGCGGAGATTCCGTTCGACACGCTCCGCACGTACAGCGGATGGGTCCGCTTTCAGGTGCAGACGTCACAGGGCATTACGGCGGATGTCGGACTGCGGCTTTTCATCCGAACGGATTTCGAGCGCTCAGCCACGGTTCGGTATCCGGCCGTCGACGACGACGGCACGGCGCTGCTCGATCCGAACGGCGAGCCGATCGAAACGGGCATCACGCGGCCCGGGCGCACCATTATCGAACAGATCGGACCCACCTGCTCGATCTCGTGGCCGATGGGCGGCGGATCGAGCCTTCGCGTGGATGGCTGGCTGAACGTCCAGCACGTCCGCCGCGCACTTTACGGACAGCTGCCCGAACAAGATGTCGAACGCATCCGCCGCGCCGCACATCGCGGGCAACGCAAGATCATCCCGAACTTGTCTATGGTTGCGTCGTGGAGTCTGTAGCTAGGCCGTGTATTTCAGCAGGCTTTTAGTACGTTAGGATCTGACAATCAACGATAACCACGATGAAACGACTCGGCGTCACCGGCGGTATCGGCAGCGGAAAGACGACGGTTTGCCGAATGCTCGAAGAGATGGGGGCTCGCGTGTTCTACGCGGATGAGGAGGGAAAGCAGCTGCTGGTGGACGACCCCGAGGCACGGCGAGAGGTGATCGCGGCCTTCGGTGCGGACAGCTACCACGACGACGGCCGGCTGAACCGGGCGTTCCTGGCCGATCAGGTCTTTTCGGATGACGAAAAGCTGGAGCGACTCAATCGCATCGTGCATCCTCGCGTGCTGGCGCGATTCGAGAAGGTTGCGGAAAAGGCGGAACGTGAGCACGTACCGTTGATGGTCAAGGAGGCGGCGCTCATTTTCGAGTCGGGAGGCGAGGCGTTGCTCGATGCCGTGGCCGTCGTCGACGCACCGCGCGAGGAGCGCATCGCACGCGTCGTGGCGCGCGACGACGCGGAGCCCGCCGACGTGAAGGCACGCATGCGCCACCAGATGGAGCCGGCGGAGCTGCGGCGCAGAGCCGACGTGGTCATCGAGAACGACGGAGATCTCCCGCAGCTCAGGAAACAGGTCGAGGCGCTCTATGAAGACATGTCTGTGAAGCCATGACGCCGTCGAGCCGGATCAGAGGATCTTCTTCAGCACGTTCCGGTCGTGCTCGTCGACCTCACCCAGAATCAGGTGCCCCATGCGGTCGCGCTTCGTCTCGAGGTACCGGTGGTTGACTTCATTCGGCGCGATCTCGATCGGCACGCGCTCGACGATCTCGAGGCCGTAGCCCGCGAGCCCGACGCGCTTGGTCGGATTGTTCGTCATCAGCCGGAGCTTCCGAATGCCCAGGTCGCGGAGAATCTGGCATCCGATCCCGTAGTCGCGGTGATCCATCTTGAACCCGAGCGCCTCGTTGGCCTCGACCGTGTCCATGCCCTCCTGCTGCAGCTTGTACGCGCGGAGCTTGTTGATCAGCCCGATGCCGCGTCCCTCCTGCTTCATATACAGCACGACGCCGCGTCCTTCCTGCTCGACCCGCTGCATGGCCCGCGCGAGCTGATCGCCGCAATCGCATCGCTTCGATCCGAAGATGTCACCCGTCACGCACTGCGAATGCACGCGGACCAGGACGGATTCCCCGGCCTGCCACGTTCCTTTGACGAGCGCGAGATGCGCCTCCTCCGTAATCGTATCCTGATAGGCGATCAGGTTGAAATCACCGAACCGCGTAGGCATCTCCACTTCGACGACGCGCTGGACCAGCCGCTCCGTCATCATCCGATGTTCGATCAGATCCTTGATCGTGATGATGCGCATGTCCAGCCGGTCGGCCATATCGAGGAGGTCGGGCACCCGGGCCATCGTTCCATCCTCCTTCATGATCTCCACGAGGACGCCGACGGGCTCGCATCCGGCCAGGCGCGCCAGATCCACCGCCGCCTCCGTATGGCCGGCACGGCGCAGCACGCCGCCCGTCTGGGCCCGCAGCGGGAAAACGTGACCGGGCCGCGCGAGATCGATGGGACGCGTGTTGGGGTTGGCGAGCGCGCGGAGCGTCTTCGCGCGGTCGGGAGCGGAAATGCCCGTCGTGGTTCCAACGCTGTAATCGACCGAGACCGTGAAGGGCGTATCGTACAGCGAGGTGTTACCGCCCACCATCATGTCCAGATCGAGCTCGGCGGCCCGCTCGTGCGTGATCGTAGCGCAGATCAGCCCGCGGCCCTGCGTCGCCATGAAATTGACGAGCTCGGGCGTAATCTTCTCGGCAACGCCGATGAAGTCTCCCTCGTTCTCGCGGTCCTCGTCATCTACGGCGATGATGAGCTTGCCGCGTCGAAGGTCCTCTATGGCGTCGTCGATCGAATCAAACGGACGCCTGTATTCTCGGGATGCCTTCTCGCTGTGCATGCCGGATTAACGAATTCGTTCGACTGGCGGCGTGCGGAGACACGGATGGACGCAAAGGCCATGGGGCGGCAGGGCCGACCTTCAAATGGATCGAGCGACGATCAGTCCTTCGAACCGACGTTGGCCACCGCGTTCTTATCGATCCGAAGCTTTACATTCGTGTCTGCCTGAATCAGGAGACTGGAATCGTCGATCTGCGTAACCGTTCCATGAACGCCGCCGATCGTGACGACCTTGTCGCCCTTCTTGACACCTTCGATCATCTTCTTCCGCTCGTCCTCCTTCTTCTTCTGAGGGCGGATGATAAAGAAGTAGAACACTACGAAGATGAGAATCAACGGCAGGAACGTCACGAGGGGATTGGATCCCTCCGGCGGCGCGCCCATCAAAAGAATCTCGTGGAATGCCATAAATCGTAGATAACGTGATGGTGGGGTGAAAAAAAAGAGGGCAAGCTACCCGTATCGCGCCGCTGCGACCTCCTACCGCTGCTGCCTTCCGGCCCTGACGGAGTTCAGAGGGAGCTGGCCGTACGGGACTTGCCCCTGTGGACCTCAAAACGAGAGGTACCATGTAAGGTTCCGTTTGCAAAGGCCCGTACGT
Organism: Rhodothermales bacterium; assembly: GCA_040904565.1. Classification (GTDB taxonomy): domain Bacteria; phylum Bacteroidota; class Rhodothermia; order Rhodothermales; family VXPQ01; genus JBBDTI01. Next base: position 6,396 of record JBBDTI010000066.1, read on the forward strand.
CGCACGTCGGCGAGGTCAGAATAATCCAACCGGATCTACATCAATATTGACGCGGCAACCTCGTGGAGGTTTGCCCATTTCCTCCACCGTACTCCGTAAAACCTCCTGCAGGGTGACGTCCTTCCCGCTTCTACGGGATTTCACGATCGTGTGGAAGCGGTACTGCTTCTTGACGCGGCCGATGAACGCCTCTTCCGGGCCGAGCACGTCGACACCCACGGCACGCTTGCGAAGGGCGTCCGTCCACCGTCCGGCCAGATCGCGGGCGTCGCGAGCACGCGGCCCCTTGAATTCGATGCCCGCCAGTTTGCCGAACGGCGGATAGCCGAGCTCGTGGCGATCGCTCAGCTGGCTCTCAGCGAAAGCGCCGTAATCGTGGTCGCGCGCGTAGCGGATGATCGGGCGATCCGGATTTCGCGTCTGGATGACGACCTCGCCGGCCAGCGACGAGCGTCCCGCCCGCCCCGCTACCTGGGACAGCAGCTGAAACGTCCGCTCTTCCGCACGAAAGTCGGGCAGCAGGAGTCCGGTGTCCGCGTTTACGACGCCGACGAGGGTGACGTTGCCGAAATCCAGCCCCTTCGCGACCATCTGCGTACCCAGAAGGATGTCAGCCCGTCCCTCTCCGAACTCCTTCAGCAGCACGTCGTGTGCGTCCTTGCCGGACGTCGTGTCCAGATCCATGCGCACGATGCGCGCGTCCGGGAAACGTTCTTCCAGCTCCTCCTCCACCCGCTGCGTGCCGGTCCCGAGCATTTCCAGCGTACCCGTCTTGCACTTCGGGCACGCCTGAGGGACGCGCGCCGTGCGGCCGCAGTAGTGGCAGCGGAGTTGGCGCTTGCTCTTGTGGAGGGTCAGCGTGACGGAGCAATCCGGACATTCGGGCGCGAACCCGCAGCTCGTACACTCAAGGAGCGGCGCATATCCACGCCGATTCTGCAGGAGGATCACCTGTTCGCGGCGCTCGAGCCGCTTCGCCACGGCCCGCTCGAGGTAGTCGGACAATACACCGGGGCTTCTCTTGCCGCGCAGGTCGAGAATGCGGACGTCCGGCATCGACGCCGTCCCACCTCCCTCCAGCGGTACGCGCTCCGGCATCTCGAGGAGCATGTATTTGCCGCCCCGCGCATTGTAATAGCTCTCCAGGCTCGGCGTGGCCGATCCGAGAATGCACACGGCGTCGTTCATATGGGCCCGCATCACGGCCACGTCGCGCGCGTTATAGCGCGGGGCGGGATCCTGCTGCTTGTAAGACTGCTCCTGCTCCTCGTCCACCACGATGAGGCCGACGTTCGACAGCGGTACCAGAATGGCCGACCTCGGGCCGATGACGATGTCGAAGCGACCGTCACGGAGCAGGCGCCAGGCGTCGAACCGTTCACCTGGACTCATACGTGAATGGAAGACGGCGATGCGATCGCCGAAATGACTTCGGAAGCGGCGCACGGTCTGCGGCGTGAGAGCGATCTCCGGGACGAGCACGATGCCGGTTCGCCCTTTCGCCAGCGTTTGTTTCAGTGCCTCGATGTAAACTTCCGTCTTCCCGCTTCCGGTAACGCCGTGGAGCAGAAACGCCTGAAAGCGTCGCGCATCGATCGCGTCGGCGATCGGTTTGAGTGCCGCCACCTGCCCCGGGTGCATGGAAAAGTCCGGCGGCGCTTCCGGCACCGCTTCGCTACTCATGGGCGTCCGGACGACCTCCTTCTCCACCCGCTCCACGATGCCCCGGTCCATCAGACTCTTGATGGTCGAATGCGCGGCATCGGCGCGAGCCAGGAGATCGGCCTGGCGCGGTGCTCGGACTCCCTCCGCCTGAAACCCCGCCAGCGTCTCGACGACGGCTACCTGCTTGGCACCCGGCAGATCGGCCCGCAGGTCGTCGACGGCCCCGTCGTGCCGGTACGACGGAGCAAATCGCACGTGCAGGTCCGTCCGAATACCCACCGTCGGATCCCCCGAGGTCGTGCCGGCGGGTAGAATAGCACGGACCACCTCCCCCCAGGCGCAGACGTAATAGTCCGCCATCCATCTCGTAAGCTCCAGCAGCTCCTCCGAGAACGAGGGCGTCTCGTCGAGGACGCTGAGGGCCTCTTTGATCCTGTCCTCGTCGATCGCATGGCCGTCCGCCGCACCGCCGTGGAGCGCGACGACGATGCCCGTCAGCCTTCGCGATCCGAAGGGAACGAGCACCCTGCTGCCGACGGACGCGCGTGTCCCCTCCGGAAGGCGATACGTAAACGATTCGGAGAGAGGAAGGGGAAGAACGACATCGACAAACATATTACGCTTCGAGAGCAACCGCCTCCCGAAGCGCCTTGACGTTCTCCGCGATCGTGGCGTCCCCGCCGAAGGCCGCGTTGCCGGCTACGATGACGTTCGCGCCGGCACCCACCACGTGCATGATGTTCCGCGGACCGACACCGCCGTCGACCTCCAGATAGGCGTTGGAGGCGATTTGATTGAGCATATTGCGGAGCCGCCGGATCTTGGCCGTCGACGCCGGAATGAATTTCTGACCGCTGAATCCGGGGTTGACCGACATAACGAGCGCGAGATCCACGTTGGGAAGCACTTCCTCGATGGCCGTCAGCGACGTACCGGGATTCAGGGTGACGCCTGCCAGGGCTCCCCGTTCGCGGATGCGGGATAGAACGCGGTGAAGGTGCGTGCAGGCCTCGACGTGGACGGTCACGACGTCCGCCCCGGCATCCACAAAATCATCCACGTAGCGGCCCGGCTCCTCGATCATGAGGTGAACGTCCAGCTTCACCCCCGTTTCTTCGGCCAGCGGCCGCAGGGCCTCCACGACGAACGGACCGATCGTGATGTTGGGCACGAAGCGGCCGTCCATCACGTCCACGTGCAGCCATTCGGCCCCCGCCTCCACGGCCTCCCGCGCCTGCCGGCCAAGCTGCGTGAAATCCGACGCGATGATGGAGGGAGAAAGTATCACGGTCTCAGGAGAAAATAATTACGCCGAGGGCGACGAGCACGGCGTTCGCCAGCGCCAGCGGGAGCAGGACCTTCCAGCCGAGCTGCATGAGATGGTTGTACTTGAACCGCGGGAACGTCCACCGCACCCAGATGAACAGGAACGCGAAGAAACACACCTTCGCGAGCAGCGACAGGATCTGAAGGGCGCCCAGCAGGATGCTGCCCGCCAGCGCGGGAAACGCGCCGAGCAGCAGCGGCTCGAACGGCAGCAGGTAGCCGCCGAAAAACAGCGTCACGATCACGAAGGAAGCCACCCACCAGTTGACGTATTCGGCGAGAAAAAACATGCCGAACTTCATGCCGCTGTATTCGGTGTGATAGCCGCCGACGAGCTCCTGCTCCGCTTCCGGAAGGTCGAACGGTGCGCGGTTCGTCTCGGCGAACGCCGTAACGATGAAGATGATGGCGCCGATGGGGTTGCGGAACACGTTCCATCCGAGGATGGCCCATCCGCCTGCCTGATCGTCGACGATTTCCGTCAGATTGAACGTGCCGGCGATGAGCACGACGGAGACCACGGCGAGGCCCATCGACAATTCGTAAGAGATCATCTGCGCCGCGGATCGGAGTCCGCCGAGCAGCGAGTACTTGCTGTTCGAGCTCCATCCCGCCAGGGTGATGCCGTAGACGCTTACGGAGGTCAGCGCGAGGATGACGAGCACGCCCGGACCGATGTCGGCGATGACGACGCCGCGCGCGAACGGGATGACGGCCGGTACGCTCATGGCGATGAGCACCATGATCACCGGTGCGAGGGAATGGATGAACGGGTTGGCCGAGGTAGGCCGGATGTCCTCTTTAAAGAGCAGCTTCAGCACGTCGGCGAACGGCTGAAGGAGCCCTACCGGGCCCACCCGATTGGGCCCGGGACGCTGCTGGATGTATCCCGACACCTTGCGCTCCGCATACACCATGAGCGAGGCGGAGACCATCATCAGGTTGAGAACGAGGAAGGCGATCGCCGCCGTCCAGTAAAGAGGAATATCCATGCGAAGTCTCTAGCAGTCTCTATCGTTGATCCCGTCGTGGTGGACGGAACCGGGTTACACGGTTTCTCCGATCTCGGTAAGGCGTATACCGTCGAGGCCCATCCTGTCGTAGGTGGCCCCTTTGAAGGCGTCGATGCGTTCCGCCACGTCTTTCATAATGCGTTTGGGGGAGGCGTAATCCATGTCGTGCCCGAGCAGCGAGGCGATCCTGGGCAGCATCTCCCAGGTCGGCCTGCAGTCGACCCTATTCGATTCGTTGTGCCACCGGTCGAACGGCGTGCCGTGCTTGTCCGGCCGGCTGACTCCCATTTCCATGGACAGCGTGCGATTGACGCCCGCGATGGCCTTCGCGGGGCGCACGCGCTGGGCGTGACCGTCCTCATTCACGTACGTACCGACCGTTTCCACGACCATCGCGGCGGGCAGCACCACGTCGGCCGCGGCAAGCGTTTCGTTCGTTTCGTGATACGCGTGCAGGACGACCGACACGCCGGCCAGATCGTCCGCGTCGAACAGGCCGGAGGCGACCGGGTCGTCTTCGAGGACGTAGACGACCTTGACCTCGCCGCCCTTCACCCGGGAACGGATAACTTTCTCGTCGACCGGCTGAATGCCGAGGCGGCGGCAGCCGTCCGCGTTCGGCGTCTTGTCGTCCGTCACCAGCCAGCCGTCACCGGCGCCGGGCTCGACGTGCGGAATATACGAAGGCGGCGGCGCGCCGAGCGCGTCGGCAAGCTTCTTCAGCAGATAATTGTCCTCTACCGTTGCATGGGCCGAGCCGAGGAAAACGATCTCTTCACCGTCAACGTCGCGAAGCACGTCGGCGACGCGGGCATAGGCGTCTTCCCATGACGAACGCTCCAGCCGGTCGGCGGACCGCACCCTCGGCCCGGAGGCGCGATCCTCGTTGAACCGGTGGTAGGCCGTTCTATCTTCGTCGGGAAGCCAGTAATCGTTGACGTTCAGATTCTGCCGCGGCGTGATGCGCAGGACGAGATTATCGCGTACCCAGTAGTCGCAGTTCGATCCCTTCGCGTTCGTCACGGTGATGGATGACGAGGAGCTCATCTCCCAGATGCGGGCGCGGAACCGGAAATCGATGGATGTCAGCGCCCCGACCGGGCAGATGTCGATCACATTCATCGAATACGGCTCGTCGAACGTCTCGCCGGGCGCGGTGAGCGGGTAGTTTTTCACGCCGCGCTGCGTGATGGTGAGCTGATGGCTCTTGGATACCTCGTCGGTGAACCGCGTGCAGCGGGTGCAGTTGATGCACCGCTCGGCATCGAGCATCACGCGCGGGCCGAGCTTGACCTTCTTGGGCTTGTGGACCTTCCGGAATTCGAAGCGCGAGCCTTCCGGACCGTATTTGTACGCCTGGATCTGAAGCGGGCAGTGGCCCGCCTGATCGCAGATGGGGCAATCGAGCGGATGGTTGATGAGCAGAAACTCGAGATTCGCCTTCTGGGCGCCTTCGACGGTTTCGCTCGTACGATGCGTCTTCACCACCATCCCGTCATTCACGTCGACCGAACAGCTCGTCATGAGTTTGGGCATCCACTGGATGGCGGGGTTCCCGTCCTCATCCAGCTTCACCTCACCGGTCTCCCGGTCTCTGGCGGGCGAACCCACCTCGACGAGACACTGCCGGCAGTTCGCCGGGATCGAGAGGGCGGGATGGTAGCAGAAGTGCGGAAGCTCCACGCCGCGGTCCAGACAGAACTGGAGCAGCTTGGGGCGGCCTTCGAATTCGTAAACCGTGTTATCTATCGTAACCTGTGGCATAGCCTATAGCATTCATCATTCGTCGATCGGCGGACGACCGGATGCGCCCGTCCGGGTCGCGCAAGGACCGTCATGCAACCGCAAAAACGCCCTGCTTGCACTTGGCCTCGAATTCGTCGCGGAACCGCTTGATGGTATTGCGAACGGGCCACGCGGCCGCATCGGCCAGCGCGCACACCGTGCGGCCTTCCATATTGTCGCACAGATTCAGGAGAAGGTCCAGGTCCCGCATGTTGCCCTCCCCTTCGTCGATGCGCGTCACCAGGTTTTCCAGCCATCCCGTGCCCTCTCGGCACGGCGTACACTGGCCGCAGCTTTCGTGATGGTAGAAATGGGTCACGCGGCGCAGGAAACTGACCATATCCGTGTCTTCGTCCATCACCAGCATGCCGGCCGTACCCATCATGGAGCCGGCTTCTTGAAGCGACTCGGCGTCCATCGTCACCCCGTCGATCATATCGGCCCGCAGCACGGGAACGGACGAACCGCCCGGAACGATCGCTTTCAGCTTCTTGCCGTTCAGCATGCCGCCGGCGACCTCTTCGACGAGATCGGTAATCAGCATGCCCGTCGGATATTCGTAAACGCCCGGCCGATTCACGTGTCCGGAGATACCGTACAGGACGGGGCCGGGATGTTTTTCCGGGCCCAGGCTCGAGAACCAGTCGGCTCCGCGATTGATGACGATGGGCGAGCAGGCCAGCGATTCGACGTTGTTGACGGTCGTCGGGCAACCCCAGAGTCCGCTTTGAGCCGGGAAGGGCGGCTTGATGCGCGGATAGGCCCGCTTGCCTTCGACGGACTCGAGCAGGCTCGTCTCTTCCCCGCAAATGTAGGCACCGGCGCCTTTGTGAATGATGATCTCGCTGGAGAAGTCGGTCCCCATGATGTTGCGGCCGACGAACCCCTTGTCGTACAGTTTGGCGAGCTCCCGTTCCATGTGCCGGACCCAGTCCGCGTACTCCCCTCGAATGTAGAGGTACGTCGCATCGGCCTGCATCGCGTAGGCCGCGATGAGGATACCCTCGAACACGAGATGCGGGTTGTACTCCATCAGCTGCCGGTCCTTGAACGTACCCGGCTCGCTCTCATCGCCGTTGCACGCGATATAGCGCGGCGTATCGGGATCGACCGGCGGCATGAAGCTCCATTTCAGTCCGGTCGGAAAGCCCGCACCGCCTCGCCCACGGAGCCCGCTCGCCTTTACCTCGTCGACCACGGATTTCGGGTCCCACTCGTCGCCGGTCAGGACTTCGCGAAGGGCCTCATAGCCGCCGTTATCTATATACACGTCCAGCTTGTGCAGGTCGCGTACGGGCGGCAGGAGGACGCGCTCGTACTTGCGCCAGTCGCCGGCCTTGGTCTGTCCCGTTCCGTTGTTCGAGCTCATGATATACGTTACTTACTTACGCAGTCGCGTGACCTGCGCCGGTCACGCATGATGGCACGTTTATACCCCCGAATCACCCTGTCTCTCATCTGCCTCTCATCCATGACCTATCCCACCGACTCCGCGCGAGGTGGTGTTCGATACGTCTCCGTCGCCTCGGCGTCCGAGCGGCGATTGCCGCCCATCTCATCCTCGTCCTGCGGCAGCGTCACGGAGACGAAGGGAGGCATCTCGCCCTTCTTCAAATCCTCGATCAACCGGTCGACTTTTTCCTCCGTCAGGTTGTGGACGTACGGGCCGTTCGTTACCTGCAGCATGGGGGCCGTGCCGCACGAACCCAGGCACTCGACGCCCTGGAGGCTGAAAAGTCCGTCCTCCGTCGTCTCGCCTTCGTGGATGCCGAGTTTCTCCTCCAGATAATGCAGGATGTCGTAGCCTCCGCACATCTGGCAGCTAAAGCTGGTGCACACGTCCAGCACGTAGGTGCCCTTCTTCTCCTTATAGTACTGGGTATAGAACGTCGACACACCGTAGACGAGCGAATAGGGAATATCCAGCTCGTCGGCCACGAGCTGGATCACTTCGGGCGGCAGAAAGCCGAATTTTTCCTGCGCGAGCCAGAGCACTTTCATGACCGCGCCTTGGGGAGTCGGATACTGCTCCCTGAACCGGTCGATCAGCTTCTTTTCCTCGGCCGAGAACACGAGCTCGTCGTGGGAGAAGACGGGCTCCGGGTTCTGGTCCGGCAGGGGGACGATCGGTTGTTTGATAAAGTCGCTCATGATTCACTAATACAAATGGCGGTTGGAGGTCGAACCTGAGGCTGCGGGCGCCGGCGCGCTCCGTCAGGCGAGGCTCCAACCCGTAATTACTTATCCGCTTCGCCCATTACGGGGTCGAGAGATCCGATGAGAATTACCGTGTCGGCGACCAGAGAGCCCTCCATAATGTATTCGAGCCCCTGCAGGTTGGCAAAGGACGGCGCGTTCAGCCGCGCGCGCCAGGGGTTGCCCGTGCCGTCCGACTCCAGGTACCACCCGAGCTCACCCTTGGGCGATTCGATGGCACTGTAGCAGTACGCCCCCTTTGGCGGAGCTACGCCGACGTCCGTGTACAGAAAATCGTGAATCATGCCCTCCATCGAGTAATACACCTCGTCCTTTGACGGATAGGCCAGCTTGGCGTCGTCGGTACGGATCGAGCCTTCCGGAAGGCGATCGAGACACTGGCGAATGATGCGCAGGCTCTCCTTCATTTCTTCCATCCGCACGAAATATCGGGCGAGGGAATCGCCCTCCTCGCGGATGGGAATATCGAAGTCGACGTCTTCGTACCGGAGGTACGGCTCAAACCGCCGGATGTCGTACGGTTCGCCGCTGGCACGAAGGTTGGCCCCCGTGAGGCCGAGCTCGACGGCCTCCTCGCGCGTGATCGTACCGACGTCTTTGTTGCGATCGATCCAGAGCCGGTTTCGGTTGAGGAAATCCTCCCACCCGTCGACGTCGTCTCCGAAAGAATCGACGAAATCGCGAATCATCGCCAGCGCCGTCGGCGACACGTCGGATGCGAGTCCGCCGATGCGGCTGTGCGAAACCGTGAAGCGCGCGCCGGCGACCTCATCGAAAATATTGTACAGATCCTCACGACCCTTGAAAGCCCACAGAAAGACGGATACCGCCCCGGCGTCCATCAACCCGACACCCAGCCAGAGGAGATGCGACGAAATACGCGCCAGCTCGCACATGATCATGCGAATCCACTGCGCCCGCTCGGGCACCTCGATATTGGCCAGCTTCTCGACGACCAGGCACCAGGCCACATTGTTGGAATACGGCGAGAGGTAGTCCATCCGATCCGTATACGGCATGAACTCCTGGTACGACTTCGACTCCGCCAGCTTCTCGATGCCGCGGTGGAGGTAGCCGATGTCGAGCACGGACTTCTCGATCGTCTCCCCGTCCATCTTGACGACGCAGCGAAGCACGCCGTGCGTGGCCGGATGCTGGGGACCGATATTGAGGATCATCTCATTTTCGAGAGGATCCTCTGCGTCCGACGTATCGTCGTGACGCTCCTCCAGCCATGCGTGCTTACTTTCGAGACGATCGTAGATCGCCTCGTTATGGCGCGGCCAGAAACGAAACGCCTGTCCTAGGTCCGCTGCTGCAAAACTGGGTTTAGCACTCATGCGATCGGAAAATGGTTGAAGGTCGACGATAGAGACGTGCGTCGCGTAGTTACGCGCGTGCGTCCGGTAAGCGGCACGTGCTCAATCGTCCTCACCGTCGTACTTCGATACAGGTTCTTCATAACTCTTGGGCGTAAGCCGGCCGTGGGCCGCCGGGAAGGGATCGTACTGCAGCTCTCCTTCCGGCGTCTGCGGCGGGAGCGGCAGCGAGCCCGGAATTCCCAGCTGGGGGAATTCCTTCCGCTGCGGATAATATTCAAAATCCTCCGGCATGTACATGCGGCGCAGATCGGGATGCTCCGTAAAGCGAATGCCGAGCATGTCGAAGACCTCACGCTCCGACCAGTTCGCGGCGCGGTACACGCCGGTCACGCTGGGAACGTCCAGATCCTCTTCGTCTACCCGCACCTTGACCCGGATGCGCTTCCGCTTTTCGAAGGAGACCAGGTTGTAGAACACCTCAAATCGGTCTTCGTCCGTGAACCGATCGACGCCGCCGATGTCGGACAGATAGACGAACGATTGCTCCTCCTTGAGGAAACGGCACACGTCGACGATGTGTGCCTTGTCGACAAAGACCGTCTGTTCGCCGGCGTACTCGTGAATGTTCTCGTCTACCGCGTCGGGGAACTGCTCGCGCAGCGCCGCGACGACCTCCGGCAGATGGGTCGTCGACTTTGCGTAATGATTCTCTACGTCCGGCTTCGGCTCATCGACGGGCGTGAAGAAGAATTTAAGGGCCTGGTGAGACGGTCCCTCTTCAACCTTGGGTACAACGTTATCGGCGTCCTTGCGCATCTTGCTTTGAGTTGTTCAACGGGCGCAGTGCGGCGAGAGGAAGTGATCCATTGGAGAAGCGTTGTGGAGCCATTAAGGAGTCTGCCCGAGAAGACCCGTTCCCGGATCCTGGGACGCGGGGAGCTGGCTGCCGTCGACGTAGTCCTGTGCGACGGAGTACTCGTTGCGAATCTTCTCCTGGATATCCATCAGTGCGTGAACGACCGCTTCCGGACGGGGCGGGCAGCCGGGGACGTACACGTCGACGGGCAGGAAGTTGTCGCAGCCCTGGACGACGCCGTAGCACCGATGCATGCCGCCGGTCGAGGCACAGGCACCCATCGCGATGCACCATTTGGGATCGGCCATCTGGTCCCACACGCGGCGCACGGCGTGCGCCATCTTGTACGACACCCACCCTGCTACGATCATGAGATCCGCCTGGCGAGGGGAGAAACGCATCGCTTCGGAACCGAAACGTGCCGCGTCATACTTGGGACCGGCAAACGCCATCATTTCGATGGCGCAGCACGCCAGACCCATGGGCATCGGCATCAGGGAATTGGAGCGCGCCCAGTTCAGGACCACATCCACTCTCGTGGTAAGGAAGCCCTCATTAAAGGCGCTGTTCGAAGCCATCTCGTCGTCACATCTGTCGTCGGAAAATACTGACTCGGCGCCGCGCCTGCCCGCCGGCAGTGCCAGCGACGCACGGGTTTAATGTGCCACCTCACCCTCTGTTTCAGTCTACTCCATCGGGAGCAAATCAATTCAACGCCGCTTCAACGCGGCGATGCGGGCTCAGTCGAACTCCAGTCCACCTTTCTTGATATCGTAGAGCAAGCCGATTCCGAGGATGAGGATAAAGAAACAGACGACGGCAAGTGCTCCGAAAGCTACGCCGGCATCGACGAACTCCTTGAAGCTCACCGCCCAGGGATACATGAACACGACCTCCACGTCGAAAACGATGAAGATCATCGCGACCAGGTAGAACTTGACGGAATACCGCTCGTGCGCCGAGCCGACGGGATCCATCCCGCTCTCGTAGGCGGCCTGCTTGATGATGTTTCGCCGCCTCGGACCCAGCAGATCGGCACCCTTGAGAAGGGAAATCGCCATCCCCAGGGCGAGCGCCATCATGATGAACAGCGGTATGAACTCCGTCAGCATATATCCAAAAGCGCTCGTTGATGGACCGAAAATTCAGCTGCTTCGCCTGGTCGATCTGTATCCCGGTAGGACCCGGCTCCGGAACGCGCAGGCAGATACGAAAAACTAGCCAATGCGCCTGCGGTAGTCAACGAAACAGGGTCGTGAAGATCCCGCCAAGGGCCCGCATGTGAAGGGCCGGGCCTCAGGGAAGGTGATACGTCAGCCGCGCAAGGGCCAGCCGTCCCAGCTGGGGGGCGCCGATAAATTCCCTGTGCGTCTGGTCGAGCGCATTCATCACGGACACGTCGAGCCGGAGTCCGGGCACCATCGCGTCGAAATCGTATCCGGCGCCGAGATCCAGCATCGTATATGCGTCTACGATCCCTTCGTACGGCCCCGACCTGACGGTAAACTCGCCGATATACCGCACCGACGCGTTCGCACGCCAGCCGGCCGGTGCCGTATAATCGAACCCGGCCTTCACCTTCGTCCGCGGGGCGTTCATGGACAGCTCCAGCGTCGTCCCCGATTCGTCGAGCTCCTCCGCGTCGAAAAAATTGTCATTGAGCCACGACAGGTTGGCGAAGACGTCGAGGCGATCGCTGACCATGTACCGCGTCGACACGTCGACGCCGTAATAGTCGACCTCCCCGTAATTGCGATACGTCAGGAGAAGCTGTCCGGGAATCGCGTTTTCTCGCGGCTGCACGATGCCGATCGGCGATCCCTGTCCGGGCAGGCCGTCTTCGAGCTGATCCCGCGAAAGCTCCGTCAGGAGCGCGGCTGCCGCCTCGGCGGACAACCCGTACTGCTGCAACGCACCGTTGAGCGTGGCGTTGCCCTCGATGCCGGCGGCCATGGCCGTCTGCAGGTCGCCGATGACGGCGTCGCTCGCGGGCGCCAGCACGAACGGCGACTCGACCTGAAGGGGCCCCACGAAATTGCGCTTTCTGACGTAGAACCCATCGACGGCGACGAGCAGTCTGTCATTGAAGAGCCCCTTGTATCCCAGCTCGTAGGTCTGACTGACCGTCTGTTTGAGCGGCTGGATGTCGAGGACGTCGTCCGCCGTCCGATCGATCGTGAGCGTGGTCAGGTTCAAAAAACCGAGGTCGGATTCCGTCGTGCCGGTAACGTTCGTACCGGCCTGCGGGCTCAGCAGCGCGACGAGCTGCTCGATCTCCTCCTCGGAAAGTTCGAGACCCTGTGACTGGAGGATGGCCTGAAGCTGCGGCGTCGGTATCGCCGCCAGCGACGTGTAGACCTGATCGTAGACGACGTCGAGCGGCATGCCGACGGCCATCTGCGCGCCGAAACGTTCCGGAATGAGGCTCGACGCGATGAGGTCGCCCTGCGGATCCCGCTGAAAGTGATAGCCGTCGACGGCCCCACGCGCGCGGATCGTCAGCGGTCCGGCCGAACCGGCATTGATATCCAGGAAGAGCGAGTTCGTGCCGGGCGACGAAAAGGCGCGGTTGAAGGTGGCGCGCAAACTATGCGACGCATTCGGTTTCAGGACGAGCGCGGCCCGCGGCGAGACCTGCACCTCGTCGACTACGTTGTTGTGATCGGCGCGAAGCGCCACCGTGGCGTCCAGCTTCGGGTGCAGCCGTGCGGTTCCCTGTGCATACGCGCCCACCTCCTGAATCTGGTCGTCGTCTTCGTTGCGCCCGTTGATCGTTCCATCGGTGTCGGGCGCCGTCAACTCGTAGTCGGCTCCCACGATGAGGCGCAGCCGATCCTCCATCACGCTGAAATCGTACTGCGCCTGTGCGTTGAAGAGGCGGGAGTTGTCGACGACCTGCGCGATGGCGGATTCCCGGTAGACGAACGAGTCGCCGGCATCGTTGGCGTTCACGTACGCCTGGGCGAAGAAGCTTCCGGCGTCGAGCCGAAGCTGGCCGTAGGTGTAGCCGAAACCGTCGGACTGCAAGGTACCGATGCCGGAAAGGAAAATGCTCTTGGAGGAGGCAAACCCGCCGTTGGCCGTAAGCGTGACATCCGGACGAAATCGATACGAGAGCGTACCGTTGACGTTGTACTTATGGTTGTCGTAATCGACGGGAAGCGCCTCATCTCTAAAGCTCGCCAGCTGAAGACTGTCGAGGCGATCGTTCGGATCGAAATGCCACTCCTCCGCACGGGAGAAATTTCCGACGATCTTGTATCCGAGCCGATCGTTCACGACGCCGGCATGGCGGCCGGAAAACAGAAACATATCGCGCGATCCCCCGCCGACGCTGACCGTCGTTCCGGGATAGCTGAACGGATCTTTCGTGATGAAGTGAACGACCCCCGCATCTACGCCGGCGCCGTAGAGCGCCGATCCCGGACCCCGCACGACTTCGACCCGCTCCAGATCCAGCTGCGTGATGGGCATCATGTTGTAGGCATTTACGCCCAACGAGGCGATCGCACCCTGGCGATAATCGGTCAGAACGTACGTCGCCCCCGAGAAGGCATTGTTGAATCCCCGCAGTACGATTTCATACCGATCCACGCCCGTCTGTGCCATGTCGACGCCCGTCGTATTCCGAAGTACGCCGGCCGACGACGGTACGACGTTCGATTCGATTTCGTCCGTACCGAGTACCGAGATCGACGCCGGAGCATCCAGCACCTTCTCGGCCTGCCTTGAGGCCGTAACCACGACCGCGTTCAGGTCGAAACCCGACGGATCCAGGGCCGCATCCACCGTCTCCCGGTCGCCCGACTGAAGGGAGATCTCCACGCGCGCCTCCGCGTATCCGACATACCGAAACGCGACCGTGTAGTCGCCCGGCTCGACGTTGGTAATCTGATAGGTACCATCGGCCCCCGTGGCCGCCCCGCTCACCATCGAACCGTTCTCACGGAGCAGCACGACGTTGGCACCGATCAGCGGCAGCCCGTCGCCCGCGTCGATCACGGTTCCGCTGATGACGGCGCGCTGCTGCGCCCGCGCCGGACCGGATGTAAGCGCTACCAGAAGCAGGAGCCAGACAAACGTGCATAACTTCGAGAGGTGTGGCATATCGTTCGAGCTCAGACAGTTACGTAGGGCGAACGGGAGGATGAACGGTACGAAAAAAACGGCAGCGCGGCCGGTACGTCCCGATCTCGGGACATTATACGAAATTAGTCGCCCGTGCGTCCGCGCTAAAGACCCACGCGCTCGAAGATCAGGTCGACGTTTCGAAGATGATAGGCGGGGTCGAACGCGTCCGCGACATCCTCCGGCGACAGGCGTTCCATCAGCTCGTCGCTCGACTCGACGATGTCCCGGAACGAGCGTTCTTCCTCCCAGGCCCGCATCGCCAGCGGCTGTACGAGATCGTACGCCTCCTCCCGGTTCATGCCCGTATCGATCAGCTTCAGGAGGAGCCGCTGGCTGTTATAGAGCCCGTGCGTGCGGTCCATGTTGCGCCGCATGTTGTCCGGGTAGACGACCAGCTTCTCGACGATGCCGGCAAACCGGCTCAGCGCATAATGCAGGATGGTCGTCGCGTCCGGAATGATGACGCGCTCCACCGAGGAATGGGAGATGTCCCGCTCGTGCCACAAGGCCACATTCTCGTAGGCCGAAACCATGTACCCGCGCAGCAGCCGCGCGCACCCCGTGATGTTCTCCGAGCCGACGGGATTTCGCTTGTGCGGCATGGCCGACGAGCCCTTCTGGCCTTTGCCGAAGGCCTCTTCCACTTCACGCACTTCACTCTTCTGGAGACCGCGTACCTCTACGGCCATCTTCTCCAGCGACGCCCCGATCAGCGCGAGGACGGAGAGATAGTTGGCGTGCCGATCGCGCTGCAGCACCTGCGTCGAAATCGGGGCGGGCTGGAGCCCCAAACGCTCGCACGTGATGCGCTCTACGTCGGGCGGAATGTGCGCGAACGTCCCGACGGCGCCGGAGAGCTTGCCGACGGACATCTCGTCGACGACATCTACAAGGCGCTTTCGGTTGCGCGTCATCTCCGCATAGTACAGGGCCAGCTTCAGTCCGAGCGTCGTCGGCTCGGCGTGCACGCCGTGCGTTCGACCCATCATCAGCGTCGTCTTGTGTTCGCGGGCGCGATCGGCCAGCACCTCGAGCATCCTGTCGACGGCGCCGAGCAGCAGTTCATTGGCCTTCTTCAGGCGCACCATCAGCGCCGTGTCGACGACGTCGGAGGAGGTGAGACCGTAGTGAACCCACTTCCGCTCTTCCCCGAGCGACTCGCTGACGGACCGCGTGAACGCCACGACGTCGTGCCTCGTCGCTCGTTCGATCTCGTGAATGCGGTCGACGTCGAACGTCGCCTTCTCGTACAGCAGCGCTACGTCTTCCTTCGGGATGACGCCCAGCTCGGACCAGGCGGCGCAGGCGGCCAGCTCGACGTCGAGCCAGGACTGGAACTGGCTCTGCTCGCTCCAGAGCTCGGCCATTTCGGGGCGGGTATATCGGTCGATCATCGGTCCACGGGTCTATGGGATGTACTCCTCGTAAAAGAGGATATCGGATTGGAGATCGCGCGTCGAGCGGCGGCCGTCGAACAAACGAAGAATCCGGGAGCATGCCGGCCGGGCTGCGTACGAACGAGCACTAAAACGTCCCGCGCTTTTCACGAAGGTATTTGTTGAGGAGCTCGCGTGCTCGGAAGATGTGGGCCTTGACCGTGCCGAGCGGTAGGTCGAGCTCGCGGGCGATCTCATCGTACGTGCGTTCGTGCTGGTGTCGCAGCACGATAACGCGGTAGTACTTCGGGGGGAGCCGGTCGATGGCTTCCTGGATGAGCGTCTTGCGCTGATCCTCTACGACGTGCCGGTCCGGCCGGTACGTCGTGTCGGGAAGCTCCACGTCCATCTCCCCTTCGCGCGTCTTGATCGGCCTGTCGATCGACTGCGTCTTCAGCTTTTTCTTGCGCAGATAGTCGATCGCATGATTCGTCGCGATCTTGTAGAGCCACGTCGAGAAGGCGTATTCCGTGGAATACGAATCGAGCGCGGAAAATGCCTTGATAAAGCTCTCCTGCACGAGATCGTCGATCTCCTTCCGATCCCGCACGATCTTGCGGATGTGATGAAAGAGCGCGTTCTGATACTTGTCGACCAGGGCCGCGTAGGCCGATTCGTCCCCCCTCAGGGCCCGGGCCACGAATTCCTTATCCTGCTCGGCGGATTCTGACGGAGACGTATCGGACTTCCTTCCTGCCATGAATGGGTGATCCGCGACGTGCATCGCGGACCGGTCTGCATTGAGTCGAATGATTGGATACGATGTGGGTCGGCACCGACGCCGTTTCCGGCACCGATCGAAGATAGCCATTCCCGCATCAAATTTTTTCGCCGAAATGACGTACTCTCATCGAGGGAGGATACAGAACCCACAGGCGAACGCTCTGTTAGAGTTGGAGTACGCCGTCGCAATGGCGTCGTGATTCACTGCAGCGCCCGCCGCACCGCAGCAATCTAAGGCAGCAATCCACGGCAGCGCGACGCGCGCGCAGTTTCTAAACACCTCACAACCTGTCTGACTCTTTATGGCCGGTCATAATAAATGGTCGAAGATCAAACGCCAGAAGGCGAAGGCCGATAAGCGGAAGTCTAAGATATGGGCCCGTCTTTCGCGTGACATTACGGTCGCAGCCCGAGAAGGGGGCGGCGACCCCGAGATGAACGCGTCTCTGTCCATGGTCATCGACAAGGCCAAGGCGGAGAACATGCCCAAGGACAATATCGAACGGGCCATCAAGCGTGGCACGGGCGAGATCCAGGGGGAAGACTACGAGGAGGTTACCTACGAGGGATACGGACCGAACGGCGTCGCCGTGTTCGTCGAGTCTCTGACGGACAATACGAACCGCACGGTCGCCGACATCCGGCACGTCTTCAGCAAGGCCGGCGGCAGCCTCGGTAAGTCGGGCTCGGTCGGATACCTGTTCGAGCGGAAGGGGATGATCGAGGTGCCGGTTGCCGAACACGACGAGCTGGAGGTCTTCGAGATCGTTGCAGAGGCCGGAGCGGAAGATCTGCAGCGCCAGGACGATACGTTCGTCATTACCACTCCCGTGGACCAGTTCGTCGTCGTCGAATCCGCCCTCAAAGCCGCCGGCATCGACATCGAGGAAGCCACCCTCTACCGCGAGCCTACGACGACGGTTACGCTTTCCGAGAGCGAATCGCGGAAGGTCGTGCGGCTTATCGAGCAGCTGGAGGAGTTGCAGGACGTCCAGGCCGTGTTTACGACGCTGGAAATGAACGGAGAGCCCGTCGCCGCCGTGTCGTCGGAAGACACCGACTAGCGCGACGATCGACGCTTCGTCCGAACACGGTGCGCCACAGCGCGTTGCGTCCGATTCCGTATCCTCTGGTGCCGCCTTACATCAACCTACCATCCCCACGATGATCGTTCTCGGCATAGATCCCGGCTCCCGACTCACCGGGTTTGGGGTGGTCGAGGTCGACGGCCCGAAAGAAACCGTTATCGAATACGGCGTCCTGCGTCTCGACAAACACGGCAGCCACCAGCTCCGACTAAAGGAGGTCTACGATCGTATTTCCGAAGTCGCCGCAAGGGTGCACCCGGACGAATGCGCCATCGAGATGCCTATCTACGGCCGCAATCCGCAGTCCATGCTGAAACTCGGCCGGGCCCAGGCCGCTGCCATGATGGCCGTCCTGAATCGAGACGTGCCGGTCACCGAGTACGCCCCCAAAGAGGTGAAGAAATCGGTTACGGGGCGGGGAAATGCGTCCAAGGAGCAGGTCTGGTACATGGTCCGTGCCATCCTGCAGCTGGATGAGTCGAAAGATGCGATGATGCTCGATGCATCCGACGCGCTGGCGGTCGGACTCTGTCACGCGCACCGTCTGACGAAGAGCGGTTCGTCGAAGAAGCACACCGGCTGGGAGAGCTTTCTACGGTCGAATCCGGACCGCATCGCAGAATAGGGCCTGGATCGGGCAGTCCGGGTTTGGCACTCAGTAGTTTGCCTGTCCGCTATGAGACCGCAGCGCAGTGGCGGGCGATCGCATCGTCGCAGCTCGATCTCAGCTTCGCAGCTCAGTCGTAGAAGTGTCCTCGTTCTTCATCGCGGACGCGGACGACTTCCGCCACCTCGTCTTCGTCGAGCTTTCCCGCCATCTCGAGGATCAACCGGGCGATCTGGCGATCTTTATTCGGCGCCTGATTCCATTCGGGATGGGCCTGTTCGACGATGCTGGCAAGTATCCGGAGATAGGGATAGCGCTGCTCGGCCGTCTCTAGCTCGGCGATCGCCTGAGCGAACAGCTCGCCATTGCGACCCACCTGCCGGTCGATCATCTTCGTATTAAACTCTATGGAGCTCACGCTGTGGTTACGGTTTTACTGGATTCGATACTAACGTTTTCGAAATGAAATCGCCGAAAGAGGTGACGTGTTGATTTATAATAGCCATCCGGGCACCGATAACCAAGTCGTGACGCCCGGGCACGGCCCCGTTCGCGTCATTTTCGCGGCGTGTTA
>JBBDTI010000067.1:0-90341 GCA_040904565.1 Rhodothermales bacterium
CACATTCCCCTGTCAGCCTGGAATGGGCTTAATAAACGCCTTCTGGAGCCGATATTAGGAAATGTGGGAGTACCGACAATCATGCTCCAGATGCCCAGCAGGCCCATACCGATAAAACCGCGCATTCTCGTCATCGAACGAGATATTGAACTCCAGAAGCGGATTGCCCGTTCGCTCGACGGTCTCTATACGATCGATCTTACGTCATCGGGCGCGCTGGCACTGCTGCTGATGAAGGATTATCGATACTCGTGCATACTGGCATCGACGGAGCTCCCGAATCGGCACCGCGGCACCGGGATCGTTAAAGCGATCCGGAGCATGCCCGGCGGTCGGTACGTGCCGATTGTAGCAACGGCCTCGAACGATACAAAGCTGCGAAACGCAGACGGATTTGTCGCTTCGATAACGTTGCCGCGCGACGTCGGACGCATCGACGACGTCGTACTGGCCGTGCTCGAAGCCTGGGACTGATGCGGCGTCGATGGACGCAGTAGTCACCTCACACTGCAGGGACGTTCTTCCCCTTCGTTCCGTCCCGGTATGTTAGCAAGGGCGGGCGAACGAGTCCACTCGGCGGGAGGAGGAGCTCACGTCGCGCGGTGACCGAACAGGTCAAGTGCTGCGATGAGCGTTTTTACTTTCGCCGCTCCGAAGCCGGGCAGTTTCTTCGCCCGCTTCTCGATCGTCTGATCGTCGTCGGCATCCGACCAGAGGCCCGACGCGTCCCCGTCGTACTCGTCCGCTATCGTTCGGGCAAGGTTCTGGACGCGGTCGGCCATCATATTCGAAAATCGATGGACCGCCGGTTTTTCCGCGAACATCTCCTTGAACGCCTCCGGATGCATCTCCGCCATCTTTTCCATGTCCAGATGCCCGAGGCGCTCGTAGAGCTTGAGGGGCCCGGAAAAGGCCATCTCCGCCCGTATCTGCTGGTCGAGAAGCACGCCGATCAGGACGGCGTTCGGATCCTCTCGGAGGAGGGTATCTGCATCGGGATCACCCGTCGCCACGCCATCCTTTTTCCGGCTGGCGATCATTCGGTCGAGTCCACCCATATCTACGTCGTGCTGTTAGTCATGCGTTCGTGGATCAGTCAATTTAGAGGCGGTGTCTTCAAATGCAACCCGGCACCGCGTCGGGATATCATTCGCCGCTCTTGATCGACGGCCGTGGATGCAACATTGCCGTGACGTACCTGCGATAGCATCGGTCGGCCCCAAACGATGAGTCGTACTTCACGTTAAATCCAGCAATACTATTTAGCCGTCTGGTAGTGGACGCCGCCCAGGCTGGCGACGCTCACGCGGGATCACTTTCCTGATGCCGCGTGGATCTACGAACGGAAGCTGGGGGCAGCGCCTGCTTGCGTTCCGAAAGCTTCGGCAGGCATTGGTGTAATCGTTGCGCAAAACATATATTGAACATGTATTTCGATTCACGTGATGCCGGTGGGTTCGCCGTCCGGCTCGAGCGCATCGCCGAATCCTTTCGTCAGACCGACAAGCTACGTCATGTACGATCCGTCCTTGGGCGAGCTGCCCGCGCGCCGCGGTCGAGCGGCCCGCATCAACACGCCGAACCGATTCGAGCCGTTTCACGTGGAAGAAGATCCTTCAGCTCTCGAGGCGGACGAGCTTCGTCAGGTCGAAACGGCGTACTTCGTGGACGACACGAAGAGCATCCTGGCCAAGAACGAGAGTCCGGATGTCGGCTTCACCTACAGTATCAATCCCTACAGAGGATGTGAGCACGGGTGTATTTACTGCTACGCCCGGCCCTCACACGAATATCTCGGCTTTTCCGCCGGGCTCGACTTCGAGACGAAGATACTCGTCAAGGAACGAGCGCCGGTCCTGCTATCGGCCGCCTTCCAGAAGCCGTCGTGGGATCCGCAGGTAGTGGCGCTGTCGGGCAACACCGACCCCTATCAGCCGATCGACCGGCGTCTAGAATTAACGCGCCGATGCCTGGAAGTCTTTTTGAAACATCGCAACCCGGTTGCGATCATCACGAAAAACTATCTCGTGACACGAGATGTCGACGTGCTGGAAGAGATGGCGAGACTTAACCTCGTCACTGTCGCGTTATCGATCACCACGTTGAGATCCGACCTGGTGGGCGTCATGGAGCCGCGGACATCGCGACCGGGACGCAGGCTTCAGGCTATAGAGGAGCTGGCGCGGCGTGGGATTCCGACGTCCGTGAACGTGGCGCCGGTCGTTCCGGGCTTGACGGACGAGGAGATGCCGGCGATTCTAGAGGCGGCAGCCGACCGAGGTGCTTCGCGTGCCGCGTACATCATGCTCAGGCTGCCGGGGCCGGTCACGGAGCTCTTTCTAGACTGGCTCTCGCGGGAGTTTCCGGATCGTGTGAATAAAGTCGTGCATCGCCTCGAATCGCTGCGCCGAGGAGATCTGTCGGACAGCCGCTTTGGCGTCCGAATGAGAGGAGAGGGGGAATGGTCCGATCTCGTGAGGCATTTATTCCACGTCTCGTGCAGGAAATACGGTTTAAACGCGTCGAACGCCCCGCTATCGACCGACGGATTCAGGCGGCTTCGCAACGGGCAGCGGAGCCTCTTCGACTGAAGCGGCTAACGTTTCATGCGGCCCCGTCTCGTGAAGACTTCGCATATCCTTGTTAGTATAAACGTCTGTCTACCGATATATTAAGGCGGCAACGCAGGGGCCCTATACGTTACCTTAGCCGGCGAGCGGTCCACGACCCCTTGCCTCGTCGACACCTCGCATTGAAGTCTACGGAATGGGTGAATTCGACCAGGTAAATCCAAGTATGCGGAAGGATTGGGAGCCAAACTTTGAAATCGAGCTGCCCCCGCTCCCGCGTACGGTAACTGAGGTTAGCAAGCTGCTCGCCGAGGAGACAGATCCGCCCGATACGCCTCGACTCGTCGAGATCGTCAAGGCCGACCCCGTCATCGGCACGTCCGTGCTCCGCCGGATTAATTCGGCGTACTACGGCATGCGAACGCGGGTGGTCGAAATCGATAAGGCGACGCAGCTGCTGGGTTTCGAGGAGGTGTGCGATATCGTGCTCACGGCGGGCGTGATGAAGCTGGGAGATATTTTTGAGACGGAAACCCAGATCGAGATTTTCGACCGCATCATGGAGCTCAGTCTGGGTGCGGCGACGTACACCAAGATGATCGCCGATAAGTACGACATCCCTCAGAAGTCGATCGGCTTCACGACCGGCTTATTGCATACGGTCGGCCGGCTCATTCTCCTCTATAATCGACCCAATGATTATGAGGCGCTGTGGTTCACGACCGAGAAGGGGCGTCCGCCTACGGTAACCTCGGAGCAGATCATCTTCGGCACCGACCACGCGGAGCTAAGTGCCCTGGCCGGCGAGGAGTGGCGGCTGCCTGAGAATGCCGTTACCGTTATGCGGTTCTACTTAACGCCCGGACACATCAATTTGCAGCCGTCGCGCGTTCTCGCGCTGTGCCTTGCCGTAGCGTCCGCGGCGACGGATCACTACTGTCTGAACGAGACGGAGAGAACGGGTACCGAGTTTGCGCCGCCTGCGGCAATGTACGCGCTGGCCAGGCAACTCGACGTGAAGCCGAACGTGTTGAGCGAGTACATAACGTCACAGCGTGATGATGTGCTGCGATTCATCCGTTCCATGGTGGACCCAAAAACCGATTGAATGCAGGAGGAGCGATACATTATGCCGGAGCTCAAGACCTATAGACTTTACTTCAAGGAAGGGCTGGAAATCGACGTCCGAGCGGCCGATGCCGTACTCGACCAGTCTCGCAAGCAGGTTCGCTTCACGGGAGAGAACGGCAAATTCATCGACGATCTTATCGTGGTGATGGAGGAGTTGCAGGCCATCATTCCCTCGAGTCACATCCGGGATTCCGCGACGACGACAAACGGTCGAGGCACCGACGCGGGAGAATGAGTCCCTCACACCCGTTCGTCGTCCGGATGCCGGATGCAGGATGCGGGGCCGACGTGTCGCGCGAACTCGGACGTTCTAGGCATTGTGGACGGCAGGTACGAAGCCTGAGGGACGCGCATCCTACCTGCCGCCGGAGCGCGCCGGAATGGTCATAGCACGGCGCACAGGGATTGTAGAAATGAATCCCGGAGCTATTCACGATCGCCTCAGTGGTATGCGGCACATACGTTGTTTGGCCGCGATGGTAGGGATAGCGATGACCCTTATCGTCTTCTGTTCGTCAGCCTTCTCGCCGGCCTATGGCCAAACGCTGTCGGAGCTCGAGTCGCAGGTTGGCGATATTTTCAGTCAGAGTTGTGCGCGCGTTGGTTGTCATGCGGGCTCCGACCCGCAGATGGGTCTGAGTCTGGAGGCCGATCTTTTTGTCGATCACACCGTGCAGTCGGACAGCCGAGAACGGCCCGACCTTCAGCTCGCCCATCCGGGCGAGCCGGACAGCAGCTATCTCGTCAAGAAAGTTCGGGGCGACGAGGACATTATCGGAGGTCCCATGCCGATGACGGGCAACCCGCTGTCGGATTCTGAGATCGAGACCATCGCATCATGGATCCAGGCTCTTGGAGAGACCGATCTATCCGACCGCGCTACCCCATCGGCCGCGAAGACGGTCAATGCGTTCAGCGGCTGGAAGGTCGTAAACCTGCCCACCACGCGGATGGTCGATGCACGCACGTGGCTGTTTCTCATCGGCCACCGTTTCAATCCTCAGCTCTCGGCGGGCTACGATGCTTTCTGGGGGCTCGACGGAAGCGGCATCATCTTCCTGAGCATGGGCTACGCACCGTCGAATGACCTGCTCATTTCCCTGGGCAGGAGCAATCTGGAGGATAACGTCGAGCTGGAGACCAAGATACGTCTTCTCAATCAGACGCAGGATGGCCGAATTCCGCTCAGTCTGGCCCTCCGCGGTGCCGTAAACTGGATTACGGAGCAGACAGGGGAGGAGGACCGGTGGCAATCGGAGTCCTTCAAGGTTTCGGGCCAGGCCGTCTTGAGTCGTGAGCTTTCGCGGAATCTGGGCGTTCTCGTCGCCCCCGGTCTGCTCGTCAATCAGGATGCGCGGGAGGACGGTGAGGGCCTGCTCGTGACGGTGGGCGTGGGTGGACGGTGGCGGTTCCACCGAAATCTGTCTCTCGTAGCGGAGTGGGTGCCCATCCTGACGGGCTATATGCGGTCCGTCTCCTTCGGCAACGTCAATCGGTTCGACAGTTTCGGCGGGGGTTTGGAGATCGCCGTGGGCGGACACGTCTTCCAGATCGTCGCAACGAACTCTGTCGGACTCGCCACGGATCAGTACATGCGCGGCGGAGACCTTGACGTGGGCCGGGGAGATTTTCGTCTCGGCTTCAATATCTACAGATTACTCCGGTTCTAGATATGAGATGGTCAAAGTTCACGGTATTCGTCGTTCTTACACTCGTTCTGGGCGCGTGCGAAAAGGACAGCGGGATCGTCGACGGTGGGGACGGCGGTAACGGTGGCGATGACGGCCTCGAACCGACGCTCGCAAGCATACAGTCGAACATCTTCAACTTGAGCTGTGCGCTGTCCGGGTGCCACACCGGGTCGAATGCCCCGGAGGGGCTCGACCTGAGCGCGGGCAACGCCCGGGGGAACCTGGTGAGCATCGAGAGCACGGAGGTGCCGGATTTTCTGCGCGTCGATCCCGGCAACGCAGACGAGAGCTACCTCATCATGAAGCTGGAAGGCGACAGTCGTATCTCGGGATCCCGTATGCCGTTAGGCCGCTCGCCCCTTTCCTCATCGCAGATCGCTGTGATTCGAACGTGGATCGATGAAGGTGCGAACTGAGCGCGACGTGATCCACAATCGTCGTGGCGGAAGACTTTCATCTCTCCTACGCACCCCCTCATCGGGTGCGTCAAGCCGGCAATAGACGTTCCCAGCAGTTTCTCCTCTACATGCCTGTGCCAGGCCGCATCTTCATCGCGGTCCATCTTGCCCTACGGGCGTCTCGTAGCATACGCAGTTGCATTAGCAGGCTGAATCGGTTTCCTTTTAAAAGTTCTAGCGACGGAATTAACTTCCGTCTTAATGGATCCGTCTACCGCCGAGTCCGCCCAGGCACGTGCTTAGGCAACCAGGTTGTGTGAGGTCGTCCATCGTGCAAACGCCTCCTGCGCGGTTCTGCCGGGCAGGTCGATGAAGATGGAGCCCGAACGGCATCTTGCATGGGCCGTCAGACTCATGAAGTGAGCGGGAAAAGATAAAAATTTGTGGGTACTCGTCCGAGAATCATTTATACTCTCCTGACGTGGCACTTGTGCAGGGGCGGATCCCAGAGTAAATTCACCTGTGCCGCCGATGCGGGTAGAGTGCCCGCTTCTAACGTGGCAATCTTCAAGTAATCATAAGAATCGCTAAGCCATGGCCTATTCGTACACGAATTCCAAAGGGAAGACCTACTACCTCCACAACAAGGTTACGACCTTGAAAAACGGTCGGACGCAGACCATCTACTTCTTCGCAAAGGAAGAGAAGGATGGAACGTTGGATGCGGTGCCGGAAGGTTACCAGGTTGCCGAAACGGCGAACGGTCTTCCAGTCTTGAAGAAGAAGAAGTAAGCCGGGATCGAGAGCTGCCTGTCCGGCCTCGGGGCTTTTCTCCTGATGGCCGGCCGTCGAGGGATGAATGCGGCAGTGCCTTCTGTCGATTCTGTTCATTCTCCGAGGGTCGTCCAGCCACAGCTCTCCATCCGAAGATCTGGCCGTCACGCGACCGTGTTCGAGGTCGGCCTCCTGTCTTGGGAAAGAATAGCGTATCTTGCTTGATTCGTCGGCGGGAGTGCGCTATTCTTTTTTGCATCTGTTGCGCAAACGTTTGTGCAGGGCGTGGACATCTCCACGGGAGGCGCTGTGGGAGTCGTTCTGGGGCGTGCCAGTCTCCGCCACCGCCGGATCCATCGCCGAGTTTTCCGGTACGTCCTTTGGTCGCTCCGGTCCAACTAACATCCACCGGGCCTACGCGACGCAGTTTTCTCACGAGCCGGTGCGGGAGCCGGCCTGGTCGCCGAAGGGATTAGCCGAACAGTTTCAGGGAGATGAAAAACGGGTCCGATAACATGATGAACGTCGTTCGCATTCATGGTGCGGACGACCTCCGTCTCAATCAGGAGCCGAGGCCGTCTCCGTCGGGAAACGAAATGCTCGTGCGCGTGACGGCCGTGGGGATTTGCGGATCGGACCTGCACTGGCTGGAGGATGGTGGAATCGGTGCCGAAAGGATCGACTGGCCGCTCGTGCTCGGCCACGAATTTGCCGGTGTGGTGGACACGCCGGATGGAGAGCGGATCGTGGCCGTTGATCCGGCGATTCCATGTGGTGCATGTCTGCACTGCAGGGACGGTAATCCTAATTTGTGTCAGCGCGTTCGGTTTTCGGGGCACCCGGGCGACGACGGTGCGCTGCGAGAATATATGTCGTGGCCGTCGGAGTGCCTGTTTCCGCTGCCCGACGGAATGACGGCGTCGGACGGGGCCATGCTCGAGCCGGTCGGCGTAGCCATTCATGCCGTGGATCTTGGGAAGGTGCTCGCCGGGACCAGTGTGGGAGTCTTCGGCTGCGGTCCGATCGGTCTTCTGACGCTGCAGGTTGCGAGGGCGGCGGGTGCGACGACGATCGTTGCAACGGATAGACTGGATCATCGGCTGGATGCGGCCGTGCGTCTGGGAGCCGACGTGATTGTCAAGGCGCGCGGCGGAGCAGAGGCTGAGGAGGTGTTGAAGGCCGTTCCGGGGGGCGTCGACGTAGCGTTCGAAGCGGCCGGAACGAATGAGGCGGTCGACGCGGCGGTCGACTCAGCGCGCCCGGGAGCCCGCGTCGTGCTCGTGGGCATCCCCTCCGACGATAACACGTCATTCCGTGCCTCGACGGTGCGCCGAAAAGGGCTTACCGTCATGTGGGCACGTCGCATGAAACACACCTATCCGCGCGCCATCGAGCTCGTCCGCACCGGCCGCGTGGATGTTCGATCGCTGGTCACACATACGTTTCCCATGACGCGCTATGAGGAAGCCTTCGACGTGGCGGTGAAGCGAAAGGGCCTGAAGGTCGTCGTGGAGCCGTAGCGTGGGCGCCTCGTAAGGTCGCCGCCATATGCACGTGCACATCCAAACGTTCGACGTACATGGCGGTTACTTTGAATGATATCGCGGATCTGGCCGGGGTGTCCGTTTCGACGGTATCGCGCGTACTCAATAAGAAGGCGGATGAATATCGCATCGGAGCCGACACGAGGTCACGGGTGCTGGGGGCGGCCGAGGAACTCAATTACCGGCCCAACCAGATCGCACGCGGGTTGCGGCTGAACGAGACCAATACGATCGGGATCATCATTCCCGACATATCCAGCCCGTTCTTTGCCTATCTCATTAGGCGCGTCCAGAATACAGCGCATAGCCTGGGTTACACGGTCGTCGTCTGCAACACGGACGAAACCCTGGAGCAGGAAATCGAACACGTCAACGTCATGTACCGGAATCGGGTCGACGGCCTGATCGCGATGCCGGTTGGTAAGGAATACGGCCATTATGCCGAGTGGTACGAACGAGGCCGGCCGCTGGTGCTGCTGGATCGATGCTTCGACGTAATGGACGTCAGCAGCGTGGTCGTCGATAATTTTGCGGGTTCGAAAGAGGCCGTCGAGCATTTGATAGCGCACGGCCATCGGAGGATAGGGATTATTCAGGGGCTCCCCGGCACGTATGCAGAGACCGAGCGACTGCGTGGATACGTGGCCGCGCTTGAGGAGCACGGCATCCCGGAAGATAGTGCGCTCGTCGTGGGCGGAGACGTTCGTGAGGAAAACGGATATATGGAAACGAAGCTCTTACTGGCCGCAGACGAGCGTCCGACCGCTCTCTTCGCAACGAGCGATCTTATTACGCTCGGCGCGCTGAAGGCGCTGGCGGAAGAAGGTCTCAGCGTGCCATCGGACGTTTCGCTCATCATGTTCGACGACGCCGACTTCGCGCCCTACCTGACCTGCCCGATAACGGCCATCCGTCAACCCAAGGAATTGATGGGTGAGATGGCTGCAAAACTTCTCGTCGAAGAATTGAAAGGCGAGCGGAAGTCGTCCAAGCGGATCGTTCTGACGACACAGCTGATCGTGCGAGATTCGGTCGCGTCGCCCCCACCGCTCCATCGGGAGTGATTCCTGTCCGGTAAATGGGCGGCTTCACGAAACCAGCCATGCCTGCCATAGAAAGCCATACCAAGCAGAGCGGCCGATCGATCGACATCCAAATGGGCTGGATCGAAAGGGAAGATCAGGTCGAACCGGTACCGATTGATGGATAATACGGCAATGACGGGCTCTGTACTGGTGGTAGGCAGCGCGAATATGGACCTGGTGGTGAAGACGTCGCGCTTTCCGCGGCCCGGCGAGACCGTGCTCGGCCGGGAATTTGGAATGTATGCGGGCGGAAAGGGAGCCAATCAGGCCGTGGCATGCGCCAGGCTCGGTGGTGATGTTGTCTTTGTCGCGTGCATGGGGCGGGACGTGTTTAGGGATCGTCTCTTCGAGAGTTTGACGCGGGACGGTATCGATCTATCTCACGTCCGAGTCGACGAGGAAGCATCGACTGGCGTCGCGCTCATCACCGTAGATGAAAGCGGACAGAACGAAATCGTCGTGGCATCGGGGAGCAACATGCACCTGCGGGCGGAGGATATGACCGCGCATGAAGAGCTGTTCGATGCGGCGGACGTGCTGCTGCTGCAGTTGGAGGTTCCGATGGAAACCGTCGTTCGGGCTGCCCGCATGGCAAGCCGGTGCGGCACGCGCGTCATATTGAACCCGGCGCCTGCCGCGGAGCTTCCTGAGGAGTTGTTCCAGGTCGTCGATTACCTTACGCCGAACGAGTCGGAGGCGGAAATCTTGAGCGGGCATAGGGTGGACGATTATGCGTCTGCTGCGCGGGCCGCGGGAGCCCTCGTCGACCGGGGCGTCCCCAACGTCATTGTGACGCTCGGAAGCCGAGGAGCCCTGTATGCAGGGGTCCGCGGTGTTCGGTCGTATGCAGCGTATCCGACCGTATCTGTCGACACGACGGCAGCGGGCGATGCCTTCAGCGGAGCCATCGCGTTCGCATTGAGCCGGGGAGATGACGTCGAGAAGGCCGTCGCTTTTGCGAATGCGGTGGCGGCTTGCTGTGTGCGGCGCATGGGCGCGCAGACCGCCATGCCGACGCTCGACGAAGTCGACCAGTTTATCGCCGATCGACCGGATGACGTGCCCGACGACCCGGACATGCGCTGATTTGCCCCGTCGACGTACGAGGTTCGGCTGGTGCGGTCGAGCGCGCCCGATCATTGCATGCAACGCATTCAGAGAGGACATCATGAAGCTGGGTTTTCTTACGGCCTGTCTGCGAGACGTGCCGTTCGACGAGCTCGTCGCCTGGGCGGCGGGTGAAGGATTCGACTGCATCGAGCTGGCTGCCTGGCCGGTCGACTCGGAGCGCGATCACGTGGCCGGCCATCTCGACGTTGCGCGTCTGGATCGTGATGGTGCGGCTCGGGCGAGGGACGTACTGGCAGCGCATGAAATAGAGATTTCGGCGATGGCCTATTACGATAACAACCTGCATCCCGATCCGTCGCTGCGCGAGGAGTATCAGGCACATCTGCGCAAGGTCATCGATGCGGCTGGACTGCTCGGCGTCCCCCTTGTCGGTACGTTCGTCGGCGCGTGGCCGGGGAAGCCGGCGAAGATCATCCGTGCGGCGGGCGAGCTGTTCCGCGAACTGACCGTCTACGCGGGGGATCGCGGCGTCCGATTGATGATCGAAAACTGTCCGATGGGAAATTGGGTCCAGTGGGGCCTACCCGGAAACTATGCGTATTCGCCGGAGCTCTGGGATGCGCTCTTTGAAGAGGTCCCAGAAAACCTGGGGATGAACTTCGACCCGTCACACCTCTACTGGCTCCAGATCGATTACGTGCGCGCCGCGAGGGAGTATGCGTCCAAGATCTACCACGTTCATGCGAAGGATGCGGAGTTTGTATCCAAAGGACGGTACCGTTACGGCGTCCTGGCCGAACAGCTGGGAGACGATCCGTGGCATTCGGGATGGTGGCGCTATCGTATGCCTGGCAGCGGCGGGGTGGACTGGGAGGCCTTCATCCGGACCCTGAAGGATGCCGGTTACGACGGTGCCCTTTCCATCGAGCACGAAGATCCGGAATACGAAGGAAGCGAGGGCAGGGTCAAGGACGGGTTGCGTCTCGGGCGCTCCCATCTGGAGGACGTGCTCTTGACATCTTGACGTCCGTCTCCGATCGCTAATTAACGAGCGGCCCAGATCCTTTTCGCCGTACGACACTCCTTCCTGCACCGAATCGCCACCGGTGCCGCGTCGCTCGAGGTTCCGAGGATCCTCTCGCGGCTACTTATGATTTTCGCCGGTTTGCCGATACCACTTCGCAGGCGGGCGGATCGTCATAGTATCTATTCCGACGGGAGAGCATCTCCACGGTCATGAATGTAAAGTCACTCTACTCCTCGTCCCCCAAAAACGTAGGAGCGGGCCCCGGTCCATCTGGACGCCCCGTACCGGCTGAAGGGGGACATCCGCATCTTCGCAAGGTGACGGATCACGTAATTCTGTCGGGGCGGGCGCGTGCCGTGCTGGCCGAGATGCGGCAGCGTCCGGAGGTTGATTCCAGTATCAGCACAGGGATGCGAACCGACGGACTCGAGGCGCGGCGCGCGTACCAGGTCGTCGGACGTCTCGAGCGGGGATACTACAGGGAGCCTCACGTGCTGCAGCACGTGGCCTCAAGAGTTGGTCGGGACGTGACCTACGGACGCTAAGTCGAATCAACAGCATCGACGAGAGGAATTCGACTAGAGGTGCCAGGACGCCTCTTGAAGCAGTGCGTCACGATGCTCCGCGGAGCGATCGTCGGGGCTCTGCCGGTCCGCCCGATGCTCACTTCGGAGGGTGATTCCCGACGGCTTCTCCACGGGTCGTGGATCCGGGTCTTTCAGTCGGGTCTCGAGCTCCATTTTCGCTTCTTCTACGGCGTCATCGGCAGGGAATCCGCCTACATCCACATCGTTCAGCGTGTTTTCAATGTCTTCAAGGATCCGGAGCTGGCGGATGATATCTCCGTAAGACGCATCTTCGGGCATGTGCTCGATCATGCGCAGCGACGTCTCGAGCGGCGTCAAGGGATTCCTTCCTGGCAGATTCACGCTAATCCTCGACCGCGGAAACACATAGGGAAAAGAGATTGCACGTTCATTCAGGCTGACGATCCAGCGGCGACGGAGGCGTGGCGTACCTTTGTGACGGCCTCCACGAACCGTTCTGCTTCTCGTTCGGAGCGCGCTCGGACCATCAGGACCCGCACTCCAGACGTGAATTGTACGAACCACGCGCCGTCTTCCGCGAGGAATTCGACACGGTCCAGACTTTCATACGGGTGAATGCGAAGCCGGTATCCGATGTCGTCGTTGTTCAGGCACAGTATGCGCCGATCCGTGGCCGCATAGATGCCATGCTGGATCGAGATCAGGGTCGCGAGGACCGTTTCGTTCGAATCGAGATGTCCCGTAAGCCGGTAGTTGAGCTCGACTTCGTAATCCATTGTCGTAACCGACGCTGCTAGCGGCAGTTCGTGATAAACTCACCATCTGTCAGGCCCTCACCGCCGTGACGGCCCACTGCATCCCGAACGCGTATCCGTTCTGAATGCAGTTAACTAAATACGCAGATTCTCGGTCACATCGTAGGGCCTGTTCGTTGCTACGAGCACGCTACGTTACGCCGACCTTCGATCCCTGTCGCGGCGATCTGGACGGAGCAGGTCGTTCCAGCCGCTGCTCGATGTCGACGACATCTTCACGGAACGCCGGTTCCAGGTCGATCCGATCCTCGATCACGTTGCACGCATGAATTACGGTGGAGTGATCACGCCCGCCGAACCGGAGTCCGATGCTTTTGAGCGAGTGCGTCGTAAGCTGCTTGCAAAAATGCATGGCGACGTGACGCGCGGTTACGATTTCGCGCTTTCTCGTCTTGGCAGACAGCAGCTCGGTCGCGATACCGTAATACTGGGCAACGCAACGCTGAATGTCCTCGATTTCGAGACGCACCTGATAGTCTTCGATCATGTCCCGCAGGATGTCCTTCGCCGCGCTCACATCAAGGTCCCGCCCGGACAGGTCCGCGTGGGCGGAGAGGCGGAGGAGGGCACCTTCCAGCTGTCGGATATTCGCCCGAATCCGCTCGGCTACGAAATCGATGACATCGGTAGGCAGCGAGACGCCGTGCTGGTCCGCCTTGTGCTGGAGAATCGCGATCCGCGTTTCCAGGTCGGGCGGCTGTATGTCGGCACTCAGCCCCCATTTGAAGCGCGAGAGCAGACGCTCTTCGATACCCGAGATCTCCGACGGCGGTCGATCTGCACATAGGATAATCTGCTTGCCCGTCTGGTGCAGTTCGTTGAAGACGTGGAAGAATTCTTCCTGGGTTTTTTCCTTGCCGCCGAAAAACTGTACGTCGTCTACGATGAGCAGGTCGATCTGCCGGTAGAAGTTGGAAAAATCCGACACACGGTTTTCCTGGATCGATCGCACGAACTGCGACGTGAACTGTTCGCTGGATACGTACAGTACGCGCTCCGCCTTCTTTTCCTTCGTGACGTAATTGCCGACGGCCTGAACGATGTGCGTCTTGCCAAGGCCGACGCCGCCGTAGACCATGAACGGATTAAAACTCGTTCCACCGGGATTCTGCGAGATGGCCACCGACGCGCTGCGTGCGAGCCGGTTGCAGTCGCCTTCGATGAAGGATTCGAACGTGTACTCCGGTTTCAGCCGGCTGTCCACGACCCGAACGGGCTGGCGAACGACGGGTGGTTGAGGGGCCGAACCGGCGTTGCGCGTCCGCGCCTCCTGCCGGGATGCCGGTGCGTTGCGGGACGGAGCACGGTGCTCGGCCGGATTCGCTCGTGCGGACCGTGCGGCGGAGGCGTTCTTC
Organism: Rhodothermales bacterium; assembly: GCA_040904565.1. Lineage (GTDB taxonomy): Bacteria > Bacteroidota > Rhodothermia > Rhodothermales > VXPQ01 > JBBDTI01. The sequence goes on from JBBDTI010000067.1 coordinate 14,010, forward strand.
GGCGTGCGGTTCGGAGGCGGTTGCGAGAAAAGATCCGGCTTCGACGCTTCGTCGTCCGGGGTCACTTCATACGCGATATCGGTATGCTGGCCGACGACATCTGCGGCGACCTGTCGAAGCACCTTCGCGAAATGCGATTCGAGCCATTCCGTATGGAACGCGTCCGGAACGGCGAGCTTGAGCCTGGCGGTTTCGTCATCTCGCTCCAGATCAATCGGCGTGATGGGGACAAACCATGTTTGGAAGGACTGCTTCGAGATCTGGCCGGAAATTTGGGAGAGGCAGTTTTCCCAGGTTTTCTCAGCAGCGGTAGGGGGCATATGTTGGTAAGCTGAAGGGGTGGTAAAGGGAACTCGTTTCGGAGGGTGAAGGCAGCGCCCAACGACTGCGTTCATTTTATAGGCAAGCGCTTCTGATTGCAAGGGAAAGTTGACTACAATTTCCCAACATTGAATGCACGATTTCCCGCGGTTATCCACCGGTTATCCACACGGCCTGTGCGTTCTCCCGTGTGTTCCCGTTCTGTTGCACGTATTGTTCGAATGGGGGTCCTTCTCTCCCGCAATGATCTGGCCGTTCGGCACGGTGGAGATAGCCCAGATATAACGTAAGCATCTATAAATACACAGTTTATAGGTATAATAAAATTATTGGCTTCGTCACGGAGGGCATATGGTGTGAGAGGAGGCTTCTTACATGTGCGCGCCTGACTGTTTTGGGTCTATTTGGCCCTATAGACCAGTTGTTCACATATGTATACGTGTTCTGGGATAAAGCCTGGAGAGCCGGTCGTCAGAGCGTCGTTGGTCGACCGGTTTGGCATTCGGGGCGTTCCCCAAAGCGCGGCGTGAATGGTCCGTGCGGGGAAGGGTTGAATTCATGCCGGGCCTTGACCTACACATGTTTTACACCTATCATTTAGGCATACCCCAATAAATGGGGTTTTCTTACCATCCAGGTATCTCCAACATGCCGCTTAGGCGGGGGAGGCCGGGGTGTCCTCCGGAACGTCATTCGGTGTACGGGATGAGTGAACTCACAAAAACGCAGCGGCGCATTTTCGATTTTCTGGTTGCGTTTCAAGAGACGTACGGCCGTACGCCGACGGGGCCTGAGATTGCCGATGAGTTCGGATACGACGATCATTCGACCGCCTATCAACACCTGCGTGCGATCGCTCGAAAGGGATATCTGGATGTCGTGCAGGTGGGCCGCCGTCGCCCCCTTCGGGTAACGCTGACGGAGAAAGCGGAGTGCCTTCTCATGCGCGGCTGGCCGCTCCTCGGCTCCATTCCGGCCGGTCCGGTCTCGTCGGTTCTGGGGGAGGACGCCGAGCGTATGGAGGGGGTAGAAGATCTGTTTCCGATGATCCGGAAGGGGGACTACTTCCTGAAGGTCGAAGGCGATTCCATGGTCGATGCCGGACTGGAAGAAGGCATGACCGTGTTGATGCGTCCCGTCACCGACGTTCGGCCGGGGACGATCTGTGCGGTGTGGGTAGACGGAGAAGGCGGCACGCTCAAGCGGGTCTACCCTGAAGGAGACGAGATCCGGCTCGTACCGGAAAACGATACCTATGAAGAGGCCGCGTATGCCGCCGACCGGGTTCGTGTCCAGGGGATGCTGCTGGCGGCTCTGGCTCTCTTCAAGCCGGGTTAGCACGGAGCTCCCCGCCTGTTCTGTGACCTCGTTTATGATGCCGGCCGGACTCCCTTCTGCCCCGAGCAGGCCGGGCGCGTCGGTTTATCCGCCATGCTGTACTGCGCTTGTGTTTCCGCTTGAGGGCTTGCCGCCCCAGGCGTTCACGACGCATCATTTCAGCCTCACGTACCACCCATGCAGTTCGGCTGCCTCCACATACCCGCCTTTCCGGCGTGGGCCTTCGAGCACGTGGCTCCCGCCACGGTATCGGATTCCTCCGCACGAACGGATTCCGCCGCACGGACCGATTCCTCCCCAGGGGTCGATGTTCCTGCTCCGGCCGCTCCCGTCGTCGTGATCGCCGCCGGGAAGGTCGTTGCCTTCAGCCGGCGGCTCCGCTCGACGGGCATCGAGAACGGCATTCCCGCCGAGCGAGCGGAACGGCTTGCCCCGAAAGGCACCCTCCTGCGTCATCGCGACGCGCAGCTCGAGCAGGCGGCCTGGGAAGACGTGCTCCATGAAGTCAACACGTACACGCCCTTTCTGGAAGAAGACCGGCCGGGTCGTCTCTACGTCAAGCCGTTCAAGGGCCTGCGGGACGTGACGGCCCGGCTGTGCGCACGGACCGCCGTCGCCCCGCACCGGTCGACGGCCCTCCTGGGGACCTTGCGGGCGGCGGAAGGACACGTGCTGGTCGTACGGGCTCGCCACGTGCGTGCGTTTCTCGATCGATTCGCGGTCGAGCGCCTGGACGCGCTGCATTTTTCGGAAGACCTGATCGAGCAGCTCCCGCTGTTCGGGTTCGATACGCTGGGGGCGGCTGCCGGACTTGCCTATCGCCACCTTCGCGCGCAGTTCGGGGAGGAAGGAGAGCGGCTCTACCGGCTGCTGCACCCGAACGAGGAGGATCCGATCTCGCTCTATAAACCGCCGCCCTCGATTCGCCGTGCCTACGAGTTCGACCATCCGCGCTCCGAGCCGGGAGAGGTGCTGCCGGCACTGGAATACGTGCTGCGCCGGGCGGCGACCGAGCTGAAAGGTCACGGCGCGCAGCGGGTGAAGATTACCCTTCACGATCGCCTTCGGCCGTCCGTCTTCGCGTGCCGGGTGCTTCCTGAAGCCTCGAGCGATGTGCGCCGCCTCTTCGCCACGGTGAAGACACTGCTGGAGACTGCGCTGGAGACGGGGGCCACGGTGCAGGCGGTGGAACTGGAACTCGGTTCGCTGCGGACGACGCAGCCCGAGCAGGCCGGACTGTTCTTTCAGCGGCCCTCTACCGAAAAGGCCGTCCGCGCCGTGTGCCGCCGGTATCCCGACGTGATGCGGCGCCCCGTCGCGCATCCCGAGGCCGTGTTCGAAGAAGACCGTGCTTCGCTCGAACCGATCGATGGAGGTGTCGCGCCCTCCCCATGAAGTCCATCAACGAATCCATCGCCGTCGAAGCCCGCAACGGCGTCCCATGCCGTTTCCGGTGGGGGCGGCATACCTATCGGACCCGAAACCTGCTGGATTACTGGATTCTGCAGAGCCGGTGGTGGGGGCGCGAAGAGCGCCGCATCTATTTCCGGGTGGAGACGGATCGGGGGGTGATGGACGTCTATCGGGCGGAGGAGTCGCAGGGTTCTTCCGAGCCTCCCCCTTCTCGTGATTCCTCGTGCCGGTGGATGCTTTCGAAAATTATGGATTGACCGTACCTCGATACGTCTATGTTTGCGCACCTGCACGTCCGGAGCTGGTTTTCGTTTCTCGCCGGGGGCTCGGCGCCGGTGGACTACGTCGAGCAGGCGAGCGAGATGGGCATGAAGGCGATGGCTCTGACGGACGCAGACGGCGTGTACGGCGTCGTCCAATTTCAACAGGCCTGTAAGGAGGTAGGCATCAAGCCGCTTTTCGGCGCCGAGGTGCGGGTGGCGGCCGATGAAGCCGGAGGCGGCTCATCGCAATCGAAGGACGACGTCCCGGCGCAAACCGGTCCGCTCGTGCTTCTGGCCGCCACCCTGAACGGCTATTCCAACCTGTGCCGCATCCTCACGGCCGCACACCTGCGCGATCGGGCCGAGCCGCACGCATTCATCAGCGACCTGGCCGAGCACGGGGAGGATCTCTTCTGCCTTACCGGCACCTGCGGCAGCCGGCTCTGGGCGCTGCTCGATGCCGGGAGGCTTGAAAGTGCGCGCAGGTGGGTCGTGCGACTCGAGGAGCTCTTCGGGGACCGCCTCTCCATCGAGGCGGCCCATCACCTGCTTCCGGGAGACAGGCGTAGGCTGCAGCGCCTTCGCGCGCTTTCCGACCGGACGGATATCCCGCTCGTGGCGACGGGCGACGTGCGCTATGCCGTTCCGGAGCATTACCGGCGATACGACCTGATGACCTGCATACGGCATGGCATCACCGTGTTCGATGGACATCCCGAACGGCCCCGCAACGCCGAAGCCTACGTGAAGGAGGAGGCGGCGATGCGGAAGCTCATCCCGTGGCCGGATGCCTTCAAACGGGCGGGACAGATCGCGGAGGCGTGTCACGTCGACCTCCTGCCGGGCTACATCACCCCTCCGGCCGCGCGCGTGAAAACCGGCGAATCCTGCAAGGAGCACCTCATTCGGCTGTGTCGCGAAGGCTTCGAACGGCGATATGGAACCTTCCCACCGGATAAGGAGCGTGCCGCCGGAGCGGGGGATCCTGCTAACCGTTCTCCGGCAACCGCCACCCGACGAGAGTCCCCTGCCAATCGAAATCGCGCAGCGGCGACATTGAAGAAAGAGCTGAAGGTCATTCTGGATCTCAACCTGGAAGAATTCTTTCTGGTCGTGCACGAGATCGTCGAAGAGGCCCGCCGGCGGGGCATCCGGTGCGCGGGCCGCGGCTCGGCGGCCAACTCGATCGTGGCCTATTTGCTCGGTATCACGGAGGTGGATCCGCTCAAGCACCGGCTGCTCTTCGAGCGGTTTCTGCACGGCGGGCGGAAAGGGACGCCCGACATCGACGTGGACTTCGACTCGGAGCGCCGGGGGGAAGTCATTGCGTGGATGGAAGAACGCTTCGGGATGGAGCAGACGGCCATGACGGCGACGCTGGTGACCTATCGCCTCCGCTCGGCGGTCCGTGACGTGGCGAAGGCGCTCGGCTGGCCGATGGAAACGGTCAACCGGCTGTCGAAGGCCGTGCCGCCCTCCCGCGCCGACGGCGCGCGGGACCATCGCGTGAGCCTGGAGCAGGTCGCGCGCTCCTCGCCGCTGCTGGATACGCTGATCGACATGGTGGAGTCTCTGGCCGACTGCCCCCGCCACCTGGGGCTCCATTCCGGCGGGATGGTGCTGTCCCGCAAGCCGCTCCACCACTTTACACCCGTGCAGGTTTCCGCCAATGGTGTCAAGATGGTGCAGTTCGACAAATACGACGTGGAAGCGCTCGGACTGGTCAAGCTGGACGTGCTCGGCCTGCGCATGCTGGCTTCCGTGAGCGAGGCGGTAGAGCTGATCCAGCGGCACGAGGATCCGGACTTCCGTCTGGAAACCATTCCGTTCGACGATACGCAGACGTTCAACATGATCCGCGCGAGCGAAACGCTCGGCACGTTTCAAATCGAGTCGCAGGGACAGCTTCACCTCCTCGCACAGCATCAGCCCGAAACGTTCGACGATCTCATCACGGAGATCGCGCTCTTCCGCCCGGGCCCGCTGCAGGGCGGCATGGTGCATCCTTTCGTTCGCCGCCGCCGCGGCGAGGAACCCGTCACGTACGACCATCCCGACCTCGAACCGGTGCTGAAGGATACCTACGGGATCATCCTCTTTCAGGAGCAGGTGCTGGAAGTCGCGCACACGTTCGCGGGGATGTCGCTGTCGGAGGCCGACGACTTTCGCGCGTTGATGTCCCGATTCCGGGACCCGGGCGAGATGGAGCAGATGCGCGACCGCTTCGTGTCGGGGGCCGTACGGCGCGGGGTGGATGAGCCGACGGCCAACGACGTATTCGACAAGGTGTCCAGCTTCGTGGGATACGGCTTCTGCCGGAGTCATGCGGCGGCCTTCGCCAAGACGGTCTACGAATCCTGTTATTTGAAGAAGCACCACACGGCGGCTTTCATGGCGGCCGTCATGCAGCACCGGCCGGGCATGTATAACCTGATGACCCTGCAGGAGGAGGCACGCCGCTTCGGCGTGTGTACGCTGCCGCCCGATGTGAACGTTTCGGGGGTGCGCTATGAGGTGGAACGCCTGGGGGAGGCGGACTCGGCCGGCAAGCGAGCCGAGCGGCAGGGTGATGGAAAGCGATGGACCGGTGCCTCACCCCTCGCCATCCGCAAACCCTTCACGGCCATCCAGGAGCTCTCGGTGGACGATGCGCGCCATATCGTGTGGGAGCGCCTGCGGGGCGGCCCGTTTGCGGACGTGGAAGACTTCTATCGGCGGATGCCGCTGGAAGCGGACGCGCTGCGCAGCCTCGCACGCTCCGGTGCGTTCGATGCGCTGGTGGAAGACAGCCGCCGGGCGCTGTGGGAGGTTGGTCTCCTGCTTCGGAGCCCGGTTCCGAGAGGTCGCCGGATGTCGGGAGAGCTGTTTCCGGTACGAGCCTTCACGGAAGACGACATTCCCGATTTGCCCGCCCTGAAGGAGCAGGAGCGCCTGAGCTGGGACTACGAGACGCACGGCAGCGCCCGCCGGCATCCCATGACGTTGCTGCGGCGCACGCTCAGCGAGCTGGAAATCCGTCCGATCGAGACGTGCTACCGCATCGGGCGGTACTTTACGGCACGCGGTGGCGGACAGGGGTATCCCATCGTGACGGTAGCGGGATTATCCGTGCTGCGCCAACGTCCGCCGACGGCGAAGGGCGTCATGTTCGTGACGCTGGAAGATGAAACCGGCTTCGTGCAGTGCGTCGTACGTCCGGATGTGCTCGAACACCTGGACCACGTCCTCCGACGCAGCGCACTGATCGTCCGGGGCGAGCTCCACATCCGGGGCAACTGGCGGGGAGTGGTCGTCACCAATGCATGGGCGCTGGACGGCATCTTCGGGGGGTACGACGGCCATCCGTGCCATGCCGGCGGCCGGGATACGCTGGTGGTTCGTGCCGATGAGACGGCCGCGAACTGAGGGCCGGCGTCAGCATTCGCCACGCCATTCTTTTCCCGAACCACCCTCTCCTACATCCATCCTCCTTCACCGTCCGTCGGTCACCGACGTACGCCGTCGACCATCCGGCATCACCCCGCGTCGATCGTACCACTGCCACGACCCGCCTCCGTCGCCGAGGGAGCCGTAGAGCCGGTCGCCTGGCTGAAGACGAGCACCCGCCCGTCGACGTCTCGAATCATGAATTCGGCCGAGCCAAAGAGCGTCGGCTCGAGCGAACGAACCACGCGTACCTCGTCTTTGATGCGATGGTAGAGATCCACGATATCGTTGACCTGGATGTGGAGCATCAGCTGATTTTCCAGGGCCGGATCGAGATACGGAAGCGGTGCATACACGTCGAGCGACCGGAATATAATCTCGACATCACCTCGCTTCAGGTGGGCACGCGTGACATCGCCGCGGCCTCGCACGGCCAGGAGGTCGAATCCCAGCAGCTGCCGGTAGAATTCCACGGAACGTTCGACGTCCGCTACGGGAATGTTTGGAATCAGCTTCAGCATCGGTATCTGGTGCACGGTCGCACCGTCGATCTCCAGGGTCTTCACGATCCATGTCGGCTCGATCGGCGAAATCGTTAAAGCTACACCGTCAAGCCGGCTTCCGGCTGTTGGACGTCGGGCAACGAGACCATTAAACATAGCGCGAATGGGCGGCAAAATCTCAAGGACCGTATGAAATCTGCTGCGTGCCGGGATGATCACTATATTTGTGTCGATTGGACTACGCCGACATCCGAATGCCATGCCCATTGATATGTCTCGAAGCTCTTCCATCAATCAGGCCCTCAATCAAGCGCCCCTGGGCGCGGCACTTCTCGCCGTCGTATTCCTGACGGCGTGCACCGGCGGTCCCGAGGTCCAGCCGGAGGGCCGATGGTTCAAGGGAAATACGCACGCCCACACGGTATTGAGCGGACATGGTGATACGTCGCCCGACAGCGTCGCTCGCTGGTATCTCGACCGTGACTACCATTTCCTGATCCTCAGCGAACACAATCAGTTCATCCGGCCCGACTCGGTAGATCTTCCGCCGGATCGCAGAGACGACTTCATCCTCATACCGGGGGAAGAGGTAACCGGCCATCAGGTGATCCATACTACGGCGATGAATGTAGATGGACTGGTCGATTGGACGGCCGATCACGACCACAAGCACGAGATCATCCAGAGCCACGTCGACAGCACGATCCATGCCGGCGGCACCCCTATATTGAATCATCCGAATTTCCGGTGGGCCGTCGAAGCGTCCGACATTCGCCCCGTACGGCGACTGCATATGTTCGAGCTGTACAACGGACATCCCGAAGTGCATAATTTTGGTGATTCGGCCCACGTCTCCATTGAGGACATGTGGGACGAACTCCTGACGGACGGCATGCTGATTTATGGGGTTTCGTCGGACGACGCCCACGAATTCCGGACGTGGAGCACGGACGTCTCGAATCCCGGACGTGGATGGGTGATGGTTCGGTCCGACTCCCTTACACCGACGGCTATCACCCGGGCGATGCGGGGCGGCAGATTCTATGCGACCAGCGGCGTCATCCTGGACGACGTACGCCGGACATCTGACTATGCGCTCCGGGTGGACGAGGAAGCGACGCGCCGCGCGATGGGTTCGCCGTATCTGACGGGGCATCACGTCGAGGACGGTGAGCCCGGCTTCGAGCTGCAGTTTATCGGACCTGGCGGCAACGTGCTGCGCCGGGTTCGCGGGACGGAGGCAGCGTACGCCGTCCCCAAGGATCTCGCGTACGTGAGGGCAAAAGTCATCTATCGGCGCCTGCGATCGGGAGGCGGGCTGGAGGCCTTCTATGCGTGGACGCAGCCCTTCTTCACGGATGAACGGGCCGAGCTGGCGCGTGCTTACGAGGAGGACGGGTATCTGGGAGCGCCGTGAGAAGGTGCCGTGAGAAGCGCGTTATGCCGGCGACGCCTGGACGAGAAGTGCACGTTGTCGTAGCAAGAATTCGTGAAGCCGCACGCACGCCCTTCTCCCTGCCGGAAGGTATCGCGCCGCCCGCCGTAGAACCGAACGGAACGCACCACTCCCTAACGCAAACCTTGAAGCATGGCGGAAACGACGCTGCAGCACCCGGACGTGAACCTGGAAGCCGGAAAGGAGCACGGGATGACCGAGGAAGAGTACGGATGGATGGTCGAGCGTCTGGGGCGCACGCCCACGTTCGTAGAACTCGGCATCTATTCGGTGATGTGGAGCGAGCACTGTTCGTACAAGAATTCCATCGCCGTCCTGAAGACGCTGCCTCGTGAAGGGGAGGCGTTGCTCGTCGGTGCGGGAGAGGAAAATGCCGGGCTGGTCGATATCGGTGACGGTCTCGGCGTCGCGTTCAAGATCGAATCCCACAACCATCCATCCGCCGTCGAACCCTATCAGGGAGCGGCAACCGGCGTCGGCGGCATCCAGCGCGACATTTTCACGATGGGCGCCCGGCCGATCTGTTCGCTGAACTCACTCCGCTTCGGGGAGCTCGAGAATCCACGCGTACGCTACCTGTTCGACGGCGTCGTCCGTGGGATCGGGGATTACGGTAACTCGTTCGGCGTTCCTACGGTAGCGGGCGAAGTGTACTTCGATCCGTCCTACGAAGGCAACCCGCTCGTCAACGCGATGAGCGTCGGCATCGTAAAGGCCGGCGAGACGGCCTCTGCCATCGCCGACGGGGTTGGCAATCCCGTGTACATCGTCGGCTCGTCGACGGGCCGCGACGGCATCCACGGCGCTACGTTCGCTTCCGAAGAGATCTCTGAGGAGAGTGAGGCCAAGCGTCCGAGCGTTCAGGTCGGCGATCCGTTCACGGAGAAGCTGTTGCTCGAGGCCTCCCTCGAAGCGATCGCGACGGGTGCCGTCGTGGGCATCCAGGATATGGGCGCGGCCGGACTCACGTGCTCGTCGTGCGAGATGAGTGCGAAGGGCGGACGCGGTATGATCATCCATGCCGACAAGGTGCCCACCCGCGAGCTCGGGATGACGCCGTATGAAATCATGCTCTCCGAAAGCCAGGAGCGGATGCTTATCGTATGCGAGAAGGGTCGTGAGTCCGAAATCGAAGACGTGTTCGAGAAGTGGGACTTGCACGCCGAGCGCATCGGCGTTGTCACGGAAGAGCCGCGCGTGAAAATCTACTGGCACGGTGACGTCGTGGCGGACGTGGAGGCCGATCACCTCGTGCTGGGCGGCGGCGCCCCCGTGTATTACCGCGAGACGCGTCGTCCGGGATATCTCGATGAGATCGGCCTCGAACTCGATGAGGTGGACGACGTCCATGCGGATGCTGGCCAACAGCGGCTGCTGGACCTGCTCGGCTCTCCGAATATCGCGTCGAAGCGCTGGGTCTTCGAGCAGTACGATACGATGGTGCGGACGAACACCCTCGTCGGACCGGGAGCGAGCGATGCGGCCGTGGTGCGCATCAAGGGTACCGGCAAGGGGTTGGCCGTGAAGACGGATTGCAACGGTCGCTACGTGTATCTGGACCCGAGACAGGGTGGACGTATCGCGGTCGCCGAGGCCGCCCGCAACGTCGTGTGCTCGGGAGGCAAACCCGTAGCCATCACAAACTGCCTCAATTTCGGAAATCCCTACAAGCCGGAGGTCTACTGGACGTTCAAGGAGGCCGTTGGCGGAATGGGTGATGCGTGCCGGCGGTTCAACACGCCCGTAACCGGCGGGAACGTATCCTTCTACAATGAGAATCCCGACAGTGCGGTGTTTCCGACTCCGACGATAGGCATGCTGGGCATCGTGCGGAACGTGGAGACCGACGTGACGACGGTGCCGTTCAAGGTCGAGGGCGACGACGTATATCTGCTGTCGCCGGCGGACTGGGTGCACCGCGACGACCTGAACGGGTCGGAGTACCTCGCCCGCGTTCATGGAATGACCCGCGGCGGGGCACCGCACATGGATCTCGACGAAGAGGTCGCCGTGCAGGAGGCCATGCTGGAACTGATTCGCCAGAGCCAGGTGCGCAGTGCACACGACGTATCCGACGGTGGACTTGCCGTGGCCCTGGCTGAATGCGTTCTTCATCCACCGAGCCTGGGTGCTTCGATCGAGCTCGAATCCGGCGGCGTCCGGCTCGACGCCCTGCTGTTCGGCGAGGCGCAATCGCGTATTGTTTTCAGCGCATCGCCGGAGCGGGCGGAAGAAATTCGGCAGACGGTCGACGGGGTCGGCGTACAGTTGACCCGCATCGGGTCGGTGCAGCCGGGCGCGCTCAAGATTGAGGTGGATGGACGTTCGATCGTCGAGGCGACGCCCGACGAGCTGCGTGATCCGTATGAGTCGTGCATTCCGGACTACATGAACCGCTAACGAGACGGCGGGCCGTCGCCCGACCGGGTCGCACCGAACGTATCAACTGGACCGATATGCCGCCCTCCTCGAGGTGGCCCGGTCCAGCATTGAAACCAACGTTCACAGCCTCTTGTTGTAACACATCGCGACGCCGCGGCTACAAAAGGCCGAAACAGGAGAATAAGTTATTATTAGAGGGACGATATGGCTGATACAAAGCCGCTTACGGTAACGGATAGCACATTCAAGGATGAGGTCGTCGGATCGGACGTTCCAGTGCTCGTCGATTTCTGGGCCGAATGGTGCGGGCCGTGCCGGATGATCGCGCCGATGGTAGTGGAGCTTGCCGAAGAGTTCGACGGGCGTGCGAAGATCACGAAAGTCGACGTCGACAGCAACCCAAAGATTGCGATGCAGTTCGGCATTCGCTCTATTCCAACGTTGTTGTTCTTTAAGGATGGGGAAGTCGTCGATCAGCTGATCGGTGCTTCTTCGAAGAAGGTGCTTTCCGACAAGCTGGAAGCGCTCGTTTCGCAGCCGGCGTAACCTGCTTTTCTCAAAGAACGGGGGCTGCGTCGCCTCCTGAATGGGAGGACGCGGCTTTGCAGCGAGCACTGGACCATCATTAATCAGGACAGCACCTATGGCTGAAGAGTTACAGCCGGACTTGTCGGCGTTTGATCGAGTCGACTTCTCCGAAGCGGAAAATAGAACTGTCGTGATCATAGGAACGGGCCCGGCCGGGCTTACGGCCGCGCTCTATTCGGCGCGAGCCAATCTCGAGCCCGTAGTCTTTCAGGGGCCGGAGCCGGGCGGACAACTGATGACGACGACCGACGTAGAGAATTATCCCGGATTTCCGGACGGCATTCTGGGTCCCGAGATGATGCAGCTCTTCGAGGCGCAATCCTCGCGATTCGGTGCGGATCTGCGTTACGGCACCGTGACGGCCGTCGATCTTTCCCGGCGTCCCTATCGCCTTCTGGTCGACGACGAGAAGGCGATCTGGGCGCAGACCATCATTATTTCCACCGGAGCGTCGGCGAAGTATCTCGGCCTCGATAATGAAAAACGATTGCTGGGACGCGGCGTCTCGGCCTGCGCGACGTGCGACGGCGCCTTCTTTCGAGACGTCGACGTGGCTGTGGCCGGCGGTGGCGACACGGCCATGGAAGAAGCGCTGTTCTTGACGCGGTTCGCCTCTAAGGTTTTCGTCATCCATCGCCGCGACGAGCTGCGTGCGTCGAAGATCATGCAGGAGCGTGCGATGGACAACGACAAGATCGAGTTCATCTGGAACACGGTCGTTACCGATGTCCTGGGCGACAACCAGGTAGCGGGCCTTAGACTAAAGAACACGGAAGACGACACCGAGTCGGAGCTGCCCGTGGAAGGCTTTTTCGTGGCGATCGGGCACAAGCCGAACACCGACATCTTCGAAGGGTGGCTCGACATGGACGACAAGGGCTACATCCTGACGAAGCCTGACTCGACGCATACGAACGTCCCCGGCGTGTTTGCCAGTGGTGATGCGCAGGATCACGTGTATCGCCAGGCGGTTACGGCAGCCGGAACCGGCTGTATGGCGGCGATCGATGCCGAACGCTGGCTGGCGGAGCACAGCGTGATAGAAGTCCCGCGGACGGCGACGGAATATCATGCTGCGGCCGCTGTTGAGAGCGAAGAACAGGAAGGCCTGGTGGAGAAGGGTGCCGAATAGTCGCCCCGCGCTATGGCTTGGGCCGGCGAGCGGGTTCCTGCTCGCATTGATACTGGTCGGTTCAGGATGTTCTACGCAGGAGCCTTCTGTCGCGGCGGAAGCCGCTACCGATTCGATACAGGCGGCCCCGGCTCCGACCGCACCCACGGAACGTCGCCTCGAATCCGGGGACCAGACGGTGAGCCAGCGCCTTCGGGACGCCTCGTTGGCTGCGGAGATACAGCTGGCGCTTATGGATGAACGGGCGCTTCGAGCCTTTCGCTTCGACCCGGTCGTGGTAGACGGACAGGTCCTGTTGCAGGGCAACGTGGAAACGCTGGATCAGCGCGAGCGCGCGGCATCCGTGGCGGCCTCGGTGCCCGGCGTGCAGGACGTCATCAACGAGGTCACGTCGACGGAGTCGCCGGTGGCAGCGACGCCGTAAGGTGCCGGCGCGACACGAGCCCGAAGGGCGACGGACGAGCGCAGCGAGTAAGTGCAACGCGGACCGCGAAATTTATCAACGGTCCTAGCTCTTGAACAGGTGGCGCAGTACGAACCAGACGTTTTCTTTCCGCTCTCGTAGTCTGCGGCTGAAGTACGGCATCCATTCCGTCCCATACGGTAGATAAACCCGCATGCGGTAGCCGTCCTGCGCGATCTGTTTCTGGGTCTCGGGACGGATGCCGTACAGCATCTGGTATTCGAAGCGGTCGCGGTCGATGCTTTGTGCCTCCACGAACGCCCGGGTCGCGCTCAGCAGCAGGTCGTCGTGCGTGGCGATGCCGGGATATCGGGCCTGCTCGATCAAGCGCTGGGCGTAGACCAGAAACCGTTCGCGAATGACGTCCATGTTCTGATAGGCGATCTCCGCCGGCTCGTTGTAGGCCCCCTTGCAGATGCGGACGCGTGCATTCAGTTCGCACATCCGTTCGACGTCCCGCTCCGTCCGCTTCAGATAGGCCTGGAGTACGACGCCGACGTGATTCGGATAGTGTGGGTAGACCGTTTCGAAGAGGTTGAGCGTAGACGCCGTGGTATCGCTGCCTTCCATGTCGAGGCGGATGAAGACGTCCCGGTCGGCGGCGACGTCGAGGAGGTGCCGCAGGTTATCGAGACAGAATGCCTCGTCGATCTTCTGGCCGATCATCGACAGCTTGATCGATATGTTGGCGTCCAGGCCGCGTTCGTCGCGTTCCCGTGCGAGCGTGTGCACGAGGTCGATGTAGGCGTCTCGCGCACGGAGCGCTACCTCCCGGTCACGGACGTATTCCCCGAGGAGATCGAGCGCCACGTGCATGCCGTCGGCATTGAGGTCTCGAACCACGTCCAGAGCCTCCTCGAGCGTTTCTCCCGCGACGAACCGACGGGCGAGGAAGAAGAGAAGGCGCATGGAACGATTAATCTGGGAGAGGAGAAACGGAATGGACACCGTGTTCCTGGAGCGCGGCGAACGTACGTGGAGGGACCGCGACAGCGCTAACCGGAGAGGGCACGGTCGAGATCCTCGATCAGATCGTCCACATGTTCGAGTCCGACCGAGAGCCGAACGAGATTGTCCGGCGTCGCCGTCGGTTGTTCTTCGATCGACGCACGGTGCTCGATCAGGCTCTCCGTTCCACCGAGGCTCGTGGCCCGCGCGAATACGTGGGTCCGCCCGACTACAGCCAGCGTATCCTCGGCCGTGCCGTCGACCTGAAACGAAAGCATCCCGCCAAAATCATCCATCTGCCGTGCTGCGACGTCGTGGCCGGGATGGGACGGATGGCCGGCATAGTGCACGTGCGTTACGCGGGGATGCTCGTAGAGGAAATCGGCGACGGACCGGGCGTTTCTAGCATGGAGCGCCATACGTGCTCCCAGGGACCGCATGCCCCGCATCGCGAGCCAGGCACTGAACGGATCGAGCACGGCTCCTGCCGATCGCTGTTCGGCACGCACGCGGGTCCACCAGTCGTCATCGTACTTTGTCACGACCACCCCGCCCAGGACGTCCGAATGTCCCGACAGGTACTTCGTGACGGAGTGCATGACGTAATCCGCACCCAGCTCCAGCGGTCGCTGCAGGAGGGGCGTCGCCCACGTAGAATCCACGATGAGGCGGCTGTTCGCGTCGTGGACCACGTTCGCCACGGCACGAAGATCCGTAATCTTGGAGAGCGGATTCGACGGCGTTTCCGCCCACACGATGCGTGTTTCAGGGAGGAGTGCGTGCTCCAGTGCGTCAAGATCGGTCATGTCGACCGTGGTTACGTGCAGTCCCCAGGGCTCGAAGGAATCTCTCAGCAGACGCCGCACGCCGTAATAGACGTCGTCGGGTATGATGACGTGATCTCCGGGACGAAGGGACTGAAATACGGCGGCTGTAGCCGCCATGCCGGATGCAAAGGCGGAAGCGTCGACGCCTCCCTCAAGGAGCGTCATGGCGTCCTCGAACCGCCTCCTCGTAGGGTTGGCATTGCGCGTGTATACGTAACCCCCGGGATAGGACCCGTCGGCTGCCCGTTCGTAGGTGGTCGAGAGATGCACGGGGGAAACCAGGTCGCGTGCCGGAGGCTGCGGGTCGCATCCGACCTGTGCGAGGATCGTTTCGATGCGGGACATGTCGTGCAGGTGTGCATCCATGGAACGTGTGCGCTAGGTTAGTCGTGGTTGTACCGCTCGAAGCACGTATCGAGTGTGCCCGGAAGCCTGTTGAACTTCACGGCCTTTGTGGTCGGGACCTTTCTTTCTGAGCTATGTACTGAGAGTAGCGAACGACGAGCAATCAAGAGGTAGAGATTCTACAAAATGGATATCAGTGCACTGCGACGCGAGTACCGGGACGCAAACCTCGACGAGGAAGACGTCGAGGCGCACCCGGTCGATCAGTTTAAGATATGGTTTGATGAGGCGCTCGACGCGGAGAGCCGAGATCCGAGCGGCATGACGCTCTCGACCTCCGACGCGGCGGGGCGACCGTCAGCCCGAATCGTACTGCTGAAGAAGTTCGACCGTGACGGGTTCGTCTTCTTTACGAACTACGAGAGCCGAAAGGCACGTGATCTCGAGGAAAATCCATGGGCCGCGCTCACGTTCTGGTGGAACGAGATCGATCGGCAGGTGCGGGTCGAGGGACGCGTTCGACGCACGCCGAGGGCGGTTTCGGTAGAATACTTTGTCGGACGACCTCGTGACAGCCAGATCGGCGCCGTGGCCTCGGCGCAGAGCAGCCGCCTCGCCGATCGCGATGCGTTGATCGACAGGGTCGACGTCGTGAGAGAGCGGTTTGCCGATCGTGACGTTCCCTGTCCGAAGAACTGGGGCGGATACCTGCTCGAGCCGAATGCGTTCGAATTCTGGCAGGGGCGGCAGAGTCGGCTGCACGACCGTATCGCCTACCGGATGGATGAGCGCGGTGGCTGGAAGATCGAGCGACTCGCGCCTTAAAGCGCCGGTTAGCGGGTTATCGGAACGCGCGGTCCGTGTATTCGTGGAGGGCGGCGCGATTCACGATGCGAAGAGAGGGCGTACTCAATCTCCCGG
The DNA here is from genome assembly GCA_040904565.1 of Rhodothermales bacterium. Lineage (GTDB taxonomy): Bacteria > Bacteroidota > Rhodothermia > Rhodothermales > VXPQ01 > JBBDTI01. The sequence goes on from JBBDTI010000067.1 coordinate 30,336, forward strand.
ACGCCGTTCTTCGAAACGTGGCCCGCAGGAACAGCTCTTTGTTCGACGGCGCGGCGCCGGCGAAGCTGAACCCGCCCCAGTGGAAGATCCAGAAGGCCGAGTCCGGTTCGACGCGCAGCGTTCGTGCGACGAGCTCCACGAGGAGGGGCGCGTCGTCCAGCGTCGAACGTCCCGGATTCGCCGACAGCTCGTCGAGCACGACCGTGAGCGGACGCTGAACGCTCTCGGCCGAACGGTAGAGGCGTACGCGGCACTCGGACATCGACGTGTAGCCGCGCCAGGTGAACGTCGTATCGACCAGCATCTGAGCTGACGCCGTGGCGGCAGTCCCTGCGCCAACCAGCGAGAGGAAGACTAGGACGGATATGCTAAGGCGGGTGTGCATGCTCCACTAGACCCACCGGCACGGCAGATGTAACCTCTGCGCGTACCGATCGATGCGCGTCAGGCCACCGCCACCATCCGCATCTCCTCGAGAAACTTGACCGTACCGCTCGGCGGGCGGTAGACCTCGATGTGCTGCGAAAGGTTTTGCGAGTGGATGAATGCCTGAATCTTGCGGATATACGTGTCGTTGAGCATCGTGCCTGCGCGCAGGAGTTTGGCCTGATATTCGACGGACTGCACGTCGCGGGCGAGGACGTCCATGTTCTGGAGCCGACTGATGACCGGATTTTCCAGCCTGATGGACTCCATGGTGAGGGTCATGAGGAGGTGCAGATTCTCTTTCAGCCGAAGGCCGATTAGTTTCTGGTCGGCGTGCGCGCTGGCGAGCTCGCTCGGTTTTGGGATGGTGCCGAACGGCATCGCGATGGGTTCCAGAGGCAGGTGGAGCTGGGCCGTGCCTCGTGCCTGCGCGGCCGATCGAAGGACGTCTTCGGTCAGCCCCATAACGTCTTTCAACGTCCGGAGGAGTCTGGTCTGAGAGAACTCGACTTGCCGGTGCACGGACTGCAGGAGCCGGTTCCCGTTTTCATCGTCAAGGTCGATGCGTACGTTCAGCCATTTCCCGGTCCCGGCCTGGAGGATGAGTATGGGTGCCCAGGCGCTGTAAACAGGATTCTCGCCCGTCTGTCGGGGATCGACTTCTTCGACGGGCTCCAGGTCCATCTGGCTGAACACGTTGCTGAGGACCGTAGGGTCCGTGAGCTCTTCGAGCAGCACATCGATCGTACGCCCCGGCTTCTTCCTGGCGGACTCCACCACGTCGGACTTGTGGGTGTCGCCGGCGAGCACGTGTTTGATGACGCGCAGGCGCGCCTCCATCTCCTGCATGCTCGTCGGCTTGATGATAAAGTCGTCCGCTCCGGCGTCGAGCACCCACGCCGCGTCGATGCGTCGATTCTCCGGCACGAGTGCCACGAGATAGACGTCGGGCTTGGCGTCGCGCATGGCGCGACAGACCTGCTCGAAATCGACCAGCAGCGTGTCGAGCGACAGCAACGCCAGCTCGGGCGACTCCGGCTGGTAGAGGAGGCACGCGGCAGCGAGCTCGTCGCGCAGCTCGTCTACCGTAAAACCGAGCCGCTCGAGGATGCGTCGCAGCGTCACCCTCGTCACGACATTCGATTCGGCGACGAGCGCGCGCATGGTCGGCATATGTTCTCCGGAAGCGCTCAAGGTATTATCGCTATTTCAGCCAGTACGGGGAGATGATCGGAGGGAAACCGATCACCCCATGTATCGGACAGAACGGCGTGCTTCATAACCTTCATTCCGTTATTCACAAAGATGAAGTCGATGCGCCGGTCCGGCTCGACGGCCTCGAACCCGCTCCACGTCGACGTGGGGCCGTGATGCGGCGTGCGGGACGCCGCAAGGGCGTCGGCCAAACCACCCGTGAGAATCCTGTACGGCTCTCCTGACTCGACGGTGTTGAAATCACCGGTGAGCACGACCGGAAGGTCGTCGGCCAGCATCTCGATGCGCTCGAGGATCAGCTCGGCGCTTCGGGCGCGCGCCTCCTCGCCGCGGTGGTCGAAATGGGTATTGACGGCGAGAAAGCGTTCGTTGGTTTCGCGATCGCGAAACTCCGCCCACGTGGCGATCCGCTCGATCGCCGCATCCCAGGATTTGCTGCCGGGCACCTCGGGTGTCTCGGAGAGCCAGAACGTATCGTGCCGGAGCGCCTCCAGGCGATCGGTTCGGTAGAAGATGGGGGAGAATTCGCCGGCCTCTTCACCGTCCGCGCGACCGACACCGAGCCAGTTGTATTCGGGCAGGAGCGCTTGGAGATCGTCGATTTGCCCCTTGAGAGCTTCCTGGAGTCCGGCTACATCCGCGCCGTGGAATCGAATCATGCTGGCGACCATCTCCTTGCGCTTAGGCCAGGCATCCGGCCCGTCGTCCGGGTTGTCGAAGCGAATATTGAACGTCATCGCGCGCAGCGGCTCGGCGTCCTCGATGTTGCGTGAGGATACGCATCCTGCCAGCAGGGTGATGCTCAGCAGCAAGAGCAGATGGGAATGGCCCATATCAATTCTCCTTCAGGTTAAGTTACATCCGATCGCTTCCGGTGTCTGCGGCCATTTTCGGCGTTCCAGCAAGAGGCCGCAGGTGAAACACGCTGCAGCAGGGTGAAGCAAGGTGTAGCAGGGTGCAGCAGCGTTCACCACGGCGTGGGTGGGCGGTCTCCGGGCCGATCCCCCATGCAGAAGAAAAGCATCCTCGCACTGCGAAGCATAGTGCCGAAAATCGACCTGCTGCGGTGTGGACGCACGGTCTTCCCGGCGGAGGGTCTTTTTCGAATCTTGAGGGTGGCAGCGGAACGACGCTGCCCGTACCCCCCTTCAAGACAGGTATGCCCGCGGGTACGGGCTGGGGAGTGAGGTTACGATGCATGTAGACGAGACCCGATGAGCGATATGCCACAGGTAGCCGGGGAAATACGATCCGCGGCGTTTCTTTTTAATGGACGGTATCACGTATTGATAGAATCCGACGGCGGCGGTCACTCCGCCTATGAAGGGCACCTGCTGACGCCCGAGCTGGGCATGGGGACGTGTCTGTACGTGGAGGACGTGGAAGCCGGACGGATCTGGACGGCGGGGTCGAAGGCTGTGCCTGCGGAATCGGCGTCGTACCGATTCGGAAGTGGGCCCGGCGCCTACCGCATGCGGCGGACCGAGGAGCCCGTGCGTGTTACGACGGACGTCTGCGTCGTTCCCAACCGCGATGCGGAACTCCGGCGATATACTGTTTCCAACCGGTCCGACCAAAGCAGGGTCGTCCGGTTGACGTGGATGACGGTGGTCGAGTCGGGCGGCGTTCCGGTGGTGACGGAGCGGGTGGACGATGGCGTGATGGCCGTACGGCGGGTGCCGAAGGGCGGCGAGATCTACTGGCTTCACGGACTCGTGAGGCCGCGCGGCGCGCTGCGTGCGGTGGAGACGAATGGTTCATCGTTCTTCGGGCCGGAGTGGTCCCATGAGCGTCCGCCGGGGCTCGAGGAGGGCCTATCGGACGAGACCGGGAGCGGCGAGGATGCCGTGCTGGGACTCCAGACGGAGGCCGAGATCGAACCGAATGCGGAGCAGACGTTCACGCTCGCGTGCAGTGCCGCCCGGTCGCGCCGCGCCGTTGAGTCCGCCGTCACGGCGCTCGCGAACCCGCAGGTGGTCGACGACGCATTCCTGGAGGCGGCGCTGAACGAACAGCGTGCACGTGACGGACTCAAGCTCGACCCAAAGACCGCCGCACGGTTTCACGCCGTCGCCGCGGCCATGCTCCGTGGTTCGCTGCGAGGGGAGCACCTCGATCTGTCCACCGAAGATGAGATCATTGCGGAAGCGGCGGCTCGACTAGGTCTGGATCCGGAACGACTGCTGGTGGTCTGCCGGGTGTCGGACGAGTCCGAGTTGGATGTCGCTAAGACGGCGCTGAAGGCCAAGGCCTTCTGGAGCACGCTCGGCCTTCCGGTGCAGCTCCTTATCCTGAACGCGATGGAGGGTCCCGGTGCCAACGCGCTGCAGCAGAAACTGCACGAAAGCGTGGAGCTCGACGATGCATCGGAGCGAGACATCCTTCTTCGGCATGCCGACGTCGTTACGCCGGCGGACCAGAAGGCCGTTCAGGCCGCGGCTCAGCTCATTCTGACCCGCGATCGCGTCGGGCTGCTGCGCGGGGACGTCGATATCCCTTCCGGATGACGGTTTGCCGGCGCCTCGTTTTCCCACTTCCTATTATGTGTGGAGGCCGTAGCCCCGACCGACGGCGTCGCCGATCGGATGGCATGTGAAGACGGGACGGCTCCCCGGCAAGGTGTCCAAAAGGTCTCGCGCCTACAGCACGTCCACGACCTTCTGGCGGTTCGGACGGGCGACACGTTTGGCGGCGCGGCCCGAAATACCCGGCTGTATGTATTTACTTGAAGGTATGGTACGAGCGTTCTCTTTGGATCTACTCGCCGCATCACTCACGGCCGTACTGCTCGTGGCTGCGTGTGCCGGTTGCGCAGGTACGGAGGATGGCGAAGAGGCCGTCGCCGCGTATCGCAATCTCGATCCGGACGTGGCGTACGTCGGCCGGGAAGCCTGCCGCTCGTGCCACCCGGACAAGTACGAGACGTTCGTGGAGGCGCAGATGGGACGGTCGATCAAACCCGCGCATCCCGACGAAAGTGCGGCCCGATTCGATGGGGTCGATCCCGTTTACGACGAGGCGCTCGACCTGTATTATCGACCCGAGCGGTGGGGCGACGATCTCTTCGTCGTCGAGTATCGACTGGCGGACGGCGACACGACCCACAAGCGGACCGAGCAGATCGACTTCATCGTCGGGTCGGGCCAGCATACCAACTCCCACATCATGTCCGTGAACGGTTACCTGTATCAGATGCCGCTCACGTGGTACGCGCAGGACGGAAAATGGGACCTTCCGCCCGGCTTCGACGGGGGCAACAACTCCCGCTTCGATCGGCCGATTCCGGAAGCCTGTATGACGTGCCACAATGCGATGCCCGGGTTTGTGGACGGATCGGAGAACCAATTTTCGCACGTACCTGCGGGCATCGATTGCGAGCGATGTCACGGCCCGGGTGCCCTGCACGTCGAAGAGAAAGAGGCAGGGATGATCGTCGACACGTCGGTCCACGTCGACCGTTCCATCGTAAACCCGGCACGTCTGCCGCTCGACCGGCAGTTCGATGTCTGCCAGCGGTGCCACATGCAGGGTGCCACCGTGTATGCGCCGGGGATGGGCCCAGGCGATTTTCGGCCGGGTATGGACCTGTCGGACGTGCTGAACGTGTTCTGGCCACGTTATGCGGACAGTACGCAGCAATTCATTATGGCCTCGCACCCGGATCGCATGCGGATGAGCGCGTGCTTCACGGGCAGCCACGAGGAGGGGGCGAGCTTCGAACCCATGACGTGCACGACGTGCCACGATCCGCACGTGCCGATCGAGGCGCTGGGGTCGGATCATTACCGGGACGTGTGCCAGTCGTGTCACGAGCCGGAGGAGCTCCACGCCGATGGCGTAGATGCCATGGCTGCCGGTGCGTGTACGGAGGAGATCGTTCTCCGCGAAGAGGTCGGCGACGACTGCGTGCAGTGCCACATGCCGGTGTCCGGGTCGACGGACATTCCTCACGTTCGCGTCACGGATCACTTCATCCGCGTCGTCGACACGACCGGTAGCGTGAACGATGCGGACGTGGATGCGGCGAAGCGGTTGATCGGGCTGGCGAGTCTGATCGACGATGCGCCAACCCCCCGTGAGCGTGCGGAGGGATTCATGACCTACTTCGAAGAGGTCCAGAACCGGCCCGATTTTTTGGATTCGGCGGCCGTGTTAGTGGATCGGGCCGTGGAGGAGCAAGGGCCGACCGCCGTCGCTCCTTCCCTCGTGCGGTTACATCACCTGCAGCGCGATTTTGACGCGACGGTCCGGCTGAGCCGCGAGATCGCCATGGCCGAGATCGACGAGCCCTGGACCCACTATCGTGTCGGTGAAGCCTATCAGACTGTCGGCAACGTTCAGGAAGCGATCGTCTACTTCGAGGAAGCGGTGCGCCGATCCCCCGCTCACCTGCGCTTCCTGAACAAGCTCGGCAGCGCCTACACCGAGGCACGGCGCCTGGATGAGGCGCTCGAGGTCTTCGACCGTGTACTGAATGCCAACCCGAAGTACGCCGAGGCTCGAAACAACCGCGGGTTCGTCCACATCCTCCAGCAGGATTTCGAGGCGGCGGAGGCAGACTTTCTCGAAGCGATCCGGCTCGATCCCGACGCGGAAATAGCCTTCGCGAACCTCGCCTCGCTCTACTTCAACACGAATCGCCGGGAGGAAGCCAGGCCCTATGCCCGGCGCCTGGTGGAGGAGCATCCCGACGATCCCAACTACCAGCGTCTCTGGGAGCTCGTTCGCTGAACGTCTCGCTTGCGAAGGACGTTCAACGCGGAGCTTCATGCTTCGTACCTTATCTGTGCCTACCGGACGAGCACCGTGAGGGGTTTACACGCGAGACATCCGCATCATTACCTGAAGATTACTGGAAGACTACTGGCGAGCGATGAGCGATCCGTTTCAACCGAAACCTGAAGACAAGTTCACGTTTGGGCTTTGGACCGTGGGAAACGTCGGGCGGGACCCGTTTGGCGGACCCGTGCGCGAGACCCTCTCGCCCGTCGACCTCGTGCACCTGCTTGCCGACGTAGGCGCCTACGGCGTCAATTTTCACGACAATGACCTGGTGCCCATCGACGCTTCGGCGGCGGAGCGGGACCGCATCGTTCGCGACTTCAAGCGGGCGCTCGACGAGACGGGATTGACGGTGCCGATGGCGACGACGAATCTATTTTCGGATCCGGCATTCCGTGACGGGGCCTTTACAGCCAACGACCCGGCGGTTCGGGCGTATGCCATCCACAAAACCATGCGAGCGATGGATCTCGGCGTGGAGCTCGGCGCGGAGACGTACGTGTTCTGGGGCGGACGGGAAGGTACGGAGTCTGATGCGACCAAGGATCCGGTCGATGCCCTCAAGTGGATGCGTGAGGCGATTAACTTTCTTTGCGAGTATGCCGTCGATCGGGGATACGACCTGCGGTTCGCCCTGGAGCCCAAGCCCAACGAACCCCGCGGCGACATCTATCTGTCGACCGTCGGCGCGATGCTGGGGTTCATCGCTACGCTGGATCGTCCCGAGATGGTCGGTGTGAATCCGGAGGTAGCGCACGAGCACATGGCCGGGCTCAACTTCACGCACGCCGTCGCGCAGGCCTGGGATGCCGGCAAGCTCTTCCACATCGACCTGAACGATCAGAATCCGGGTCGGTACGACCAGGACTTTCGCTTTGCGGCGTACAATCCGAAAGCGGCCTTCTATCTCGTCAAGCTGCTCGAGGACGTGGGTTACGAAGGTCCGCGGCACTTCGACGCCCACGCATTCAGAACCGAAGACGTCCAGGGGGTAAAGGACTTTGCGCGCGGTTGCATGCGCAGTTACCTTATTCTTCGCGAGAAGGCCGTAGCCTTCGGGCGGGATGCCGAGATTCAAGCATTGTTGTCGGAGATCACGGAGCCGTCTGCCGACTACCCGGCGTACGATAGCGGTTACACGCGAGAAAGCGCCGAGGCGCTCAAGTCGCACCCCTTCGACCGTCACCAGCTTGCCGAAAAAGGATTGCAATACGAACGACTCGACCAGCTCGTGACCGATCTCCTGCTCGGCGTGCGCTGAGTGGCTCCATCCCCCGAACCTCATCTTTGCAAACAGCGCAACCCCGAATGAACGACTACCAGTCCGACGCCCTACGAACCCTTTCCACCCAGTTCCACCTGTCGGATGACGACGGGGAGAACGGGGTCAGTCCCGATTTGCTCCACGGTGCCATCGGACTCGCCACCGAGGCGGGCGAGCTGCTCGATGCCGTCAAACGATCGCTCTTTTACGGTGGCGAGCTGGACCGTACGAACCTCGTGGAAGAGCTGGGCGATCTGGAGTGGTACATGGCCGTCATTCGAGACGCGCTCGCCGTCGAGCAGAATGAGGTTCAGCGCATCAATATCGACAAATTGAAGGCGCGATATCCGGAGAAATTTTCGTCCGACGACGCACTTCAACGCGACCTGGCGAGGGAGCGTGAAATACTGGAGAACGGCTGAGAGACGCCACCGCCATTATGACCGATGCATCACCTACCGGAAACGATGCCGACCGGGTTGTCGACGCCAGGCAAGCCGACGGCCGCGAGTATTTCGAGGATCCGTCCGCACCATGAATCGCGACGACGTTCGATCGTTTGTGGACACGCTGCACGAACCGGCTGCCGTCTTGACGAGTCGAGGGCGCTTCCTCGTGGTGAACGATGCGTTTCAAAGCGTGCTTCGCGATGTCGATTGCCCCGGTGCCGAGCGGTTGCACGATGCGGTGGCGGACGAGGAAGACGACGTGGCGTCGTTTCTAGCCCAGGCCGCTCGCTCGCGGCCTTCCATCCAGTGCGGATTGACACTGGGTTCGGCGGCTGTGGGGCAGCGCATGACGTGCTTCGGCGGACGCCTGGATCCCGGCGACGAAGAGCACGAGCCCCACATTCTCTTACGATGCTATCGCTCGAATGAATCGGTACGGCAGTTTCAACTTCTCAGTCGAAAGATCGACGAACTGAATGCCGAAATACGCCGGCGGCAGGGCGTAGAGCGGGATCTGAGAGACATTCGGTCGGAACTCGAGCGTCGCGTAGAGAAGCGCACGTCGGAACTCAAGCGCGTCAATATCGACCTCGTGCAGCGGAACAAATCTCTCGAGGAGTTTGCCTCCGTGGCGTCGCACGACCTTCGTGAACCGCTTCGCAAGATCACGGTTTTCGGCGGCATGCTGGAAGATGAGCTCGGGCCGGAGCTATCCGATCATCACCGATCGATGCTCGAGCGCATGATCACCGCCGCCACCCGGATGAAGACGTTGATCAGAGGACTTCTGGCCTATTCGCGTCTTTCCACGTCGGATTATTCCTTCGAAACGGTCGACCTGTCGAAGGTCGTAGACGATGTACTGGTGGACCTGGAGATCGCGGTCGCTCGTGCGGGCGCGGTCATAGAGGTCGACGCGCTGCCTCATCTCGAGGCGGACGCCACGCAGATGCGCCAGCTCTTCCAGAATCTGATCAGCAACAGTCTCAAGTTTCGGCGTCCCGACGTCTCGCCCCGCGTCGAGATTTCCTGTATGATGGATCGTGAGGGCAAACAGATTGAAATCGCCGTCTCGGATAACGGAATTGGATTCGAGTCGACCTATGCAGAGCAGATCTTCGAGCCGTTTCGGCGGCTGAACCCCCAGCACGAGTTTGAGGGATCGGGTATCGGACTCGCCATGTGCCGGCGCATCGTAGAGCGCCATGGGGGCACGATCTCGGCGACGTCGACGCCCGGCGAGGGGACGACGTTTCACATGATGCTGCCGCTGGAGGCATCGGACTAAATGTGCTCGTGACTGACATCCGCTACGTAAATACGACGTTCGAACGGGAGCCGCTCGTGAAGCCATTCGGTTTCAAGGGAGGCTTCCTGTCCGATCTGTGGCAGACCGTCGTTCTGCTCGAGAGCTCGAGCGGTCGATCGTCGATCGGGCTGGGGACGCAGAGCGTGTTGTGGTCGGATTCCGCCGTGTTTGCCACCCACTCGGAAGCCGGCGGCAACGCTCTCATGTTCGCCGTGCTCGAGTTTGCGGCACAGGCCGCCTGCGGACGTTCCTTCCGCACGCCGCTGGAGCTGCTCGACGGCCTGTTCGAGGAGGCCCGTGAGTATGCGGTTCGGATAACCGAGCGCCCGGACCTTCGAGCGACGTTCGTGCTGAACGCGCTGGTGGCGCTGGACCATGCCGCGTGGTTGCTTTGTGCTCGGGATAACGGATTGGGATCTTTCGATGAGATGATTCCGGAAGCGTACCGCGAGCCGCTATTGCATCGGCACGACATCGTGGCGAGCGTCCCGGCCGCGGGTTTTTCGTCGACGCGTGAGGACCTGCTCGCACTGGCGGACGCGGGCTACTTCATCATTAAGGTCAAGCTGGGTCATCCGGGTGGTCCGGAGGAGATGCTCGCGCGAGACAAACGCCGTATCGAGGAGATCCACGACGTGTTCGGCGATCGAGAGACGGCCCACACGGAATCCGGCCGGATTCCCTATTATCTTGACATCAATGGACGCTACGATAGCATAAGTCAGTTGTGGGAGCTGGTCGAGCATGCCGATGCGGTGGGGGTGCTGGACCAAATCATATTGGTCGAGGAACCATTCCCTGAGGGGTACGAGGCGGACGTGTCGGACCTTCCCGTTCGCATTGCCGCCGACGAGAGTGCGCATACGGATGCGGATGCGCGCCGGCTCATAGATATGGGTTACGGTGCGATAGCCCTGAAACCCATCGCGAAGACCGTCAGCATGACCTTGAAGATCGCCGCCGAAGCGCACGCCCGCGGAATTCCGTGTTTTTGCGCGGACCTTACCGTAAATCCGATACTCGTCGAGTGGAATAAATGCTTCGCCGCGCGCCTCGAGCCGCTGCCCGGCCTGAACGTGGGGTTGCTCGAAACGAACGGGCATCAGAACTATCTCGATTGGGACCGAATGATGGGGTACAATCCGGCCGCGGGTGCCTCGTGGACGGAGGTGAAGGCAGGGGCGTTCCACCTCGATTCCGACTTCTTCGCCGAGAGTGGAGGGCTCTTTGAAAGCTCCTCACACTACCTTAACCTCGTCCGGCCGAGGCATCGGAGCGATGCCGGCCGCTGACAACCATCATCGTACGGTTCCGCCGCGATGCCGCCGCGCCGAGTACGACGTAAGATACACAAGAGACATGCCGCTGAACGTAGACCCGTTGAATGAAGAGGGACTCGTGAAGGCCCTTTCACGGCCGTATCGCGAGGACGTCGACGTTGCCGGCAGACTGGACGGCGACGTGATCGTTCTGGGTGCGGGCGGCAAGATGGGTCCCACGCTCGTCGCGCGGATCGCTCGGGCGATGCAGCAGGCCGGTAGTCCACACAACGTATATGCCGTATCCAGGTACTCGGAGCCGGAGCGGTTACGGGAGATCGAGGAAGCCGGGGCAACGGCCATCTCGGCCGACCTGATGGATGAGGAGGCGCTGGCGGACCTGCCGGCGTGTCCGAACGTGATCTATCTCGTCGGCATGAAATTCGGCGCGTCGGGCGACGCATCGCGGACGTGGGCGCTGAACGCCTATCTCCCCGGCAGGGTAGCGAGCCGGTACCGCCACGCGCGCATCGTCGCGCTGTCGACGGGAAACGTGTATCCGAAGGTGTCGCCGGCCTCCGGCGGGTGTACGGAAGAGGACCGGACCGATCCCGTCGGTGAATACGCGCAGTCATGCCTGGGCCGCGAGCGCATGTTCGAATATTTCTCGCGGAGGCATGAGACGCCGACCTGCCTGATACGGCTGAACTATGCCGTCGAGGCGCGCTACGGCGTCTTTCTCGATATTGCCAGACAGGTCTATCGTGGTGAGCCGGTTTCGGTGGAAATGGGTTACGTGAACACGATCTGGCAAGGTGATGCCAATTCGGTCTGCTTTCGGGCTCTCGAAGCGTGTGCATCGCCGCCGCATGTGCTGAATGTTACGGGACCGGACATCCTCCGCGTGCGCGACATCGCGGAGGAGTTTGGACGACGATTTGGCGTGTCGCCGGTACTGCACGGTACGGAGCAGCCGACCGCTTTTCTGAGTGACGCCGCCCGCTGTCACGCGCGGTTCGGAAAGCCGAAGGTAACGACGGAAGAGGTTTTGGATCTCGTCGCCGCGTGGGTCGACGAGGAGCGGGAGACATACGGTAAGCCGACTAGGTTTGAGGTGCGCGACGGAAGGTTCTAGCGCCGCTGTTCGCCGGTGCGATCCGGCCGTCGTTTCTGGCTGCGACGCCGGGCCATGTGCTCATCTCGTAGCGTCGGGAAGGTCCAGCCGTCGTGGCAGGATGTATCAACAGGTATCGGAGACATCCCAAAGTCATCCCATAGTGACGTATCAAATGACGTATCCGACGTGAGGCTACGCGAGCGACTACTGGACGGACTTGTCATCCCTGCGCACCCGCTCGCGATCAACGCGAACCGGCGCCTCGATGCGCGCCGGCAGCGTGCGTTGTCGCGCTACTATCTGGCGGCGGGGGCGGGTGGACTCGCCGTCGGCGTGCATACGACGCAGTTCGAGATTCACGATGAGAATATGGGGCTGTATCGTCCCGCCCTGGAACTGGCTGCGGACGTTGCCGGGGAGGTGTCCGCCTCACCGGTGCTGGTGGCTGGTCTCGTAGGCGATACCGAGCAGGCCGTTGCCGAGGCCCGTTTGGCGAAGGACCTTGGATACCACTGCGGCCTCCTTAGTCTCAGCGCGTTCGCGGAAGCATCCGAGGACGCCATGATCGCACACGCCGCTGACGTCGCCGACGTATTGCCGGTGTTCGGCTTCTATCTTCAGCCCGCCGTAGGCGGACGGTCACTCTCTTATAGATTCTGGCGGCGGTTCGCGGAGATCGAGCATGTCGTCGCCATCAAAATCGCTCCGTTCGACCGCTATCGAACGATCGATGTCGTTCGGGCCGTAGCAGACTCCGGCCGCGGCCGCGAGATCGCCCTTTACACGGGCAATGATGACCAGATCGTACTCGATCTACTCACCAGGTTTCCGTACGATGATCTGTACGTAGCGGGCGGGCTGCTCGGACACTGGGCGGTGTGGACGCGCCGGGCCGTGGAACTATTCGAGCGGATCCGGTCCGTTCGCGACCGGGATGAGATTCCAGCCGACCTGCTTACGCGCAGCGTCGAGGTGACCGAGGCGAACGCCGCCCTGTTCGATCCGCCCAATGCATTTGCCGGATGTATTCCTGGAATTCACGAAGTGCTCCGGCGCCAGGGACTGCTCGAGGGTGTGTGGACGCTGAACCCCGATGAGGCGCTGTCCCCCGGACAGCGTGAAGAGATCGACCGGATCTATCACACCTACCCGCACCTGACCGATGACGAATTCGTTCGCGAGCATATAGACGAGTGGCTGAAATGACATCAAAACCATCGGAACGGCAGTCGACAGGAAGCCGCCTCCGCACGTGGCTGCAGCGGGTTGGCCCTGCGCTCGTCCTGGCCACGGTCGTTATCGGGCCGGGCACCCTGACGCTCAATACCATCGCCGGTACGACGTATGGATATGCCTTGCTCTGGGTCCCGCTGGTGGCGACCGTGTTCATGATCGTCTACACGTGGTTGTCTGCCCGGATCAGCCTGGCGACCGGGGAAACGCTCTTCGAACTTGCCCGCGCCCGCTACGGTCGGTCGGTAGCGGTCGTCGGCGGTATCTTCGCGTATCTGGCCGTGCTCGCCTTTCAGGCCGGCAACAATGCGGCCGTCGGATTTGCCGCGGAAGCCCTGTTCGGACTGACCCCCCGGAGCTGGGCGGTGCTGTTTTTTGTGCCCGCGCTCGGCCTCATCTTCCTCCCGAATCTCTACGGCAAGATCGAGCTGCTCGTGAAGGTCGTGGTCGGACTCATGCTGCTGTCATTCGTGGGCACGCTCGTGATGGTGGGCATTCAGCCGGATGCGGCGGTTCGCGGCATCGTGCCCTCGTTCCCGGACACGGAAGCCATCTTCCTGACGCTGGGTATGGCGGCGACGACGTTTTCCATCGTGGCCGCCGTGTATCAGGGCTACCTGATGAAGGAGAAGAAATGGGGGCCGGACGAGCTGGCCGGTGAAGGGGTGGACACGCTGATCGGCATCGGCATCCTCGGCGGCATTTCCACGGTCATTTTGCTGACGAGCGCGGGAGCGATCTATGCGGCGGGCGGCGATCCCATCTTCTCGGCGCAGGGCATGGCGGCCCAGCTCGAGCCCCTCGTGGGATCGTCGGCGTTCTACCTGTTCACTATCGGCTTCTTTTTCGCCAGCTTTTCCTCGCTGGTCGTAAATCCGCTCATCGGCGCGACGCTGCTGGCCGACGGGTTGGATCGGGACGCGTCGATGGACGGGAAACCCGTCAAGCTGTGGACGTCGATTGCCATGGCGGCCGGACTCCTTGTCGTGCTCGTGTTCGAGGCGCCGCCCGTTGAGCTCATTCGCTTCGCGCAGGGTCTTGCCGTCGTCGCGTTCCCGCTGCTCGGCTTCCTGGTCCTCACTATCGCGCGGGACCGCGACGTCATGGGCGAATATGCGAGCCGGACCTGGATACACGTCGTGGCCGTCATCGGCTATATCACGATCGTCGGTATCGTCCTCAATTACCTCCGGCAGATCGCGGCCGTATTCTAGCCATGCTTCGTATTCCTCTCCTTTCATCGCGTCCAGTAGGCATCCCGGCCATGCCCGCTCGATACGCCCTGCGCACGCCCCTCCGCTTATTGGCAGGGTTCGTCGCCGCATTCCTCGTGCTGGTCCTGGGAGCCGGCGTCGCTCGCGGAAGTGCCGTCGTTTTCGGTAACGACCCCGCGGACACGGTGCGCGTGGGGATGATCGGGCTGGATACGTCACACAGCACGGCCTTCACGCGTTTGATCAACGCGCCCGATGCTGAAGGCCTGTTCCAGCGTTACGAGGTGGTCGCGGCGTATCCGTTCGGCAGCCGGACGATACGGTCGAGTTACGAACGGATCCCGGGTTACACGGAGGAGGTGCGGGAGATGGGGGTCGAGATCGTCGATTCCATCCCGGAGCTCCTGGCGATGGTGGATGTCGTGCTGCTGGAAACGAATGACGGAAAGCCCCATCGCGAACAGGCGATGCAGGTCATCGAGGCGGGCAAGCCGCTGTTCATCGACAAACCCGTTGCGGCGGACCTCGCCGACGTGCTCGCCATCTACGATGCGGCCGAGGAGACCGGCGTGCCTCTCTTTTCCTCTTCGTCCCTTCGGTACATGGAGCACGCGCAGGACGTGCGCAGTGGGAGCATCGGTTCCGTTCGAGGCGCCTTTACGTACAGTCCAGCCGCACTCGAACCCTCACACGTGGACCTCTACTGGTACGGCATTCATGGGGTGGAGGCCTTGTTTACGGTGATGGGGAGCGGATGCGCGCGCGTCGTACGGACGTTCAGCGACGGGGCGGAGGTCACGACGTGCCGGTGGGCGGACGGCCGCATCGGGACGTTCTACGGGATTCGCGAGGGGCGGAGTGACTACGGCGGCACGGCCTTCGGCGATAGCGCGGTCGTCGCGCTCGGGCCCTACGGAGGGTATGAACCCCTGGTCGAAGCTATACTGGCGTTCTTCGAGACGGGTACGCCGCCCGTCCCGGCACGCGAAACCATCGAGATCTACGCCTTTATGTCCGCCGCCGACGAAAGCAGGCGGCGGGGTGGAGCTCCGGTGTCTCTGGAGGAGGTCATTCGGGCGGCCCGAGCCGAGGCATCTCCCGAGTGATACATCCGGCGCCGCGCGCGTGACGTCCGCGGCACAGGTAGCCCCGTCCTATACTGTAAATGGTCGTACCTTCCACATCGCCTGCCATGCAACCTGTTACCTGAATCCATGTCGATCCGGTATCTCATCTCGGCACTGCTTCTCTTCTTGATGGTCACCCGCGTCGGTCCGGCCGACGCATCGCGCCCGGACACCGTTCGAAACATCGTCATCTTCATCGCCGACGACCACGGCCGGGATACGGGGGCCTACGGCAATCCCGTCATCCGGACGCCCAACCTCGATGCGCTGGCGGAAGAGGGAACGCTCTTCACGCACGCGTTTGCCACGACGGCGAGCTGCAGTGCGAGCCGCTCCGTGATTCTGTCCGGTCTCCACAATCATCGGAACGGACAGTACGGCCACACGCACGATTTCCACCACTTTCAGACCTTCGAGCACGTTAAGTCGCTGCCCGTCCTACTGGCTGAAGCGGGATACCGGACGGCCTCAGCCGGGAAGTACCACGTCGCGCCGGAATCGGTCTTTCATTTTGAGGAGTATATCGACGGCGATTCGCGCGACGTCGTGACGATGGTCGATAACGCACGTCCGTTCCTGGAACGAGATGCGGAAGAACCCTTCTTTTTCTACCTCGGCACGAGCGATCCCCATCGCGGCGGCGGGTTGATGGCGGGGGACACGGAAGCGACCTATGGTGACGATGAGGCGTTCGCCCCGAACCGGTTCGGCAACCGGCCGGGCGGCTATCCCGGCATCGAGGAGGTGCAGTACGACCCCGACGACGTCATCGTACCGCCCTTTCTTCCCGATACGCCCGTTACGCGTGCCGAGCTGGCCCAGTACTACCAGTCCGTTTCCCGCATCGACCAGGGGTTCGGATATCTGGTGGATGTCCTAAAGGACGCGGGTGTCTACGAAAACACGCTCATCATCTACATGTCGGACCACGGAATCGCCATGCCGGGCGCCAAGACGACGGTCTACGAACCCGGACTGCGATCCCCGCTGATCGTGCGTCACCCCGACCAGTCCGATCGCGGCGTCGTCACCGATGCGATGGTCAGCTGGGTGGATATCACGCCGACCCTGCTCGATTATGCCGGCGTCGAGGAGCCGACGTACGACCAGCACGTCGGTCTTGAGGACGTACGCCGGCACCTGCCCGACCGGCATGGGCTCCACGGCCGTTCTTTCCTCTCCGTGCTTGAGGGCGAGGAGGCCGAAGGCCGTGACGCGATCTACGCGTCGCACACCTTCCACGAGATCCAGATGTACTATCCGATGCGCGTCGTGCGGGACCGGGACTACAAGCTGATATGGAACGTCGCCCACGACCTTCCATACCCCTTCGCCGCCGACCTCTGGGATGCCTCCACCTGGCAGCACGCCTATCAGCAAGGGCTCGATACCCCGTTCGGCGGACGTACCGTGCGCGAGTACATGCACCGTCCCGCCTTCGAGCTCTTTGACGTGCGGGTCGATCCGTTGGAGTCCGAAAATCTCGCTTATCGGCCGGGCTATGCCGACGTGCTGGCAGCATATCAGGCTATGTTGTGGCAGTTCGAAGTGAGAACGTCCGATCCCTGGCTACTCAAGTGGGAGTACGAGTAATCACACATTGAAGGTTGACCGGGGTACGCGTACACTATCGGGGGTCTTGGTGGTACATGTTATCGTGCATTTGACTCATAAGAAAATCATGACACAATCGGCTCGATGGATCGCCCCGGCGGTCGTTCTCCTTCTCCTCCTGGCCGCATGCGACGCGCCGCAGCCCGCGGGCGAGGATGCGTCCCCTCCCAACATCGTGCTGATCGTCGCGGACGACCTGGGTTACGGTGACCTCGGGGCTTACGGCCAGCAGGAGATCATGACGCCGCGCCTCGATCGCATGGCCGAGGAAGGCCTGCGATTCACGCAGTTCTATGCGGGTTCTACGGTCTGCGCGCCTTCGCGCAGCGTGCTGATGGAAGGACGCCACACGGGCCGCACGTATATCCGCGGCAACAAGGAAGTTCGGCCGTATGGACAGGAGCCCATCCCGGATTCACTGGTGACGATGGCGGAGGTGCTGCAAGAGGCGGGGTACCGCACCGGACTGGTCGGTAAGTGGGGTCTCGGCGGTCCGGATACGCCGGGCCATCCCAACAATCAGGGATTCGATCACTTCTTCGGCTATCTCGGGCAGCGCCACGCGCACAATTACTACCCGGAGTTTCTCTTCTATAACGAGGAGCGGGTAGACGTGCCGGGAAACGTCCTGCCGGAACCGCGCCGCGGTGACGGCGCGGGCGAAGCGATAGAAAAAGTCACCTACAGCCACGATCTCTTCGCGGATTCAGCGCTGGCTTTCATCGATCGGAACAGGAACCGGCCGTTCTTCCTGTTTATGGCGCTCACCATTCCCCACGCCAACAACGAGGCGGGAGACCGGGGTATGGAGGTGCCCGACTACGGTCCGTACGCGGACGAGGAGTGGCCCGAGCCGGCGAAAGGGCTCGCGGCGATGATCTCGCGCATGGATGCCGACGTAGGAAGGGTGCTGGATCGCCTCCAGGAGCACGGTATCGCGGAGAATACGCTCGTGCTGTTCACCAGCGATAACGGTCCGCATGCCGAGGGGGGCAACGACCCCCACTATTTCGATTCGAATGGGCCCCTGCGCGGGATCAAACGGGATCTCTACGAGGGCGGCATTCGCGTACCGACGATCGCCTGGTGGCCGGGACGCGTCGAAGCAGGGTCGCAGACGGATTACGCGGGCTACTTCCCCGACCTGCTGCCGACGTTTGCCGACCTGGCCGGCACGGCTCCACCCTCAGATATCGATGGCCTCAGCATGGTACGGACTCTGATGGATCGACCGGCCGATCAGGAGAACCACGAGTATCTCTACTGGGAATTCTACGAAGGCGGGATGGCGCAGGCCGTTCGAATGGGCTCGTGGAAGGGTGTGAGACTGCCTGACGGCGAGATCGAGCTGTTCGACCTCGAAGAGGATCTGGGTGAAACGAACGACGTGGCCGCGGAGCATCCCGACGTGATAGCGCAAATCGGGGCCGTGATGGAAGAGGCGCACCATCCGTCGCCCCTCGACTGGTGAGGCGTTTGCCGCGGGCGAAGTGTGATAACGTTGACCGCGGAGCAGCCGGCGCATCGACGTTTTTGGAGTCATTCGCGGACTAACGTGAAGCGGCACCAGCTCTCATTTTGTTCGTACGATAGGCATATTGTTGTGCGCGGATCCACCGCGCACCAGCCGCGCACGATGCATGATGTTATGCAAGAGTCTCGATGGTGACCGTCGTACGATTACTCCTGGCCGGTATCGTTGTCGCGTCCCTTCCTTTTGGGAGCGTGTGGACGGGAACGTGGATCCGGTCCGTCGAAGCGGCGGATGCGCAGGTCGTCGATCGCCGCGGCACGTCCGATCGGCTCGCTGACGCGACGCCCGCGATCGTGCCGCATCCACAGGAGGTCCGATGGGAGCAGGGTACGCTTCATCTGCCCATCCTCCGTAGCATCGTCCTGGGACGTGGCGCGACGGACGGTGACCGGTTCGCGGCCGAGCTGATCCGTGACGAGCTGGAGCGACTGGACGTCGACGTGACGGTTGACTATGAGGGACCGGAAACGGCCGATCACGCGTCGATCTCCATCCGGCGGGCTACCGATCTGCGGGACGATGCCTATCGCCTGAGGATATCGCGCGAGGGGGCGGTTATCGAGGCGGGCAGCGAACGGGGGCGGTTCTACGGCGCCATGTCCCTGATCCAGATCGTGCGTGCGGAGGGAGGAAGGGTGCCGTCCATGCGCGTTTTCGACTACCCGGACCTCGCCGTTCGCGGCGTGATGGACGACCTCGTCCACCAGATTCCGAAGCTGGAAGAGTTCAAGCGCATCATTCGGTTTCTGGGAGAGCATAAGATGAACGCGTACGTCCTGCCGGTCGAAGGGCTGTTTCGGTTCGGTGTGGACCCGACGGCGGGCATGGGTACCGTGTCGGTAGAGGAGCTGATCGAGCTCCAGGACTATGCGGCCTCCTATCACGTAGACCTTATTCCGGCCCTGCGCACGCTCGGCCATTTCGAACGCCTGCTCCGCTTACCCGAGTTTGACGGCCTTGCCGAGTACCCCGGTGCATCCACATTGAACACGCAGGATTCGGCAGCCTACAAGTTCGTCGGGCGGCTTCTGGACGAAATCGTGCCGGTCTTCCGGTCCGACTACGTGCATATCGACGGTCGGCGATCCGACGACGTGGGTATTGGTGCGAGTGCGGAGGCCGTCGATTCTCTCGGTGTCCACGGCGTACACCTCCAGCATTACAGCCGGGTCGCAGAGCTGGTCCACGCCCGCGGGAAGAAAGTAATGATCGGCGGAGACGATCTCCTCGATCCGAATTATGGCGGCGTAGCTGACGATCGACACGCCGACAACCTTTCCTTTGCCGACGTGGTGGTTACGGATGCGCGGCGACTGTCATCTATCCGGGATCGCAGCAGCTGGACGTCCATGCTTCTTTCCAGCAGCGATGTCCGTCCGCCGGATCGCGTGTTTCCGGATTTCGCGGCGGCGCGGTCGAGCGTCTCCCGGTCGGCAGAGCAGGCGGCCGACGGGGGTGCAGCCGGACTCCTGGCTGCCGTTCGAACGCGGGACGATGCGCCGGTCTTGCGCGCGATGCAGCGACGAGAGTACGCCTATGCTGCCGATCGAAGCTGGAACACGGATCCTGAGACGGCGGATATAGACCGGCGCATCAATCGTGTCTTCTATGGATTTGACGACGCAGCAATGCACCGTCTAGCCGGCGCAATTGGGCGTATGACGGACGAAGTCGTTTATCCGGATGTTTGGCGCCATCCCCTCCATCATGCGCCATCGATGGCGGCCGTCGTTGAACTCTCCACCGTTCCACCGGCCACGGACTCGCGTCGGGAGGCAGAAATGCTGCTAACGGAGATAGAACACCTGCAGACCCTGGTTGCGAGGAATGCACAGCAGCTCGACTACTACGCATTCGCCGTGCGCTTTACGGCCTGGCTGCAGGACACGCAGGCGCTGGCGTCCTGGATGATGGAAGCTCGTCGGACGGATTCGGAACGTTCGACGCTGGATCGCGGTGCCCGCTGGGCGCGGGCGCTCACCGGTGAAGGCAGGTCGCTGGCGCAAGCGTATCGCTCGCTCTGGCTACGCTCGAACCGGGACGTTCACCTCGATCGGGCCCTCGACGCGTTCCGGTATCAGGTGGGTTATCTGGAACGGATCGCCGAGACGCTGGAAGAAGGATCCTGGGACGTGAGAACGACCCTTCCGAGCCGATTTGTCGGAGCTCCCGACGGTGCTTCTCGGACGGTCCTGCGTAAGACGTTCGTACTGGAACGAGGCCAGGTGGAGGTAGCCTACCTGCAGGTCGCCGGGCGAAACGACGTGAACGTGTGGCTGAATGGAAACCGCGTCGGACAATCCGTAGGTCCGCAGTGGTCGGGTGTAGACGTCTGGAATGTGGCACCCCGTCTGCGTTCCGGTGAGAACGTCCTCGCGGCGGAAGTAGTGTATCGGGGTCCTGATGAAGAGATGCCTGCGCTGGCCAACATCTACCTCGAAATTCGCTTCCAGGATGGCAGGCGGCGATACGTAGGAACGGATCGGACGTGGAAGGCCGGCGGAGCCGCGGATACGGGTTGGCAGCGGAGCGCGTTCTCCGATGCGAGCTGGCAGCAGGCCGTCACGCCGGCGACGACGCGGATACTCACCGTGCCCTTGTTCGATCGGAGCCTACCTTCGAAGTACGAGCGCGTTGGCTCGACCCCACCGTGAGCCTGATGGAGGGGGGCACCTGTGGGCGTATTTGCGGATTCGTGTACTACGTATGGCTGCTCCAGCGTGCGCAGCCCGACGCATGCTGCGATCGGTTGACTGGCTGTCTATCTTACGTGTGGCACCATCAGAACTGACCTCATCGATCATGCTTCGACTCACATCATTGACGGCCGCCGTATTCGCCGTCACATTTATAACGTGCGTACCCGTTCGTGCGCTCCAGACCGATGTCGTTCCGCTGCCGGAGCACCCGCGGCCCGACTTCGAGCGAGCCGAATGGGTGAACCTGAATGGGACCTGGGATTTTCGCTTCGAGGATCCGGCTAACGACCGTGCGGCCACCGTGCTGGATGCTCCTTTTGCGCAGCAGATTCTGGTGCCTTTCTCGTGGGGAGCCCCGCTTTCGGGCGTCGAAGATGAGGCCGACGTCGGATGGTACCGCCGGTCGATCACGATCCCGGACGACTGGGAGGGACGGCGTGTCTTTCTCGTGATCGGTGCCGCCGACTGGACCACGACGGTATGGGTGGATGGCGTGGAGCTGGGCAGCCATCGCGGAGGCTACACCCCCTTCGAGTTCGAGCTCACATCGTACGTAGAGGCAGGCGCCGAACATCAGCTCGTACTTCGCGTGGACGACACGCCGCACGACTTCAAGCTGGAAGGCAAGCAAGGGTACGGTCCGGCCCGCGGAATATGGCAGACGCCGTATCTGGAAGCACGCGGCACTTCGGCCATCGACCTGATCCATTTTACACCAGATCTCAGCGATCAGCGGGTGGGCGTGTCGATCCATCTGCTCGAGGCCGCTCCGGAGGATCTTTCCCTGCAGCTGGCCATTCGCGGCCGGGACGGTGCGTTCGAGGTTGAACGGACGGTTCCGGCCGGAACCGGATCGCTCGAGTTTAACGTTCCCGTAGCCGATCCTGTGTTGTGGACGCTGGAGGATCCGCACCTTTATGAGGTAACGGCGACCGTTTCGGGAAACGGCGCGCCCGACCGCGTCGAGACGTACTTCGGCATGCGCGAGATCGGCGTCGTCGATCTGCCCGGTACGGAGTACCCCTACATCGCACTCAACGGGGAACCGGTCTATCTCGAGACGGCGCTGGATCAGGCCTATCATCCCGAGGGATATTACACGTTTCCGAGCGACGCCTTCATGCGGGACGAGATCCTGCGGTCCCGTCGGATAGGTCTTAACGGCATGCGCATCCACGTGAAGATCGGGATCCCGCGCAAGCTTTACTGGGCGGACCGGCTCGGTATGTTGATTATGGCTGACGTACCCAACAGCTGGGGAGAGCCGACGGAGGAGATGCGCGGCGAGGTCGAGTACGCGCTGCGGGGGATGATCGAGCGGGACTACAACCATCCCTCCATCTTTTCGTGGGTACCCTTCAACGAGACGTGGGGACTCCGAACCGGGATCGATGGAGACGACGTGTATACGGACGACGCCAAGGACTGGGTGGTGTCCGTCGTCGAGCTCGCCAGAGAGATGGACTCGACGCGGCTCGTGGAGGACAACTCCGTCTGCTGCGGCGTCGGGCACACGGTTACCGACATCAATTCGTGGCACATCTACACGACCGGTTACAACATGCCGGAGCACCTGGATATGGTCAGCGATAATACGTATCCGGGGTCCACGTGGAACTACGAGGACGGCTATCAGCACGGCGATCAGCCGCTCTTCAACTCCGAGTTCGGGAACGTGTGGGGCTACGAAGGGAGCACCGGAGACGTGGATTGGAGCTGGGACTACCACATCTTCATGAACGAATTTCGCCGGCATCCGAAGATCTCCGGCTGGCTCTACACGGAGCATCACGACGTCGTCAATGAGTGGAACGGGTACTGGAAGTACGATCGATCTGAGAAATTCACGGGGCTCGATGCGTTCGTCGACGGCATGTCGTTGCGCGATCTGCACGCTCCGCTGTACGTTGCCGTGGGCGACCGCGGCGACCTGGCGCGCGACGTGGTGCCGGGGGAGGTCGTAGACGTACCGCTCTGGGTTTCCTTCATGACGGGATCGGACGCGTACGGCGACGAGCTGCGGCTCGAGATCGATCTCCATACGATCGACCGGCTGGGCCGCCGGCGGCCCTACGCGAGCGCCGTCTTACCGGTGTCTTACCGTCCGTGGCGCTCGGAAGCGCTCTCGACGATCCGTCTGACGATGCCGGAGCAGCCCGGACTGGCGGTCGTGACCACGAAGCTCACCGATGGACTGAACGCGGTCCTGCATCGTAATTTCACGACGTATGTCGTGACGGGAGACGATCCGGAGATCGTCGAGACGCTGGACGGTCGGCGAGCGCGGCTCGTTCGCGTCGCCGCGGCGGACTACGCGGACGCCGACTGGTCGGCCAAGGAATGGAACGTGCTGGATGGCCTGAAGGTGAATGGCGCCGGGAGCGGCTACTTCGAGTACCGGCTGCCCTGGCCGGACGACGTCGCGCCCGGTGATGTGGAGCGATCTTCGTTTTTATTCGAGGCATCGGCCAAACAGCTGTACGGCAAGGACGTCGAGGGGGATGACGAGATGGACGGCGACTACATGCGCGGCGGCGGTGCGCACGATCCGAGCCTGAACCCCAATGCCTATCCCATGACCGACGAATACCGCTTCCCGAGCGCCGTCACCGTGCGGGTCGGGGAGACGGTGGCGGGCGTATATGATCTGGAGGATGACCCGGCAGACCATCGAGGCATTCTTTCGTGGCACGCACAGCCGGAGGACAACCGTCTGCGCGAGGCGGGTTCGTACGGTTGGCTGGTCGACGTCCCCATCCCCCGGGAAGAGCTGGCACGTGCCGCGCGCGCCGGTGAGCTGGTGGTTCGTCTCGAAGTTGATGAGGCACTTCCGCACGGGCTGGCGATCTACGGGTCGCAATTCGGGCGCTATCCCCTCGATCCGACCTGGTCGCTCATACTGCACGACATCGAATAGAAGTCAGCCCTTACGCTCATCGCACGTGCAGGATCACACCTGAATGTCTGGACTCATCGAAATGGGCGTCATATAGGTAGAGTCCGGTCGGC
Source organism: Rhodothermales bacterium (assembly GCA_040904565.1). Taxonomy (GTDB): domain Bacteria; phylum Bacteroidota; class Rhodothermia; order Rhodothermales; family VXPQ01; genus JBBDTI01. The sequence goes on from JBBDTI010000067.1 coordinate 54,587, forward strand.
CAGCGTTCAGTTGTGATCTCAATATTCGTGATTCCGGCTGGCACCAATTCATTTATCGGCGTCCGGACGATTCGTCCGGCGGCGTCGTAGATCCTTATTCGAACGTGCGCGGCCTTGGACAGGTTGACACGTAAGGTGGTGACACGGTCGGATGGTATCGGAAAGACACGTATGGCAGGACGCTTTTCCATTCGATCCGGCGAGAATACGGGTACCGCCGACGCACCATCTAACGTATTCCAGCAGGCTAGATGCGATGCGTGCAGATCGCCGGCTGAGAGGAAGGCGCCGCCGACGTGTAGCACTCCCGAAGGAGAGATCGCAAGCGCGTGCACGAGATCCCCGACCCCGCTGCCGAGCGCTCGCCAGTGCATCCCGTCCCAGACCCCCACGTGCTTAATCGGCGTCCCAACCGAAGTCTCGAAATATCCGCCCGCATAAAGTCGTCCCTCATCGTCAAATAAGAGGGCGTGCACGTTTCCGTCCAGTCCATCGCCTACCCGGTTCCACCGATTCCCATCCCACCGTGCAATATTGGCCGCCGTGGCGTGGCCGGCCAGATCGAAATTACCACCGGCGAAAAGATCTCCGTTCGGAGCAATCGCAAGCGCCCAGACAGGCCGCCCGAACCACGCTAAATTCATACCGCTTCCCATGGCATGCCACTCGAAACCATCCCAGCGAGCAATCTGATACGCCGCAGCGCTGCCGGCCGTAGTAAACCCTCCTCCCGCATAGAGGGTGCCGTCGCGGGAGGTGACGAGAGATGTCACGTTGTGATTCATGCCCAGGCCTACGTTCGACCAGCGATCGCCATCCCACCGGGCAATAAATCGCGCGTCTCGACCGCCGGCGGACGTAAAGCCCCCTCCAGCATAGAGGGAGCCGTCGGGCGCAACGTGGAGCGCCTGTACGATTGAATTCATTCCTCCGCCGACCTCTTCCCACACCGTCCCGTCCCAGCGTGCGATGAATGCGGCGTCGTGGTCACCCGCCCGAGAAAACGTACCACCGGCATACAGCATTCCGTCACGTCCGACGGCCAGTGCATATACGACATGATCCATTCCGCCGCCCATAGATGACCACCCGTTGTCTTTCCACACGGCAATATGGTTGACCACGCGGCCTCCGGCAGTCTTGAAAAAGCCTCCCGCGTAGAGAATGTCTCCGTGCGTTGCCATGGTCATGACATCGCCGTCGAGTGATGAAAAGGGATTTGTCCACGACGTGTTGTCGAACCGGTCCAACACCGTCGATAGAGCGGGGACATCGCGTGCAGCGAAGTGGGACGGCGAGTAGGTCGGGTCGGCTCCGGTTGCCTGGGCCGATCGAAACATGACGATCGACAGGATAGCGATGAGAATCGCGACGCGCGGTATGGCCATGGCTGCGAACTCTTAAGCGACGGGTCGTACGCTTAGACGCACGCTTACCTTTAGTTTAAGGTATATCTCACGCTCTCCGCGTAGGGCGGCAAGACGTTCACGTGTGGGTGTGAAGATGATCTGCACGTAAGTGCACGGCCGGCACGGGATGGGCCGGGAGAGTGATAGCCGCGCATCGCAGCATTGTTACGAATCCTCATCCGGGTGTGGGCGGTAATAAACCCTGAAGCACGTCACTGGTGCTTCGCCACCCGAGGCAACCTACTAACGGACGTCAAGACGATCGTGAACAAGAAGAAACTGATAGACGGTCTGAATACGGATCTGTCCCACGAGTATCAGGCCGTGCTCATGTACAATTCGTACGCCGCCATGGCTTCGGGCATCCATCGCCCGATCCTGAAGACGTTTTTTGAGGCGGAGATTACGGATGAACTCCAGCACGCGGCGTTCCTCGCCAACAAGGTTACGGCGCTCGGTGGCACGCCGGTGACGAAGCCGGCACCGCTGAAGCTCGTTGAGGGCGCGACCGAGATGCTCGAGCAGGTTCAAAAGGCAGAGGCCGAGGCGATCGAGCGATACGTCGAGCGGCGCAAACAGGCTGAGAAGTATGGGGATTACGGTCTCGCGGCGGACCTCGACGCGATCATCAGCGACGAGACCGGCCACAAGGAAGAGACGGAAAAACTGCTCCGGGATCTGCACGCGTAGGCTGCAGACGCGACAGCCGCCAGGATTTAAGCGTCGTACGGCACGGGCTTCTCCGCGTCGTACGACGCTTTTGTATCTTGAAGCGTTCGTTCCCGGATGAGCCTATACGACGACGATGAACTACCGCTCTCTCTGCTGGCTGTTGCTGTTTCTGGCGGCGCCTGGACCGCTCGCGGCGCAGACGCACACGGAAAACGTCATTTTTATCACCCTCGACGGACTCCGATGGCAGGAACTGTTCACGGGCGCCGACTCCATGCTGATGGCCGACGAACGGTACACGGACGATCCGGCCGATTTCGAGGAGCGGTATTGGGCTGACGCCGCCGTGGTGCGGCGCGCCCGGTTGATGCCGTTTTTCTGGAATACGATCGCCGAACAGGGGCAGATCTACGGCAATCGGGAGCTGGGATGCCGGGTCGATGCCTCGAACCGGCACCTGTTTTCTTACCCGGGTTACAATGAGATCCTGACAGGGCGTGCCGACGACGCGCGCATCGACAGCAACGAGAAGCGTCCGAATCCTAATGTGACGGTTCTCGAGACCGTCAACCGGGCAACGGGTTTCGATGGGCGCGTTGCCGCGTTCGGTTCATGGGACGTGTTTCCCTTCATCATCAACGAAGGGCGCAGCGGCGTGCCGGTTAATGCCGGTTTCGAACCGGCCGCGGGTCCGAATCTGAGTGAGAAAGAGCGGCTCCTGAATACGCTCCAGGTGCAGATCCCCAGTCCATGGTCCACGGTTCGGCTCGACGCGTTCACCCACCACTTCGCCCTGGAGCATCTACGCCAGGAACGCCCGCGCCTGCTGTACGTCGCGTACGGAGAAACGGACGACTTCGCGCACGACGGAGACTTCGGTGCGTATCTGACCGCCGCGGAGCGGACGGATGCGTTCATCGCGGAGCTGTGGAACTGGGTCCAGGCTCAGGATGATTACCGGGGAAAGACCACCTTCGTGATCACGACGGATCACGGTCGCGGCGAGGGTGACGCGTGGACGGGTCACGGGTCGAGCGTAGATGGCGCGGAGGCGATCTGGCTGGCCGTACTCGGACCCGACACGCCGGCGGTAGGCGAACGCGTCGGGCCGTGCGATCTGTACCAGAACCAGGTCGCCGCGACGGTAGCCCGTCTCCTCGGCCTCGAACTGGGGCCGGAGGCCGGTCCGCCCATAGAATCGGCCTTTGGCGATTGATCTTACCGTCTACCCCTTTGGCGGCTTCGCCCGGTTGGTGGGCTCTGCGCGGAGGGGATCTTCGGGCCAGTAGTGTTTCGGATACCGTCCGCGGAGGTCCTTGCGCACGTCGAAGTAGGTGTCCTTCCAGAAGTTCGCGAGATCCTGAGTAACCTGCATGGGGCGATGGGCGGGTGAGAGGAGATGCAGCGTCAGCCGAACCCTTCCCCGATCGATGCGCGGCGTTTCCGTCTGGCCGAACAGTTCCTGCAGGCGGACCGCCAGTACGGGAGCGTCGGGGTCGGAGTAATCGATCGGAATGCGCGACCCGCTGGGCACCGTCACGTGCGTGGGTGCCCGCTCGTCGAGTTCCTCACGCCGCTCCCAGCCGACGTACCCCAGCAGGATGTTCGTGAGGTCGAGCTGCTGCAGGTCTTCCGCGCGCTTCATCCCATAGAGATGGGGTCGAAGCCAATCTTCCAGGTTCTCCAGGAGCGCCTCGTTCGTGGCGCCCGGCCATTCTTCTTCATGACGGCCCAGGAAAACGAGCCGCTCCTGCAGATGCCGGGCGTTCTTGGTCCACGGCAGCAGCTCGAGGCCTTCCTCCCGGATACCCTCGATGAGTGCGTCGACCATCCGGTCTGGATCGGGGTCGGCGATGGGCCCGTCTTTCAGCACCACGGCGCCGAGCTGCAGTCGACGCCGGGCACGCACGACGCCGTCGTCCCACGCTATCGTATCTACCTCCTCGATCTGCTCGTCGAAGTGTGCGAAAAGATCTTCGAGACCCACGGGGGCGGCGCGAAAGATCCGGCTTTCCCGGCGCCGCTCGCCCAGGTCAGCCGCGACGAGATACTCGGCATTCGACAAGAGCTGCGGCTCGCCGAAGGTGGCCATGCGTCCGTTTCGGAGGCGGAAGCGACCATTGATCTTCTGTGCGATGCGGTCGGGGTACGCGAAAGCGGCAAGGAGACCACACAGATCGACATCGGCATCTTCTTTTCGGGTGTGGACTTTCCGCCGCCAGTGCTTGGCCACGCGCAGGACGTGGTGTGCCGCGCCGCGGTCGACCTGGAATCCGCGTGCGTAGTCGAACTCCGCCCGGCCTCTTCCACGCAGGTCGCGCAGTGCCTGTACGCGAAGCCGCAGGTCGGCGTTGTCCACGCCGGAGCGTGCCTTAAAAATGTCGCGCTCGCTGAGCAATGCGGCGATGTCGCATGCGAGTCCGACCGCGTCGACCTCTTCCGCGCAGAGCAGCATGTGAGCGAGGCGAGGGTGGAGTCCGAGTCCGGACATCCGTCGACCGTGTTCGGTGATCGTGCCGTCGTTCGCTAGCGCACCGAGGTGCCGGAGCAGGTCGCGGGCCTGATCGTAGGCGGCGGCCGGCGGCGGATCCATCCAGTCGAGATCGGAGGGGTCGGCCGTACCCCAGCGTGCCAGCTCGAGGGCGAGGGGCGCAAGGTCTGCCTGGAGGATTTCGGGCGGACTGTGAGGCTCCAGATGCTGCTGATCGAGCGACGTCCACAGCCGGTAGCACACCCCCGGCCCGAGGCGTCCGGCCCGTCCGCGTCGCTGGTCGGCGGACGCCTTAGACACCTTGATGGTCGCCAGGCCCGTCATCCCGCTGCGCGGAGAGAAGCGCGGTACGCGCATCAATCCGGAGTCGACGACGATGCGTACCCCTTCGATCGTCAGGCTCGTTTCGGCGATGTCGGTCGACAGTACGACCTTCCGACCGTCCGACGTGCTCGGAGCAATCGCTGCATCCTGAGCCGCCTGCGGCAGGTTGCCGAAGAGGGGATGCACGCTGACGTGGGCTGGAAGGTCGGAGAGCCGGGATTCCGTGCGCCGAATTTCGCCGGCGCCGGGCAGGAAGACGAGCAGGTCGCCCTCGTCGTGTTCCTGAAGCGCCATGCGGACCGTTCGCGCCGTGATCTCCTCGATGCGTGCCTCGGGCGCACCATCGAGGTAATGCGTCTCGATAGGATAGCTCCGCCCTTCGCTCGTGACGATCGGCGCGTCGTCGAGTAGATCGGCGACGGCCGTCGTTTCCAGTGTGGCGGACATGACGAGGACGCGGAGATCCTCACGAAAGATGCGTCGCGACGCCAATGTAAGGGCGAGGCCGAGGTCGGCCTGAAGGCTGCGTTCGTGAAATTCGTCGAAGATCACCAGACCGACCCCTTCCAGTGACGGGTCGTCCTGCAGAAACCGCGTCAGCACGCCTTCCGTCACGACCTCGATACGCGTCGAGGGTCCCACGCGGGTATCCATGCGCACTCGGTAGCCGATCGTTTGTCCGACCGATTCGCCGCGGAGGTCGGCCATGCGACGGGCAGCCGCGCGAGCGGCGAGGCGGCGGGGCTCGAGCATAACGATCTTTTGCCCAACCATCCATTTCTCTTCGAGCAGGGCCGGCGGCACGAGCGTGGTCTTCCCCGCACCGGGCGGCGCCTGCAGCACGGCCTCGGTTCTCGACCGAAGGGCGGCGGCGAGTTCGGGAAGTTCGGGTTCTATGGGCAGCACGGGTACGGCGATGTTGGGGCGGTGACGTTGGGGCGGCGATGTGGGGGCTCGGAATGCCGATCAGGTAACGCGTGCGGATTCGAAGGTGTTGCGGGCAGTACGGACGATCGTTAACGTGATGCAGCGGCATATCGAACTCAATCAGGGACGGAGCGATCAGCGAGGCCGAATACATACGCAGCCACTACACGAAATCCGAGTATAGCATCCCCATGCGAGACGGCGTGAAGCTGTTCACGTCCGTTTATTCGCCGAAGGAGATGAAACGAGGTAGGCGCTCGGGGCCGGACTCGGACGGTCGTGAGAAGGAGGCGGCCGGTCATTACCCCATCCTCCTGTACCGCACCCCCTACGGGGTGGGACCCTACGGAGAGGATGAATACAGGGAGCGGATGGGTCCGTCCGAGGCCCTCTGCCGGGAGGGGTACATCTTCGTGTATCAGGACGTCCGGGGACGGATGATGTCGGAAGGGTCTTTCGAAGCGGTGCGCCCCCACATCCCCCAGAAAACGGATCGAGCGGACGTGGATGAAAGCAGCGATACGTACGACACGGTGGAATGGCTGCTCGAGCACGTAGCGAATCACAACGGCCGCGTGGGCCTCTGGGGGATTTCCGCGCCGGGTTTCTACGCGACGCACGCGCTCATCGACGCGCACCCTGCCGTGAAGGCCGTCTCGCCGCAGGCGCCGGTGACGGACTGGTTCCTCGGGGACGATCGGCACCACAACGGCGCGTTCATGCTGCAGGCGACGTTCAGCTTTCTGTCGTGGTTCGGCGTTCCGCGGCCGGAGCCGGTGGAGGATCTGCCGGAGCGGTTCGACGACTACGGTACGCCGGACGGCTATGCCTGGTATCTGGCGCAGGGGTCGGCGGCCGAACTCGGCGCGCGCCATCTCGGGAGCGAGAACGCCACGTGGAACGCCATGATGGAGCACGGCACGTACGACGCCTTCTGGCAGGCGCGGACGCCGCTGCCGCACCTGCGCGACGTGCGTCCGGCCGTCCTGGTGACCGGCGGGTTCTTCGACACGCACGACCTCTACGGGCCGCTGAAGACGTAAGAGGCGCTTCGAAGGGCCGGGGCGGACTGCTACCTGGCGATGGGTCCGTGGTGGCACGGCGCGTGGGCGCGCTCCGACGGCGAGAGCTACGGGCCGTTTCATTTCGGCCAGAAGACGGCCGAATTCTACCGGCAGAACATCGAGCGTCCCTTCTTCAATCACCATCTGAAGGGTGACGCTCCACTCGGCGTCGCGCGCGCCAGCATCTTCACGACGGGCAGCAACCGGTGGCATTTCTTCGATGCCTGGCCGCCGGAGGACGTGGATGACGCGGCGCTGTATCTGCATCCCGGGGGACGAACGGATTTCGAGCCGCCGTCCGGCGCCGACGACTTCGCCGCCTACGTCAGCGACCCAAACGTGCCGGTGTCGCACACGCCCGATATCGTCGTCCACCGTGACGATCGCTACGTCGTGCAGGATCAGCGCTTTGCGTCGCGGCGGCCCGACGTCCTCGTTTTTGCGTCCGACCCGCTCGAGCGGCCGGTAACGCTCGCGGGCCGGCTTTTTGCTCATCTATTCGTTTCCTCGACGGGAACCGACGCCGACTTCATCGTCAAATTGATCGACGTGTATCCCGGCGATGCCGAATGTGAGGTGGAGGACTGCGAGGTCCCGATAGGCGGATTTCAGATGCTCGTGCGAGGAGAGGTCATGCGAGCCCGGTTCCGCAACAGCTTCGAGCATCCCGAGCCGATGGAGCCGGGCCGCGTGACCGGGCTGCGGTTCGATATGCAGGATGTCGCGCACACCTTCCGGAAAGGGCATCGCATGATGGTGCAGATTCAGAGCACGTGGTTTCCCCTCGTGGATCGCAATCCGCAGACGTTTACCGACATATACCACGCCGAGCCGGACGCATACCGCGAAGCGACACATCGTGTATTTATGGGGTCGGAAAAGGCATCGAAACTGGAGATGCAGTTGCTGCAGAGGTGATACGCCGCGCCGCCTGAGCATCATCGGCACCCCGTCCAGCGAGGCTGGCCCCTGATAGTGCGGGCACGCGGCCTGATTTGCGGCACGAACCCCCGACCGGTAATGATTTTCGTTGGGGAACCGGTTACTTTGGAGGCGTGATCAAGGTTGGCATCCCAAGCAGTAAGGCAACGTGTCATGAAGATACCGGGACTGTCGGAGCGCGTCATTGCGGAACATGCCGAGAAGGGTTCGATCGACAGGGGTCGGGAGTATTTCCGGGACGGCGCCGTGAAGTCGCTGAAGCGGACGTCCGATTCGGAGGTCGAAGCCTTCGTACAGGGAACGGACATCGCCCCCTACCAGGTCGACATCCGGCACGATGCAGAAGGCATCAAAGAGGCCGTCTGTTCCTGTCCCTACGTGACGGGAAGCTGGTGCCGGCACATCGTCGCTACGCTGTACGCCGTTATAGAGAGCGAAGGGGCGCTTTCGAGGCCCCTGGAGGAGATTCTGGGCGATTTCGACCGAAGCGAATTAGTACGCCTGGTCGAGCACATCGTCGCGGAGCATCCCGAGGCGTCGTCTACGGTCGAAGCATTCTATCGCCAGAGACACGTCGAATGATGCGGCGCGTATTCCTGCTTACGGTCGGCTTGCTGCTAACCCTCTCGTCCGCGCGAGCGCAGGACGCGCCGCCTGCCATCGATCCGCGCATCTATGACATCGTGGAATCCGTCTCGCCCGAACGGATCGAGGCGGACATCCGGACGCTGGCCGGATTCGGGACGCGGCATACGATGTCGGACACGACGTCGGAAGCGCGTGGTATCGGTGCGGCGCGCCGGTGGCTTTTCGAGGCGTTCGAGCAGATTTCGGCGGACTGCGGGGGATGCGTGGACGTCGTCTATCAACGAACCATCGTGTCGGACGAACCGCGCATACCGGAGCCGACGGAGATCGTCAACGTGCTGGCCATACAGCGCGGCGCCATCCACCCCAATCGCCACGTCATCATGTCGGGCGACATCGACAGCCGGGCGTCGGACGTGATGGATGCGACGAGCGATGCACCCGGTGCGAACGACAATGCCTCGGGTCTGGCCGGCACGCTCGAGGCAGCCCGCGTGCTGTCGCGGCACGCGTTCGGCAGTACGATCGTCTATGCCGGTCTCTCCGGCGAGGAGCAGGGGCTCTACGGCGGTGCGCATATGGCGTCCGTTGCCGTGGAGGACGGATGGGAGATCGCCGCCGTCCTCAACAACGACATGATCGGCAACATCGAGGGCGGCGACGGCGTGATCGATAACACCGTCTTTCGGGTCTTCTCACAGCCGTTCCCGTCGCTGGCCACGGAAGACGAGCTGCGGCGGATGCGCTACTTCGGCGGCGAGGTGGACGGTCCGTCGCGGCAGCTGGCGCGCTACGTCGATCGCGCGACGGACCGGTATCTGGCGAATCTGGATGCCATGATGATCTACCGCCTCGACCGGTTCGGTCGCGGCGGACATCATCGTCCGTTCAACGACGCGGGATTCCCGGCCGTTCGCATCATGGAGGCGCACGAGGACTACACGGAGCAGCATCAGGACGTACGCGTGGAGGAGGGGATCGAATACGGTGACGTGATCGAGGAGGTCGACTTCGACTTTGCAGCGCGCCTGACGGCCGTCAACGCCGCCGTCCTGGCCTCGATGGCCTGGGCGCCACCCGCTCCCTTGGACGTACGCATCGGCGGCGCCGTACAGCCGTCCACTACGCTGGCGTGGGACGCCGTGAACGATCCGGGTCTGGCGGGCTACAGGGTCTACTGGCGGTCGACGACGGCGCCGCAGTGGGAGCACAGCCGATTCGTGCCGGCGGGCACCACCCGGCATACGCTCGAAGGCATCGTGATCGACAACTATCTCTTCGGCGTGGCGTCCGTCGGGCGAGACGGGAACGAGAGTCCCGTCTCGTTTCCGGGTGGATTGCTGCGGTAAGGCGGCCTGCAGAATGCCCTGGGCAATCAGGTTGAGGTCAAACGGTCCGCCGAAGAACCTGTTGAAGTGAACGCGTCGCCCGTTCGTGTGAGTCGCCGGGAAAGGCGAATCGTTCTATCGCGTATCACGAATGAATTGCAGCAGCGGCCATGCCCTGCGGGCAAAGGAGAGGACGTCGTTGGTGAGGCTGGTGGACTGCACGGCGGAACGAGGGAGTTCCTCCGTGACCAGGAGAGACGTCCATTTGAGCAGGTCGGCGAGTTCGTGATCCTTATGTTCTGCGAAACCGCGCGGCATGTTCGTGAGGTCGTCCCCGTGGCTCGTCGGCGTCAATCCCTCCTTCACAAGACGCGCTTCGATGTCCTTCCACAGGGACGGACTCTCGACCAGCTTATTTCGGAGCGGCCGAAGGCGCTTCACCGGCGGGTTATAGATACCGGCCGCGATGAACATATTTTCGGGCGGTTCGATGTGAAGGTAGACGAGGCCGTCTTCATCCTGCAGATCCGCATTCACGGTCCACTTGCACGCCACGTGCGTCTGATAGGGCCGTTTGTCGTTGGTGAAGCGGACGTCCCGGTAGATCCGAAATACGGATTTCCGCGGATCCCCGTGCAGCGTCACGCGCGCGTCGGATTCTATGCTGCGCACCACGTCGACTACGAGGCAGCGCAGCGGCCAGCGGAGCTCGTCCGTGTAGAGCAGCTTGCGCTCGTTGAACCAGTCTCGATCCTGATGTTCTTCCTTCCGTAGCTCGGTCAGAAAATCGAGACCTTCGTCGCGAATCCCGGGAAAGGGGGGGAGATCGTTGAGCGCTGTGGCCATGGTCGTAGGAGATTGCGGCGGAGACGCGCGGGGGCGGACAGCAGGTCGTGCTGCGGCACCGACAATATATCGGAATGAGCTGACGATCACAGCACGATGAAGCGGTGCGGAGAGGCCGGCCGGCTAGGTGCCGTCATGGGATGATGACGCGTTTTCCCCGCTCCATTCGTCCAGCTGTTCCGCGATCCGCTTACGGACGGTATCGGTCAACGAAGCCGCGTCACTCCCGGTGAGTCCATCCGTCGGTACGGGTGGAAGCACCGTCAGCCTCACCTGAGTCGATCCGCCGAACATCCAGCTGTGCTTGGGGAGGGCGTCACGGGTGCCGTCGATGACGAGCGGCAACACCGGCACCTGCTCCTTGATGGCGAGACGGAAGGGCCCCTCACTGAACGAACGAAGTCCGCCGTGCCGGGAACGCGTGCCTTCGGGGAAGAACATGACGGAGCATCGTGCGCGTAGATACTGGCGCGCCGTCATGAGCGCACGCGCACCGCTGCGCGAATCGCCGCGGTCCAGCACGATGTCGCCGGCGAGCCGCATCAGCCATCCGACGATCGGAACGTGGAAGAGCTCGGCCTTGGCGACCCATTTCATCTCCCACGGTAGGCAGCTGATGACGGGAATGTCGGCCAGAGACTGGTGATTGCTGACGACGACGAACGGCCGGCGGGGCTCGCTCACGTCGTATCCAGAAATCGTGATGTGCCACGTCGGATTGACCTTCGTGAGCATGCAGCCGAGGCGCCGAAACCACCACCCGGTTCGATAATGCGCCGGATCGCGATCGAAGAGTCGGACGACGGCCAACAGGGGAAGCCACGCCACGATGAGTATGCTGACGGCGAACCAGGTCCAGGCTGATTGAATCATGCGACTTCTTGACACTTTCATACGTACGACCGTACGCTACGGCAAATATGGCTAAGTCGTGTAACGTTCATCTATGGTTTTTATGAAGATGCGCGCCTCGGGGCCGGGACGTTCACATACCGTCATGTCGGAAACGGACGCTTTCTACGCGACCACCTCGCACGCATTTTTCGATGCACATCAGTCCGGTAGAAAAGCCGGCCCAGTGAGCATGAAGCCGGGCCGACTTTTCTCTCGCGTACTTGACCGGCTCAAGCCCGTTGCCCATGATACGGCTTCTGCACACGGTGCCGATGGAGCGATATCGGGGAATACGTTCGTATATTAATCGGGTATGGGACGGGGTTGCGCGGGGCTTCAAACGATGGATAAAGACGGCCGCCCGTTTCGCATCGCAGATATGTGTCGCCATGAAAGGAGAATTGCTACCTTATGCCTTTGCTGAATAAATCCAAGAGACTCAAGAAGGAGCTGGGTCTCTTCGACGTCTATGCGATCAGTACGGGAGCTATGTTCAGCTCGGGCTTTTTTCTGCTCCCCGGCCTGGCGGCGGCGCAGTCCGGTCCCTCCGTCATTCTTGCGTATCTCATTGCAGGCGTTCTGATTATTCCGGCCATGGCAAGCATGGCCGAACTCAGCACGGCCATGCCGCGTGCCGGCGGGGCCTATTATTTTCTGGATCGGAGTCTGGGCCCACTGATCGGAACGGTGGGAGGGATCGGCACCTTTCTGGCACTGGCTCTGAAGAGTGCCTTTGCGCTTGTGGGAATGGGCGCGTATCTGGCGATCTTTATTCAGATCCCCATAAAACCGCTCGCCGTTACCCTCACGATCGTCTTCCTCGTAATCAACGTCGTCGGCGCGAAGGAGACGTCAACGCTTCAGCGCGTCCTGGTGATCGTCCTGATCAGCGTCCTGGCCTTCTTCGTCGTACAGGGACTTTTTGAGATCTTTTCCATCGGTGTAGGTGAACTCGCTGATTCGCAGTTATCACCTTTCATGCCGTTCGGCGTAAAGGGGTTGTTCGCGACGGTCGGCATGGTGTTCGTTTCCTACGCCGGCCTGACGAAGGTGGCCAGCGTATCCGAAGAAGTTCGAAATCCCGATCGGAATCTTCCGCTGGGAATGGGTCTGTCGCTTCTGACGGCTACGTTCATCTACGTCGTCGGCGTCTATATCATGGTGTCCGTTCTCAACGCGGACGAGCTGCGCGCCGATCTGACACCGGTTGCTACGGCCGGCGAACAGTTTTTTGATTGGCTGCCGGCACCTGGCGGACTCATACTGATCGTCGTCGCGGCGATTGCTGCGTTTGCATCGACGGGCAATGCTGGACTCATGTCGGCATCCCGGTATCCGCTCGCCATGTCCCGCGATCGTCTGTTGCCCGATCGCTTCAAGGTCCTGGGACGATTCGGTACCCCGACGGCCGCCATCATCCTGACGGCCGCGCTCATGATCGTGTGCATCCTGGCGTTGGACGTCGCGGGCATCGCGAAGCTGGCGAGCGCCTTTCAGCTCGTCATCTTCATGCTCGTCAATGTGGCCGTGATCGTGATGCGGGAAAGCCGCATCGCTTCATACGTGCCCGGCTACACGTCGCCGTTCTATCCGTGGATGCAGCTGGCTGGTGTCATCACACCTTTTTTCCTGATCGCGCTGATGGGATGGATGGCCATCCTCTTCACCGTCGGTGTTACGGCCGTTTCCGTAGTGTGGTATATTAAGTATGCTCGAAACCGTGTGTCGCGCGACGGGGCCATCTACCACTGGTTCGAGCGTCTGGGGACGCATCGCGATGAAGGGCTGGACACGGAATTGCGGGGCATCCTCAAGGAGAAGGGGCCGCGTGCGGAGGATCCCTTCGAAGAGCTCGTAGCCCGTGCCGGGGTTCTCGATCTCGACGACGTGAAAGAGTTCGGGGACATCGTCACGCGAGTGGCGCCCCTTTTCGAGCGGTGTCTGCCGATGGATGCCGAGGCCGTCCGGCTGGAATTCGCGGAGCGTACGGGCACGGGAGTTACGCCGGTCGCACCCGGGATTGCGCTGCCCCACATCCTGCTCGAAGGGATCGATCGCCCCGAGCTGGTCCTCGTTCGCGTCCAGGCAGGCGTCCCGATCGACTCGCATCCCGGCGCGGACGAGGATGCTGAAAACGTGGCCCGGGCTTTCTTCTTTCTCGTAAGCCCCAAGGAAGACCCGGGCCTGCATCTGCGCATGCTGGCCCAGATCGCCGGGCGTGCCGACGAAGATGATTTTCTGGACGAATGGCTCGACGCCGCCGATGCGAGCGAGCTCAAACAGGTCGTCGTTCACGACAAACACTTCATGAGAATCCACATAGAACCTGGCGGTCCGTCCGAATCCATGATCGGTCGTTCACTTCGGGAAGCAGACATCCCGGACAAATGCCTGGTTGCCGTCGTAAATCGTAATGGGAGTTCGATGATTCCGAGCGGCAGCACGGTCCTGCAGCAGGGTGACGTCCTTACTGTGATCGGTGAAGAGGACGCTATCGAGGATGCGCGGCGGATGTACGATGCGTAGGCCTGCATCTCGTGGATGCCCGCGCGGCGCGATACCGACCGATCCGGGCCGTACGTCGTTGAGGCGATCCGGATGCAATTCACAGGCGCGTCGTGCAGCTCGTCCACTCACCCCTGGGCATTGATCTCGGGGAATGGTAGACTACCTTTCCCCCGGGCATGCCGCAGGGCGAAGTATCGAGACGTGTACGCATCCAATTATATAGAAGCAGCACCATGGAGATAGCTGGGAGCCGTGCCATGAATCGTGTCATCATTATCTTGCTTGCCGTACTGTGCGTACCGCTTCTGAGCGACGTCTACGCGCAGGATTTCGCGCTCGAGCAACTCGAATCCTCGCCGAGGCATCACGAATGGGTGAGCGTGGACGCCGGCGATCGATCCGTCCACAGCTTCGTGGCCTATCCGGAAACCGATAGCCCCACGGCCGCCATCGTCGTGATCCACGAAAACAGGGGGTTGACGGACTGGGTTCGGAGCTTCGCCGATCAGCTCGCCGCACGTGGGTACATCGCCGTCGCACCGGATTTGCTTTCCGGCTTCGATGCCGACCTCGAGCGGACGGCCGAATTTCCCTCTTCCGACGCCGCGCGCGATGCCATCTACCAGCTCGACCCCGATCAGGTGACGGCCGATCTTCAGGCCGTGCGCGCCTACGCCGAGAATCTTCCTTCGTCGAACGGGACGACGACGGTCATGGGTTTCTGCTGGGGGGGTCGCAGACCTTCCGCTTCGCCACCCATTCTTCGGACATCGCCGCCGCCATGGTGTTCTACGGGTCTCCGCCCGAATCGGGATTTGAGAGCATCACGGCCCCCGTCTTCGGGTTCTACGGGGAGGACGACGAGCGTATCAACTCGACGATCCCCGAGACGGAAGAGATCATGTCCGAGTTGGACAAGATATATGAGTACGAGATCTATGATGGCGCGGGTCACGCGTACATGCGCAGCGGCGACGACCCGGAAGGCTCGGCCGCCAATAAAGCGGCACGGGATGCGTCGTGGGAGCGGTTGGAACGGCTGCTCGCCGACCTCTGACCCATCGAATCCTCTCCGGCGTCGTTCGTTGACCGGGAGTCCCGTCGGCTGACATGGCTGCAGACTGGCATGGCTGCAGGGTACCATGGGCAGTCCCTCGCAACGTTCATGCACCCCAGTGACCACATCCGTGCACGATTGCCCGTGCGTGATCCGGGATCGACGGCCATCCCGTGTCGCGCCGGCACGCCGCACCTCTATCGAGGAATATACCTCGGCGATACGTTCGGTGTATTTCCGGAAAACGTGTTCCTGATCAAACTCAACTATACGTTTCTCTATTGATCTTCTGCACTTCCAGAGCTCGATGTGGTCCGGCGATCGCGGCCAACATCGGTCGACACGGCCGCACTGCGGACATCCGTCGTGTTTAAGAAACTGAAGGTGCCGCAGGCAGGTATGTATCGATGTGCCACATCCGGCTGACGCCTGTGTGGGCCGTCCGCCGATCGGACGCGTCGAGATCGGTCTTTCTCGAAAATGATCTGCCGGAAACGTCAACGACGCTCGTTCTTAGGGAGTAAACCATGCATCTACGCGAGATATACGGCGGAAGGCGTCTCGCGCTGTACGCCGCGGCCGCCGTCCTCGGTGCAATTTTCATCGCCGGGTTCTGGAATTACCACCTCGTCGACGGTTTCGGGCGGGACGTGATCGCCGCCCCCGCACTGGGTAACACGTCGGACCTGGCCGGAGCCTATCCCGATCGGGGCATGGGCTTCGGCTTTATCTTCGCGGCCATCGCCGGGCTGGCCGCCACCTTCACGGCCTGCAACTGCGTCGTGTTCGCCATGCTGCCCGGACTCGCCTGCTCCGTCGACTCGAATCGTTCGACGAAGGGCCCATGGATGGCGCTCGGTGCGTTCGTGGCCGGCGTCACCATCGTATGCGGCATCTACGGTGCCTTTATCGGCTTGCTCGGCTCGGGTGTAGAGCTGCTCAATGCGCGCAGCGTGCGGCTTGCGCAGGCGCGGATCGTTTTCACGGGACTGGGGGTCGCCATGCTCGTGTGGGGCATGGTGGAGCTTGGATACCTGGATCGCGTCACGAACTGTTTTTCCGAGCGAGTACGCGCATTCTTCGGTAGTATTCAGACGAAGGCGGCCATCATCGGCGTGTTCGTCGGCCTTTTCGCCGTCGGGCGGCCCTTTCCCGTATTTCGAGAGTTTCTCTCCTATGCGGCGGGAGCGAACAATCCGCTTTATGGGGCGAGCGTCATGATGGTTCAAGGCCTCGGGCAGATCCTCGTTATGGTTCTGCTGTTCGTCGTCATGGTCGCTCTCGGCGGTCGGCGCCTCATGGAATGGTCGGCCGAAGCGCCACATAAGCCACAGCTCATGAGCGGACTCGCGCTGCTGGCCGGCGGGGCCTTCTTCGTGTTTTACTGGGGCCTTTCGTTCGCAATGGATATCGGACGATGGGGATTCAAGTTAGGATGGTATGGATGAGGACAACATGCATCAACACACCTACGTAGAGCGGGTCGTCGATCTCCTCGACCCGTCGCTGAACATCTTTCTGAACACGACGCCGGAAGCAGCCATCGAGGCAGTCGGTTCCGGCGATCTCGAGCGCGTCCGTGCGATAGACGGACAGTTCGCGATCGCGCATCGCGACGGCAAGACCGTACGTATGGCACGTTCGATCGGCCGTCCCATGCGTTACTTTCTCGCAAAACGGGCGGAAGGCCCCTGTCTCGTGATCGCCGAGCGGATCGACGAGATCCGGCATTTTCTCGAATCGGAGGGACTCGACGATCAGTTTCATCCGTCCTACACGCGGATGGTCCCGAGCCATCACCTGGTCGAGCTCGAACTGCTCGGCTGCCCCGATCCGAGTCCGACCTATTCGCGATTTTTCAGTCCGCGGCGCAACGTCCTCGAGGCCGACACCGCGTCCATCGGCGAAACGTACGTGCGTGCGCTGGCGGGCGCCTGCGACCGGTGGCTGAATACGATTCCGTCGGACGCGCCGATCGGCGTCCTGTTTTCCGGAGGTATCGACAGCGGGTCGGTATTTCTCGTCCTCTACGATCTGCTGCTGAAGCGCGGCGAATCGCCTTCGCGATTGAAAGCCTTCACGCTTTCTGTTCAAGGGGGGACGGACGTCGACCAGGCCTTTTCTTTTCTTGACGCGCTCGATCTAGCCCTATTTCTGGAAGTGATCGAGGTGGATCCGCGGGATGTCGATTACCGCGAGGCCATTCGAGTCATCGAAGACTATAAGCCCCTCGACGTACAGGCCGCCGCCATGACGCTGGCGCTCTGCAAGGGTATTCGGGAGCGCTATCCCGACTGGACCTATCTGGTGGATGGGGATGGAGGGGACGAAAACCTGAAAGACTATCCCATCGAGGAGAATCCCGAACTGACCGTTCGGAGCGTGCTGAACAATCTGATGCTCTATCAGGAGGGATGGGGGGTCGACGCCGTCAAGCATTCCCTCACCTATTCGGGCGGACAGAGCCGGGGGCACGTGCGCACTTACGCGCCGGCTCGTACACACGGCTTCGTCGGTTTCAGTCCATATGCCCTCCCCGAAGTCATCGAGGTCGCGGAGGGTATTCCGTTCGTAGATCTGACGGAATGGGATCACGAGAGGCTGTACGCGCTCAAGGGTGAGGTCGTCTGCCAGGGCATTCATGCCGTCACTGGACTCGAAATGCCTGTCTTCGAAAAAGAGCGGTTCCAGCGCGGCGCCGTCGGGGACGGCCTGTTCGACCGGCTGTTTCCGGACCGAGAAGCCGTGTATCGCAAGACCTTCGCGTCGATCTTTGCCTGAGGCAGGTGTTGACCATCCCGGATGTACAGATCACGGATCAGGATATTCTTTCGGCAAGGCCGCCGAAGGAAGCCGTCGATTCGCAGGTACCGTATGCCTGGCTGACCGAGCGCGAGCGGCGTGCGGACGGTCACGTCGATGACGTAGCGACCGTCTTCCTCACCAACCGGGAGTGTCCCTTCCGGTGCCTGATGTGTGATCTGTGGAGGCACACGACGGATACCACGGTCGCCGTGGGCGACATACCGGCTCAAATCGATCATGCACTGGAGCGACTGCCGCCGGCGCGTCGGATCAAGCTGTACAACAGCGGTAATTTTTTCGATAGAAAGGCCATTCCGCCCGCGGACTATTCGGCGATAGCGGAGCGGCTGGAAGCCTTCGAGGCGGTAATCGTCGAGAACCACCCGCGCCTGTGCGGACCGTCCTGTCTCGAATTCCGCGACCTGCTGTCAGGGCGACTTGAGATTGCGCTGGGCCTGGAGACCGCGCATCCCGAGGTCCTCGAACGGCTCAATAAGCGCATGACGCTGGACGATTTTCGCCGGGCCGCGGACTATCTTCTCGACGCCGGCATCGCCGTCCGTACCTTCATTCTCCTCCGCCCGCCCTTTCTGTCGGAAGCGGAAGGCGTCGATTGGGCGCTTAGATCGATCGAATTCGCGTTCGACGCGGGCGTGACGTGCTGTTCCGTTATTCCGACGCGCTCAGGCAACGGCATCATGGACCGGTTGGAACGTGAGGGACCGTTTCGTCCGCCCTCCATGTCGTCCATCGAGACCGTTCTGGAACGGGGCATCGAAATGGGTCGAGAGCGCGTGTTTATGGACGTGTGGGACCTGGAACGCTTCTTTGACTGCGGAGAATGTGGACCCGCCCGGCGCGCGCGTCTCGAGCAGATGAACCTCACGCAGCGCATTGTGCCGCCCGTTCGCTGTTCGTGTGGCGATCGATAAGGGCATGCGCGTCGACCTGGTCATACTGGGCTCCGGATTCGGAGGCAGCGTGTGCGCGCTCATAGCCGACCGGATCGGCCTGAAGACGGTACTCATCGACCGCGCTACGCACCCCAGATTCGCGATCGGCGAATCGTCGACCCCGATCGCCGACATGATCCTGCGCGACCTCGCCCGGCGGTACGACCTGCCGAGGCTCGCGCCGCTGTCGACCTGGGGGAGCTGGCAGCGAACCTATCCGGATGTGCTCGGCGGCATCAAACGGGGCTTCAGCTATTTTCGCCACGAGCCGGGCGAGCGGTTCCGACCGACGCCGGGCCACGATACGGAACTGCTCGTTGCGGCCAGCGCGAGTGACGATCAGTCGGACGCGCAGTGGTATCGCGCGGACGTAGATGCGTTCTTTGCTGAGGAAGTGCGGCGCGCCGGGATCGCGTTCATGGAGGGCGTCACGGTCGAACCCGTTCGCCGATCGAATGCATGGCACTTCCAGGGCGTCGATGTAGAGGCCGACTTCGTCATCGACGCTACCGGGGCGGGAGGAGCACTCTCGGATGTCGTCGGGGCCGGAAGCGGAGCGCCGATGCAAACCCGAACGCGGGCCGTCTTCTCGCATTTTACGGGAGTTCGGCGCTGGCTCGATGCGCTCGCAGACCTCGGTGCGCGCGTTGGCGACTACCCGTTCGATCCGGATCACGCCGCGCTTCACCATGTGTTCGACAATGGGTGGATGTGGATGCTGCGGTTCGAGAATGAGGTCGTCAGTGCCGGACTCGTGCTGGATGAGTCCAAGCGTCAAAAGTCGCATTTCGCAGATACGGTTCCCAGGGCCGTGTGGGACGAACACCTCGCCCGTCATCCATCGATCCGCGATCTGTTCGCCGGGGCACGGCAGGCGTCGTCACCCGGTCGCCTCATCGCGACGCGGAGGTTGCAGCGGCGCGTCGCGCAGGCGGCTGGACCGACCTGGGCGATGCTGCCGCATACGGCCGGGTTCGTGGACCCGCTCCACAGCTCGGGCATCGCACACACGCTCAGTGGCGTGGAGCGATTGATGGCCGCCCTGGAGAGCCATTGGGGACGCCCCACGCTGCGTGAGGCCATGGATCGATACCAGGGATCTGTCCTCCAGGAGATCGAGTGGATCGATCAGCTCGTCTCCCTGTGTTACGGCTCCCTGGATTCGTTCGAACGGTGGACGGCTAGCACGATGCCCTACTTTGCCGCGGCGACGACGTACGAGCGCGAGCGCGTCGACGGTCGGCATCTCGACCGCCTGTTTCTCCTGGCCGACGAGGATCGGTTGCTCGACGTCGTGCGGGGTGCGCATCTTCGGCTGGAGCAAAAGGTGGCCGACTACGCGTCCTGGCTGGCGGACATGCTGGAACCGTACAACCGCGTCGGCCTCTTCCGTCCGCGTATCCCGAACATGTACGAACACACGGCGGCATATAAGGCGTCTCCGGGTCGAGCCGGCGCATAGGCCGAGCTACTTCTGGAGAACGCTTCCACCTACGGAGAGAAACGCGGCGCAGCGGGTCGATGGTATCGCACGCAGTGGCATCTGTACGACCGTTGGTATCAGAGCCAGCCCCGTCGACGAAAAAACACGAACATCGTGAGTGCGACGCCGGACATGAGAGTGAGCGCGAATGGATAGCCGAAATACCACTCCAGTTCGGGCATATTCAGGGGGGAGGCGGCGGGGTCGAAGTTCATTCCGTAAACGGACGCGATGAACGACAGCGGGAGGAAGAACGTCGCAATGACGGCCAGCATTTTCATGATGTCGTTCATGCGGAAGGAGAGAGCCGACAGATGGATGTCGCCCAGAGAACTCAGGATCTCGCGTGCCGCCTCCGTCATCTCCGCCGCTCGGATGGCGTGATCGTAGACGTCGCGGAAGTAATGGTCCGTTTCGGCCGCAATGAATGGCAGTTCGCTGCGTTCGAGGGCGGATGCCACGTCGCGCAGTGGCCAGATCGATCGACGAAGCGTCATGATCCGACGCCGCATCGCGTTGATCTGCTGCATCATCTCCGGATGCGGTTCCGATGCCACCACGTCTTCCAGCGCTTCGATGTGCTCGCCGAGCCCTTCCAGCACCGCCATATACTGGTCGACGATGACGTCGATCAGGGCGTAGGCAAGGTAGTCCGCTCCCGATCGTCGGATGCGGCCGCGATGTTCGCGCAGCCAGGCGCGAACCGGTTCGAACGCATCGCCTTCCATCGTCTCCTGAAACGAGATGACGAACCCTTTTCCGAAGATCAGGCTCACCTGTTCGGGATGCAGTTCCGCCGATTCGTGATCGTAGTGCAACATCTGAAGAACGACGAAGACATATCCTTCGTATTCCTCCATCTTGGGTCGTTGGTGCGTATGGAGGATATCCTCCAGGGTGAGGTCGTGTACGCCGAAGCTCGTGCCGATCTCGCGGAGGATCTCCACGTCGTGAATGCCGTCAACGTCAATCCACGAAACGGTATCCGCGTCGCGGTATGCACCGACCGCGGCGCCGGTTTCGAGTTCGGTCTCCTCGAGATGCTGGTCGTCGTAATCGTAGACGCGAATGCGAACGGCTTCGGACGAAGCCGGACCCGTGTAATGAAGCGTTCCGGGTGGCAGACTGCGGGCAGTCGGATTCGTCTGACGAATGCGTTTGAAGTTGAGCACGTCTGATGGCCTCCTGTATCGTGGTCGATGACGTCGGTCTGCGGTGAAAGGTTGGATCCCGCGCTTTCCATGGAACACGCGCGCAGGGGGGCTCAGTTTCGCAACGTCTTCCATTCCGCAGCGCCGAACCACCCCGCGGGGCAACACGATACCGGAGCGCCGAACCATCCCGCTGCAGCGAACCACCCCGCTGTGGCGATGTATCTACTTATCGGGCGGACGGTCGTGGAGATATGCGGCCGCATTTCGCGCTACAGCGCATCATCTTTTCTCCTACCACGCATATGGATCCACTCACGCAAGGCCTGCTGGGTGCGGCAGCGTCTCAAGCGCTACTCGGTGAGCGACTCGGGCGGACGGCCTGGATGATCGGCGCTTTCGGAGGCATGCTCCCCGACGCCGACGTGTTCATTCGGAGCGCGGAAGATCCACTGCTGGAAGTGGAAGTCCATCGCGGGTTTACGCATGCCCTCTCGTTCATCCCTATTGGTGGCGTGATGGCCGGCGCACCGTGGCTCATTCGAGCTAGATATCGAGAACAGTGGAGGGCCGTGCTTGGAGCGGGCCTCGTCGGATATGGGACGCACGGACTGCTTGACGCGTGCACCACCTACGGCACACAGCTCCTCTGGCCGTTCTCATCCCTGCGCACGGCATGGAACTGCATTTCTATCGTGGATCCGATCTTTACGCTTATTTTGCTGGTCGGCGTCATATGGGCGGCCCGCGCCCGCCGCGGCCTGCCGGCGAGTATGGCAATAGGCCTGTGTATGCTGTATCTCGGCCTGGGGATCGTTCAGCGAGAGCGGGCATACGCCGCCCAGGAGCACATCGCACACGTGCGTGGGCACGAGCCGTCACGCCGTGCCGTGTTTCCAACGATCGGAAATCTGGTCGTCTGGCGGTCGCTGTATGAAGATAGGGGACATCTGTATGCCGATCGCATCCGCGTGGCACCGGTACATTCGCCGACGTGGGCTCCAGGATCGTCCGTTGAGGCATTGACGGCAGCTGAGTTTGCGACGGAAAGGCACGTGTCGGACCGCGTCCTCCATGATTTCGAACGATTCAGCTGGTTCTCGAACGGATGGACGGCGCGATCGCCCGTCGACTCGACGTTCATCGGGGACGCCCGGTATTCCCTCAAGATGGAACGCTTCGATCCCATTTGGGGCGTTCGCTTCGATCCCGGGGGAAGCCCGCCTACCGAATGGGTGAATCGGACCGATGCGCGTGAGATGCGTCTGGATGCACTCTGGAGCGAAATCACCGGATTGGGTGCCGGCTACAGGCCGATGACGGCGCCGCGCTAGCAGGTGATCGAAGCCCTGGAGGGGCTCGTGAGAGGGCGTCGGGGACGCCGTTAGACGGCCGTCGTACGGAGGTCTGACGTCGTATGAAAGGGCAGCGAGATCTCGGCGATGCACCCGGACGGGTCGTTCGAACGGAGGACGAAGGCGTAATCGTCGCCGTAGATGCCTTCCAGCCGTTCTCGCGTATTGCGGAGGCCGAGACCCTCGTATTCGTCCATATCGTCATCAGCGCACCCCGGCCCGTTGTCGGCGACCTGCAGGACGAGCCGGGGCCCGACCCGTCGTGCACGGACTTCGATCAGACCTCCTTCGCTTCGCGTGCTGACGCCATGCTCGATGGCATTCTCGACCAGCGGCTGAAGGATTAGATTAGGTATCAGCGCTTCCCGCGTCTCGGGAGCAATTTCGTACGACACTTGGAGCGAGTCCGGGAATCGAATAGTCTGGATTTCCAGGTAGCCCTCGATGAAGTGCAGCTCCTGATCGAGCGGTACTTCTCTGACGTCGTTCATTTCGAGAGAGTACCGCAGCAGTTCGCTCAACCGGGCGATCATGCGGCGAACGGCACGCGGATCGCGCTCGAGATGCGTCGATATCGAATGGAGCGTGTTGAAGAGAAAATGTGGATTGATCTGCATCCGCAGCGCGCGGAGGCGTGCTTCGGCAAGCTGCGCACGGAGCCAGCCGGCCTCTTCGCGCCGCTCCCGGTACTTGAAGAAATATTCCCGGGCCACACCGGCTCCAACGATGGCAACGTACATGATCAGCTCATCCATGAAGCGGAAATTCAGGAGGGCGCGGGTCCACGAAAACGACCACGATCTCCCCGTCGCCACCAGACTGTGAAACGTGGCGTGTCCGAGCGAATTCATAAAGACGGCGGCGCAGACGGCCACGAGTACGTGCAGCGCGATGTGGGCGGCAACGGGACCTCCTTCGAAGCCGAAGCGGCGTACGAGCCAGAATATGGCGGGTGTCATCACTGCCCATATGCCGTAGATGAGCGCGGCATGCAGAGCTTCTCCCGGCAGCAGGCGCCCCATCTCCCCGTAACGGGGATCAAAGGCTCTATACGCTATCGCGAACAGTGCGATAGTGGTCCAGAATGCGACGATCGCGCCGCGTTCAATCCAACGATATTTATGCATGTCGATGCGACGAAGGAGTTCCTCCGGCGCAGTCTATTCGGAACGTCGGGTGGGTCGTAGGGTCGGTCCGGCAGGCAGGTGCCGGGCAACATGTATTGACTACGACGCGCGATAGAAAAGAATTCCACCCATTCTATGGGTCGCACGTCACTGTACATGAGTGGCACAAAATCAAGGCAGATGGGTGGTTCTATCACTCTTCCCAGGGCTCGTCACACTTGCGCGGCGCGACGAGCGGCATAGACGAGCATTCAGCCGCAATCTTGTCCTCGAGATGGGTCAGGCCGATCCTCAGTCGCGTTCGCTCCCCGAAATTCGAAACGTGTTCGGATCGTTTCAATTTCCGTCTCTTGGAGATTGTCTATCGGGTCACGTACCGCTACCTTGTGTGGGAATTAGTTGCGGTTTCCCCAGCCGCGTTCCTCACGATAAGAATAGCCGGACTCTGTGCGATGACATGTTACCGACCCTTCACCGAAAAAGTCGCTAGTACGGCGGCCATTCTCGCGTGTGTTGCGCTATTGGCGGCATGCGGTACCGGACAGGATGCTGAGGACACACAGGCTCCTCAGGAGACAACGTCCTCCGCGGATCCCATCGAACGAGGGGAACAGAGTTTCATGGCCTACTGCGCCAGCTGCCACGGAAGCGACGGAACGGGCACCGGGCCGGTGGCGGAAGTCATGACGACGGTTCCGGCTGATCTGACACAGCTTCGCGCCCGGTACGGTGGTACGTTTCCGGCCGACAGCGTGTATGCCTATATAGATGGCAGACAGGATGTCCAGGCGCATGGGACCAGAGAAATGCCGGTCTGGGGCAATGTTTGGAGCGAGGCGGACGGCGAGCCGGTCGATCGGGAAGAAGTTGACCTTCGAATCAGGGAACTCGTGGAGTACATTCGTACGCTTCAGGAAGACCCCGACGCGTCGTAGCGGCGTCATCGCACGCAATCCGCCCTACCCAACCGGCGCATGAACCGGCGAGATTTTGTTGCACATCTCGGATACGCGGCGGGGAGTGCCGTTGCCTGGCAGGCTCCC
This sequence comes from Rhodothermales bacterium, assembly GCA_040904565.1. Classification (GTDB taxonomy): domain Bacteria; phylum Bacteroidota; class Rhodothermia; order Rhodothermales; family VXPQ01; genus JBBDTI01. The sequence continues at coordinate 79,554 of JBBDTI010000067.1, forward strand.
GGCCCGGTTCAATCCCTCCTGTCGGACGGCGGCAGCGGCGGATCCGTCTTCGAACGCCGCGCCGACGTCGTCGTCATCGGTGCAGGCGTCGGAGGGGTGGCGGCTGCACTTGCGGCCGTCCGAACGGGGTCCCGCGTGATTCTGACCGAGGAAACGAATTGGATTGGTGGGCAACTGACCCAGCAGGCCGTTCCCCCGGATGAACATCCGTGGATCGAACAGTTCGGCGCATCGGCTTCCTACATGGCGTTTCGCCGAAGGGTGCGCGCGTACTACGAGCAGGCCTACCCGCTATCGAGCGCGTCCTCGGCTCCGCTCAATCCCGGGAATTGCGGGGTGTCCCGGATCTGCCACGAGCCCCGTGCGGCGCTGGCCGTACTGGAATCGATGCTTGCTCCCTACGTCAGCAGCGGTCGGTTGCTCGTCCTGCTCGAACACGTGCCGATCCAGGCTTCCGTTTCTGGGGACTTCGTAGAATCGGTACGCGTTCTCAATCGGCGTAGCGGCGAGGAAGTGGAGGTTGTCGCCCCAACCTTCATCGACGCGACAGAGCTCGGCGACCTGCTGCCCCTCACGGGCACCGAGTACGTTACGGGTACCGAGTCCGTCGCCCAGACCGGGGAGCCGCACGCCGCCGACGAGCCGCAACCGCACAACATGCAGGCGGCGACCTGGTGCTTCGCGATGGATTTCGTCCAGGGCGAGGATCATACGATTGAGGAACCGGACGAATACCGTTTCTGGCGGGAGTACGTGCCGAATCTTACCCCACCGTGGCCCGGACGCCTGCTGAACTTTACGTACTCGAATCCGATGACGCTCGAGCCGCGGACGCTTCCGTTCGACCCCCGAACGGATGCCGACCAGCCGGGATGGTGGAGCTATCGGCGTCTGATCGACCCGTCGAATTTCGTTCCGGGGACGTTCGACGGAGGTATCACGCTCGTCAACTGGCCGCAAAACGACTATTTGCTCGGTAACTTTTTGGAGGTGGATGACGCCGAGCGCGAGCGACATCTCGATCGGGCCAGACAGCTGAGCCTTTCGCTCTTCTACTGGCTCCAGACGGAGGCCCCAAGGCCGGATGGGGGTGCGGGGTGGCCCGGACTTCGGCTGCGCGGTGATCTAACGGGCACGACGCACGGACTCGCCAAGCGACCCTACATTCGGGAAGCGCGCCGGATTCGGGCGGAGTTTACGGTCCTCGAACAACATGTCGGACTGGAGGCACGCATGGAGGAAACCGGTCTCGATGAAGGAGAAGTGACCGCTGCCTCTTTTCATGATTCGGTAGGCGTCGGGAGCTACCGCATCGATCTGCACCCTTCTACCGGCGGCGACAACTATATCGACATCGGGTCTCTCCCGTTCGAAATACCGCTCGGCGCGCTGATTCCCCAACGCATGGAAAACGTGCTGCCGGCATGTAAGAACATTGGAACGACCCACATCACAAATGGCTGTTACCGCCTCCATCCGGTGGAATGGAATATTGGGGAGGCGGCGGGCGCGCTCGCCGCGTTCTGCGATGTACGAGGCGTCGTCCCACGGCAGGTTCGGGGCGATGACGACACTCTCGCTGATTTCCAGCGCTCGCTCCAGCGTCAAGGTGTGGAGATTCGCTGGCCCGATCCGGCCCGCATGGCCCGATAGTCGGACGATAGCGCTGACGAGCAACTTCCGTTTATTTCCCGTAGCTACGCCATATAGACGATGCCCATTCTAAAGGAATTTCAGGAATTCGCGGTCAAGGGCAACGCGCTCGATATGGCCGTGGGCATTATCATCGGCGTCGCGTTCAACGGCGTCGTCAGTTCGCTCGTGAACGATATCATCATGCCGCCTGTCGGCCTGCTGCTCGGAGGCGTCGAGTTCTCGGACCTGCAGATCGTACTGAAGGAAGGGATGTTGTCGCCCGAGGGGGTCATGATTGGTGAGGTCGCCATCCGGTACGGCGCCTTCGTCAACGCGATCATCGAGTTTCTTATCATCGGATTTTCGGCGTTCATCGCCGTCAAGGCGATGAATCGCATCATTCGCCGGCGCGAAAAAACTGAATAGACCGGTTTGGCAGGCGAACGGGACGGTGTCCGTATCGCGGCGGACGTCCGACGGAAGGACGAGCCGAATCGTTCTACTGTCGCGCGGACGCGTCGAATGACGCCATCGCGGAGCGAAGGCGATCGACCACGTCCGGATGCAGGTCGGCACGGTTGTACATCTCCTCCGGATCTTCGTCCAGGTGGAAGAGCTGCGGCGGACCGTCTCCGCCGGCCATGCGAAGCTTCCAGTGCCCGTCGCGCACGGCCTCTATCCGGTCTCCGGCGTAATAAAAGAACTGCGTACGCGGTGACGATGCCGTCTCGCCGAGGAAGAACGGCAGCACGTCGTGCCCGTCCAGTTCCAATCCACCCGGCACGGCCGCGCCGGCGGCGTGGAGGAGCGTGGGAAATAGATCCAGCGCCGTTACGAGCTCGGCGGACGCGCGGCCGGCGGGGATGTGGCCCGGCCAGCGCGCGATGAACGGCACGCGAAAGCCGCCTTCAAAGGTCGTCGTCTTATAGCCCCGCAGGTGCCCGGCCGAGCCGTTGTCCCACGGATTCACGGGCTCGTGATGCGGCATCATCTCCGTTGAGAACATCCGGTCCGGCATCTCCTGCCACGGACCGTTGTCGCTCATGAAGAGCACCAGTGTATTGTCGTCGAGTCCTTCCTCCTCGAGCGTCTTCAGGATCTCACCGACGCTCCAGTCGATCGTCTCGATCACGTCCCCGTATTTGCCGGCGCGGGACATCCCGGCGCGATGCGGTGCCGGGTAGACCGGTACGTGGGGCATCCCGTAGGCCAGGTATAGAAAGAACGGCTCCGACTGCGCGTCGCGGATGAATCGAACGGCTTCCTTCGTATAGGTGACCGTCAACGTATCCTGGTTCAGCTCCTGCTCGATAGGCTCGAGGTTGCGGTGGATATAGAGCGGCACGTCCGTCTGCACCCACGGCCGAATCATGTCGTTGCTGTAGAGCAGGCCGTAATAATCGTCGAATCCACGCGAGGAAGGCATCATCTCGTCCCGTGCGTGGCCGAGGTGCCACTTGCCGATCATCGCGGTCCGGTAGCCGGCCTCCTGAAGCGGCTCGCCCACGAGCGTCTCATTCAGCGGCAGGCTGTTGGTCGACTCCGGCCCGAGGTTGTTCGGCAGATGGCGAATGGGATAGCGTCCCGTCAGGAGCCCGGCGCGCGAAGGCGTGCAGACGGAGGCGGCCACGTAGAAGGATGTCAGTCGGAGCCCTTCGTCGGCCATGCGGTCGAGTTGAGGCGTCTGGATGGTCGGATGGCCGTAGCTCGACAGGTCACCGTATCCCATGTCGTCCGTGAAAAGGACGATGATGTTGGGACGGTCGTCCGCTGTCTGCGCTAAGGCCGGAGCCGCCGGCAACACGGCGGCGAGGAGGGCGGCGCCCAGCGCGACCAGGAAAGCGACCGGGTTGACACGGGTATCGGGGAGAAATATTACCCGCGTGGAGGCAGGACCTGAAGAGCGAGGAGCAAGCATAGACGCTGAGAACGTAGTATGGGAAATATGAGGATGCGTGGAGCGGATCCACTCTTGTGCTACTATCCAATCTACTCGTCGGTTATCGGACTGTCCACTGCGGGTCCGGGACGTGTGCCGCTTCCATGATATGCAATACGTCCCGTACGACGGCGGGACGGTCGTCGGCAAGGTTCTTCGTTTCACCGATATCGACGGCGAGGTCGTACAGCTCGATGGGACCGTCGAAGGCCGGGCGCCGAACCGCCTTCCAGTCTTTCATGCGCACGGCCTGGGCCGAACCGCGTTCGTAGAATTCCCAGTATAGATAATCGTGCTCGGCCTGTGCATCCTCACGTCCCGTCAGGAGGGGAGCCATGCTTACGCCGTCGTGGGAGAAGCTGACCTCCGTGCCGGCGAGGTCGGCGCTCGTCACGAGCAGGTCGGCGAAGTATCCGACGTGATCGGTCACGGCGCCGGACGGGACCGTACCGGGTCCCCAGGCGATCGTCGGCACGCGAATCCCCCCCTCGTAGAGATCGCGCTTGACCCCACGGAGGGGCCCGTTTCCGTCGAAGAAAGTCGGGTCATAGCCGCCGGCCTCGTGTGGACCGTTGTCGCTCGTGAACAGCACGATCGTGTTCTCGGCGATGCCGTGGCGTTCCAGGCGGTCGAGGATGCGTCCGACATCGTGGTCCAGGTGAGACACCATGCCGGCGTAGGCCGCGAGCGGAGTGGGTTGCGCGCCGTAGTGGCCGCCCGGGAACGGCGTCTCCGGAAAGATCGATTCGCCCGCTTCGTTCCGGTAGGGTGCGATCGAGCTGTCGGGGACGGCCAGCTCGGCGTGGGGGATCGTGAAAGGGGCATAGAGAAAGAAGGGACGATCTTGATGCTCGTCGATAAACTGCAGGGCCGCCTCGGCGATAATGTCCTGCGAATAGCGGGTCGAATCGACGGGGAGACGCTGCATGGTGCCGTCCTCGATCGTCCAGAGGTGATCGACGTAGTAATAATGCGCGTGCACCTGATCGAGGTAGCCGACGAAGGCGTTGAAACCCTGCCGGGAAGGAGCCCCCGTCGTTCCTTCGACGCCCAGGCCCCACTTGCCGAACATGCCCGTGGCGTACCCGGCGTCGCGGAGAATCTCGGCGATGGTCACGTCCTCCGGACGCAAAGGCACACCGGCGCCGTTATTTGCATTGCCGCGGACGAGCGTATGCCCCGTGTGAAGGCCGGTCATGAGGACGGAGCGAGACGGGGCGCAGACCGTGCTGCCCGAATAGAACTGGGTGAACCGAAATCCCTCAGCGGCCATGCGGTCGAGATTTGGCGTTCGGATGTGCTCCTGACCGTAGACGCCAAGGTCTCCGTATCCGAGGTCGTCGGCGACGACGAGCACGATGTTGGGCGGCCGGTTCTCCTCCGTCGTCGTGCAGGCGGCCGGCAGCAGGGCCGCAGAGAGGAGCATAAGGAGCCGAGTGATGGGCGCCCCCCGAAGGCGCGCGGGCAGGGGATTGTCATCGCCATGGACTCATGGATGGAGAGATCCGAAGCACGGCTACTTGACGCGGTCCGCCCAGGCGTCGTAGCGTGCCGCCATCTCCGCCACCTTTTTGGGATGCGCGTCGGACAGATCGTTCGTCTCGGTGCGGTCGGCTACCATGTCGTAGAGCTGCCAGTCCGTGCCGTCGCCCCGAGCGTCGACGAGCTTCCAGCGATCCGTGCGCACGGCTTTGCCGTCATCCCATTCAAAGAAGAGCGCTTCGTGGCCGTCGCGCGTACGCCCTTCGAGCACCGGGAGGAGACTCTTGCCTTCGAGGGGATGAATGCGTTCGTCCCGGTACGTCGCGGGATACTCGGCCTCCCCTACGTCTATCGCCGTCGCCATGACGTCGATAATGTGCGAAACGTCATGCGTAATTCCTCCCGGAGCGATCCGGCTCGGCCAGTAGGCGATCAGCGGCGTCGCGATTCCGCCCTCGTGGCTCCAGTTCTTGTAATAGTTAAACGGCGTATTGCTCAGGTTGGCCCAGGGCGCATCGACGCTGTGCCAGGCACTCATGGGGCCCGGCGGATCGACGGGTGGATGCTCGCGGTTTTGCTGATTGTGCACCATCTCGCCCGAACCGCCGTTGTCGGACAGAAAGAGCACCAGGGTATTGTCCTCGTCGCCCATATCCTGGATCGCCTCCATGAGTCGTCCGATCTGCTGGTCGACGCGGTCTATCATCGCGGCGTATACCGCCATCTTGAGATCCCAGTCCTCCTTTCGCTCGACCTCGTCCCACGGCAGGATCCGTCCGTCGTCGCTCCAGTACCGGCTCGTGAATCTGGACGTCCGCCGCTGGTGCTCCCGGATCCGTCCGCGATCGGAGAGCTTCCACTCGGCATCGATCAGTCCCATCTCGATCTGTCGTTCATAGCGGCGGAGCCGGAGCTCGTCCCATCCAGCCATGTATGAACCACGGTACTTCTCGATGTCTTCGGGCCAGGCCTGGAGGGGATCGTGCGGCGCCGTGTAGGAGAGATAAAGGAAATAGGGACGCTCCTCGTCGGCATACGTCTCCAGGAAGTCGATGGCGTAGTCGGTGTAGACATCCGTCGAATAAAAATCCGGATCGCTGGGCGTGTAGGGCACGTGGACCTCCCCGTCGATGGCCCACTTGCGCAGGTGGCCGGGCGTCTTTCGGGCCGGGGGAGGCTCGCCGGGTCGCTGGAGACCCGGGTTGAAATGATTTACGGCTCCGTCGACGAGTCCGAAGTACCGATCGAAGCCGCGGTCGAAAGGATTCTCCACGCCGTGCCATTTACCCGTCATGAGGGTCCGGTACCCCGCCTCTCTCAGCACCTCGGCGATGGTCACGCCGTTGCGAATGGTCCCCGGACGCTCGTCCATCGCCACCTGGTGGGCGTACAGACCGGTCATCAGCGAGGCCCGGGTCGGGAAGCACTTGCTCGTGTTATAGAACTGCGTGAAGCGCAGGCCCTCTTCGGCAAGTCGATCCAGATTCGGTGTGTCGATCTCCCCGCCGTAGGAGCCGATGTCGGAGAATCCCATGTCGTCCACCATGATGAGGACGATGTTGGGGCGTTCGTCGGCCGGTTGGGCCGAGGCGCCCGTGACGACGGTGGATAGGCACGCGACGAGCAGTCCGGCGAGGAGTAGGGAGAGGCGGTGCGGCGGCATAGACGCGGTCGAGAGGTGTACCATCCGGCAGTGAAGAGAAAGTGTTATTGATTGCAGGCGGAGAAACGGTAGCGTATGTGCGAATTGGCGCCCTTAGTACGGATTCCGGAAGCGCTCCATCTCGGGCTCGTCGCGCACCTCGTCGATCGCCGCTTCGAGGCGGCGGACCACGTCCGGGTAGCGGGTCGACACGTCGTGGTATTCACCCACGTCGCGACGCAGATCGTAGAGCTCGATCCAGTGCCGGTCGGGCGTCCACGTCCGGAGCAGCTTCCAGTCTCCCTGGCGGACGGCCTGCGTGTAATCGGGGCCCCATCCATCCACATATTCCCAGTAAAGCGTCCGATGGGTCGGTACGGGTCCGGAGCCGGTGATAAGATTGGCCATCGACAGGCCGTCGGTTTCCGGCGGGACCACACCGGTCAGCTCGGAAACGGTAGGGAAGAGGTCCCACATGGCCCAGGGATGATCACTGACCTCCCCAGTCGGTACGCGTCCCGGCCCCCAGGCGATCATGGGAACGCGCATCCCGCCTTCATGGAGATCGCGTTTTATGCCTCGCAGCGGACCGTTGCTCTCGAAGAATCCGGGATCGGCTCCCCCTTCGTCGTGCGGACCGTTGTCGCTGGTGAACAGGACGATCGTATCGTCGGCGATGCCGAGGGTCTCGAGTCGTTCGAGAATGCGGCCCACGTCCCGGTCCAGTCGCGTGACCATGGCCGCGAAGGCGGCATGGGGGGTCGGCTGTCCCCGGTAGGTTCCGATAACGCCGCAGCAGGGAAAGGGAGGATCGGGCATCAGCCGACTGGATCCGTCGTCGTTTCGGAAGGGTTCGATGTCCGCCTCCGGGACGAGCAGCTCGGCGTGGACGAGTGCGAAGGGGAGGTAAAGGAAAAAGGGCTCGTTCTGATGGACGTCGATGAAGTCCAGCGCACGGTCCACGAACAGCTCTTGTGTGTACTGCGTCGTGTCGATTTCGACACGCTCCGTCCGTCCGCCCCGCGTTTCGAAGAGATGGTCCGTGTAGTAAGAATGCGCGTGAACGTGCCCGAGATATCCGAGGAAGTCGTCGAATCCCTGGCGGTGGGGCAGGCCCGAATCGGCACCCCCGGCGAGTCCCCATTTCCCGAACATGCCCGTGGCGTAGCCCGCCTGCTGGAGTACCCGGGGAAGCGTCACCTCGTCCTCGCGCAGTGAGACAGCTGCGTTGCCGCGGACGTAGGCGTGGCCCATGTGGGTGCCGGTGAGAAGTGACCACCGGGAAGGTGCGCAGACGGTACTGCCGGCGTAAAAGCTGGTGAACCGGACGCCCTCCTCCGCCATGGCGTCAAGATGCGGCGTCCGGAACCGATTCTGTCCGTAGACGCCGAGGTCACCATACCCCAGATCGTCGGCGAGGATCAGGACGACGTTGGGTGGACGGGACTGACCGTGAGCCGGCTGGACGTGGCCGCCGGCGACGAATAGGGCCGTGATGAGGCTGAGGATCACTTTCATGGTCAGTCGTGACGTTATCGAGACGGTCTACCGTTGTCCTACACCGGGCGCGCCTTGCCGGGCACCGGCACGGGACGCTCGGGTGCGGGTCCGAACTGATAGCTCTCGGGGAACAGGTCAAGGTCGGAGCTGCTGATCTCCTCCCAGGTAATCCGCCGTCCCGTGTAGGCGGCCTCGCGACCCATAATGCCGGTCAAGGTGCTGTCGATGGCGTAATCGAGCATGTCATTCCGCGTCTCCCCGTTCCGGATGGCAGAGATCAGCTCCATGTGCTCGTTGACGAGCGCAATGTGCCGGAGGTCGTCCACGTCCGGGTAGCGCCAGCGGTTTTCACCGCGAATGAGGTCGAGCGTATCCGTTTCACCAAGGGTTCCGATCACCCGGTTTCGGTTGATATTTTCGCTCGATTCCCACTGCCGGTTCATGAGGTGGACGTGCACGTCGTCCGGATATTCGAAGTCGACCGTCATGTTGTCCCAGATGTTGCCCCATTTCGGGTCGCTGCGCTGGATGCGTCCCCCCTGGCCGACGGCGCTCAACGGGACGGCATCGAGCGTCCAGTTGATGCGGTCGATCTGGTGAATGACCATCTCGACGATCTGATCGCCGCTGAGCCAGCAGTGGTAGTACCAGTTGCGCATCTGGTATTCCATCGGACTCCAATCGGGCTCGTCGCCTCGGTGCCAGAGCCATCCTCCCATCCGATGCACCGTACCGCTTAGAATCTCACCGATGGCCCCGTCGTGGACGCGCTTCATGGTTTCTCTCGTGGCCAGGTCATAGCGGCCCTGGAGTCCGACGACGGCATTGAGGCCTTGGCGGCGCGCCTTCTGCGCGCTGGCGCGGATGCGCCGGCATCCCGCCGGGTCGGTCGCAACCGGCTTCTCAGCGAATACGTGCAGGCCCCGGTTGACGGCCTCTTCGAAGTGGAGCGGCCTGAATCCCGGCGGTGTCGTGAGAATGACGTAGTCGAGGTCCATCGCCATGACCTCCTTGAAGGCATCGGGACCGATAAAAATGGTGTCATCGGTGACCTTGATGCGGTCCTGGTACGACGGATCCTGCAGGTCGCCGGCCTCTTTCAGGGCCTGGAGGCTCTGGTCGACGCGGTCGCGGCCGATCTCCGCCATGGCCACGATCTCGACCTCCGGATCCGCCATCAGGGCATTGGCACACGCCCCGGTACCCCGGCCGCCGGTGCCGACGACGCCCACGCGGATGGGCGCTCTCCGGGCGGCGGACGTGTGGACGAAGGGAATGCCGGAAAGGGCCGTGGCGGCAGCCGCCCCGGTCGCGATGAAGTCTCGGCGGGATAGTTCGCGTTCACTCATGGTTTCCTCCACGGTGTCATGCTAGGGATTGAGTTCCTTGATAAACAGGTTGGCAAATGCCAGCGGTGCGCCGTAGTCGGCCAATCCAATAGGACCGCGATCGGGCGTATCGGCCGGAAGCTCACCTCGAGCAATCTCGCGCTCACCCAGTTCGATGACCGCGTGGTTTCCGGTGATGCGTATCCTAAGCCGCTGCCACCCGCGCCCGTCGGCCGTCGACTCGTCAATCGCAGCGAGCGCAGGCCCGGCCGCGGTCGAGGCGGTCGAGCACGCCGTGATGATGCGGGTCGCCGGCCGGCCCCTGACGAAGATGGCGCTTTGGCTCGGGCTGTCGGCCGAATCACACTCGAGGCGGATGTCGGCGATGAGTTCGAAGTCGCCGTACGATTTGTCGGTCCACAGGTGTTCACCTCCCGGCGGACTGCCAGCATGCCGGAGCACCCAGTCGTCCACCTCCCAGGGGCCGTCTTCGGACACTTCCCACCCGGACAGATCCACGCCCGTGTAGAGGGTCGTAAAACCCTCGTAGCTGTCGGCGACCTCACCCGGCTCCGGATCTGTCGAGGGAAGCTCACTGATGCGGATATTGCGGAAGTGCGCCTCGGAGCCTTCGGATTCCAGGCAGATGAAGCCCTTGCGTGGACTGATTTCCGATCCGCCGGAGACGATCTTTCCATTGACGGCCAGCGTGACCGTGCCGTCGCGGCTTTCGACGTGGTAGTGATTCCACTCGCCCGTGGGATTAGCGCGTTCCTCGATCGGGAGCGAACGCATCCATCCCTGCGGATGCGGGCGGTCGGGCACCATCGTGGCTCCGTGAATGGCGAAAACGTCCCCGTGATTGCCGTCCATTACCTGGGCTTCGATGGCCCGCGTGAACGGCTGTCCGACCGCCGTAAGGGGGGCACTGTGGATGAACAGTCCGGCGTTGCCGCCCTCCACCATATGTCGCCATTCCAGCCCGAGGATAAAGTTTTCGTACTGCTGCGTCGTGCACAATTCACCGATCGGCTTGCCGGTCGTCACGATCATTCCGTCGCGCACGGTCCACGTGCTCGGCGCGGTATTGACGTTCCGCCATCCCGTGAGGTCACGACCGCTGAAGAGCGGCGTGAAGTCAGCCTGCGCCGCGCAGTCTGCCACCAGGAAGAGGAAAAGAAGGGAGCTGCAGATGCGGCTGAGTTTAAGGCGGCTGAACTTGAGGCGGCTAGGCATATATCGGTAGCGTCTGAGGCGGGTCA
>JBBDTI010000067.1:90441-101019 GCA_040904565.1 Rhodothermales bacterium
AGGCGGCTGAACTTGAGGCGGCTAGGCATATATCGGTAGCGTCTGAGGCGGGTCATTCAATATAACCTATTGCAACGGTTCCGCGCAGGTGCGGGCACGACACGGTGAGCTGGGGGACGACGAGAAGGCGGAGAGAGAACGCGGAGAGCTGTGCGTATCGGGGGTGCGCATCGATTACGGCGCGACCTCGATATTCGTGTTCGAACGGACGAGTTGCCTCGATGCTGGGCGGAGGGAGAGAACATCCAGCGCATCGCGCAGGTATGGAAGTGCAGACGTAGAACGGGGTGCCTGGACGTGCAGCACGAAACGGGACGCACGGAAGTGCGGGCGTCGAAGCCGTTCCGAACCCCCTTCAAATTGCGTGTTGCGTCGTAACGTAGTATTGCCAACCGAATCGCCGGCCGGATCGTCAAGTATGTCGAAGGTACAGCCCCTCGTTCGCATCCACGATCTGTGGAAGTCGTACGGCCGAGTCGAGGCCGCGCGGGGCGTAAGCTTCGAGATCGATGGAGGGGAAATCTTTGGGCTCCTCGGCCCGAATGGTGCCGGCAAGACGACGACCCTCGAATGCGTGCTGGGCCTTCGCCGGCCGGATCGAGGGGAGATCGAGGTCTGCGGAATCGACGCCCGCCGCCGCCCGCGCGAGATGAAGCAGCGCATTGGAGCCGCGCTTCAGACGACGGCCCTGCAGGAGAAGATCACGCCGTACGAGGCGCTCCGGCTTTTCGGTTCGTTCTACCGGGAACGCGTCGAGCCGGAGGTCCTGCTCGAGCGTTTCGGGCTCACCGAACTGGCCGGTGCGGCCTTCGACACGCTTTCGGGCGGACAGCGGCAGCGCCTTGCACTGGCACTGGCCTTCGTCAATAAGCCGGCCCTCGTGTTTCTGGACGAACCCACGACGGGGCTCGACCCGCAGTCGCGGCGGGAGCTCCACGAAGACATCCGCGAGATGAAGAAGGAAGGGCGAGCCGTCCTCCTCACCACCCACTACATCGAAGAGGCAGAATCGCTGTGCGATCGCGTCGCCATCATCCATCGAGGACGGATCATCGCTGAAGGCACCCCCAGAGAGCTCATCTCTCAGTCCGGCGTGGCGCCCACCGTTCGCATTGAGACTACACCGCCTATTACGGAAGGCCTGTTCGACGGCGTGGACGGTATCGACGACCTCCGCATCGAAGGGTCCGTCGCTCGCTTTCGTTCCGACCCGATCGTACGAACGCTCGCCGAGGTGACGCGGCGGCTTGAGGGCGCGGGGGCAGACATTACGGAGCTGCACGTTCAGAAAGCCACCCTCGAAGACGTCTTCATCGAACTGACCGGCACCTCCCTGGAAAGCGCGGCCCGACGTGCCGGGGTGGCGGCATGAGCAGTTTTTTATATCAGTTCGGCACGGACCTACGGCTCTACTACCGGAACAAGATGGCCCTGCTCTATGGCTATCTCTTTCCCACGATTTTTCTGGTTGCCTTCTGGGTTCTGTACCGGCACGAGCTCGTGCCCCTCGTACAGCACATGGGAGAGCTCCTGACGGTGACGGCGCTCGGTGGTGCCTGCTTCGGCTTGCCCACCGCCATGGTGAGCGAACGGGAACGCGGCGTCTGGCGGCGGTATCGCATCGCGCCGGTTTCGACGCTTCAGCTCGTTCTCGGTACGCTCGCCGCGCGCTACGTCATCCTCATTTCGGCCGCGCTGCTCCAGCTCATTCTGGCGATGTGGATCGGCATGCCACTGCCCGACCACCTGTTCGATCTATGGCTGGCGTTTACCTTCGTCTCGTTTGCCTTCCTTGGACTGGGACTCGTCATCGCGATGCTGGCCGACAACGTGCCCGCCGTCCAGGCGCTCGGACAATCCATCTTCCTGCCGATGCTCATCATCGGCGGCGTGGCCGTACGCATCCAGAGCCTGCCGGTGTGGGCCCAGCACGTCTCTGCTTTCTTCCCCGGCCGATATTCCGTGGAAGCCATTCAGGTCACGGTGAATGGGGCCGGACTTGGAGATGCGCGCTTCAGCCTGCTGGCCCTGCTGCTCGTCGGAGCGTCTGGCTGCCTGGCCGCCGCGAAATTGTTTCGCTGGGACGCGCGGGAACGGTTTGTGACGAAAAGCGGGAAGGCCTGGATCGGCGTCGCACTCGCGGCGTGGATCGCCGTCGGCGTGCTCGCTGAAGTTACCGGCCAGGTTCGCCCGACCGGGCAGCGTCTCGCCGAAGACCGTACCGAGATGCCGTTGCCAACGGGTGATGGTCTGGGGGATGCGGACGCCGCGGCGGATTCCGGCGAGGCGAGTCGGACTGGTGCCGGTACGTTGGAGGTAGGCCCGCAGGGCGCGGATACGTCGACCGCGGAGAGTTCAAGCGACGACGACGATGCCGGCGGACAGGCTGAAGCCGATACGGACGGCGGTGGCGATCCGCGGGCAGATCGGCCGGAAGGCGGTGCTGAAGCGGTAGGGGCTGAAGCGGAAGGGGCTGACGAACGCGCGGAGGTGGGGTCGCCCGAAGAGCCGGACGCCAACACGGCGGTTACCGGAGCGGAAGATATGCCCGGGGCTGATGCGGGCGAGGTGGAGCCTTCCGATGATGCGGCGACGGATGAACCTGCCGACCAGCCACCTCCCGATCGTCCGGCTTCCCCGGAGTATCCGGAAACGTGGGAAGAGGTCACGATCGACGACGTCAATCGCGACGTCCGTTTCAACGCACTGCCGTACGACGAAGGACTGGAAGCGCCGATCGCCGGCCTCGACGATCCTATCTATCCGGATGTGGAGGCCACGCTAGATTGTATCAGGAGGTCGCTGAGGGAATGGTCGCCGGCTAAGGTTGACGACCCCGTTCAGCGGGCACGGAACGTGCTGTACGTCGCGGCGGTCCCCGACATGTACCAGATGAGCGGGCTGGAAAGCTGGATCCCGCACGCCGTGTTCGACTACCTGCGGGGCGCGTATCCGAAACAGCAGCTTATTAAGGTCCTGTACTGGATCGCCACGCATCCTGACGAAGGTAGCACTCAGGCTGCCGATCGATTGTCGGCCGTCTGTCTAAACGTTGGCGGACCGAGAGACATCGACATGCTCCAACAACGCACGGGGTGGTACGCCGCCAAATTGCTGGGGCGCGTGACGGGGCACATCCAGCCTTAGGTACCGGCAGTGCGGCGCACGCGCCGATCGATGAACCATCCTATCGCGGCCACGCCGCACGTGGCACCGAAGATCAGCACGAGATTGTCGAACGACATGGCGACGGCTCCTGCTGCCGCATAGGCCAGGCACGTCGGGATGAGTCCAGCCGCTGCCGCCACGAGAACCCGCCGTCCGTCCATCGACGAGGCACCGGCGAACAGCGCGATGGTTTCGGCGACGATGGGTAGCGGACGGCTGAGAATGACGGCGGCCGTACCCCATCGCTTAAACATCCGCTCGGCCGTCGCCATCTCTTCAGGCGTCGTGATGCGCGCGAGGACGGGGCCGCCGCGGCGCCCGATATAGAATGCCAGTGCCACGCCGGCCATACTCCCCACTAGAGAGAGCGCCGTGCCGCCGACGACGCCGAACAGCGCCCCGTTGGCCAGCATGACCACGCTAGACGGCACGGGCAGCACCACGTCGAGCGCCAGCAGCAGTATCCCCGTCCCGGCCGTAAATGCCGCGCCGCGGCTCGTCAGCATGCCCGGACTCGGATCCGTCAGCAGTGTGAGGCCCAACTCATCGACGACCCAGAAGATCAGGAGCATGAGGGCCATCACGACGACCATGGCCGATACATATCGTTTCATCGCGGTACAGATAGCTAGTCGAGACGCACCGCCGAACGTAGTGCGGCGTGCGAAGGCGAGGGTTTATGCGGATGGCGAGTGGGGGCGGGCCAAGGAGCGCCCCGATCGATTTACGGTCGGACGGCCGTGCCGTCGCGCTTGCGAACCTGGGTCCATCCGTAGTCGAACTTCGGCAGCGGGTATTTGGCGGCAGCCTCTTCGTTTACTTCGACGCCGAGTCCGGGTGCATCGTTCACGTGCATATAGCCTTCCTCCATCGTCGGGTGACCGGGGAAGACTTCCCGCGTCTCTTCCCGGAAATGGACGGCTTCCTGGATGCCGAAATTCCACACGGCGTAATCGATGTGGGCGTTGGCTGCGTGGCCGACCGGCGAGACGTCGCCCGGCCCATGCCATGCCGTTTTGACGCCGAAGAATTCGCCGAGGCGCGCCGTCTTCATCGCAGGCGTGATGCCGCCGATCTGCGAGATGTGAATGCGGATGTAGTCGAACAGCCGGTCGGCCATCGGCCGCACCCACTCGTTCGGATTGTTGAAGAGCTCGCCCATGGCCAGCGGCACACTCGTCTGCTCGCGCAGCATCCGGAACCACTCCACGTCCTGCGGAGAGAACGGGTCCTCGATGAAGAACGGCCGATACGGCTCCAGGTCCTTGATCAGCTGGATGGAATCCAAAGGGTCGAGCCGCTCGTGAATATCGTGCAGCAGCTCCACGTCGGGACCGACGGCGCCTCGGACGGCCTCGAACATCGACGGAATGGCCTGCATGTAGGCGTTCTGATCCATGAAATTGTCTTCCGGACGGCCGAATTCCGCCTCCTTGAAGTCCGGTTGCTCACTCAGGTGGATGGACCCGTACGCCCCCATCTGAATCCGAATGTGCCTGAAGCCCTGCTCCTGCAGCCGCTGCACGTCCTCGATGACCTCCTCGTTGTCACGTCCCGATGCGTGGGAGTAGCATGGAATGGCGAAGCGGCACTTGCCTCCGAGCAGATCGTAGAGCGGCATGCCGGCGCGCTTCGCCTTGATGTCCCACAGCGCCTGGTCGAGTCCGCTCAGTGCATTGTTCAGCACGGGCCCGTTGCGCCAGTAGGAGCTCACGTAGGCCGTCTGCCACATGTCCTCGATATTCGCGACGTCGCGCCCGATGCAGAAATCCGGCAGGTACTCGTCGATGGCATTCACGACGCTATGGGCCCGCTGCCGGAAGGTCGCGCAGCCGTACCCGACGAGACCGGGTTCGCTCGTCTCCACCTTCACGACGACGAGTTCGATGCCATTGGGCGCGGTTGCGATGGCCTTGACATCGGTGATTTCAAGGGGCGGCAGACCCCGGGTCGCGTTTTCGAACGTCTCCTTGACAGATCGGTCCTCTGCGGCGGCTCGGGTACCGAGGAGACCGTTCGACACTAGACCCGCCGAGGCCCCCAGTCCCAGATTCTTGAGCATTTTCCTACGATTCATGTTGTCCTCCAATTCTTATGCATGTTCCAGGTGCAGTGCGAGCGAACGGCGTCGCGAGGACCGACGAGGGATCCTTCGAGGGCCGGCCGACCGGAAAGCTGGTTGCAAGGAGCCTTGCCAGGTTAACTGGGGGCCCTGCACGGTTCGACGTCTATAAAGCCGGGTTCAACATACGTAGCCGCGTCCAAACAATTGAAAGGCGTCACCATTGGCCTCGGGACGGGGCCTCCATCCGTTTCTCATGGATCGCCGCCTCATTCCGTTCGTTGCAAAGTAAAGAAGTTCGCCAATGGAGAGCTGCGGCGGGGCCGAAGCATTCGGACACGTAAGTCGCATACACAGGATTGAGGATACGCCCATGGCCATGAATCGAGATGAGTTCGTCGAGAAACTGAAGCAGCAGATCGACGAATGGAACGAGAAGATCGACCGCCTGGAACAGCGCGTCCGAGAGGGCCGTGCGGAAGCGGAGGGGACAACGGACGAGCGACTGGTGGATCTCCGTCGCCGGCGTGACGATCTGCGTGCCAGGCTCCGCGAGCTGCAGTCCGCCAGCGAGGAGGCATGGTCTGATCTCAAGACGGGCATTGAGCGCGCGAGGAAGGAACTCGGCGACGCGTTTGCCAGGGCGCGTTCGCATTACGAGGACTAGAGCCGATCATGCCTATGCGATGGATCGGTCCGTCAGGTACCGGACGGTTCCGCTCTCGTCCATTCCACGTTCCGTTGCTCTTGCTTGCGATGGTAATCGCGAGCGGATGCGAACAGGTTGATGGTCCGATGGATGTCGACGTCGAACCGGACAGCTGGATGAGGATCGAGGGAACGATCTCCGTCAACTCGTTTACCTGTACGTCGGATGAAGTCTACGGCGGCGCGGAGATTCCGGCGGCGTCCTTCTCGGGCGCGGCCGGGTCCGTTTCGTTGGATACGGCGGGTAAGGCGAGCCTCCGCGTGCCCGTCCATTCGCTGGACTGCGGGCGGAAGGCGATGAATGAGGATTTGTACGAGGCCTTGAAGGTCGGCTCGCATCCTGAGATCGGATTCAGGCTGTTGCGGGTTGAAGACGTGGGACGGCCCGACGAGGACGGCGAGGCGTATGAATTTAACGTCGTCGGCGCGCTGACGATTGCCGGCGTGGAGCGGGAGGTAGAGGTCCGGGCCACAGGTGAAGTACTCGGTCGTCGCCTCGGCCGCGCGTACGGAAGAAAGCAGCTGTCTATGAGTGATTTCGACATCGATCCTCCGACCGCCGTATTAGGGCTCGTCAAGGTTCAGGACCAAATCGAGGTCGTGTTCGACGTCGTCGGGTCGCTTGATCCTTCGCGCGCGGCAACCGGAACGCGAAGCGACGGAAGGTCTGCGAGGCGGGAACGGTAGCTTCCTTCGGTCGGCCGGAGGGAGCGCGGACCCGACGGCTCCGTCCGGCGGCGGTCACCATTCATACCAAAAAGCCCGAACGCGGCGTGGGCCGGGTTCGGGCTTTGATACCTCAGGCTTTGATGCCTGGAGTTTTCATACGCGTGGGAAGTATGCCGGATCGATCTACCGGCGGGACGATCTGCGTCCACCGTCGCGGCGCCCGCCCTGCCGGTTGCCGTTCGAGGAACGTCCTCCGCGGCCGTCCGAGGCGCCGTCGCTACCGAAGTCTCCATAGGACTTTCGCGGCACGCGCTGTCCGGTATGCCGTTCTATGTTACGGATGTACGATTCCTCGTCCTTCGCCACGAACGTGATCGCGTCGCCGCTGGTCTCGGCCCGACCTGTACGGCCGATGCGGTGGATGTAGTCTTCCGCCTGGTTCGGCGTATCGTAGTTGATCACATGTGAGATCGTATCGACGTCGATACCACGGGCAGCGATGTCGGTTGCCACCATGATCTGGAAGCGACCGCCTTTGAATCCGTCCAGGGCACGCCTGCGCTGGTTCTGCGACTTGTTGGAATGCATCGCCGTTGCCGAAAAGCCCTGCTTCGCGAGATTCTTCGTAATGCGGTCCGCCCCGCGCTTCGTCCGTGAAAAGACGAGTACGTTATCGATGCGCTCCGTCTGAAGCACGTGAAGCAGCAGGTCCATCTTCCGATGCTTGGCGACGGTGCATGCGTGCTGTGCGACCGTCTCTGCCGGATTTCTCTGCTGACCGATTCGGATGACTTCGGCATTTCCGGAAAGGATGCTCTTCGCGAACGACTGGACGTCTTTCGACATGGTGGCTGAGAAGAGCAGCGTCTGGCGCGATTTGGGCGTCTCGGCGACGATCTTGCGAATGTCACGGATGAAACCCATATCCAGCATGCGATCGGCTTCGTCCAGCACGAGAATCTCGAGCTGCGAGAGGTCGATGTGGCCGCGATTCATGTGATCGAGGAGCCGGCCCGGCGTGGCAACGACGATGTCGGTGCCGTTCTTAAGCCCCTTAATCTGCGGGTACATGCCCACGCCTCCGTAGATGGAAAGGCTGCGAAGGTTCGTGAACTTACCGTACGTACGCACGGCCTCCTCAACCTGCAGAGCGAGTTCGCGGGTTGGTGCAACGACCAGGGCGCGCACCGGTCGCTTACCCTTCGTTTGCGAGCGCTCGGAGAGCCGGTGCAGCATCGGAAGTACGAACGCCGCGGTCTTGCCCGTACCGGTTTGAGCACAGCCGGTCAGATCGCGACCGGAGCACACGACAGGTATGGCCGTCGCCTGAATCTCGGTCGGGGTAGAATATCCTGCCGCAAGTACGCCCTGCAGGAGTTCCTCGGATAGACCGAGGCCATTGAATGTAGTCATCATAGATTTACGTATAGGAAAAAGGCGCGACTAAGCCGGCGTAGAGCCGAGGCGTCGCGAAAGAAATGCTGACGGGGATCTGCGGAGAGGCGCGGCGCGCGGTTTACGTCGACAAGCATGCTGTAATGCATACCTGGACGAGGAGGCACCGTCTAGCGAACACGTTGTAGCAATTGCATGCTGTGTCGCGAACAGGTGCGCTGGCACCGATCAAACGCAATCTCGAAGAGATGTAATCTGAAGGGCAGGTTGGATGATAGGTCTTCGACCAACTGCTTGCCCTGGCAGACCCGGTAAGCGGGTTAGTAAGTTCCGCTTCCGAAACGGTTAGAACCGGGAACGGCGTCGATAGATCGGTGGAATGCCGGCGGGGCGGCTTTGTTGCCGCTCACGCGAAATAAGTCGTCAGATGGCGTGTACGGCCTTATTCCGGCGATATATCGAGCAGGCCGTAGAGGGCCGGGAGCATCCGGCGGACGCTCTCATAGCCTTCCTGAACGGTGGATCGCCCGCTGGCAAAGTCAAGCATATCTACGTGGCCCACGCGCGGGGATATGAGAATGTCGGGCGGATCTCCTGCGAGCCGGCTGAGGCTGATCCGATCCTGCATGATTCCCAGGGACGCGGTGAGCACCTGGATGAAGGTAGGTTCGTCGGGTCGAGCGGCTTCGGAATCTTTCGTCTCAGGAATCCAGGAAAGGTATTTCTCGATGCGAGAGAGCCACGGCATATCCGATTCGAGGGCATCTGGATGAAGATTTTTCGGTTCGCGCCGCGTACGTCTCAACCGGTTGCTGTTGACATCAACGGCGATGACGATATCGGCGCCCAGTGCACGGCAGACATTGACGGGAACGGGATTCACGAGGCCGCCGTCGGCGAGGAGGCGACCGTCCAGTTCGACGGGCGTAAACAGGCCCGGAAACGAGATGGAAGCCCTGATGGCCCCGAGCAAGGGGCCCTGCCGCAGCCACACCTCCGTGCCATTATCGAGATCGGTTGCAACGGCCGCAAAAGGTTTGGCGAGCGCCGCGATATCGTGCTCGCCCACATGCTTCTGGTAATACTCCATGAGCCGGTCTCCACGGATCGCGCCGCCGCCTGCGACGGTGACGTCGACATAGGAAAGCACGTCGAACGGGGACAGACGCCCGACCCACGTCTCGAGATCCTCGAGACGGCCCGCTACGTAGAGTCCGCCGACCAGCGCGCCAATGGACGTTCCGCAGACGATATCGGGCTCGATGTCATGCTCGGCCAGTGCTGAAAGGACGCCGATGTGCGCCCAGCCGCGAGCCGCGCCGCCGCCCAGTGCGATGCCGAGCTTCCGGTTCTGTTTGAGAAAGGGCATGGAACGTTCGATCAGGGATAACTGTGATAGGAAAGTGTAAGTATACGGCGGACGGCCCCGCCTCGCTTGCCAGGCTGCTCGGCCGACGGCAGGGACTCCGGGAACGGGTCCTGGAGGGGCATTATCTTGCGCCGTGGAGCCCATTCACCAGCAGTAGCCCTCGACATGTCTCAGAAACGCGCTTCCGACGAAACCGTCATCGTAGCCAGGTACATGTCCAGGCACGATGCCGAAATGGCCAAGAGTTTCCTGGAAGATCAGGGGATCGCGTCGTTCGTAGCGGCTGACGACACGCACGTTCCCCTTCAGCTCACGGAAGGTGCGCGGTTGATGGTGATGGGCGACACCGCTGCGACCGCCCGGGAGGCGCTGGCGGACGCCGAGATGCTTCCTGCTGGTGGGGAAGAAGATCCTGCGGGCGAGGCCACATCGTCGAGGAGCTTTTACCTGGCCGTTTTTGCGTTGCTCCTGGTGCTGATTGTGCTGACCTATCTGCGCTACGGGTTGTAATCGTTCGGCCGTCTGTCGCGGAAGGCCGCATTCGATCGGGTCATTCGCCGCCGAAGGCCGTATACCATCGTCCAGTCGGCTACTGTCGGTTGCCTGCGGATTACTCCACTGCCTCGTCCAGCAGCGCACGCGCGGCAGCGACGGGCGGTTGGGCACGTTTCAGGCTGGTGCGTGCCTCCTCAAGGTTGTCGTCCGCGGCGGCGGACCAGGCGCGCTTGATCTGGCGCTCGCATGCCGCGAACCGGTCCATCAGCCTCGCATAACGCGCTACGGCCAGCCGGGCTATGAGCCGCGATCGGCCCGGCGGAGAACTAGTCCACCGGCCGTCAACCCGCCCACCGAGAGAACGAACAGCCACCACAGATCCCATCTGGCGAAGCTGAATTCCCGCACGCGGACGCGCTCGACGCACGGCGGCTATGGCCGATCCGCCGATGGTGAATCCGATCTTCAGCCCCGCGTACGTGATCGCGGCATTCATGACGATCCCCACCGCAATGGCGGAAACGATCGCACTGACCGTTATCTCCCGGTAAGATGAAGGCGGCGTGGTGGGATTCCCGCCTCGACCCGTCGCGTTGGACGGGTCGTTCAGGTCCGAGCCGCGCATCCTATGCAGGCGTTTCGGCGAGCTCGTATTCCTCGACGCGCTTGTCGCCGATCATGCCCTCCGTGTTTCGGGCGAATTCGTGGAAGT
>JBBDTI010000068.1:0-21407 GCA_040904565.1 Rhodothermales bacterium
GCCCGCCGCCTGGGGAGCCGAAAAATCCTTGACCACGACGGCATCCGATCCGATCATGCTTTCGGATCCGGTCTGGGTAGGGGCAAGGTGGGCTCGCACGACCTGTCCCATGAGGAAAAAAGCGATGGCGCCCGTGGCGACGGCGACCGGAATGAGGAGCTCGAGCGATACCTGGACGGCGCCCACGGGGGTATCCACGAGCATGATGCCCCCCATGATGAGGCATCCGACGCCCCCGATCGTCAGAACGCCGAAGCTGGGCACGAAGGCTTCCGCCACGAAGAGTGCGAGTCCGCCAAAGACGAGCAGGAGTCCGATCATGTTGATGGGGAGGACCGACAGCCCCGTGAAGCCCAGCAGCAGAAAGATCGCGCCAAGCGTCCCCGCCACGCCCCAGCCGGGCGAGTAGAATTCGAACAGCAGCCCGTAGAAACCCAGCATGAGCAGCAGGAAGGCCACGTTGGGATTGGCGATGGCATTGAGGACGCGCTCGCCCCACCAGGCGTCGATGGACACGATTTCCGCGCCCGCCGTATGGAGGACGATCTCGTGCGTTCCGAGGTCCACCGTCCGTCCGTCGATGCGATCGAGAAGGTCTTCCGCGCTGGAGGCGAGCAGGTCGATCACGTTCAGCTCGAGCGCTTCCTCGGCGGTGATGGATAGGCTCTCGGTGACGGCAGACTCGACCCAGTCGGCGTTTCGCCCGCGAAGCGTGGCCAGCGAGCGGGCCCACGCCCGCGTGTCGTTCAGGATCTTTTCTTCCATGACGCCCGACGAGTCGGTCTGGCCCGTTCCCATCTGCACGGGATGTGCGGCGCCGATGTGGGTGCCGGGTGCCATGGCGGCCACGTGGGCGGAAACGGTGATGAAGACCCCGGCGGAGGCGGCCCGTGCGCCCGATGGGGCGACGTAGACGATTACCGGAACGGTGCTGCCCAGAAAGGAGCGGACGATCTCTCGGGTGGACTCAACGAGTCCGCCCGGAGTATCGAGTTCGAGGAGTATCGCTGAGGCGCCGAGCTCGTCGGCCTCCTCGAAGACGCGGCGCAGGTAGCGGACCGTAACCGGCGTGATGGCTTCGTCTTCGAGCCGTGCGCGCACCACCGGGCCGGAAGCCTGGGCGATCTCGCCGGTCTCCTGAGCGACGCTGCCTACCTCCTGCGCAACGGCGCCCGCCTCCTGCGCGCGGGCATCCACCCGAAACAGACCGACCAGAAGCAGCAGTATGGCAAGCGTCGAGCAGCGCATCACGACGTGACGTTTGGTTTGTCCAGACATGTCGCAACGGCGAGCATCTTGATTCAATCACGCGCCCAAAATTCCACCGCGCCCAAAAATCCCACCGCGCCTACATCCCACCGCGACCAAAAGCCGCCGCTACCGGGTCACGGCGCCTTCGATCTTGCAGGCTTCCTCGAGGAAGGCCTGGAGGGCTCGGATGTCCGAGATGACGAGCGAGGGGCGATCCTCCTGCTCTTCGTACTCGGACGAAAACACGATCTGATAGGGGAGGCGAAGACGTACGGTCTTCCATCCGAGGGCGTTCGGGGCGCGAAAATCCTTGCCCGGATCGTCGGCCACGTAGGCCAGCTCTTCAGGCTGCAGCGCGAGCTCCGAGGTCACGTGACGGAAGGCCCGGTCGTGCGGCTTGCGGTACTTCTTGCCCCACTCATCCGTAAAGACGACGATGTCGAGCTTGTTCGTCAGGCCCAGCGCCTCGATCTTACGGCGTCCCGATTCGGGCGAGCCGTCGGCGATGATGCCGAGCTTCACGCTGCTGTCGTTCAGCTTTCGCAGGAGGCTCCCCATTCGGGGCATGAGGTTGATGTTCGGGAGGTGGGTGACATACGCCTCCGAGATGTCGTCGGTGGAATGGCCGTTGCAGAGCTCCGGATATTCCTCCAGGACGTCCTCGAACGGCCGGCCCTTTCCGGTTTCCTGGAAGCGATCCCACATGAACATGTACAACTCGCGGCGCTTTATGCTGTCGTCCGTGAGCATCTCGCTGAGGTGCTTGTAACCACTCTTGATGTACTGCCGCTCCAGATAGAGCGTGTCATCGAGGTCGAAAATGACGGCACGTATGGGCATAGTCATCGAATGTCTTGACGGTAATCCGCACATTTTAAGCGGAAGGCCGCCGTAAAGGTCCTGCAAAGGGTGATTTTGGGCACGAATCACTGCCCTGAAAGTATCCCCTGTACGTCTCGAGGTGGAAATTCGGCCCGCTCGAGGCTTTTTGGGAGCGTATGTTACCGCCTGTATGTTGCCGAGTATGTTGCCGACAGTGCAAGCCACGTTAGCATTAAGCCACCGTAGCATTAAGCCAGTATAGATGGGTCATTATCTCGTAACCGGCGTCGCGGGGTTTATCGCCTCGAGAGTGGCCGGATTTCTTCTGGACGACGGGCACACGGTCGTCGGCGTGGACAATCTGAACGATTCCCACGACGTCCGCCTCAAGAAGTGGCGGGTCGAGCAGCTGCGGCGGGACGGATTTACGTTCCACGAGCTCGACATCTGCGACCGCGATGCGCTGCGGGATACGGTGTTCGGCGGCAGTGCCGGCGACGGAGACACTATCGACAGGGACACCTTCGACGCCGTGATCAACCTCGCCGCGCGTGCGGGTGTTCGCCCGTCGGTCGAGAATCCATACATCTATGCGGATACGAATCTGGGCGGCACGCTCAATCTGCTCGAGCTCTGCCGGGCGCACGGCGTGGAGAAGTTCGTCCTGGCGTCGACCTCCAGCGTCTACGGGGCGACCACCGAGATGCCATACCGCGAGAATCAGGATACGGACCGGCCCCTGTCGCCCTACGCGGCGTCGAAGAAGGCGGCCGAGGCGATGTGCTACACGTATCATTACCTCCACGACATCGACGTTACCGTCTTTCGGTATTTTACGGTCTACGGCCCGGCCGGACGCCCCGATATGGCGCCGTTTCGATTCATCAAGTGGATTGCCGAGGGGCAGCCGTTGACGGTGTATGGGGATGGCTCTCAGTCGCGCGACTTCACGTATGTGGACGACATCGCGCGCGGCACGATTCTCGGCTTGAAGGAGGTCGGCTACGAGGCCGTCAACCTGGGATCCGACACGCCCATCGTGTTGATGGATGCCATCCGCGCCTTCGAGGAGGCGATCGGGAAGGGGGCGAAGATCGAGTACGAACCGCGCCACGAAGCGGACGTACCCGCTACCTGGGCGAATATCTCGAAGGCGCGGCGATTGCTCGGATGGCAGCCGGAGGTCGACTTCGAGGAGGGCGTCCGCCGGACGGTCGACTGGTACCTGGAGCACCGCGAATGGGCTCGGGACCTGCGGACGGATTGATCGGGTTCGGCACTTTCGGGCGGATTGATCGGGTTCGGCACTTTCGGGCGGATTGGTCGGGTTCGGGTCCGCCGGCCGGATCGATCGGGTTCGGCACCGCTTTTGCATTCGATGCACGTCTATTCAAACAAACGAATACGTCATGGCTGATACACAGGCATCATCGGCCGTTTCCTCCGGGGAGACGGTGCAGCTTACGGGAGTCGCGAGGGAGCTCGCGGAAAAGATTTCTGACAGGACGGCGTCGATCGGGGTCGTCGGACTCGGCTACGTCGGACTCCCACTCGCCGTGGAGTTCGCCGGCCAGGGATTCCGTACGGTCGGTATCGATCTGAACTCGGAGTGCGTCCTTCGGCTGAATGCAGGCCACAATCATATCCAGGACGTAGACGACGATACGTTCAAGGAGGTAGTCGACGAGGGCCGCTTCATCGCCTCCGACGAGTTCGGCGTGGCGAAGGACCTCGACGTGCTGTTCATCTGCGTTCCGACGCCGGTGACGGATACGAAGGATCCCGACACCACGTATATCGAGTCCGCCTCGGCGTCGCTGGCCGAGCACCTGCGCGAGGGACAGCTGATCGTACTGAAGAGCACGACGTACCCGGACACGACGGAGGGACTCGTACAGCCGATCCTCGAAAAGCAGGCGAAGGCAAAGGGACTGAAGCTCGGGCGCGATTATTTCCTGGCGTTCAGTCCGGAGCGCATCGACCCGGGCAACCGGCAGTACACGACGAAGAACACGCCCGTCGTGGTCGGCGGGGTCTCGAAGGCGTGCACCGAACTGGCCGCCCAGGCCATCGGTCAGGTGTCCGAGCACGTCCACCGCGTCTCCTCTCCCAAGGTGGCGGAGATGGAAAAGCTGCTGGAGAACATCTTCCGGTCCGTCAACATCGCCCTGCTCAACGAGCTGGCGCAGCTGTGCGACCGGATGGGCGGCATTTCGATTTGGGAGGTGGTGGATGCGGCGGCGACGAAGCCTTTCGGGTTCATGCCGTTCTATCCCGGCCCCGGACTGGGCGGCCACTGCATCCCCATCGACCCGTATTATCTGTCCTGGCTCGCCCGGCGCTACGATTTCGAGACCAACTTCATCACGCTGTCCGCCCGCGTGAACGAGATGATGCCGTTCTACGTGGCGGATTCCGTCGTTCGCGCCATCGCCGACCAGCCCGTGCGGCTGCGGGATGCGAAGGTGCTCATCCTGGGCGCAGCCTTCAAGCGGGACGTATCCGACACGCGCCACTCGCCCGCGCACCGGATCATCGACCTGCTCAAAAAGCGCGGCATCGATCAGGTCGCCTACAGCGATCCGCATGTAGACACGCTCGAGGTGGACGGCGACTCGTGCCACCTCAACCTCGAATCGCTGGATCTGACGGAGGAGGTGGTGAAAAGTCACGACGTGTGCGTCATCGTCACGGATCACAGCGCCTTCCCCTATGCCATGATCGCCAAGCACGCCAGGTCGATCGTGGATACGCGCAATGCCCTGAAGCACATCCCGCACGACCGCGATAAGGTGCTCCTTCTCGGCGGCGGCGACTTCTAGAGGCTCACTGGTTGTGGCGATCCGTCCGCTTTTTTCCGGCCTCCACGTTATATCTCATGCGCCCTCGTGTCTAGAAGTACAGTTCACCACTGTTTCTTCTGATTCGGCGCGTGAGACGCGCGGAGGCGGACATGCCCCACTTCGACGACCTTCCGATCATTCGACGGTTTGCTCTCTCGTCGAGGCTACCATCCACGCGGCGGCCGGCCCGTCTCGTAACGACCTTCCTCGTCTTGTCCTTCCTGGTCGCCCTGCCGGTCCAGGGCCAGACGGCCGTTCTCGCTGAAAACTTCGATGCGGTGACACCGCCTGCAGCCCCGGCCGGATGGGTCCTCGACACGGGATGGGAGACGTCCTCCGGATCGTCCTCGACGGGATCCGGCCTCAATAACCTGGCGCACAGCGGCTCGCAGGCGACGTCGGCCCGGACGCCCGTCTTCGACCTTGCCGGGGCGACGTTCGCCACGCTGTCCTATCTCGCACGGCGGACGGGATCGTACGACGTCACGAATCTACGTGTGGCGGCCTCGACGGACGGCGGCGCGACGTTCCCGATTACGGTATTCGGCGCAGGTGCCGCCCTGCCGTCGGCCTCGTCGACCTATGAACTCATTTCGGTGGCTCTTCCGTCTTCGCTTCTGGGGTCGCCGGACGTCGTCGTCCGGTTTGAAGGGCAGGGCATCAGTGCGTCCAGCTCGAACGCGCGCCTCGACGACGTCACGGTGGAGATGTATACGTCGGATGATGCGGCGGGTGGAACGCTCGGGTTTCAGAGCGCATCCGGAGAGGCCGTGGCGGAGGACGACAGCGTGCTCGTTCCGCTGCGGCTCGATTTTACGGCTCCCTCCGGACTCCAGGGGATTCAGTTCCGCGTAGGGTGGACGATCGATTCACTGTCCATCGCCGACGTACTGCGCGGTCCCGCCGTGGCGGACGAGGGGACGTGGACCGTCTCGTATGAAGCCGGGCCGCATTCCGTCGATGTCGTGCTCCTCGGGGAAGGTGTGTCGTCGCTGCCGGCCGGCACGTACGATTCGCTGCTGACGATGCGCTTTACGGCGGGCGCCGTGGAAACGGAGATCGTGGATGTCCTGGCGCTGTCGGACGTGCTGGGGGCGCTCGCCATACCGGAGGGCTCCGACGCGAACGTACAAGCGGGTTCCGCGGCGCATACGCTAACGATCGTTCCGGGCACGGCTGTGTTTCTGGCGCTGCCGGAGGTTGTTGACGTCGGGTGGGTTGACGTCGACGACGTCGACAGCGCCGTCGTGACGGTATACAATCCAGGCGGTACGAAGGAGCTGCTGGTCACGTCGGTTACGAGTACGAACCCTCTGTTTTCGGTCAATCCCGACTCGGGCCTCGTCGCCCCTGACGACAGCCTGCAGTTTGCCGTTACGTTCGCTCCCGCCGACACGGCCTTCGGGATCCAGGAGGCGGACCTCGTCTTCGAGCATAACGGATCGGAGAGCCCGTCAACGATCTCAATACAAGGAAAGGGCCGCGGCGGACGGGGGGACGCCGAGGGTGACGGTTCCGTCGACGTGCTGGACATTGTCCACGCCATCGACTTTGTGCTGGCGCGGATCTCGCCCGAGCCGGCACAAGCGTCTGCCGCGGATCTCTTTCCTTTTCCCGCCGGGGACGGCACGCTCGACGTGCGGGACCTGACGGTGCTCTCCCAGGCCGTCGCGCGCGGCCAGTGGCCTGACGGATTCCCGCTTCCGATCGAATCGGTTCCGGTAGCCAAGGTGTCTTCCGGCGTGGCGCACGTGACGCTTCAGTCGACTGGGGTCGGCGAGTACGTGCTCGAACTGCAGCACGATGTGCCCATCCGGGCGTTCCAGCTCATTCTTCCCACCGCCGAACGAACGTCCGCCACCAGTCTGAAGCACGGCGATGGGTTCACGCTTCGAACCGGGTACGACGCTGAACGGGGCGAATTACGCATCGTCGGGTTCGTGGCGAACGGAGGGGCCATCGAGGCGGGCGTACGCCGTCTCGCCGTGTCGGCCCGCGTGGGGTCCCCCAGGTACGCCACGGTGATCGGGACGGATCTGGATCGCATCGCGGTCGACGCGCACGTACCCACCCTCCTGGAATCCGAAGAGGTCCCGGACGACGAAATGGGGGGACCCTATCCAAATCCCTATCCGTCTTCCGGCGCTCCACTGCGGATCGAACGGGTTCCGCCGGACGCGCACGTTTCTATCTTCGACGTGCTCGGGCGCGAGGTGCTTCATCGTGAGGCCGAGTCGGGGTATTTCGAGTGGGACGGACGCGACGCGGCCGGACGGGTAGTCGCTCCCGGACTCTATGTTGCGCGCCTTCGCACGGCGAGCCTCGACCGCACGTGGACCGTCGTCGTGGTGCGATGAGATCCACGCCGGCGTTTCAATATAGCCTGTCTCCTATCCCTCGACGTACTCCAGCACGGCCCGCCCGACGTACTCCAACTGCTCTTCCGTAAGCTCGGTATGCATCGGCAGTGAAAGCACTTCACGGGCCGCGTGCTCCGTCTCGCTCAGGTCGTCGAAGCGGCAGCCTCCATCGGCGAAGACGGGGAGTTCGTGCAGTGGAACCGGATAATAGATGGCGTGGGGGATGTCCTGCTCGGCAAGATGCTGTGAGAGCCCGGTGCGTCCACCCGGTACGTCCTCGGAGACGCGCAGCGTGTACTGATGATATACGTGGGTCCGGTCCGGTGCGTGAAAGGGAGTCGTAATGAGGTCGCTGTCGGCAAACAGGCTGTCGTAGAAGGCCGCCGCTCGCCGGCGCGATGCCGTGTATTCATCGAGATGCTGGAGCTTGACCTTCAGGATGGCCGCCTGGATCGTATCGAGCCGGCTGTTGACGCCGACGATTTCGTTGTGGTATTTCCGCTCGGACCCGTGGTTCGAGATCATCCGCATCTTCCGATACAGTTCGTCGTCGTTCGTCAGCACGGCGCCGCCGTCGCCGTAGCAGCCGAGGTTCTTCGACGGAAAAAAGGAGAGCGTCCCGACGTCGCCGATGAATCCCGTCTTGACACCCTGATATGAAGATCCGATGGCCTGAGCGTTGTCCTCGATGACGTAGAGATCGTGCTTGCGGGCGATCTCCATAATAGGGTCCATGTCGGCCGGCTGGCCGAAGAGATGAACGGGCACGATGGCCTTCGTGTCGGGCGTGATCATGGATTCGATCCCGTCCGGATCGAGATTGAAGGTCTGCGGATCGATGTCCGCGAAGACCGGCGTGGCCCCTAGCAGCGCGGCCGCTTCTGCCGTGGCGATAAACGTGAAGGCCGACGTGATGATCTCATCGCCGGGCCCGACGTCGAGTGCCATCATGGCGATCTGCAACGCGTCCGTTCCGTTGGCGACGCCGAGTGCGTAGGCCCCGTCGAGATACCCCGCCAGCTTGCATTCGAACTCACCGACCTCAGGTCCGCGGATGAACGCCGTCTCGTCGATGACCGCTCCGATGGACGCGTCGATCTCGCGCCTGATCGTCTCGTACTGCCCGCGAAGGTCTACCATTTCCAGATTCATACGTCGTCCCATTTCTGATTCTCGAGTAGCTGGTTGGCCGGGACGTCGCCATGCCGCACGGCGGGGACACCGGCGTAGATGGTTCGCCCGGCGGCATCCTTCGTTAGCACGGCCCCCGCCGCGACGACGGCGTCGGGCTGGACCTCTTTCCCTGGCAGCACGACGGCTCCGACGCCCAGCCTGGACCCGCGACGCAGGATGGCCCCCTTATAGTGTTCGAACCGCTCTTCCGTCCGTCCGAGATAGTTGTCGTTGCTCGTGAGCACGCCCGGCGCCACGAACACCCGATCCTCCACCGTCGAATAGGCGGCCAGGTAGACGTTGGTTTCCAGTTTGCAATATCTGCCGATCGAACACTTGTTTTCGATGGCAACGCCCCGTCCAACGATGGTAAAATCCCCCACCTCGACCTCCTCGCGGATCGTCGCGAGATCCGCTACGAGGACGCCTTCTCCGATCCTGCTGCCGGCGTAGACGACGGCCCCCGCACCGATCAGGGAACGCCGACCGACGTGCGCCGGATCGTACCGCGCCGTCCGTGTGACGGCACTGTTGGCGGCCTTCATCGGCTGCTTCCCGATGACGGCACCGTCGTCGATGCGGACGCCGTCGCCGATGCGCGTGCCATCGTGAATGACGACGTGAGATCCGATCTCGCATCCTTCACCCATCCGGACGCCGCGCCCGATTACCGTGTAGTGTCCGATCCGGGTTTCGGCTCCGATCTCGGCATCCGGCTCGACGATGACGTGATGGCCGGTCGCTACGTTTTCACCCATCGTGGATGACTCGTCGATAACGTTCTGCTTACCCAACATGTTACGAGGTGGAGTAGATGGTACTGACAGTTGCGCCGTACAGTAAATATTCGATCTGGAATCTTTTATAACAAACACATTGTAAACAGTTAACACAGCCCAATTAAGAGCGAATTCAGGCCCCGTTCATATTTTCGAATATAGAATGGTCCGCTCCTTCGGTCAGGGCGTACGAAAGGAATGGTTCAATTCGTTGTATGCGTTACAAGATCTACACACGAATGGCCGTTGCGTGTAACTTATTTGGCTGAGGATGTATACATTCCATGCTCACGCCAACCCTTATTAATTACTGATTCAATACATAAATAGGAGAGAGCAAGATGGCGAAACGTTCAGGAACAAAGAAAGCCGGTCAGTTCTCTTTCGAGGTCGTCTCAGAAGAGAAGGCACAGGAGGAACTATCCGAGCTTCGCAGTGGTCGGGGCGGTCGCGTATCCAAGTACGAACCGCTTGCGGATGCCGCTCAAAAGCTTTCGGGAGACAAGGTACTCAAAGTGAAGCTGGATAAGAATGAGGTCGGTGGCCTCCGCGGATACCTTCGCCGGCGCTTTGGGGAGAAATACACCGTCAAGTCGTCGAAGATCGATGGCGATGAATACATGGCGTTCGTGTTTTTGACACCTGAAGAAGCGAAGTAGTGCCGAAGAGCGGCCCGTCGATCACCCATCGACCGTCAGGATCACCCATCGACCGCCAGGATCACCCATCGATCATAAACAAAGATCATAAACAAAAAAGCCCGTGCTCCGGTGAAGAGCACGGGCTTTTTTTAAGTCGGTCGTTTGGTCGAACGGTCACCTGGCAGCCTGCTGAAACTCACTGCTCGAAGCGGGCCGGAACAGAGCCGACGCCCGACTCACGCGATGTATCAACGGACCGCTAAAGTGTTTCGATGTAGTGCTCGGCCAGACTCTTGTAATTGCCGTATGTGGCATTCTGGAAGGACTCCTTCGCAGCGGCCGTCTCGCCGCTGTACATCAGCGCCTCGCCGCGGATGAAGTGGATCTTGGCCGCGTCGGTACGGCTGCCGCGATGCACTTCCAGGGCCTGATCGGTTAGCGCGATGGCCTCGTCGTAGTTGCCGAGCGCGTTGTGCGCCACGGCGCGGTAGAAATACGTGTCGGCATCCGGCTCAAGTTGCTGTTCGAGCTCGTCGAGATATTCGAGAGCTTCGCGCGCATCCGACGCGGCCGGCTCGGCTCGCCGGCCCAGTGCGGACGAGGCGAGGAATACGTAGTAGTCGCGCAAGCCGGCCTGACCCTGTCGGAGAGCGTCGGCATTATTATTCTCCTCACCGAACGTGATGAGTTCCTGGTAGGCCGCAATGACGTCTTCCGGCTGGTCGAGCCCTTTCAGGGCGCGCGCCTTGCCAAGGTAATTATTGGCGTACTGTGGGAAGATCTCAATGCCGGAGTCAAAACGTTCGACGGCCTCTTGGTAGTTCTCGTTCTCGACGAGCTGCTTACCGAGATTGTAATCGATGATCGCCGCATTCCGCGCGGCGCGTTGGGCAATCTCGCTGTCGCCTTCCTGGGCGGCGAGTTCCGCGGCACGCGCGAATTCGCCGTGTGCGGTCGCATAATCCTGACCCTGGGCAGCTTCGATCGCAGCGTTGTATGCTTCCTTATACTCCTGAGCGAGCGCTGGTGAAGCAGACAAGCCGCCAATCAGAACGGCCAGCAGTGCAAGGAGGGATACAGCGTTCACAGTTTTCATAGAGTTCACAGTCATCTCCTGTTATCGGGCTGTGGGTGGCTGAAACTAATCGTAATATCGTAGCCTTATCGATCGATGGATCGGAGCGAAGATCGCCCCCGGCAGCGAGAAACGTACTCGAGACGTCGATCCCTGACACATCAATCTTTAAAAGCGATCTTTAAAAATTGACCGATTCCGGATAAACATCGTGATAAGATATAGAAGGATACAGGTCCGGTCGGAGGAGGGTTCCGGGCGATGTGTATCGAGATGCATCCCCGGAACGTCGTTCTAGAAGTTCGGAACCATGGCGTGCTCTCGATAAAACCCGTCGATAATTTCTACGGCTTCCACGGGATCGTCAGTGAGCATGAAGAAGTCCAGATCTTCCGTAGAGATATTGCCTGCCGCGCATACGGATTGTTCGAGCCAGTCGACGGCGCCTTCCCAGAACGACGTACCCATCAACACGACGGGGAATCGGGTAGACTTGCCCGTCTGGATGAGGGTCAGCGACTCGAAGAGCTCATCCATCGTCCCGTATCCGCCGGGCAGGACGATAAAGCCCATGGCGTATTTCACGAACATGACCTTGCGGACGAAGAAGAAGTTGAAGTCGATGTTTTTGTCCGGGTCGACGTACGCGTTGCTCTGCTGCTCGTGCGGAACGACGATGTTGAGTCCGATCGACATCCCGCCGGCATCTTGCGCGCCCTTGTTGGCCGCTTCCATGATGCCGGGACCGCCCCCCGTGATCACACCGAAATCCCGCTTGACGAGCTCGCGCCCGACCGCTTCTCCCATGGCATAATAGGGGTCGTCCGGCTTCGTGCGCGCGGATCCGAATACCGACACGCAGGGTCCGAGCTGGGCCAGCTTGTCGAACCCTTCGACGAATTCCGCCATGATCCGGAAGATGCGCCACATGTCGCGCGTGTTCCTCCGGTTCCACGCGAGCATTTCGCGATCGGACATCTTTCCGGCGGGCGTGACCTTCGGTTCGTCGTCTGATGGTTCAGGAATCTTGCCTGACATATAGGTTCGATCTATTCGTGCATGTTCGACTCGAGTTGAGGAGCGTCTGACATACGCTCTACCTAAAGGGTACGATGCGCAACCCTAAAGAGAAACCGTCCGATCGCGAACGCGCGCCGACTGTGCACGCCCGTTCGCGAACGTCTGATCTCGATCACCTACCGATCGACGATCGTGCCCGACGATCGCAAACACTTCGATGCTACACCCCGACAACCCTCGCTAATTAACGAGAATAACGCACGGTGGACCTGGATAGCCGGTCGTCGCGTCCGCATCTTAGTAATGCATTTAAGCAATGCGTATTGCTGTTTGCCGGAACACCGCGTCGCTCCCGGTCCCGACGAACCCTACCACGTTTCGGTGATACCAAACACGCCCCGATGAACGCAACCACGAACGACAAACAGAACACGACCCTATGAAGCTCATCATACCCATGGCCGGCCGCGGGACGCGCGTACGGCCTCATTCGCACGTTACGCCGAAGCCGCTCCTTCACGTCAAGGGACGCAGCATGGTGGAACGCATCGTGGATACGTTCAACCGCGTGCTGCCCACGAACCTCGAGGAAGGCGTATTCGTGTTGGGCCCGGATTTCGGAGACGACGTCTATGAGACGTTGCGAGAAATCTGCGCGCGGCACGGTATGTCCGCCCGTTTCGCCGTGCAGGAAACGGCGGAAGGCACGGCGCACGCCGTATTTGCTGCCGAGGCGCATCTGAGCGGGGACGGCATCGTGGTATTCGCCGATACGGTGTTCGACATGGAGCCGGGCGTCGACCTGGAAGGGTCCGACGTCGTGGCCTGGGTGAAGCACGTGGACGACCCGAGCCGTTTCGGCGTGGCCGTCCGTGAGGGGGAGAAGATCGTCGAGCTCGTCGAGAAGCCGTCCGAACCCATCTCGACGGAGGCGCTCATCGGCATCTACTACGTGCGGGATCTGGCCGCCCTACGGACGGCCATCGCCGGGCTGATCGACGACGACGTTCGCGGCAAGGGGGGGGAGTATCAGCTGACCGACGCCTTCGATCGCATGCTCAAGCAAGGCGACGTGTTCACCACGGCGTCGGTCACGGAGTGGCTGGACTGCGGGACGATCCCCGCGCTGAAAGATACGACACGGCACATCCTGGAGAAGGAGCGGGACGACCTGCACCAGGGTGACGTCGAGAACAGCGTCGTGATAGATCCCGTCTACATCGGTCCGGGCGCACGCGTCGTCGACTCCGTCGTCGGTCCGCATGTGTCCATCGAAGCCGGTGCGACCGTCAATCGGTCCGTCCTGACGCGGACCATCGTATTTGCGGAGGCGCTCGTCGAGGGAGCCGTTCTCGACGATTCGATCGTCGGGCAGCACGCCCGTGTTACGCCGTCCGCCCGCGTCGTCAACGTGGGAGACCATTCGGAAGTCGGGTGAGGGGACGGTGCGTTCCCGCCGTAGGCGTACGTGCCAGGTTCACCTCGTCCGGCCGCCCGATGCCTCCCGGACGCCCAGGTATCAGGCACGCATCCAGCATATGACTGCCATCCCATGAACGTTTTTCCCGAATCGAGCGAGAGCAAGCTGGGTTTCGACGCCCTGCGCCGCCGCCTGCGCGGCATGGTCCGCAGTCCGCTCGGAGAAGACCGGCTGGATGGGATGCGGATGTCGGGGGACGTGAACTGGATCCGGGAGGAGCTGGGACGCGTCGCGGAGCTGCAGGAGATTTTCGACTACGACGACCCGCTGCCCCTGCGGCACGTGCTGGACGTGCGGGGCACGGTGCGACGAGCGACGCCGGAAGGAGCGATGCTGGATCCGGGCGAGCTCGTCGAGCTCCGGCGCGTCCTCATCACGCTTCGCCACCTGCACGCCTTCTTCGAAAGCCGGCGCGGGAGCTACGGCCGCCTGCACGACGTCGCCGCGCGCATCACGCCCGTCCCCGGGCTCGAACACGGCATCGAGAAGGTGGTCGACGACGACGGACACGTGCGGGACTCCGCCTCGCCGGAGCTGCAGCGGCTCCGGCGGCTTATCATCCGCAAGCAGGCCAGCCTGCGGGAAGCACTGCAGGACGCGCTGCGCAGCGCCATGCGCGAAGGCCATGCCACGGAAGAGCAGCCGACGATCCGCAACGGCCGGATGGTGATTCCCGTTCGCGCCGAAGCGAAGCGCAAGGTCCAGGGGTTCGTCCAGGACACGTCGTCGAGCGGTCAAACCGTCTACATCGAGCCGTCGGACTGCCTCGACCTGAACAATGAGGTGCGTGAGCTCGAGGGGGAGGAGCGGCGCGAGGTGGATCGCATCCTCCGGGAGGTTACGTCGGCCGTCCGCGTCCACGTTGAAGACATCCGAGAAGGTCTCCGCGCGCTGGCGGTGTTCGATCTACTGCAGGCCAAGGCCCGCTTTGCCAACGACCTGGATGCCGTCGTGCCCGATCTCAACGTCGAGGGCGTGATCGACATCATCGACGGCCGCAATCCGGTCCTCATGTTTCACTTCCGGGACCTCGGGGCGACCGCCCGGGATACCGCTGCGACCGCCCGGGATACCGCTGCGACAGCCCGGGATGCTGCTGCGAACGCCCGGGATGTCGTTCCGCTGAACCTCCGTCTCGGCGACGATTACAGAACGCTCGTTATCACCGGCCCGAACGCGGGCGGCAAGACGGTGGCCATGAAGACGGTCGGCCTCTTCGCGATGATGCTCGGTCACGGGCTGCCGGTGCCGGTGGACGAGAAGTCGAGCTTCGGCATCTTTCAGCAGCTCTACGTCGACATCGGCGACGAGCAGTCGATCGAAGAGGATCTGTCCACCTTCAGCTCGCACGTGTCGAACCTGAAGACGATGCTGGCCAACGCGGGGAGCGATTCCCTCGTGCTCATCGATGAGGCGGGTACGGGCACGGATCCTGCCGAAGGCGGGGCGCTGGCGCAGGCGGTGCTGGAACGGCTTACCGAGCGGGATGCACGTACCATCGCGACGACGCACCACGGTACGCTCAAGGTATTCGCGCACGAGAAGGACGGCGTCGAGAACGGATCGATGGAGTTCGATCAGTCTACCCTGAGTCCGACCTACCGTTTCCAGCCGGGCATCCCCGGCTCCTCCTATGCTTTCGAGATCGCGCAGCGCATCGGGCTCGACGAGACGATTCTCGAGCGTGCCCGCGAGCTCGTCGGCGAACAGAAGACCGCACTCGAAGAGCTGATCACGACGTTCGAGTCGCGCACGCAGGAGCTGGACGCGAAGCTGGCCGAGGCCGAGGACGTAGCGCGGCGTGCCCGCAACGCGCGGGACCAGTTCCGACGGAAGGCGGAAAAGCTGGATCGAGAACGAGAGGCTATCCGACACCAGGCGCTCAAGGAAGCGGAGCGCATCGTCGGTGAGGCCAACGCGCGCATCGAAAAGACCATTCGCGAAATCAAGGAGGCGGAGGCCGAACGCGAGGCGACGAAAGGGGCGAGGGAGGAGCTCGCGTCGTTTCGGGAGGATCTGGACCAGCGGCTCGCCGAGCCGGAGTCGGAGTCCGACGTGGGATCCGAGCCGGCGTCCGAGTTTGACGGGCGATCCGAGAGGCCTGGCGCCGACTCCGAGCGGGTCGCACCGCGTCCCGGGCAGACGGCATCCGGCCCCGAACCGCCGGAGATGCCGAAACCGGTCGGCGGATCGATCGAGGTGGGGGACCAGGTCGTCCTCGATGACGGCTCGACCGCGGCGGAGGTGCTCGAGATCGAAGACGATGAGGCCGTCATCAGCCTGAACTCGATGCGCCTGCGTACCGCACTGGATCGCCTGCAGAAGGTCGGCGGAAAGCGCAAGCAGCAGGTGCAGCTCGGCACCGTGGAACAGAGTGGCGGAGAGATGACGGCGCTTACGGCCCGAAGCCGCATCGACCTGCGCGGCCGGCGCGTCCACGAGGCCATCGAGGAGGTCACGCGGCTCATCGACGAGGCGCTCGTGTCGAATCTCAGCGACATCGAGATACTCCACGGCAAAGGGACCGGTGCACTGCGACAGGCCATCCACGAGTACCTGGCCGAACGGGAAGATGTCGTGTCGTTCGAAGAAGCGCCCTGGGATCAGGGCGGCGCCGGCGTTACGTACGTACATCTCTCCTGAGCGACGCGCGTATCATCCACATCGTCGTCCGCATCCCGGTTCACATCTTGGTCGAAGTACGCTGCATCCGTAGGGTGAATGGAACGGCGCTCCGGAGGCCGTTTGCCCGATGCCACAGCTTCGATCACCTCGATCACGCGCCCCTCGGCCTGGGCGGCCCACCTACGAAACGCCGCCGTCGGTAGACGATGCTCAACCGGGTAGTCGGCCAGCAGCCCGAGATCGAATGTGTCGGCTCGAATGCCGGCGCCGAGCATCTCGACCTCATAGGCGTTACACCGCTGCTCGAAATGGCCTTCAACCGGGACGGCCAGCACGGGCTTGCCTAGATAGAGCGCTTCGCTGACGGATTCGAAACCGGCCGTGCAGGCCAGCCCGCTGCACCGCGCCATCATCTCCAGAAACGTGACGTCGTTCAATCGGTGAAATCGCAGCGTCTCGTCGTGTTCGACGACGTCTTCGGCGTCGGGATCATCCCTAAAACATTCCAGGCGCACGTCCGGGTGCTCCCGGTGCCAGTCCATAACCTGTTCGGCATAACCGCGGTTGAGGAGATATATGAGATAAAACGGCTCACGCGCCGGCTCTTCTTTCGCACAGGAACGTACCGCTTTCCGGAGCAGCGGCGGGAGGACGTACAGCCGGTCGTCCGTAAGATCCGGGGCCGGATAGAGCGATAGCGCCAGCTTGCACGCCGCGCCGACGGCGGTAAGACGGGTGAAGAGCGTGAGACCCGAACGGTCGAAACGGCGGCCGGGGGCGAATGTGTAGGCAGGATGCTCGAACATGTACTGATGCCCGATAGCCACGAACGGAACGTCGGGGCGATACAGCGTCTGATAGATGCCGGCCATCGGCTCGTAGAACGTGACCACGAGATCCGGCCGGACGGCGGCCATGGCGTCGTCGATCTGCCGGAGGGCCTGTCCGTATTCCGGTGCGCGCGCAACGTTTTCGACGATCGTCCCGATTGGGCGGATGGATCGATGGTTCGCGCCGACGCTGAATCCGGGCGATCCGAACCGTTCGACCGGCGCTCCGATCTTCTCTACGAAATAATCCGGTAACTCTCGGTGCCGCACGCTGCCGGCCAACACCCGGGTTACGTCGTGGCCGGCACGTTCGAGCATGGCGCGCAGGGCCAGGGCCTGCGTCATATGCCCTCGGCCTTCTCCCTGTACGATGAAGAGCAGATTCATGATGTGTAGGGCCGAAAAGGAAGTATGTCTATCATCGATGCGGGAGGGACCGCCGTCGAGGCCGCTTCGTCGGTCAACGCCACGTCGATCCTCTCGGAATCAGGCGCCCCGTCGCCGGCTGCCCATTCGATCGTCGGTGAGACGTCACAGCTCAATCCATCCCCACCGTAAGCGTTTCCTTCGGCAACCCACCCCTCCCGATGTGTGTCTTTATCAACGTCCGCGTAACGAATGATTTCGAGACGCCCGTCGAAGTGTTCTACGAGCGCCGTACAGCTTTCGACCCAATCCCTCGAATTTGCGAGCCACCTGGCATGTTGGATCACGTCGTCGAACTCGTCGCCATGCGGCACCAGAAAGCGGCGTCCATCGACCGTCTCGTGAATCGAGCGGTCGCGCAGCGTGACGTCACCGACGCACATATAAACGAAATCCCGGGCAAATTCATCATGATTGCCCGGGATATATACGACGTTGGTGCCGTGCTGCGATTTGCATACGATAGCGTGCAGGACGTCGTTGAAGGTACGTTCCCAGTACCAGGATTTCCGAAACGACCAGCCGTCGAAGATGTCGCCGACGAGGTAAAGATGCTCGCTCTCATGACGGCGGAGAAAGTCGAGCAGTCTGCCTGCCCGGCAGTCTCGCGCACCGAGGTGCATGTCCGATATCCACATGCTTCGATATATCGTGCGTGCAGGTTGACAATCATTGATGCGCCGGTCGATGATCCTGGAAGCGAATCGTCAGTTGGAGTATCCACAGATAGATGAAGATGGACGGGCGTCGGAAGCCGATCGATTCATCTCGGTAGGAATGTAGTTGATTGACGTTATTGCCATATTATTCCGGTTTTATCAAAGGATTGTCCGCGCCCGAATGGCTTCGATGACGAACGCTACCACCGAACGTGTACTATCGGATGGCTGCGACGTTGACAATATGTGGACATAACATTCCCGTAACATCTTCGTTTATTCACTACGTGGAAACGCTCCTTAACAACGCCTGATTTTGGTACTTTTATTCGCTTTTCGTCGATTGACGGCAATTGTGGATTAGTTTTGCCTTACCAACCCGGAAGGACCGCCTGCGCGACCTCTTCGTACGCGAAAAATACCGAGATCGCGGCACGGTCGGGCGGCCCCATGGAGATCCGGACGGCGGCCATCTGGAAAAGCGATTGCAGTACCTGCTACCTATCCGACTACGAACATGAAAGTTGTTGTTACACGTCCGATCCCCGGCGATGCCTTCGAGCGGCTCGACGGTCACGAGATTGTCGAGCACGATTTTTCGGAGGGAGGGCCCGACGAGGAGCAGTTGATCGACATCGCGCGCGGCGCTCGGGCGCTCGTGACGCTCCTGTCGGATCCCGTCACCGACCGCGTGTTCGCCGCGTGCCCGGCGCTGAAGGTCGTGGCCCAGTTCGCCGTCGGATACGACAACATCGATCTCGAGGCCGCCCGCTCGCGCGGTATCGTCGTAACCCATACGCCCGGCGTGCTGACCGACGCGACGGCGGACATGGCCCTCGCCCTCTTGCTCGCCGCCGCGCGGCAGATCGTCCCGGCCGATCGGTACGTGCGTGAAGGGCGGTTTACGCGATGGGAGACGGACCTCATGCTCGGGCCCGACCTGACGGGGAAAACGATGGGTATCGTCGGATTGGGCCGGATCGGAGCCGCCACGGCGAGGCGGGCCGTAGGATTCGGAATGAACGTCATCTATTACAACCGGTCCCGCGCCAACCTGTCCGTCGAGCAGCGGCTGAGCGCACGCCGGGTCGAGCTCGACGGCCTGCTTGAGAAGAGCGACGTCGTGTCGCTCCACTGCAGCCTCAACGCGGACAGCCACCATCTTATCGACGCCCACGCGCTCGGTCGGATGAAGTCCACCGCCATTCTCGTGAACACGGCTCGAGGTGCGGTGGTGGACGAAGGCGCGCTCGTCCGGGCGCTTCGAGACGGATCGATTGCGGCGGCCGGACTCGACGTCTTCGAGGAGGAACCCGCCGTCCATCCCGGACTGATGGAACTGGATAACGTCGTGCTCGCGCCGCATCTCGGCAGCGCGACGTACGACGCCCGTCACAGCATGGCCCGCATGTGCGCGGAAGCGGTGCACGCGGTGTTCACGGGGGCCGATGAAATTCCCTATCGGGTCGTGTAGCCGGTGCGCTAGAAGAAACGCAGCGACACGACGACGAGCGTGATCAGCATGATGCCCACGCTGACGGGGAGGCCGACGCGGAAGTAGTCCTTGAACCGATAGCCGCCCGCACCCATGACCATCAGGTTGGTCTGATAGCCTATGGGCGACAGAAAGCTGGCCGAGGCCGCGATGGTTACCGTGAGCGCGACGGCGTGCGGCGGAACGCCAAGGTCGAGCCCTGCCGCCAGGGCGATGGGAATCATGATGACGATCGCCGCGCTGTTCGTGACGATCTCCGTCAGGACCAGGGTAATGAGGTAGAGGAGGATCAGGACGGCAAGCGGACCCTGGTTCGGTACGGCCGAGGCCACGCCGTGCCCGATGACGTCAGCCAGACCGCTTACGTCGACGGCGTGGCCGATGCCGAAGGCCCCCGCGATGGTCAGCATGACGGTCACGTCGATGGATTTGCGCAGCTCCGAGCCGCGCAGGCAACCCAGCAGGACCATCCCCAGTGCGGCCGAGAACGCGGCCGCGGCGAGCGAAAGCACCCCGGCCACGTGAAAGCCGATCATCCCGGCGAGCAGCGACAGGGCGATGGGTGCCTTTCGGCTGAGACCGTGCCGAATCTGTGACTTTGGGGTTACGAGGTAAAAGTCGCCCTGGCTCTGATTCCAGTTGCTGTCGAACCCCGTGTGGGCTTCGATGAGCAGCAGGTCGCCCGGCTTGAGCGGGACGTTTCCGATGGCGCCGCGGAGGGACTCGTCCTGGCGCCGAATGGCGAGCACGACACCCTGGTACTTCTCCCGAAAGCTAACCTCTTTCAAGGTGTGGCCCACCAGCGTCGATCCCGCCGCGACGACGGCCTCGAAAAGCGGTATGTCGGAATCCGGATCGTGCAGCGGCGGTCCGTCTACATTGGCGTGAAAGTCGGTCCGCAGCAGCAATCGCTCCATCGCGGCGGTCCGACCCGTGAACGTCAGCACGTCGGCCCCCTTGATGACTTCCTCGGGGGTGACGGGCCCAATCGTATGCCCGTCACGCCGGATATGCACCAGGTATGCGTCACCCAGCGACCGGAGCTGGGCCTGCTGGACGCTCATCCCCACAAAGTGCGAGTCGCCCGGGACGCGCAGCTCGAACTGATAGTCCAGCGCGTCGATGTCTTCTCGCTCTTCCGGCTCCGATTCGGGAATCAACCGGTGCCCCGCCATGGCCATATAGAGCACGGTGAAGGTGGCGGCGGGCACCCCGATCCACGCGAACTCGAACAGGCTGAACCCCTGATACCCGGCGTCGACCATGAGTCCGGATGCGATCAGGTTGGTCGACGTGCCGATGAGGGTGATCATGCCCCCCGCGATGGCGGAAAACGACATCGGCATGAGGAGCTTCGACACCGAGATGCCGGTCTTGCGGGCGACGGACTGCATGCGCGGCATCAGCATCGCGACGACGGGCGTGTTGTTCAGCAGCGCCGACATCGCCGCGGTCGGGACCATGATGCGCATCAAAAGCGGCGCCACATTACCGTGGGGTGAGACGAACAACCGGTCCAGCGACGAGAGCACGCCCGTACGATGGATACCCGCGGCAACTACGTACAGCGAGGCGATCGTGATGACGGCGGGATCCGAGAAGCCGGAAAAGGCCTCGACGGGTGCCACCACGCCGAAGACGAGGAGGAGGCCCAGTGCCGACAGCACCGAAATGTCCACACGGGCCCATTCTCGAACGAGCGTCACGATCAACACGAGGATCGTCGCGAGTGTAAACCAGGCGTCCCAGGGCAAAACGGTTGACGGAAGTAGGGTGACGGGTGGCAGGTGTGATCCGCGACGTCAGATAATTCCTTTCTCCTCGAGCAGGTCGACAATGGTATCCACGCTCTCCTCAACCGTTTGTTCGTCCGTTCGCACGACGAGTTCGGGGGATTCCGGGGCCTCGTACGGGGCGGAGATGCCCGT